>CAWEUT010000008.1:0-99277 GCA_963812305.1 uncultured Ignavibacteriaceae bacterium
CTTCACCGTTCTGTACTAGATTGGCTTCCAGAATATTAACAGATGCGTTACTAAACAGATTTACACTTACTGAAGAAGCTTATGAAGTATTGAAAATTTGTGAAGAAAAGGGATGGAAAATATTCTTACTTGGTGGAGATCAAAAATTTCTTAGCGCAACTATAATAAGGTTAAAAAAAATGTATCCAGGTTTAATTATTTCTGGATTTCTAAATGGCTTTGATCAATTAAATGAAAATACTGTTGAAATCATTAATAATTCAAAAGCTGATATTTTGTGGGTTGGTTTAGGTACTCCTAAACAGGAATTATGGGTTCAAGCAAGCATTGCTAAACTCAATATCAAAATTGTAAATTGTGTTGGTGATCTATTCACCGCACTTGCTGGAAAAGATTAAGGGGACCAAAGTTACTTCGAGATAATGGATTTGAATGGTTTTTCCGTTTGGTTCAACATCCCATAAAATATTTTGACAGGTATTTTATAGGTATTCCATATTTTTTTTATTTAATATTTAAGTATAAACTCAAACATCTTAAAGATAATTGACTTAAATATTATCTCATATTTTTGTTCTATAATTATCATTATTTTATATGTAAAATTAAGAAAGATATCTTAGCATTAATCGGTTAGTTGGGAATGTAAATGAATAAATATTTTTTTAAAAGACGCTTATTTATAAATCAACTAGTTTTAATAATTATAACTTTTAGTCGGATCTCATTATAGTTCTTTATCGCAGATTATAACTGCAACAAAAGTAAATGAAAATATTAATGGAGTAAGTCTTGAAATAGTTTCTTCTGCAGAGAGTTTTATAAGAAGTGACGGAAACAAAAATTTCTTTGATTACTCACTTTCTATAGATGAAGGTAGCCCAGGAAAACCAATTTTACCTTCTCAGACATTTATTATTGCGATTCCACCTTACTCTGAAGTCGATGCGAATCTAATAAATAAAACAGAAAAACTATTTAATAATATTACGATAAATATTAATCCTCAAATTATTGCGGAAACAGATTCTAGCTTTGGTTACAAAGCTGTAGAGATATCAGCAAAATATTTGAGCAATGATTTGATTCCTCTCAATGAGGTTGAAGTACTTGAATATTTCTGGATTAGGGATTTTTATTGTGTTGCTATAAAAGTGAATCCTGTTCAGTTTAATTGGAAAAATAAATCACTAAAGAGTATAAATACTGCAATACTAGAAATTCATTTTAAGAATTTAAAACCATTTCAAAGACAATCTGAACGATTAGGTGACTTTGATAAGGACCTAAAGGAAGTAATCTTAAATTTTTCAAGTGCACAAAATTTTAGGACTAAAAGAATTTTGAGTCCTGAGCAAGATTCGCTAGGAAATTGGATCGACTACTCTAAGACTTATTACAAATTAGCAATCATTAAAGATGGTATACATAGGATTACATACAATAATTTAGTTTCTTATGGAATTACACCTTCCAATATTAATCCGAAAACCATTAAGATATTTAGAAAAGGAAAACAGTTACCTCTATTTATAAGTGGGGAGGACGATTTGGTCTTTAATCAGAATGATTATATAGAATTCTGGGGGGAAAAAAATTATGGATCAGATAATTATCGTGATATAGTAGAAGTTGGACAAGATTACATTAATTATATGGATAGGTATTCTGACACATCAATGGTCTGGTTGACTTTTGGTGGAGATGAAGGCGAAAGGATGAAAATTCAGAACTTATCAAGTGTATCAACAGCTGATACCATCTCAAGTTACTTAAACAAACAACATTTTGAACGTGATTTACGTTTATGGTATCATAGTACGAATGAACCAAGAACCCAATTACCTTTCTGGCAAGAACATAAGGTTTTTACATGGTTAATATCCAGCAATTCAAGTAGTCAAAGTATTACTTTTTTTGCTCCTGATTTTGTGCCTAACACAGAAGTTAAAACATTCACAAGGCTTATAAGCAATCAATACGACTCACTAACCTATTTACATCGTCATGGTGCTAGCTTAAACTCAATAGTGCCTTCAGATACGATAACTTTTAATATTAAACAAACCGCTAATTTCAATTCCGTATTTAATTCAAATCAATTAACAGACACGAGCAATATTTATAGAATTTTCGGTCTTCCTACAACTGGTTCACATCGATCATTAGTTGATTGGGTTGATATTGAATATTACAGACAAAATAAAGCCCGTAATGATTCGATAACAATTTTAATCCCTTATTCAGTGACACAAGACTTACGTAACATTAAAATTTCAAATATTAATACACCGGATTCGTTAATAAAGATCTATAAAATTGGAAATGATAATAAAAAGATAGTCTCATTTAATTATTCAAACGGTAATTTGATTTTTATTGATTCGGTAAGGGGGGGAGATAAATACGTTATATCAAAACAAAATTATTTTATTACTCCTGCATATCGATACTCAAGAGGTTTTACAAATTTAAGAGATGCCTCAAAAGGTGCCGATTATATTATTATTACTAATAAATTATTTGACCAATCAACTCAAGAATATAAACAGTTTATTGAAAGCAATTATAACTTAAGAGTTGAAAGAATTTTTATTGAAGACATTTATGATGAGTTTTCATATGGGCAGAATTGGGCGGAATCAATAAAAAATTTTTTGATCTATTGCAAAAGATAATTGGATCGTCCTGTTCCATCATATCTGACGCTTGATTGGTGATGCAAATTATGACTATAAAAATGTTTGGAGTCCTGCTCCAAATCCTAGAAAGAAAAACCTAGTGCCTTCTTATGGTTTTCCAGTGAGTGATCAATGGTACGGAATTTGGGATTCAACGAATATTAATATTCCGCAAATATATATTGGAAGAATTCCTGCAAACTCAGATGGCGAAGTGAGAACTTATTTAACAAAGCATCAAAATTATATTACAAGAAGATTTGATGATTGGAATAAGAGATATATTTTGTTTAGTGGTGGAGACCCGACTAAACCAACTGAATTATCCTCAATAAAATTAGCTAACGATCAATTAGCTAATAATATCATTAAGCCGGGTCCTGTAGGCGGTAGCGCAATTCATTTTTATAAAACATTAGATCCATCAACTAATTTTGGTCCTTACTCAAATGAATATGTTAATAATACAATCGATAGCAGCGGGTTATTCATAAATTATATTGGTCATAGTGGAACAAGAACCTGGGATAATGGTATTACAGAAGTGGAAGATCTTAGGAGTATTTTCTCTGATCGTTACCCTTTAATTTCAGATTTTGGATGTTCCACAGGTAAATTCGCTGAACCAGATGTTGACGCTTTCGGCGAATTATTTATATGTCAATCATCTAAAGGAGAGGCAATTGGATATCTTGGGAACTCAAGTTTAGGATTTTTATCTTCATCTTTAAGTTTCCCATACCTATTCTATCGAAGCATTCTAGTTGATTCAAATCTTTCGATTAGTAAAGCACACATGCTTTCTAAAATAGCACTTATGAATACATCAAGTTATAATGATGTCACAAGAGTTTTTAACTATTGTAATATTTTATTCAATGATCCATTATTAGAATTAGCTTTACCCTCTAAACCAAATTTTGTTGTCAACAGAAGCTCAGTTTCGCTCCCAAATCAAATTTCAGATTTGGAAGATTCTATAAAAGTTTCTATTAACATATTCAATTGGGGTCAGGTAATACAAGACTCGATAATATTAATTATTTCTAATAGCTTTCAAGATACTTTGACATTTATTGATACCATAAAAATTAAATCACCGTCAATTAAAGAAAATGTTGAAGCTTACATTAAAAGTGAAGGGCTAGTTGGAACCCATAAACTGATGATAAAAATTGATCCGGAAAATTTAGTTGATGAGATTTATGAAGATGACAATGAGCAGGAATATATTTATTCTATTTATTCAACTAAGATTCGATCAATTGTTCCGGATGATTTTTACGCTTTGCGAAAGGATACGCTAACTTTTTTAAACCCAATTTATATTCAGTCATCATCGATCAATGATTTTACAGTCTCATTTAGTGGAAATATTAATCATTTAAACAGCACTGAATTTCAAGTTAATCTTGATACTGTATGCAGTAGCATAGTTTTTAATAATATTAGTAATGAACCCAGAATTTGGTATAAGGCCAGATTAAACACTCCCAAAATAGAGTGGTCTGCGAATTACTCTTTCCGGAACATGAATGAAAATTTTGATTGGTTTATAGATAAATCGCATAACCCTAATGATGTATCTCTAGAATATTCCATTTTTGATTCGGCAGATAATTCTTGGAAGTTGAGCCGAGATTGCTAATAATTTAAAATTGACTTCAGCAGGTTCAAATGATGGAAAGTTTGCTTCAATTCTATTTAATAACCAGGAAAGGTTACCAAATACATTTTTTTGGGGAATAGCTTCAGCTGAAATTGATACGATAACTTATGAACCATATAACATCCGCTATTATGCATGGCCAAATTCTATATCCCAAAATGCTGACGCGCTAACTAATTATATAAATTCATTACCTCAGGGTAAGGTTATTGCCCTGGTCATTTGTGATGATGCTGCTCAAACGGTCTTAGGATTTAGCGGTGGTACACCGGTTAGACATGCAATTGAGAATTTAGGCAGTTACTATATTGATAGTGTGAGATATCGTGAATCATGGTGTATATTGGGAATGAAGGGTGCACCAATGGGTAGTGTCCCAGAATCTTATAAAAAATTATTTAAGGGTTTCGCAACAGTTGAAGCAGAAAAGGAATTTTTTCCCGATAGTGGGCTTATAACGTTCCCAATTGTTAAGCAAAGCTCTAGATGGGTAAATGTAGCAATCTCAGATTCGATTCCTATAGGTGCTTCTTTGGAATTAATTCCCTTGGGCATAAAAAATAATGGAATTATGGACACACTTAGTTCTCTGAGTTTAATTAATGGACAAGCAGCATTGAATAATATTGATGCTTCGGTTTATCCGAATTTAAGATTTTTAGCAAAATTAAAATCAAATGATTTAAACGAATCGCCAAAAATTCAATCGCTCAGTGTTAATTATGTTGCAACCGCAGAGCTCGGTACAAATTTTCAGGTTGTCGGCGTCGATAACGATACAATTCCTGCTGGTGGAAATGTTAATTTAAGTTTCTGGGTTTACAATGTTGGTGAAGCTAACGCGGATAGCTTTTATGTTAAAGTAGATTTGATCAATGAAAATAATTCGTCTTCAACAATTTTTAATCAACTTGTAACTACACTTGCTGCAAATGACAGAAGAAAATTTGATATAAATTATCAACCGGCTATTGATAATGACAGTGAAAAACGATTTGTGATTAATATCGATTCTGAAAATAAAGTAACTGAATATTTCGAGGATAATAACTTCTTTACAAAATCATTTTATCATTCAAAGCGATGAAATTCCACCAGCAGTAAAAATAACGTTTGATGATATGGAAGTTATCGATGGTGATTTTGTTTCAAAGAATCCGACTATAAAAATTGCACTCAGTGATGAATCACCGATTCCAATTGTGGATACTACTGCAGTTAAAATTTATCTGAATGAAGAACCCATTTATTACGGTGCTAATCCTCTTACTCTTAATTATACAATCAATAGCAGCAATCCAAAATTTGTTGCCGAGTATAAACCTGATCTTGCGGATGGTGATTATCTTTTAAGAGTTGTTGCAAAAGATCCAAATGGCAACATTGCTGATTCAGCTTCAAGTGAAGTTTACTTTGTAGTTTCATCCGAAACAAAACTACTTCAGGTTTATAATTATCCAAATCCCTTTGCTAACGAAACATATTTTACCTTTAGACTAAGCCAGATTCCCGAAGAAGTTAAAATAAGAATCTATACAATTGCGGGAAGATTGATTAAAGAAATCACAAGACAATCGTCTGAACTAAATTACGATCTGAATAAAATTTATTGGGATGGCAAAGATGAGGATGGTGATGTTATTGCTAATGGAACTTATCTTTACAAAATGATTATGAAAGATGCTGATAAAGCTGAATCAGTTACTCAAAAACTTGTTATAATTAAATAGAAGTTATCAAATTAGTATAATAGGAGAAAAATGAAATCATTATTTACTGATTATTCTTATTGCTCTTTTTAACATCTCAATCATTTGCGCAATGGGATAAATACCCACGCCCTGATGAAGGCGTTATGACAGGTGGGATGGGTATTAATTGGATTGATGGTCAGCCTTATTATCGTGTAAGTTTTAGACCGGAAGTTTCTTTTTCCAATGTTGGGATAGGTTTGGATTTGAATCTTGATTTTGATTCTCAGGGAAAACTTAGAACAGAAAATTTTAATGAGACTTCAGATTATCTTAGCATAATTAGATATGTTAGGTATGGAGTAAAGAATGATCCGGTATTTATTAAAGTTGGTGCGTTGGATTATTATACTCTCGGACACGGAAGTATAATGCAGCATTACAATAATAGTCCAACTTATGATAACAGAAGAATAGGTTTAGTGTTTGATCTTGATCTTGGAAAATTTGGAGTTGAATCAATTTACAGTTCATTTTCACCGCAAGGTGTTTTTGCAATTCGTGGTTACGTGCGTCCGCTTCAACTAACATCCGCAACTGATTTGCCGATAATTAGTAATCTTGAGGTTGGTGCTTCTTTTGCCTCTGATATGAATAAGGATGCAGGGATTATTAATGGTACTTATAATCAGGCGACACAAGAATTTAATGTAACAGAGGATTTAGGTTCTTTAAGCATTGTTGGGTTTGATTTAGGATTACCACTATTAAACTCCAGCGTAACGGATATAACTCTTTATGTTGATTATGCAAAGATTATTGATTTTGGAAGCGGTGTTGCAACCGGAGTTAAATTTGATTTTGATTTAAGTTCGTTGTTAACAATTGCTGCAAAGTTTGAAAGAAGATTTAATCAGGGTCAATATGTTCCAGCGTATTTTAATACTCTTCATGAAATTAATAGATTTCAAGTTGATTCCTCTACCGGAACTTTTACGAGTAAGGCAAAATTGTTATCTGAATTTAATGAAGATACTAAAGGCTGGTATGGTGATCTTCTAATAAGGGTTCTTAACTTGTTTGATGTTTATGGCAGTTATCAAAGATTAGATAAATATCCTAAGAGCGGCGAATTAAATTTAAGAGCTGCGTTTGAGCCTGAAGAGATGCCAATCGTATTGCGTGCTGGTTATGATAAAATAAATATACAGGATGAGAAAGATGCTTTTACTCTTGATGACAGATCATACTTGTTTGCAGAAGCCGGTTACAAACCGGTTGAGTATATTTTAGTTTCATTACTTTATAGCTGGACTTATACTCCAGTTCGAGGTAATGATGATAGAATAATTTCGTTTGAACCACAGAAGAGAATAGAACCTAGAATTTCGTTTATTTATCCGTTTAAGTTTTAACTTTTAAGAATATTTAAGAAGTCGTCTCTCTGGTTAAAAATACAGAATTGTCATTCCCACGAAAGTGGGAATCCATTTTGTTTTAAGCGTTATAGATTCCCGTTTCCACGGGAATGACACATAAAACTTGACTTATGAGACTAGCCTCCTACATTTTGAAAATAAAATTTCTCAACTCATCAACGGAGTGAAAAAGATTTTTAGAATTTAACTTTCTCACTTCATCTTCTGCATAACTATCCCAAACTACTGAGGCTATTTCTACACCGCATTCATTTGCTGCAATTATATCCGATGGCGCATCACCAATCATTAAAACTTCCTTTGGATTAAGATTATGCTTATTCAAAAACATAATTATTCCTTCAGGAGATGGCTTATGATTTTCAACATCATCACCGCTAACAATCATATCAAAGTAATTTGTTAGTCCAAGTTCATCCAATGTTATCAACGCAGAAGTTCTGCCTTTACCAGTAAAGATGGAAAGCAGGATTCCTGCTTGATTTATATCGATTATAAGTTCTTTTATTCCATCATATAAACGTGCAATATCATGATTATTTTTGTAGTAGGCATAATAATCTTTACGTGCATTTTCATATTCTTCTTTACACATTTCTTTAAGTATCACATCTTCAGTCGGACCGAATAATGCAATTATCTCATCATCAGAATAATTTTTACCAAGATATTTTTTTGTGATATGATTGAACGAATCAAAGATAAGTTGATTTGTAAATGTTAACGTTCCATCAACATCGAATATGATGCCTTTAAATCTTGATTTCATTTTCCCTTAGTTGATTTTATAAAATGTAATTTTTCCGTTGATATCTTTAATAATAAATTCATCTTTACTAATTACATTAAGTGATGTTATTGGAATCTGATTTGCTGATATTAATTCTTTGCTGACAAATTTTGAATCAAATGTATATAATGAGCCGTCTGAAAATCCAACCAAAGTATTTTCTTGATTATCTGCAATAATAAAAGAGAACAATTCCGATTTTTTAAAATCAATCTTACTGATCTCTTTTCCATTTTTAGCGGAATAAATTGTCATCAGTCCTTTGTGATCAATCAAAAATAAATTTTGTTTATCTAAACTGATATAAAATTGATTCAAAACTTCCTTTGTGTTTGATGACCAGATGATTTTTCCAAGCAAAAGATCGAGTGAGAAAAATTTTCCATCTGCTGATAATGAGAAAATATACTTCCCATCACTCACAGGAAAATTTTTTGCTGAAAAATTTTGTTTTCCTGAAGCTTCATACTTCCAAATAAGGGAGCCCGATTTTGAGTTAACGCAGTAAAGTGATGAGTTTGAACTTAGGAAAATTATTTTATCGTTTACTACTAAAGGCGTTGATAGGATATGATTATTGCAAATATTTTTTTCCCACAGCAGCTCAAATGTAAAAGCATCATAGCAGAATATATTTCCTTCTGAAGTACCCAAAACTACACCAATGGTTTTAGAAGCAGCAGTTGAAATCTCAATGATTGCAAGATCAGAAGTTATATCTTCACCAATACCAACAACCTGAAGAAGCTCTCCGTTATTGGAGTTAATTGAATATAGATCACCTTGTTCAGTAGCGGTTAATATTAAATCTTTATAAAGAACTGAATTATTTGAAGTTACTCCTAAAACTTCTGTTGTCCACTTTTCTTTTCCGGCAAAATCATAACAATAAACTAGTCCGCTATCCGAGGTAAAATAGAACCAATTCGGGGATGTTAAAATATTTGTCGTGCTAAAAGTATTACTACTAATTTCCCAAACTTTTTGTAGTGAAGAATCCTGTATTTGAATGGTCGAATCAGTTGATGTAAAAAAATAGATTGGACTTATAAGCTGAGAGATTAATATTTAATAAAAACATCAATCCGATTAAAATTTTTATGTGCAAAATAGCTTTCATTTATTTTTACCTCTAAAGACTTCTGAAAAGCAACCCAAAGATTTTTTTTCCTCAAACGAAATTTAATAAAATTAAAGTAATGAATTTTAATAACTGTTATTATCTGGGGTTATTGTTGTCGATTCACTTAATTAATCAAAACAAATATCCTTGCATTAAAAATGCAACATTTATATGTTTGGCGGCGTCTAATCAAAATTAAATTCAAGAATTTTAGTATTTAATAAATAGTGAGGTTTAGCCTTGGATATTGTTGCATTAAATGAAAAAATCAAAAACGAAAGTGCTTTTGTAGATTTACTGATGAGTGAAATCGGTAAAGTAATTGTTGGGCAAAAAGTAATGGTTGAGCGATTGGTAATTGGTTTGCTGGGCAACGGACACGTTTTACTTGAAGGTGTTCCTGGTCTTGCAAAAACTCTTGCTATCAAAACCCTGGCTCAGTCTATGAAAGCTAAGTTTCAAAGGATTCAGTTTACACCCGATCTTCTTCCTGCTGATTTAATCGGTACACAAATCTATAATCAGAAGGATGGAAATTTTCTTATTCGTAAAGGTCCAATCTTTTCTAACTTTATTCTGGCTGATGAAATAAACCGTGCACCTGCAAAAGTGCAAAGTGCTTTGCTGGAGGCAATGCAGGAAAGACAGGTTACAATCGGCGAAACTACCTTTAAGCTCGAAGAACCATTTTTAGTTCTTGCAACACAAAACCCAATTGAGCAGGAAGGTACTTATCCACTGCCTGAAGCGCAGGTAGATAGGTTTATGCTGAAGATTGTGATCACTTATCCTGAAAGAGCAGAAGAGCTTGCAATTATGCGACAGAATATGAGCCTGATTGAAACTAAAATTAATCCTGTTATCTCACCGGAAGAAATTTTGAGAGCAAGACATCTTCTTAATGAAGTTTATATCGATGAAAAAATTGAGAAGTATATTCTTGATATAGTTTTCGCAACACGTAATCCAAAACAATTTGGATTAACTAAAATTGCTGATCTTATAAGTTATGGTGCTTCACCAAGAGCAACAATTAATCTTGCAATCGGTGCAAAAGCAATGGCATTTATTAAGCGAAGAGGATACGTAATTCCTGAAGATGTAAGAGCAATTTGTCTGGATGTTTTACGTCATCGTGTTGCTGTTACTTATGAGGCAGAGGCTGAAGATATAACAAGTGAAAATATTATTCAGGAAATATTGAATAAAGTTGTTGTTCCATAAAAATGCTTACTAAAGAACTCTTAAAACAAGTTAGACAAATTGAGATTCGTACAAAAGGACTTGTAAACCAGGTCTTTTCAGGTGAATATCATTCCGTGTTTAAAGGGCGCGGTATGGAGTTTTCTGAAGTACGTGAATATCAATACGGAGATGACATCAGAAACATTGATTGGAATGTTACCGCACGATTAGGACATCCATATATAAAAGTTTTTGAAGAAGAACGTGAACTAACTGTTATGCTTATGGTTGATCTTAGCGGCTCGCTTATGTTCGGTTCTGTTTCAAAAACCAAACAAAGAATTGCTGCTGAGTTAACTGCTATCCTTGCTTTTTCTGCCTTAAAGAATAACGATAAAGTCGGATTGATTTTATTTACAGACAAGATTGAAAAATTTGTTCCGCCCAGAAAAGGGAAGAAGCATGTTTTGAGAATTATTCGTGAAGTTCTTTCTTTTGAACCCGAAGGAAAAGCAACAAATCTTAAAGGTGCTTTGGAATACATGAATAATACAATCAAGAAAAAATCCATTGCATTTTTACTATCAGATTTTATGGATGAGGGTTACGAAAAGATTTTAAGAATTGTTGGCAGAAAACATGATTTAATTGGAATTGTACTTGATGACAGGCGTGAGAAAGAAATCCCAAATATTGGCTTAGTTAAACTCGCAGATGCGGAAACAGGGGCGGAACGCTGGATAGACACAAGCAGTAAAAGGGTTCGTTCACAAATGGTTTTAGATCGCAAAGAACGGGAAAAAATTCGCAACTCTATATTTGTTAAGAGCAATCTGGATAGGATAGAAGTTACCACCGGCTCAAATTATATTCAGCCATTAGTTCAGTTTTTTAGAAGACGTGAGAAAAGATGGTAAAGAATATTTTCATCATTCTGGTTCTTACATTTTCATTTAATCTCTTTGCACAAGAGATAAGTGTAACCGCTTCAACAGACACTACCGATTATATGATTGGAGATCATATCCAGTATACTCTATTGATAACTATGGATAAAGATGTATACATCATTAATCCTTTTTTCAGAGATTCGCTTAAAAATGTTGATGTGTTAGAAATCCCGGATCCGAAAGCAGAAGAAAATGAGAATGGAAAAACTGTAAAATATGATTATGTCTTATCACGGTTTGATTCTGCACAAGTTACAATTCCCCCGATCAAGATTGAATATCGAACCAAAAGTGATTCTACTTTAAAGTTTGCATTATCAAATTCTGTTACATTCAATGTTCATCGTATGAATGTGGCAATGGAAGAAGAGATAAAGGATATTAAACCGCCTATCAGATTATTTAACTATCTTTTTATAATATACATTTTAATAGCAATAGTAGTTTTGGTAATCGGATATTTTATCTACAGAAAATATTTCAAGAACAAACCGAAACCGGAAATCAAACCAATAGTAGAAAAAATTCCACTGCATCAATTAACTCTTCGTAAACTTGATCAACTTGAAAAGGAAGAGTTGTGGCAAAAAGGATTTGTAAAAGATTATCATTCTAAGATAACAGATATAATCCGTGAGTATTTTGAAAAACAATTTGGATTACCTGCACTTGAACGTACAACTACGGAATCACTTAAAGCTATTAAGCAAGCATCCGCAGGGGATTAAAGTGATCGATATTACATCGCAATTTTTAAGTAATGCTGATCTGGTAAAGTTTGCAAAATTTACTCCGCTTGAAAATGTAAACCGCGAAATGATGACGCAGGCAAAAGAAATTGTTAATAAAACAATTTCTGTTCAGAAAGAATTTGAAGCCAGATCTGAAGTAAAAGAGGCTGCAAATGTTTAAAGATATTTCATTTGCATATCCATGGGTTTTGTACTTCATTATGATCGTTCCGATTTTAATTGCATGGTACATTTGGCAGGGCAGAAAAAAACAAGCTGCAATTACTTACTCCTCATTAAAAATGTTTGAGAAAATTCCGGCTACTTTTAGAGAAAGATTAAGACATCTTCCGTTTGCTTTAAGAATGCTCGCTTTAGTTTTTTTAATAATTGCACTTGCACGTCCGCAAAATTTTTCTGCGGGACAAAGTGTTAATGCTGAAGGAATTGATATTGCAATGGTGCTTGATATTTCAGGAAGTATGCTTGCTGAAGATTTTAAACCGAATCGTTTGGAAGCCGCAAAAAATGTAATTGATAATTTTGTAAGTGCAAGAACAACAGACAGAATTGGATTAGTTATTTTTTCACGAGAAGCGTTTACTCAATGCCCGCTAACAATTGATTATTCTGTGCTTAGAAACCTTTTAGGTGATATAAGAACAGGAATGATAGAAGATGGAACTGCAATTGGAAATGGAATTGCAAATGGAATTAATAGATTAAAAGACAGTGATGCCGAAAGTCGGGTTATAATTTTATTAACTGATGGTGTAAACAATGCTGGAGAAGTTGATCCGATTTCTGCTGCTGAGATTGCCTCTACATTTGGAATAAGAATTTATACAATCGGTGTTGGAACGCGTGGACAAGCACCTTATCCTGTGCAAACTCCTTTTGGTACAAGGTATCAAATGGTTCCGGTTGAGATTGATGAAGTGATTTTGAAAAAAATTGCAGACATAACAGGCGGTGAATATTTCCGAGCAACAAACAATCGAGCATTAGAAGAAATCTATAACAAGATTGATAAGATGGAAAAAACTAAAATTGAAATTACATCTTACAGAAATGCAAAAGAACTTTTTGCCGGATGGCTTGGTATTGGTTTTATATTATTGCTTCTGGAATTATTAGCATCTAAAACAATATTAAGGAAACTGCCGTAATGTTTAAGTTTGCTAATCCGGAATATCTTTACGCACTGTGGTTAATACCTGTTTTAATCGTGCTTTATATTTTGTTTAACAGAAACAGAAAAAGACTGCTCGAGAAGTTTGCTGATAAACAATTGCACAAATCAATAATGTATTCTTTCAGTGGAAATAAATCTAAAATAAAATTTGGGTTTATTCTTACTGCTTTTACATTATTAATACTTGCATTTGCAAATCCACAGGTTGGAACAAAGATGCAGGAAGTGAAACAAACTGGAATTGATGTTTACATTTTGCTTGATGTTTCAAGAAGTATGCAGGCAGAAGATATTAAACCAAACCGATTAGAAAAGGCAAAGTATCAGATTTCAAATCTTATACAAAAATTACGCGGGGATAGAATTGGTTTGATTATTTTTTCGGGCGAAGCCTACATTCAATTTCCTCTAACAACAGATTATTCAGCGGCAAATTTATTTTTATCTGCCGTAGATTTTAATTCAGTGCCGCAGCCGGGAACAGCAATTGCATCAGCAATTAAAATGGCTGTTCAGTCATTCGATACTGCAACAACGGATAAAGCTGTAATCGTGATAACAGATGGAGAAGATCACGAAGGCGATATTGATGCCGCGGTAGAAAGCGCTACTGATAAAGAAATTAAAATTTACACAATTGGATTAGGTTCACCGGATGGCGTTCCGATTCCTGTTTATGATAATCGCGGAAGGGAAGTTGGATTTAAACAAGATAATTCCGGACAAACTGTTTTAACAAAACTTAATGAAAGTATTTTGAAAAAAATTGCCAATGATGGAAATGGGAAATACTATCGTGGAAATAATTATGAAGATTATCTGGATAAAATTTACAATGATTTATCAAAACTCGAACAGGCAGAATTTGGTGTAAAAAAAGTCACTGATTACGAAGATCGATTTTATTACTTTTTACTGCCGGCAATTTTATTGTTGATAATTGAGATCTTTATTACGGACAAACGTTCACCATTTTTTACAAGATTGAATAGAAAATTAGGAATTGAAGCAGAAGAAAAATGATTAGAATTAATTCAGAAAAGTTTATGCCTGAATTTATTTCAGGATCTCAATTGTCGTGATTCCGAAACAAGATTCGGAATCACAAATCATATTAATGTTTTGATTGCAATATTTCTGATTTTGTTATCTTCAGTTTCCTTCTCTCAATCCAACAGAAGCACAATAAATGATGGTGTTGATAAGTACGAAGAAAAAAAATATACTGATGCCGAAGTTGATTTTAGAAAAGTTGTTGAAAACTCACCTAAAAACTTTGAGGCAAATTTTAATCTTGGTACTTCATACTACAAACAAGAAAAATATGAAGACGCAATAAAATCATTTACTAGCTCGCTTGAAAGCGCAGATAATAATGAGAATCGTGCAAAAGTATATCACAACATTGGTAACTCGCTGCTTAAAGCAAATAAACTTGAGGAGAGCGTTGAGGCATATAAAACTGCTTTAAAGTTTAATCCTAATGATCAGGATACAAAATATAATTTGTCTTACGCTCTTGAGATGTTGAAGAACAAGGATAAAGACAAAAATAAGCAAGACAAGAATGATCAGAATAAGGATAATAAAGATAAACAGGATCAGCAGAATCAGGATCAACAAAATAAAGATCAGAATAAACAAGATCAGCAGCAGAATCCACAGCCAAAGAATGAGGAATCAAAACAAGATAATACAAAGCAGCCCCAGCAGCCTAAGGAACAAAAGATCTCTAAGGAGGAAGCTCAAAGAATTCTTGACGCTTTAAAGAATAATGAAAAAGATTTGCAAAAGCAGTTGAGAAAAGTTCAAGGTAAAGTTAGAAAGACGGATAAAGATTGGTAATGGTAAAATCAGTTTTATTCGGGATAATATTTTTATTTGCATTTCATTTACAAGCGCAGTCTTTTGTTGCAACTGTTGATAACAATAAAGTTGCTGAAAATGAACGATTCGAATTGCGATTTACTTTTGAAGGGAAAAATCTTAATGCACTAAAAAACTTTAATCCGCCGTCTTTAAAAGAATTTAGAGTTCTATCCGGTCCAAATCAATCAACAAGTATGCAGATTATTAATGGTGTTTCATCATCATCATTAACATTGTCTTACATATTAATGCCTAACACAACAGGTGCATACACAATCGGCAGTGCATCAATTCAGTACGAAGAAAAGACCTACACAACAGATCCAATAAAAGTTACAATTGTAAAAGGCTCGCAAAAACCCAAGGATGATTCCGGCAAACAGATATCAAACGAAGAGATTGCAAAAAATTTATTTATTCGTGCTACTATCGATAAGAACAAAGTTTATCTTGGCGAACAAGTTACTGTTACATACAAACTCTATACAAGACTAAATATTGCTTCCCAAATGTCTGTGGATAAATTACCCCAGTACCAGGGATTTTGGGCAGAGGAATTAGAAACGGCACGTAATATTTCTTTTAGCAGAGAAGTAATTGATGGACAGCAGTACAATGTTGGATTATTAAAACGTGCTGCGCTTTTTCCAAATCAGGCAGGTAAATTAGAAGTTACTCCATTTGAGCTTACAATTCCGATTCAGGTTCAGAAGAAAAAAAATCCAAATAATGTGTGGGATGATTTTTTTGGTGATCCATTTGGGCGTGCAGAAATTGTAGAGTATCAGGCAAAATCCAACACTCTTAAAGTTGAAGTGATGCCGCTGCCCGAAAATAATAAACCTGAATCTTTTAAAGGTGCTGTTGGTAAGTTTGATTTTTCTGCCACACTTGATAAACAAAAAACTAAAACAAATGAACCGATCAATTTAAAGTTTGATATTTCAGGGACAGGAAATATTAAACTTTTAGAACTGCCTCCGTTTGAGTTGCCAAATGGATTTGAAAAATATGATCCAAAAGTTGATGAACAAATAAATCGTGCCGGTAAAATAAGCGGGACTAAAAAAGCCGAGTATCTCTTAATTCCAAGAGTTGCGGGCACGCGTGAAATTCCACCAATTGAGTTCTCATATTTTGATCCGGAAAAAAGATCTTATCAAACAATTAGTTCTAAATCTTTTAGTGTTTCTATCGAACAAGGGCAGGGTAGTGCAAGTGATTATAGCTAATCAACAGAGCATCGAACAACTTGACAGCGATATTCGTTTTATAAAAACAAAGTTTGGTGATGTTAATAAGCAAAGTGAAATATTATTATTCAATCCTGCTTTATGGATTGCTTCTATAGTCCCATTTTTAGCTTCCTTAGTTTTAATTGGATGGAAGCGCAAACAGGATAAACTTTCAGGTAATCAGCAATTACTGCGTTATTCAAAAGCAGAAAAGGTGGCGCGCAAAAGATTTAAAGCTGCAAAAAAACTTTTAGATCAGAATAATATTGAACTTTTCTATTCAGAAATTTCGCAAGCACTGTTCGGATATCTTGAAGATAAATTTCATATTCCGAAATCTGAGTTTACGCTTGATAGGGCAGGGGACGAATTGTTAAAAAGAAATATCAAACCAGAACTTGTTGAAAAGATGAAGACCAACGCACAGAAGTGTGAGTTTATAAGATTTGCACCAGGAACAAATCCTTCTCAAGCTATGAATGAAATGTATCAATCATTTTCCGATGTCGTGATAAGTATTGAAAGATCGATTGCAAAATGAAAAAGTATTTATTACAAATAATCTTGCTTGCTATTTTTGCTTCTGCAGTCTTTGCAAACACAGAGATTAACTCTCTGATGCAATCAGGAAACGAGTTATATAAAAACAGTCAGTATCAATCCGCAATTGATGAATATAACAAACTTGTTAAGCAGGGATATGAAGGGACCTCTCTTTATTATAATCTTGGTAATGCACATTATCGTTTAGGCAAAGTTGGGTTTGCAATTTTGTATTATGAAAAAGCATTAAAGTTTTCTCCGGGTGATGAAGATACCAAGCATAACCTTGCACTTGCAAAGCGTAATTTAAAAGATAAAGTAGATGAACTGCCGCCTTTTTTTATTTTTAATATTTGGGAAGCGATGCTTGCATCATTTTCTGTTTCAGGCTGGACGATAATTGTTTATATAATTTTTATTTTATTGTTGTTTTCAGTTATTGCTTACTTTTTTTCAAGATCAGTTACTGCAGCAGCGCATATCATTTTTTATTGGGATTGGATTTTTGATACTTCTATTCCTTTCAATCAGCCTGCTTGCTGTTAAGATGAATAAAGAATTTAATATTAAAGATGGAATAATTGTTGAAAATATTGTAACTGTAAAATCCTCCCCGGATAATTCATCCAAGGATGAATTTGTAATTCACGAAGGATTAAAAGTCCGACTTGAAGATAAGGTTGATGATTGGGTTAAAATCCGACTTGCTGATGGAAAGATTGGTTGGATTATGGAAAGAAGTATTAGGAATTATTTAGAAAATTCTAACTATTGGCATTTGTAAATTATTGTGTTTTCTTTAGCTTTGCCTCGAATCAAATAAAAAAATGAAAGGTACGAAATGAAAAATTTTCTTATAGTTCTTGCACTTGTTATTGGTTTTACTTTTACGGTAAGTGCTCAATCAAAAGATTGCTGCTCAAAAGAAAAAGGTGAAACTACTAAAGTTGAAAAAAGCACAAGTACTGATCAGACAATAAAGACCGGTGATAAAGTTGAGACTGTAAGTGTAACAGCTTTAACAACTGACAAAGAAACAATGCAAAAAGAAACTTCAGTTACGAAAACTAAAATGAATGGTAAAGAAAATTGCGGTGATAAATCATCCTGCTGCGATATGAAAAAAGAAAAGAAAACTGAAAAAGTTGAAAAAGAAGTAGAGAAAAAATAATACTCATTTAGTCTTTAAGTTACATTTAGGCTTATTTTTTTGATGTTTGTCATTCCCGCGAAAGCGGGAATCTTTTTTTATAGCCGTTTTATCATTTCTGAAATTTCATTTTAAATAATGCACTATCTAATTTTACTCAAACAATTTTATCATAGGAAACCCAAATGGAATGGATTACTGATCCGCAAGCATTAATTGCATTATTAACATTAACTGTTCTAGAAATTGTACTCGGAATTGATAACATAATTTTTATTTCAATTCTATCGGGTAAACTTCCGCCTGATCAAAGAAAAAAAGGCAGGCTTGTCGGGTTATCACTTGCGATGATCACTAGAATTCTGTTACTCTTCTCTATCTCATTAATAGTAAAACTCAAGGAACCATTTTTTACACTTTTTGATACAGGACTTTCTGGAAGGGATTTAATCCTTATCCTGGGCGGGTTATTTTTGTTAGCAAAGAGTACAATGGAAATACATTCCAAGTTAGAAGGCGAAGAAGAACATCACGAAGTAAAGGCAAAAGTTTCTTTTTGGGGTGTTATTATTCAAATACTCTTGCTTGATATTGTTTTTTCACTTGATTCAGTTATAACAGCAATAGGTATGGCAAATGATTTAGCAGTAATGATTATTGCTGTAATTATTGCAGTAATATTTATGATGTTTTTTTCCGGATCGATTAGTGATTTTGTTGAGAATCACCCTACGATAAAAATACTTGCATTAAGTTTCTTGCTTTTAATCGGTTTCACATTAGTTATCGAAGGACTGCATCAGCACATACCTAAAGGATACATTTACTTTGCAATGGCATTTAGTGTCTTTGTTGAGATGCTAAATTTAAAGATGAGAAAAAAGAAAACTGAGCCAATTAAGTTGAGAACTGAAATACCGGGTAAACTATAATTGACGTAACTAAGACTTTAGTCTGAGTACAATGAACTAAGGAATACTGGAATTGTGAAGCTATGGATTTGTTTAAACAAAGATTTTCAAATATTCCATTTCTCCAATACTCCAAGAAATCACAGGGTAGATAAATAATTTTAAACCATTTTGAGATTTTGTTTAATATGTGTATAATTCAGTAGTTTAATACACACGAAAGGAAAACAAATGAGAACAAATATCGCTATTGATGATAAATTGATGAATACCGCATTAAAAACATCTGGTTTATTAACTAAGAAAGATGTTGTTGAAGAAGCATTAAAATTATTAGTGCAGGTTAAAAAGCAAAGTAGATTGAAGCAATTGAGGGGAAAATTAAAATGGGAAGGTGACATTGAGGAAATGAGATCAAAAAAATGATACTTGTAGATTCTTCTGTTTTGATTGATTATTTCAATGGTATAAAAAATTGGCACACTGAAGAACTTGATAAAATTCTGGGAAAAGAAATCATTGTAATTGGCGACTATATTCTATCAGAAGTTTTACAAGGATTCAGGAATGATTCTGATTATAAGATTGCAAAAGAATATTTGCAATCTTTCCCTTGTTTTAATTTGTGCAATGAAACTATTGCAATAAAAAGTGCTGAAAACTTTAGACTTCTGCGAAAGAAAGGGAAAACGATCCGAAAGACTATTGATTTAATAATTGGTACTTTCTGTATCGAGAACGATATGGAATTATTGCACAACGATAGGGATTTTGATCCTATGGAAAAGTATCTAGGGTTAAATGTAAGAAGATTTAAATAAAACTTTCAAAGCCTTTAAAATTACAAACCCAATTTCACTAAGAAATTGGGTTTGTTTTTAATTTTATAAAAATAATTATAAACCGAACATTGCCGTTACCTTAAACTCCATTGCACCAATACCACGATCATCCTGTATGAAATGTGCATTACTTCCATTAACGTATGCAGGGTCTGCTCCATCATTTAAAGAAGTATAGTTATCTAATCTTTCGTGAGAAGTTACATTTTCAATCTTATATTCATTTCCGGTAAAATTAATTAGATGATATTGAATGCTTAAATCCAATTTTAGTGGACCCGCGCTGAACGTGACTCCACCACCACCTCCGATTCCAACTCTTGTGGCGCTGGCAAGTTCATATGTGCCGCTTGGTACATCAGAAACACCCTGGAATTCAACTTCACCAGAAAAAGTATTTACTGCCACAAATCCCATCAAATATGGGGTTATAGGTGAAAGCGGAATTGTAATTGGAAATTCCGGTCCAACCTTCATAGAAAAAACATTGTGAGAAAGATTAATATTTCCCTGTCCTGGTTCAGATTCACCTTCACCGCTAAAAGTAGTATATCCAATTTCTCCAAAAACATTAAGGAATAATAATCCGACACGAGCTTTTGCGTGATAATTAATGCCTGATTCTATTCCGTATTTTGTACCATTATAAAACTCAGTCATGTCTCCACCGTAATCACCAGTTGGAGTTGAGTAACCAAGGCCTGCTCCAATTTGTAAAGTTACTTGTGCATTTGTCTGATATGCAAAAAGTAAAATAAAAAAAGCGACTCCAAAAAAGGAAATGTTATTTTTATTCATTTGATCCTCTCAATTAAATGTTTACTGTCTAAAATTAGGGAAAATATTTATTAGATATAACAATGTATTTCAAATTGATTGCAAGGGATTCAGTTGCTATTTTTAACTATATGGATTCAAAAAAATACAATAATACTAAGCTTGCAATAGGTATTGGCAAATCAATAGTTAGTTTCATTTTCCTTTATCTATTTATTTCTTTAGGGTACAGTTTAAAATTACAGAATTATATTCAGGCATATACAGGAAACCATTACTTGGTTTTTATACTATTCGTTTTTGCAATCGGAATATTTAGTTCAGTTTTATTTATGCCGATAAATATTTACACGGGATATTATTTGGAGCATAAATACAATTTATCCAATCAAACATTCTTTAAATATTTTTTAGAAAATCTTAAATCAATGTTAGTGGGATTAGTAATTGGGATACCAATTCTTCTGCTTTTCTTTTTCGTAATAAACCAATTTGGTGATTTGTGGTGGCTTGTTTTTGCTGCCGCAATGTTTTTAGTCTCGGTTGTACTGTCCCAACTTTTCCCAATCTTGATAATGCCAATATTTTACAAAGTAATTCCGTTGCGAGATGAAGAATTAAAAACACGAATCAGCAATCTTGCAAAAGGTGCGGGAATAAAAGTAGAAAATGTTTTTAGTTTTGATATGAGTAAGAATACAAAAAAAGCTAACGCCGCTTTTACAGGATTAGGCAAAACAAAAAGAATAATTCTTGGTGATACTTTGTTGAATGAATACTCTAAAGATGAAATTGAAACCGTTATCGCGCACGAGCTTGGACATTATAAACACAAACACATTATTAAAAATTTAATCTTTGGTACAGTCTCAAGCTTTCTTACTTTTTTTGTTATATCAATCCTCTATAAAAATTCATTAAGCTGGTTTGATTTTGAAAGCATAACTCAAATTGCTGCCCTTCCTTTACTTAGCTTATGGGCAATGATAATTGGTTTAATTCAATCTCCAATTGGAAACATCCTTTCAAGGAAATACGAATACGAAGCTGATAGATATGCAATAGAATCAACCCTTAAACCTGAAAGTTTTATTAATACTTTAAACAAATTAACAGATCAAAATCTTGGAGACAGAGAACCACATCCTTTTATTGAATGGTTTTTCTATTCACATCCATCAGTAAAAAATAGAATTAATGCAATTAGAGATTTTGTTAGTGAGAAAAATATTGTAGAACAAACTAACATTAAAAATTTGTCACATAGCCCTGAAGGGGCTTAGATACATTAACATAGGACGAAGTCCTATGAACTAGAAGAATGAAAAAAAAGTCAAGTCCTGAAAGGACGCTATAATTCATGGGTCAATCTTTAGTAAAAAATTATCTTCATATAATATTCAGCACAAAACTCAGAGCCCCATTAATTTTAGAATCAATTGAAAATGAATTGTATAGCTATATTGGCGGTATCTGTAAACAGTTAGAATGTTATCCTGTAAAAATTGGCGGTTACATTGATCATATTCATATTTTATGTATGCTTTCAAAAAAAATTCCATTAATGAAATTGTTGGAAGAAATTAAAGCGCATTCATCAAAATGGATAAAAACTAAAGATGATACTCTTAAGAAATTCTATTGGCAAAACGGTTACGGTGCATTTTCTGTAAACCCCTATGAAGTAGATAAAGTTATTGCGTATATCGAGAATCAAAAAGAACATCACAGAAAGAAGACTTTTCAGGAAGAGTACAGAGCTTTTCTTAAAAAGTATAATGTTGAGTTTGATGAGAAGTATGTTTGGGATTGATTCTATATTCCGCACCTACAGTGCTAAAAGGCTTTTGCATTGTAGTCTCAGGACTCTGTCCTGAGTTAATTAAATCGCCCTTTCAGGGCTTAAGAATATTTTTTGAAAATTGACTAAGAATTATTAATTAAAAAAAATTGATCACCTATCTTAAAATATTTTTAATTGTTATTCATACTTTAATCTGTTCAACAATTGGATTGGTTGTAATATTTCTTGATAGAAGTTTTACACTATATCATTACCTCGCAAAAATTTTTCCTCTTGGAATATTAATTATTTCTGGCATACGTGTTAAAGCTACCGGTCTAGAAAACATTGATCGAAAAGCTGTATATGTTTTTGCTTCTAATCATTCAAGTCAGCTTGATATAACTGCTTTGCAATGGGGAGTTCCAAATAGATTAAGTATGATCTTTAAAAAGGAACTTGCCCGAATTCCATTTTTTGGCTGGCAGCTTTATTTAGGTCCTTATGTTGTTATTGATAGGAAAGATCCCAAAGCAGCGATGAATAGTTTGACTGAAGCAAAAAAAGTTATGGATAAGAAAAAAATATCTGTACTAGTTTTTCCTGAGGGAACAAGAAGCGAAACGGGAGAGGTACAGAGTTTTAAGCGTGGTGCTTTTTATCTCGCTGCTCATAGCGGTTATCCTATAGTTCCAATAACAATAAATGGGACTAAGAAAATTATGCCTAAAGGTTCATTCAGACTTAAGAGCGGAACAATCTATCTTCATTTTGATAAACCAATACCGACTGATCATATCTCATCAAAACAGGATGAGCTTGCGTTAATGGAAAAAGTTAGAGAGATTATTATTAGTAATCAGAAGGAAATTGTGTAATGGCAGTAACTAAAAAAGATGTGGAGAAAATTGCTGAGCTAGCAAGATTAAAATTTTCCGAAGACGAACTTGAAAACTTTACTCCGCAAATGAATGAAATTTTATCTTATATGGATAAACTGAACGAACTTGATACAGAGAATGTAAAACCACTTTCTCATCCGGTTGAACAATCAAATGTTTTTCGTGATGATGAAATGAAAACTTCTATCCCGGTAGAAGATGCATTAAAGAATGCTCCATCAAAAGATGAGCATCATTTTAAAGTTCCTAAAGTTATTGGTGATAAATAATGGCTAAGAAAGTAAAGCCTAAAAAAAATAATCCTTACATTCTTGGCGTTATTCCTGCCAGATTTGCATCAACAAGATTATTAGGCAAACCATTAGCAGATATTGGTGGTAAATTTCTTTTGCAGCATACATTCGAAGGTGCAAGCAAATCCAAACTTTTAGATAAAATTGTTATTGCTGTTGATGATGATCAGGTTGCAAAGGCTGCAAAAGGATTTGGTGCTTCGGTTATAATGACTCCTAAAGACTGCCCGACAGGCTCTGATAGAATTGCAATTGTTGCGAAAGAATTTCCTCGTGCTGATATAATCGTAAACATACAGGGTGATGAACCGTTTATTAGCGGAATGATGATTGATCAGGCAATCGAACCATTGTTATTTGATGATGAAGTTAATGTTTCAACACTTGCAAAGTTAATTGATAATGTTGAAGAGTTTAATTCGCCTTCGGTAGTAAAAGTTGTTTTTGATTATAAAAATTTTGCATTGTACTTCTCACGTTCTCCAATTCCTTTTGTACGAGATGCAAATAGTGAAATGGAAATGCTTGAGAAAGCAAATATTTATAAGCATGTTGGATTGTATGTTTATCGTAAAGAGTATTTATTTAAGTTTACAAAACTCGAGCCGACTGATTTAGAGCAATGGGAAAAACTTGAACAGCTAAGAATGCTTGAAAATGGTTTTAAAGTTAAAATTGTTGAAACCGAATATGATAGTTTTTCTGTTGATACTCCTGATGATTTGGAGAAAGCTAGAAAGATATATTCGAAACTTAAAAAAATTGAGTTAGCAAAATGATAATCCCCAAAAAGATTTCACTCGCACAAATTCCGACTCCTTTAGAAGAAATAAAGTTTGAGGGTAAAAGTTTTTTAATCAAACGTGATGACTTAACAGGCTGTGAATTATCCGGTAACAAAGTAAGGAAGCTAGATTATCTTCTTGCGGATGCAAAAAGTAAAAAGGCTGATATTATTTTTACTCCTGGAGGTGATCAATCAAATCACGCAAGGGCAACAGTTATTGCTGCCAGGAAAATTGGACTAAAAACAAAATTGTTTTTATGGGGTAAAGAAACTCCAACACCTAATGGAAATCTTTTTCTTGATAAAGTATTTGGAGCAGACATCCAATATTTTACAAAAGCTGAATATGAAAAAGTTAATGATATTATGTTTGAGCAAAGATTAGCTTTACTTAATAAGAAAAAGAATGCTTATGTTTTTCCGGCGGGTGGGTCAACAACTCTTGGAATTTGGGGTTATATAAATTTTATAAATGAACTTAAAAAACAGGTTGATCTTTCAAAAATTGATTCTATAGTTGCAGCCTGCGGCTCGGGCGGCACTGCTGCTGGAATGTTAGTTGGAGCAGCATTAAATAAATTAAATATTAAAATTGTAGCCGTACATGTTTTGATGACTAAGAAAGAGATGGAAAAACATATCTTGCAGCTTGCGGAAGGATGCGTTTTAGATTATAAACTGAACTGCGCAATCGATCCTAATAATTTAATTGTGGTTGATGGTTATTCTAAAGAAGGTTACAAAAAAATATCAAAGGCAAAAATTAAATTGATTAAAAAGTTTGCCCAAGAAACAGGAATCCTTTTTGATCCTGCATATACCGGAAAAGCTTTTGCCGCTTATTATGAAAAATATCTAAAGACAGGAAAAGGGAAGAAGAACATTTTTGTTCACACCGGCGGATTGTTTGCAGTATTTGGAAGAACGAAAGAATATCTCTCAAATTAAATTTTTATTGGCAGTTATCTGTAAAATAATTTAACTTTGATCAACAAATAAAAAGCGAGCATAATATGGATTGTATATTTTGTGAAATAGCAGCAAAATCTTCTGAAGCCGAAATCGTTTTTGAAAATGATAAATACATTGCCTTTCTTGATATAAACCCGGTTAATTATGGACATACGCTTGTAATACCAAAAGCACATTATGATAATTTTTTAACCATACCTTCTAAAGAACTTGAAGAATTAACAAAGCTGACACAATATCTTTCGGGCGCTATTAAAAGAGCTTTAAAGGCAGATGGGTTTAATGTAATCTCAAATAATGGAACCACGGCAGGGCAGTCAGTTTTTCATTTTCATTATCATATCATCCCACGATACGAAAATGATTTTCATTTAAGGCTTAGAACAATTGAATATAAAACTGCTGAAATTGAATCATATGCTGAAAAAATCAGAGAATCAGTTTCTAAATACGAGGGTATTCTGAATGGATAAAAAAATTAGAGTTGTCGTTGCAAAATCAGGATTAGATGGACATGATAGAGGTGCAAAAGTTATCGCAGCCGCTCTGCGTGATGCCGGTATGGAAGTTATTTACACTGGTTTAAGACAAACTCCTGAAATGATCGTTGAAGCCGCAATGCAGGAAGACGCCGATGTGATTGGTATCAGTATTTTGTCCGGTGCCCACATGACAATTTTTCCTAAATTGATGACTTTGCTAAAAGCAAAGGGAATGGATGATGTACTACTTACAGGTGGTGGAATTATTCCTGAAGATGATATTGTAAAGTTAAAGGAAATTGGAGTTGGAGAATTATTTACACCCGGTGCAACAACTACTGCTATCGCTGATTATATAAAAGATTGGTGCAACACTCACCCAAGAAATTAATTTTGGATATTTAATCAAACTTCTCTAAGTACGGTAAACATTTTAGGGGAATAAGAACATCATATAGATAAACTATTTTATCACCCATTTCTGTATTAAGTCTTTTCTCAACTTTAAATGGAATACATTTCAATTCTAATTCATTAGTTACTACAAAAATTTCATCTTCATGCTCTAAACTTTTGAAATGAACGAATGGAGAATTTTCAATTGAAAGTGTATCAGATATGTTCACACCACAAACAGGACAGATCTCAGCATCAAAACTGATAATTGAATCAAACTCTGCCAGATAATCTGCAAATTCTGAAAGATCATCGTTCTCAGAATTTCTATTGCCCTCTATCATTAAACTTAATTGGGTTTTGGTCTATTTAATGTAAATATTATTCTTGTTCCTTCGCCAACTTTGCTATGAACTTTTATTTTACTACCGTGAATATTTATAATTTCTTTACAAAGTGCTAATCCTAAACCAGTGCCTTTTTCTTGATTGGTACCTTTGGTTGAAAAATTAACATCAATTCTAAATAGTTTTTCTATGTCTGCTTCTTTTATTCCAACGCCTGTATCGCTAACGGAATATTCTATGTAGTCATCAAATTTCTGTTCGGATACTTCTATACTCCCACCCTGTGGAGTAAATTTTATAGCATTTGATATAAGGTTCTGAACAAGCGATTGAAGCATCGTATCATCCCCATAAACAAAACTTTGATGACTTAGTTTATTCCTTAAATTAATGTTTTTTATTCGGGCATTCTGACTCAATAAAATTCTTGTGTCTTCAACAATCATAAACATATTTTGCAGTGCGGGATTGTATTTCATTTTTCCCGATTCCAATCTTGACCATTCAAGCAGATTTTCGATTAACTTGTAAGTACTTTCTGTGGATTCTTTAATTATCTTAATATAATTTCTAACTTCACTTTCAGTCATCGAATCGTATTCTTCAACAATCATACGGGTTAAACCAAGCAATCCATGAAACGGACTTTTGAGATCGTGAGCAATGATTGAAAAAAACTTATCCTTGGAAGCATTTAATTCTTTGAGCTCTTCGGAGTATTGAATAATTTTTTCTTCATTATATTTTTTATCTATTGCAAGAGCAATCTGTTCAGAAATGTATGTTAGAATTTCTTTTTCTTCTTCTCCATAAGTAAGAGGATCATTATAATCCTGAACAACGATAACTCCAATTGTTTTCCCTTCAACTTTTAGGGGTACACCAAGCCAAATTTTTGTAGGCTCGCCAAGTAAAGAAGTTTCACCTTCTTCTCTAAGGTTCATATCCAATTCTTCGTTAATCAATTGAGTGCAGCCTGTTCTTAATACATACTCAGTTAAACCTCTTTCAGCTTTTTGTTCTTCTGGCTGGGGATCAACCTCATCAACCCAGTAAGGAAATGAAACTGTGTCAGTTTCCTGATGGTACAGAGCGATATAAAAATTATCCGCGCGCATCAATTCGCTAATAGTTTTGTGGATAAATTCAAAAAGTTCAGTAATCTTCATTTGTGAAGTTACAGCAGATGAAATTTTGAAAAGAGCCTCTTTAATAATTTCTGATTTCTTTAGATCTGTAATATCTCTGGTTATTCCAAAAGTACCATAAACATTATTGTTATCATCGATCAATGGAATTTTTGTTGTGGATGCCCATGTTATTTTACCATCCTGCCAGATCTCTTTTTCAATCTTGTCAACAATAGAAGTCCGGTTTTTGATTATCTCTTCTTCATCCTTTTTAGCAAACTGTGCATGTTCATCACGAAAAATATCAAAATCAGATTTACCAATAAGCTCATCGAATGAAGTTAATCCCATTTTGGTTAATGTTGCCTTATTTGCTTTTATAAATCTGCTGTCAAGATCTTTAAAGTAAATTGAATCAGGAAGGTAATCCATAAAATATTGCTGAAGTTTCAGTTCCCTTTTAAACCTGGATTCAATTTCAATTTTATCGGATAAATCTTTTACAATAACAAATTGAAACTTTTCAGTTCCGGAACCAATAACTCCAACATTCACAGAGACTCGGATAATTTTTGTTTTATTTTTACAGATAAGTTCTAATTCGTATTGAGATGGAACTACTTCACCACGCAAACGTTTTCTACTTCTTTCTAAAACTTTGTCTAAGTCGTTGGGTGCAATAACTTCACTTAGACTTAGTTCGGTTATTTCAGCTATTGTATAACCCAGTATATCCGCAAAGTGCTTATTAGAATACTTTATTTTTTCATCTTTAAGTAGAACCAATCCATCTGGAATTGTATCCACAAGTTCATCATACTTATTCTTAAAGTCTGATAATGTATTTGTATTTACACTATCAGATGATATACCTTCTGCTTCAAAAATATGATTTGAGGATGTAGTTGTAGTGTCGTTCATTTTAATTTTAGAGTTATCTTCTATCTATCCGGTTGAAAGATCAATGTACAATTATCTACAATTGTGCCACCGAATCCATAAGAAATAGCTCCAAAATTTTTATTCAGCTGGCTTTTTAGCATCAGACATAAAAATTTTGAAATATTTACCTGCCCATAATTTTCCATTCGAGTCCGATTTATATATATTTGCACCTGCTTTTGCGAAAAATTAGAAAGAATTATGCACCAATTTAAGGATTTGAATCCGGCACAGCTTGCAGCAGTTGAGTATCTGGATGGACCTCAAATGATAGTTGCCGGCGCGGGTTCTGGTAAAACTAAAGTTCTCACCTACAAAATAGCTTACTTACTTAAGAAAAATTTTACTCCTGAATCTATTCTTGCGCTGACTTTTACAAATAAAGCAGCCAACGAAATGAAGGAGAGAATTAAGGAATTGATAGGTAAGAAGGCTGATGATTTATGGATGGGAACATTCCATTCAGTATTTGCTAAAATACTTCGTACGGAAGCAAAACATATTAATTACAAAAGTAATTTTTCAATATATGATACAATAGACTCGACCTCTCTTGTTTCTAATATCATGACTGACCTTAATATTGATTTGGAAAATCTATCCACAAATTCAGTTAGACATCGAATCAGTTTTCTTAAAAATCATATGATTACTCCAAAAGAATTTAGAAGTAAGCATGTGGGTTCATTTCTTGAAGAAAAGATTGCAGATGTTTATGTAGAATATCAGAAAAGATTAATTGAGTTTAATGCTATGGATTTTGATGATCTGCTGCTTAAGCCAATCGAACTTTTTAATGAAAAGAAACACATACTTACAAAGTATAAATCCAGATTTGAATACCTTCTTGTTGATGAGTTTCAGGATACTAATAAAGCTCAGTATGAGTTATTAAAGTTATTAGTTTCAAGAAGCGGATTGATTTCTGTTGTCGGTGATGATGCTCAAAGTATTTATAGCTGGCGTGGAGCTAACATTGGAAACATGAGGGATTTCGGAAAAGATTTTCCAAAGTACAAACTATTTAAACTTGAGCAGAATTACAGATCAACTAAAATGATTCTTAAAGCTGCTGATTCCGTTATCAAAAATAATAAAGATCAGGTGGCTAAAACTCTTTGGACAGAGAATGAAGAAGGCGAACCGGTAATGCTTCTTAAGTGTGCTGATGAAAAAGATGAAGCATCACAAATTTCTAAATATATAAAACACGAGCTGACCAAAAAGAAATTAGTCTTTAATGATTTTGCGATTTTATATCGAACTAACTCACAATCCCGAGCAATGGAAGATATTTTTAGAAGAGAAAAAATTCCATATACAATTATAGGTGGACTTGAGTTTTATAAAAGAAAAGAAGTTAAAGATGTAGTTGCATATCTCCGCGTAATATCTAATCAGAATGATGAAGAAAGTTTATTAAGGATAATGAATTTTCCGCAGCGTGGTATTGGCAGTACAACAGTTACACGAATGATTGCATTTGCAAGAAAACATGAAATTACTCTTTTCCAAACTATGGGAAGAGTTTTTGAAGTAATAGATATTAAAGAGCGAATCCAAAAAAATGTAAAGCAGTTTAAAACTCTGCTTGATAAGTATAGTGGGTTGAAGGATAAACTTTCAGTTGGTGAGCTAACCAGGGCAATGGTTGATGATCTTGGATTGATTAGAATGTTTAAAGAAGAAGGTACTCAAGAAGCCTTACAGAGAATGGAAAACATTAGTCAGTTATTAGCTTCGTTAAGTGAGTTCTCTTCCGAAAATGCAGACGCAAAATTAGAGCAATATCTTGAAGAAGTTTCTTTGATTGCAGATATTGATAACTACTCTGAAACAAAAAATTGTGTAACGCTTTTAACGGTTCACGCAAGTAAAGGATTGGAATGGCCAATTGTATTTGTTAGTGGATGTGAAGAGGATATTTTCCCCATCGCAACTAAATATTTATCTGATGCTTCTGTAGATGAAGAAAGAAGATTATTTTACGTAGCTCTAACTCGTGCAAAGAAAAAAGCCTACATTACCCATGCGCGTTCAAGATACCGTTTTGGTGAAGTTGCGTATCAAAGCCGATCAAGATTTATTGATGAACTTGATCCAACAGCTTATAAAGAAATGAATGGCGGACTTGGAAGAAAAGCAAATCGTAAAACCAAAAAAGAAATGTACTACGAGTATTTTGAAAAAGTTGAATACGAAAGTTTTGATCAGGATGGAGTTGCGTTACGGATAGGAAGCCGCGTAATGCATGATAAATTTGGACTTGGAAAAGTTGTTGATGTTGTTGGTAATGGTGATCAGACAAAAGCAACTGTTCACTTTGAGGGAAATAATGTAAAACAATTAATGCTTAAGTTTGCAAAGCTTAAAGTACTGTAACATTAATTACATAACGTAATCGTAAAAATTTTATTTAGGAGTTCAAATCAAATGTCTATTGCACCCAAAAATTTAGCAATTTTAGTCGGTGGAGGACCAGCCCCCGGAATTAATAGCGTTATCGGTGCAGCCACAATTCGTGCTGCGGTTGAAGGTGTTGATGTGATCGGAATAAGGGATGGCTTTAAGTGGATAATGCAGGGAGACATTTCTCACATTAAAGAGTTGAATATTCAAAACGTAAGTCGTATTCACTTCAGAGGTGGTTCATATATCGGTATCTCAAGAGCAAATCCTACTAAAGATGCTAAACATTTAGAAAATACGGTTACATCTTTACTCAGATTAAATGTTGATAAGCTTATTACTATCGGTGGTGATGATACAGCTTTCAGTGCTTTAAAAGTTAATGAGATGGCTGCCGGAAAAATAAAAGTTGTTCATGTTCCTAAAACAATTGATAACGATCTTGATCTTCCTCATGGTATCCCAACTTTCGGATTTCAAACTGCAAGACACATTGGAGTTGAGGTTGTAAAAAATCTTATGGTTGATGCACAAACAACATCTCGCTGGTATTTTGTTATTTCGATGGGAAGAAAAGCTGGACATCTTGCTCTTGGAATTGGTAAAGCAACAGGTGCAACGCTTACTCTAATACCGGAAGAGTTTTCGAATAAGCAAATTAAGTTTAGTCATATTGTGGATATTCTTGTTGGTGCAATTATTAAAAGATTAAGTTATGGTAAGCCGGATGGTGTTGCAATTATTGCTGAAGGTCTGGTTGAACATTTGGATCCGTCTGACCTTGAATCTTTAGTTGAAGTTGAAAGAGATGCTCACGATAATATTAGAATTGCGGAAATAAATTTTGGTGAGATACTAAAATCTAAAGTACAGGAAAGACTTAAACAGTTTGGACTTAAAATCTACAGTAGTTGCTAAAAACATTGGATATGAATTACGCTGTGCAGATCCGATTCCATTTGATATGGAATACACAAGAGATCTAGGATTTTCTGCAGCACAATTTATTCTTGATGGCGGAAGCGGGGCAATGGTTTCTATTCAAAATGCAAAATTTGTTCCGATGTACTTTAAGGATATTATTGATCCCAAAACATTAAAGACAAAAGTTAGAATGGTTGATCCGGCATCAGAAAGTTTTTACATTGCAAGAAGATATATGTTAAGATTAAATCAAGCTGATTTTGAGGATCCGCATGAACTTGCAAAACTTGCTGCTACTGCAGGTATATCAATTGCTGAATTTCAAAAACAATTTGGTTATCTGATTGAAAATGATTTATTATATCAGTTTATTAAGGATGGAAAATTTGCTATAGCATCATCAGAATCTAATCTTGCACATAGAATGCAGGAAGAAAATGGTAAAAATGATGATGATGATGAATAGTTTTTAAAACTATATTTTAATTAGTAAAACCCGAGTTCTCACTCGGGTTTTTTTATTAGTTTTTTTTCTGAGTTTTAAAAACTTTATAGAATGAAATTACTACTAACGAAATAATGATTGTCCAGGCAAGTGCTAAAAAAATTATACCGTTTGTTGTAAGTCCCATTATCAAACCTCGCTATGATTATTTTCCCAGGCTTTTTTTACCATCAGCATTAGAATTACTGCAATGGAAGCCATTAAAATTCTTGCACCCCAAATGTAAGGTACATTTTCCGGAACAGCGTTTTGAAGCAGCAGAGTAGGAATTGCACTCTGGATAAACCACCAGATCATTAAAACCATTAGAATAACAGGAGTGATGTATTTCATAACATAATAAAAGAACATCGGTATTTGTATGTCTCCACCCTGATTCATTTCCTTCCAGGCTTTATCTGCACCAAAAACCCACATAAATAAAATAGTTTCTATCAAAGCAAATACAACGAGACCAAAAGTACCAGCCCAATAATCCATCTCATCTAAAAATCCAAACTTTAAAAAGAATATTACAAACTGAACTGCAATCAAAACTGCAATTGCTAAAGCAGTTACTGCTTTTTTTCTATCCATTCCAAACTCATCTTCTAAAAATGCTACAACAGGCTGCCCCATTGCAACCGAAGAAGTTATTCCTGCAAAGAAAAGAAGTAAAAACCACATAAATCCAAACACTTCTCCCATTGGAAAATGAGAACTGCCAAAAATTATTGGCATTGATACAAATCCAAGATTAAAAGCTCCGCCTTGTGCAATTTCTTTTGTAGCATCTAATCCAAAGAATGCGACTGCAACGGGAATTGCTATTGAAGCACCGAGTACAACTTCTGCAAATTCGTTTGTTGATGCTGTTGCTAATCCTGATAACACAATATCATCATTTGGTTTTAGATAGCTTGCATAAGCGTGAATTGTTCCCATACCTACAGATAGAGTAAAAAAGATTTGTCCGGCAGCAGCCAGCCAGATGTTCGGATTGCCGAGTGCAGAAAAATCAGGATTCCAGATGAATGCAAATCCATTTGCAACTGAGTTTTCAGGAAAAGCAGGATCAGGTGTTCCAAGTGTAAAAATTCTTATGGCAAGAATAATTGCAAAAATAAAAAGTAATGGCATTGCAATCTTAGCAAGTTTTTCTATGCCTTTTGAAATTCCTTTATAGAGCACTGCAAAATTTATTGCGAAAGTTAACAACATGAGTAAATATGCAGGCCAGATAGAGGTGAACGTTTGTGATGTTGTTATTCCTTGATAGCTGGAAAGAAAACCAGTCATTGTCTCTCTGGTTTCGTTTGAGTATAAACCAAGAATTGAGAAAATACTAAACCCAAGAGTCCAGGATTCTATGTATGTATAGTAAATAAGTATTGTAATAGAGATAAATAATCCAAGAGCACCAAAATATTTTGCAAGTTTATTCTTCCAAAGTACATCAAACATTCCTGGTGCACTGCCGTGTCTAAATTTTCCGCCGTGTCTTCCTATTCCCCATTCAATCCACATTAGTGGAATACCAAGGAGTAGGAAAAAAATAAAATACGGTATCATAAAAGCACCGCCGCCATTTTGGGCTGCCTGAACCGGGAATCTTAGAAAATTTCCTAATCCAACAGCATTACCAGCTACGGCTAAAATCAAACCAATTTTGGTTCCCCATTGCTCACGTTCGCCGTTAAGAGACATCAAACCTCCTGGAAGTTAAGGAATTTCTGAAAATCAAGTGTGAATATGAAAACTTTGAAGGTTAATATCAAATAATTTTGAAAGGATAAATTGGTGCGTTAAATCAAACTTTTTATAACTGTAAAAAAAATATTACAATCATTATTATTCTTTAACTAGTAATTAGTAAATTTGCACCGTTAAATAAATAGGATATGCAATGGCAAAAAAGTTCGTTTCCAATAAAGATGAAACTGTAAGAATGTTTAAAAGTGATTTCATGGAATCACTTTCACGAGTGCATCCTTCAGTCCCTTTGATAATTTTTGTTCCCGTTATACTTTATATGTTATACTTATCAATTTTTGATTTTAAAATTGGAGTACTCTCAATTGTTGGATTGGTAATTTTCGGATTATTCATCTGGACAATTACGGAATATTTACTTCATCGATTTGTTTTTCACTGGGAATTGAAAGGTGAAATTGGTGCAAGGATACATTTTATTTTTCATGGTGTTCACCACGATTATCCAAGTGATTCCAGAAGATTGGTTATGCCTCCATCTGTAAGTATTCCCCTCGCTACATTATTTTATTTTTTATTTAGATTTCTTATTGGTGATGTTTCTGTGCATCCTTTCTTTGTGGGATTTTTAATTGGGTATCTTTTTTATGACATCTCACATTATGCTATTCATCATTTTAATATGCACAGTAAGTTCTGGTTAGCGATAAAGAATCATCATATAAAACATCACTACCAGGATCCTGATAAAGGTTATGGAGTTAGTTCTCCAATCTGGGATTATGTTTTTAGAACAAATTATTCTGACAAAAAAGAACAAAACGCATAACAAGAATTTTTAGTTTGGCAATTAGCAGGAGATTACAATTATTAAAAATAGATTTGTGAAATTTTTTTACTTTGTTTTTTTTCTGATTTCACAAATAGTATTTGTTAATTGCCATGCTTCTCTCTCCAATGATATTTTCATCCGAACAAATCAAATTGGTTTCTTTCCAGATGATTTAAAAACTGCTGTTAGTACTTTCAAAAATAAATTTAAAAGATAAACCATTTTTTATCCTCGATAATAATTCGAATAAAATAAAATTTGAAGGCAGTGTTAATAGATTCTCCATCGGTTTACGGTAGTTTTAATTATTGTTATGAAATTGATTTTTCTAAACTAAACACAATAGGCACTTACAAAATAAAATTAGCGGATAATGAATCATATCCATTTCAGATTGGTAATTCAATCTTTAATAATGTAAGAGATTCACTCAGTCTTTTCTTTAAAGCACAGCGATGCGGACCAACAAATCCAATACTGCACCAACCATGTCATCTTTCGGATGCTGCAAAAATTATTGGTTATAAAGATTCAACTGCGCGCGATTTAACTGGCGGCTGGCATGATGCGGGGGATTATGTTAAGTTTTTAAAAACTACTGCTTATACAACTTATCTGTTATTATTTAGCTATGAATTTGATCCGCAAAAATTTGGTTACGACTTAGATAAAAATGATGTTCCCGATATTTTGGAAGAAGCAAAAGTTGGGCTTGATTGGTTATTAAGATGTAATGTTGATGATCAAACTTTGGTAACTCAAGTACAAAATGAATCCGATCATAACATCGGATGGCGATTACCGGAAAATGATAGTTTGCAATTCGATCGTCCTGCTTTTGTTAGCATTGGAAAAAATACGATTGGAATTTATAGCGCAGCACTTGCACTGGCATCGAAAATCTGGAAAGAGAAATCTTATGATGATAATTTTTCAGCTATCTGTCTAAAAACCTCAGAAAGATTTTATTCGCTCAGGAATGATGTTCAGGATATCGATACAACATTTTCAAATCACTATCCTGAAAAAGATTTTAATGGAAAATTAGCACTCGCTTCAGTAGAACTTTATAATAGCACTAAGTCTGAAAAATATCTTGCTGAAGCAATTGATTATGGCAATAAAGCCGGATCTGATTTCTGGTGGAGTGTTGGGGATATCAATTCTTTGGCTCACTACAAAATTGCACTTCACAATCCTGATTTTGCAAAATATATTTATCAAAATCTTAAACATTCAAAAAAAACAAGTGATGAATCTTTTTTGCGTGAAGGATTAGAATATTCCTGGGGAACTACAAACTCTTTTCTGGGAGTAAGTTTGCAGGCTATTCTTTACAAAAAACTAACTGGCTCAAATGAGTTCGATTCATTAAATATTTATCAACGGGATTATATATTGGGTAGAAATCCGTGGGGAATTAGTTTTATTTACAACATCGGAACAAAATTTTCTAAAAATTTACATTCACAAGTAGCATTTTTTAATAATGGATATTTACCAGGTGCACTTACTGCCGGACCAGCGCCTTCCGATCTTTTGGGAAAATATAAAATTCAGAGATTGAATAATGATAATGAATTTAATACTGCAGATATAAAATATTTTGACGATAGAATGGATTATATAACAAACGAACCAACAATTGTAGGTAATGCTACGGCACTTTTTGTTTTCGGAGTATTAAGTAATTAATCACATCTTTTAGAATATTTTACGTTAATAACCTTTGAAAATGTCAAAAATTAAGCTTGTTGCATAATAATACAACTAAATATTTTTGTCTCTGTTTAGTCCAAAAAAATATCTTTTTTATCCATTTTTTAAGCATAAATCAATTAAGCTAACGGTATAATTATTGGTAAAATTGTAAAAAAAATTAACTATGAAAAAAAGCGTTCAATTATTCCGTTCCGGTATTCCCATCGTTGATAACGCCTGGGGAGGATTTTATCACGGCGGGACCTATTTGTTAGTTGGTGAAAAAAAATCCGGCAAAACTTTGTTAAGTCTTCAATACGCCGTTGAGGCTGCAAAGAATAAAGAAGTTTGCCTATATTTCACAAACTCCCGCCCTAAGGATTTGATGATTCATGCTGCATCTATCGATATCGATCTTGAAAATTATATTAATCAGAATACAATTATTGTTGTACGTGTTGCTCAGCCAACTGAAACAACAGAATTTAAAAGCAGGGATGAATTTTTAAGTGATTACCTCCGTGATATTATATCAGTAATAAATCAATATAATCCTACAAGAATAATTTTTGATGAATTAACACCCTACGTTGAATATGAAAATCTTAATAGCCTTAGAGAATCATACGGTTCGATGATCGAATCGATTGAGGATTTAGGTATTACGAGTTTATTTATTTTAAGGGAGCCTGCAGCGCAATCTTCTAAGATGATTTTTAATGTTTTAAATTCTTTCGCAACAGGTATAATCCAGCTTCATAAAGCAGAAGATAGTGAAGAACAGCAGCCCGGCATAATTGATATCACTCCAAATATTGGACATACTGAAGGGAAATTTAAAGCAAATTATTTTATAGAGCCTTACAAAGGTATTACCACAGATTTTAAGATTACCAAACGATCAACCAGAGAAAACATTTTACCGGAAATAACAGAATTGATTCCAACCAAAACAGGCGGCTCCAATTCTCCAGAATATTTAGTGCCAAACATTTACAGCATAAATGATTTTAAATTGATAATCAATAATCAAATTGCATTGTATAAAACCACCGGACAAATGTTTACAATTTTATCTCTCAGACTCAATCCAACAATTGCATCACAGCCGCGAATCTCACTTGAACAATTAAATTATTCTGTAAAATCAGTTGCTCATAAAAAAGATAAAATCTGTACAATCGATGATAAAATTTACATTCTTATAACTAAATCTGATGATAAATTAATTGATGATTTCATTTCAAAAGTTCACCAGTCATTAAGCAGCAACGGATCTACAAATGTGACCTATTTAATGTTAAAGGTAAATGACTCCATGAACAGTGCTGATGATGTCTTCAAAGAATTTGAAAGTGAAACTGCCAGAACTCAATTAAATCAGAGATAGAATTGACTATAGAAGATGAAATTATTTTTCTATCAATTACTTATTCTGAACCTAACTTTATTTAGCACTTCTTTATTTTCTCAAAATAATCTCTCTTCAAAATATAAAGCAGAAGCTCTCCAACTTATTAGCGTGGGACGTTATGGGGAAGCGATCGACGTGCTGAATAAATATGTTTCTGAAAATCCGAGTGCTGCAGATGGATTTAATTTGCGTGGTATGTGTTACGAAAAAAGAGGTAACTATGAATATGCCGTTTATGATTTTCGAACCGCAAAAAAGCTCAAGCCGAATGATGATGAAATCTCATCAAACCTAAACAGAACAACTTCTGACTGGTACAAGCTTTTGTATAATAAAATTGAAGGACACAAAAGAGAAATTGCAATAAATTCCAACATTGCTAAAAATTATCTTGAGATAGGAAAGTGCTATAAAAATTTAGGCAACTGGAGTGAGGCCGAAATTTGGTATGATACTTATTTAGAAAAAGAGACTGCTTCGTCTGATGAGATAATTCGCTACTCTGAAATTTTAGCTAAGAACAACCATATCTCTAAAGGCGAACCGATATTAAAATCTTATACAGAACGCTTTTCTGATGATCACAGATTATGGTCCAGGTACGGTTATTTTACATTATGGCTTGGTAAAAATAAAATTGCAATTGAAGCGTTCACTAAATCTTTAGAGATACGACCTTATTTTAAGGAAGCAATGGATGGATTGGATTTAGCTAAAGGTAAAGGATACATTTATTCGATTAACGATACAACTTCACGATTCAATTATGGGATGCAGCCAACTGCTAAACAATATGAAATTGATAGATTATATCGTGTGTTAAAAAATAATCCTTCCGATGCTGAGAATAGATTTAAACTAGTCGATGAACTAATTACTGCAAACCGATTCGAAGAAGCTTATGAACAATTGCAGATTTTATCACCGAACTTTTCTGATGAGCAGAGATTTAAAGATTTATGGTTTAAGGTAACTACTTTAAGAAAATCTTATTATGCAGATCGTATTAGATTTTATGAAGAAAAGTTGAGCAAAGATCCTTCGAACAAAGAAGCACTTTTAGAATTAGCAAAATTTTATTCCTACAACCAGGATTACACTTTAGCCGCAAATCTTTACAAAAGTTATCTATCAAAATATCCGAATGATTATGAAGTCAAGATATAAATTAACGCAAATTTTAATGTGGCAAAATAATCTTTGCGAAGCCGCAGAGGAATCTGACAAGCTGATTAAGTCATCACCCGATAATAAGAACTATTTACTTCTGGCGGCTCAAATAAATTATTGGTTAGATAAAGATTTAGTTTATACTCAATCACTTTTTGAAAAAGTATTGGTTTTGGATCCCCAAAACGGGGAGGCTATGTATGGATTAGCAAATCTTTATGTACGAAGTAACAATCTTGCAGATGCTGAAAAATTAATCAATGAAATATCTTTGTATGATAGCTCATCTCAAAAATTTATCTTACTGCAAAAGAGTTTTGAAGCAGCTAAATATCAAAATGAGTTAGTTGAATCTAATAAGATTTTGGAAGAAGCAAGAATGTTTTCTTCAAACAAAGATTATGATTCAGCTATAAAATCTTTTAATAAATATCTGCTAAAAGATCCCGATAATAAATCTGTAAAACTTGAATTAGCTAATGTTTACATTTCAAATTCAGAGTTAGATAAGTCAATAAAGATTTATGATGATTTATTAAAATCAAAAAGCGATTATGAAATAGAAAAACAACGAGCAAAAGTTTATCTATGGAACGGTGATTCTCTTTTAGCATTACAAGAATTTAGAAAGTTGAATCAAAAATATCCTGATGATGTTGAAACTAAATTACTGCTTGGTGATGCTTACTTGCAGAATGGTCAAGTTCAAAATGCAAAAATCGTTTATGAAGATCTATTACTTAAATCTCCAGACTCGCATATAATTAAAACACGGTTAGGCTGGCTTGGCGGAAGCGATAAATTTTCATTTGAAAAGTTCCCAACATATATTCAATTGATTCCAAGAGCATCATACTTTACCGATAATACTGATTTTAGCTATTCAAACCTTGGTCTTGGTTTTGATTTAGGCGTAACAAATTTTCTTGCTTTTGGTTTTTCTGCATCACGTGGTCAACTTTCATCCGCTGAAGATGATTTGAGATTTAATCAAATTAAGGGATCAGCTTATGTGAGATTTAACAATATATTTTCCGGAGTTGGCAGCTTTGGGCAGACATATTTCGTGAATGACCTGCAGGAAAATATTATAGAAGTATCGTTAACTGCGCAGAAAAAAAATATTTTTAATCTTACGGCATTCTTAAATTATTCTGATGCCGCATTTATACTTTACTCTCCATTTTTAGTTAACACCAGATTGAATGCATATTATTTTGGTCTTAACGGTGAATATAAGTTTAAAAATAATTTAGTTGTATCAGGAAAATATTCCTACATAGATGTTTCAGATGATAATTCAGGAAATCAATTTGTAGCAAGATTAGGAAAAGTTTTTGAATCTGATTTAACTGCCGGTTATGAATATTATTTCTATTCTTTTAAAACAGAAACTCAGCTTTATTGGAGTCCAAAGAATTTTGAGTCACATTCAATCTGGGCTGATTGGATTCTTTATAAGGATGACACATTTGATTTTACTATCGGCGGCAAAATAGGACTAATCCCGCAAAATGATTTTATACTATCAGAATTTTATGCTTCAATCAACTATGAAATTGTTAAAAACCTTCTTTTCCAAACACGCTTTACAACAGGAAGTTCGTTCAGATCAAACGTGGGCTATAGATCAAATTCTATTCAGGTAAGTTTAATATGGGGATTGTAAACGTTTACTTAACCAATTTTTTGGATAAATCTTAAGTTTTTCACCTTGTTTGATAATGATACACAATAAATTTAAATCCAATATTGGTAATGTTATTTTGTAGATTCATTGGAAAAAAATCTTAAATAAAATGAAGATAATGGCATTATTATTGAAAAATTTGAGCAAATCATCATCCGGATAAATGAAAATAAATCAGCTTGTCGACCGTGCTATAATAACTATTTCAAACAGGGAAGATGAGAAAAAAGGAGAGAATCTCGGGCAAAAATATTTACGAAGGATACTCGTTAGCGGTATAGTTTCTCTATTACTGATCTTAGTAATTGTTTATACTTTACCTTACACTATTTTGTCATTCAGTTCACTTTTTGAGTATTCAACAATTATTGCTCTTGTTATTTTTCTTTTCATCCTTCTTGTAAGATACTTTGCCATATTAATTATGGCATATTTATACCTGAATGAATACACATTTTCTGATACGAATGGTTATGCACCATTTGTTTCCATAATTGTTCCTGTTTTTAACGAAGGCAAAATAATCAGAAAATCAATTCTGTCTTTGCTTGATCTTGATTATCAGAATTATGAAATAATTGTTGTTAATGATGGTTCAACTGATGATACAAAACAAATTGCAGAATCTTTGGTTGGCTTTCAGGATGGCAAGTATGGGAAGATTAAAATTTCATTAATCAATCAGCCTAATTTGGGAAAAGCGCGTGCATTAAATGCCGGCATATATTTTTCAAAAGCAGATTTTATTCTTTGTATGGATGGAGACTCGCAGCTTGCCCCGGAATCAATAAAAGTTGCAGTAAGACATTTTAAAAATCCTAAAATAGGAGCAGTTGCTGGAAACGTAAAAGTTCTTAACAGAAAAAGATTTTTCACAGATCTTCAGGCGCTTGAATATATTGAAGGATTAAATATGGCTCGCAGTGCACAGAGTTATATTAAACTTGTAAATATTATTCCCGGTCCAATCGGTATCTTTAGAAGAAAAGCGATTGAGCAGGCAGGCTATTATTCAAGTGATACTTATGCAGAAGATGCTGATTTAACATTAAAGATTTTATCAAAAGGCTGGAAGATTTATTACGAACCAAAATCCATTTCTTATACTGAAGCTCCTGTAACTTTACAGCAGCTTCTAAAACAAAGATATAGATGGACGAGAGGAATTCTACAGTCGTTACGAAAACATAAAAAATTAATGCTTAATCCTACGGTTAACATAGGGCATACATTTATCTTGTGGGTTATGTCTTACGAAGCTCTTATTTGGCCAACAATGAATATTGCAGCAAATGCATTTTTTATTTTTGCAGCATTATTTTTTGGATTTTCACACTTAATATTTTTCTGGTGGGCAGGATTGGCAATTTTAGATATTGTTACAGCACTTTATTGTGTTGCTGTAGAAAAAGAAGAATTTAGACTGATATGGTATGCTATCATTTACAGAATGTTTTTTATTTTAATTATAGATATTTGTAAAACCATGTCAACAATAGAGGAGTTTCTTGGAATCAGAATGACATGGGGAAAATTAGAGCGAAGTAGTTCACCTAAATCAGATACAATTGCAGTTAATACTAATTAGGAAATTAAATGGAACTTATCCCGATACTATCCACTATTATTCTTGTTGCCACAATATGTACTTTTATATTGGCAATCGGGGCTTATATCCTTTATAAAGTTCGCGAGGGAAAACCCCAATATGGTTATCAAACCAAACCTGCAACTGTACAAGGAGAACTCGTTGTTCCATCTGAGGCAATTTATACTAAAGATTCCACACGCGTTGAACGCGGAAATATTAAAAATGTTGAACCCGGAATTACAAGAGAAGAATACACAAAACAGCATCAACCATCACAATCAAAACATACACCCGAGCCGCGTGGCTATAAAGTTGAAGAAGAAAAAGTTGAAAAACAAAAAGTTAGAGTGAGACCGCAAGAAAGATTTAGTGATGAAAATAAATTCCTGAAATACACTTCTGAAGGTTACATACCTACACAGGAAGATAGAAATTCAGGGGAAGTAAAGTGGCGGTAAATAATTTTTTTGGTATAAGGATAAATCAATTTTTTATCTTTGTTTCTGGTTTCGTTATACTCATTTCAGCGATTCTTGTCTATTATTTTATACTTCGTGGCATCTACGGTCGATTTGACACTTCAGAAATTCTTCCTGACTCAAATATTATAGAAGATTTTTTATTTGGTAAAGAACCGGAAGTAGCAATTCTTTATTCCAAATACACAGAAAACACATTACCCGTTGGCAGTACATGGCTTAATGATAATTTATCTACCTGGAAAACATTTCTTGATAATCTTAATCTCAAGTATGAAATAATTTCAGATCAGAAAATTGAAAACGGAGAACATCAAAAATATAAATTGATCGTATTACCCGGTACAAAATCGTTAAGCGAAAAAGAAGCTTTGCAGATAAAGAAATATTTAGAGAATGGCGGAAGTGTGTTTGCAACAGGCGGAATCGGATCATATTCCAACGATGGTAAATGGCGCGGGTGGGAATTTCTTAATCAGGTTTTTGGCGTGCAATTTTCTCATGAACTTAAACCAAATGAATTTTCTAAAATCCATACTGTGTGCGGAAGCTTACCAATTACTGCGAATATTCCTACCGGGTTTCCTCTAAAAGTTGCAACGTGGGACAGACCAATGGCAGTTGAAGTTTTGGATCCAAGAACCACTCAAGTAAGTTTTTGGTACAACTACAGAATGGATGATGGACTTGTTCGTGAGGAAATTAAAAAATCTGCCGGCATAGCTTATGGAAATTTTGGCAAAGGCAGGTTTATGTGGATGGGATTTGAGTTGAATTCCATAATAGGCGTGCAGGAGGATTACATTTATTTTGAAAGACTTTTTAATAACTCGATAAAATGGTTAATGTATTTTCCGATTGCGTATGTAAGAGATTGGCCCACCGGATACGAAGCTGCCGCAGTTGTCGCTCCTGTTCTTACAAACGATGTAGATAACATCAATAATATTTTACCGATCATAAAAAATGAAGGAATCTCTGCAACTTTTTTTATTGATCCGGCAACTGCTGAAAATAACAGAGAGCTTGTTAGAAAAATTTCTTCATACGGAGAGATAGCCGCATTAGTTGATATTGGATATTTGGCTTCAATAAATGATAAGTTTAATAAACTTAATTCATATGCAGAGCAATTGAAAAAACTAAGTGCTGCAAAAGAAACATTAGAAAAAATTTCATCAAGTAGTGTGTCAGGTTTTCTTCCGTACTATGGTTTGTTTGATCAGAATACTTTGAACGCAGTGATTAATTCAAACTACAAATATGTTCTTACAGATTCTCTTACTGATCGATCAGTTCCCAAAACAATAATTCGTGGTGATAAGCGAATTGTTACAATGACAAAAACTGCTCGTGATGATTATGAAATTATTAGGGATTTTGGATTGACGCTGCCGGATTTTCAATTTTATACTTATCAGGAAGATTTAGATCGCGTTCTTTTTGAAGGTGGTATGTACATTCTAAAACTTCATACAGAATATCAATGCAGAAGTGATTATGCAAATGTGTTGAAGGATGTAATCAAGGATCTTAAAAAGAAAAAATTCTGGATTGCAACTGCAAATGAAATTCAAAAGTGGTATGAAAAAAGAGATTACATTGAGATCAAGGCTGATAGAAGAGGTAAAACTCGTGTTGCATTAAAAGTTTCAAATCCCGGTATTGAGGCTATAAATAATCTTGTAATTGATCTTGATCTAAATGACTTTGCCCAAAACATTACAATCGGTTCGGAAATTATCGGAACTAAAACTGCAAGTGTAAAACACTCTGCTGGCTCGCAAATGGTTTATTTATTTATTGATGATTTAAAACCAGGTGAATCAAGACAATATTATATCGATTATGACAAGGTCGCTTTTTAATCTAAAATACATCTTAAAAAATTGTTCAAACATTTTAACATATCTTCGTTTCTAATTATTCTTTGTGGAATTTTAATTCCTTACAATACAATTACAGCTCAACCTAAAATTGCAATTCTATATTCTGAATTAACCGAAAAAGTTGATTACTCAAATTCTAATAAAGTTATCGATGCAATTACTGCCTGGGAATTGTTTTTAATGCAGGATAAAATCCCTTACTCTGTTATTTATGATGATGATCTTGAATCCGGAATAGATGATGAGTTTGATATTTTGATTTTGCCTACTGTAAATTTTATTTCAAATGAACAGATGGAAGAATTACAAAATTTTTTAGCATCCGGTAAATCAATCATTTCTACAGGATCAAAGTTATTCTATCAAGAAAATATTTTGGATGAGTATCAAAATCTTGAAACACTTTTTGGTTTAAGTAATATAAAAGCTATGGATTCAGATAATCTAAGTTTCAGTCATTCACTTATTCCAAATAATTTAAATCAATTTAGAATGTATGATGATTTGATTTTACAAATCACTAATAAGAATCAAGTTTTATTATGTGAAGGAGTAAATAACAATCAGTCTTGCGGATATATTTTTAATGATAATAATTTCAACTCAGATAAATCATCAATCATATTTGGAACAGTGGGAACTGGCAGATTTTTATGGACAGGTTTTGATCTTACTGACGTAATTGGTGGTAATTCAGATTTAAATACATTTAAACAGTTAATTTCAGATGCCATAACGTGGATGGATAATCAGTCGGATGTTTATATTGCTAATTTTAATGAAGCTCTTTCTTCTCCTGTAGTAGTTACTCTTCAATACAATAACGCTCTGGAATTAGAACTGATTGATGTCTTGCAGAAAAATAATATTAGACCAAATCTAATTGTTACACCTGATCAAAAAGTTTCAAAAGAAATACTGAGCAAATTCAGTAATGATGAAATTATTCTTGAATTATCTGGAGATGATGCTCTAAATGAATTGATAGAAAATTTCAATCGCGATTATGAAGTTAGTTTGAGTTCAGTACTTGTTGAAAAGAAGACTTTAGGAAATTTTGATTTTAATTCTTTGCAAAGCGCGGGCATAAACAAAATTCTTTATAAAGAACAGGCACCAGGTATTCCAAAAATTTTGAATAAAGAAGTGCTATTGATTCCATATGCAATATCAGAAAATATCCCGAGTTCCAACAATGTGGTTAATTTTTTGAATTATAATCCCAAAATTAATTGTGATGTTAACTCTGAAGATGAATTACTTGGAAAGATAAATCAAATAAAATCAAAGCAATATAATTTTACTTCTCTTACTGATATTAGAAAAATGGTGGAAATTAAAAGAACGAATATCTTTTGAAATTAAATATATATCTGAAAATGAAATTGAGATTTGGTTAACAAATAAAAATTCAATCTCAATTAGTGACCTTAATGTTTTTTTTAACTCTGTTGAAAAAATTGATAGAAAATCTTTGACAATCTCTTTGAATAACTCGTTGTTGGAATACTACTTCGACAACACTTCCGGTGCAATTGTAATTAAATTAGAAAATATTAAATCTAACTCGTTAAATAAGATCAAAATTAATTTTACTTTGATATAGAATGATTACCTGTAATTAGGATCAGATAAAAAATGTATATATCGCTAAATAAAAGAGGGAAGATATTTTTAATTCTAATAACAGTTTTGATTATTATTTCACAATCCTGTGCCGATCTTTCTTCTGATCCAAATTCATCTAATTCCAAAATTCAAATCTCATCACCATCCAACAACGGAACTTTGATGGAGGGGAATAATGAAATCATTTATTCCATTGCTCAACCGTACTCAATAAAATTTATTGAAATATATGTTAATGGAACTTTTATTAAAAATATTCCGCCTAATAGTAACGGTACAGCCCCATCAATCAGCATCCAACTTGATTCCACTTACATTGGACAAAAATTAAATTTGTATTTAATTTATTACGATACAGACGGCACATCACAAAAAAGTAATACAGTAACAGAGGTTTTGGTAACAAACGACAACAGAGTTCCATTTAAACCTTACAATTTAGCTTTGTTAAAATTCAAGGATGGGTCGATCAATATTAGCTGGAAAGATTCTTCACGTTATATTGAAAAGTATGAACTTTGGCGCAAAGTAAATTTTGATGGTGAATATTTATTACATCAAGAACTTTCGGGTAAAGCTTATAATACTAATGATGATAATCTGGATACGAGTAAAATATATTTTTATAAAGTTCGTGGATACAAGAGTTCTGGATTTTCAGATTTTAGTGATGAAATAAACACAGCAGGAATAATTTCATCAGGAAATATTTTTCCACCCACTAATCTTACTGCTAACGTTACTGGAATTGCTAACGTTCGTTTAAATTGGGAGGACAATAGCGATAATGAAAACTATTTTGCTGTTCAGAGAAGTTCTGCAGGCGGAATATTTAATCGAATTGCAGCACTTACAAAAAACTCTACAACATACTTAGATTCAGGGAATGGAACTGTAGTTGGCTCCACATATCTATATAGAATAGTTGCATACAGTAATGAAGATTCAGCTGTAAGTAATACAGTTAGCATTAAGATAACATCCGGCATTTTACTTCCGCCAACAAATCTTACCGCAACTTATAATAGTTTGGTTAGAGTTGTTCAATTAAATTGGAATAGTTCAGACAATAATATTTTGTATTTTGATATCGAAAGAAAAACTGAATTAGGTGATTTTACCCTTATACGCAGAATTGATGCGAGTAATAATCTTTATCTGGATTTTAGCGTTGAAACAAATAAAGTATACACTTACAGAGTAAGAGGATATGACCTAAACCGGTTTTCTGAGTACTCAAATGAAGTTACAATCCCAACCATATAATTAAATGGTTTTAATAAATTGGAAATAAAAAATAAAGAGTGGATCGATATTATTGGAAGAAATTCCGATTACCATGGTGACCCGCTCATTATTTTAGATGAATCATTTGAAATAGTATTTACTAATCTAAAAGCAGCCTCACTTTTTTTTATTGATGATTATCATATTACGTTAGAACAAGTTTTTGAAAAAGAAACTGTTAATGATCTAACGGATTTGATCGGACCCGTAATTAATTCATCCCAAAAAAGTATTTATAAAAACATCTCAGTTCATTTAAAGGCAGGAAGTAGTTCCGTATTTGATTTATTTATAGAACCAATCCAAACTGATGAGGCAATAAATATTTTACTTGTTTTTAGAAGTACCGAAAATATTAATTCGTATGATCTTTTAAGTAAAATTAAAATTACTTCACTCAAAAATATTTTATCTGATAAAAATGATTCTGCAAAAACAGTAATTTCAGAATTACAAAACCTGGCTCCATTTACAATAATTTCTTTAAAGAGGGTTCAAAATGTAATTGATCAATATGAATATCCGATATGGATTAAGGACGTTGAAGGTAAATTGTTTGCAATAAATAATGCGTATGCAAGCGTTTTAGGAGTTGAAAATTCTTTTGCGGCGGGTAAAAAGCATGAGACATTTTTACCGCCCCACCAGAAAACATTTTATAAAATGATGGATGAATATGTTCTTCTTAATTCGCAGCAAATAATTTTAGAAGGATTTAGTAAAAAAGTTAAAAATTTTGAAGTTATTCAGAATATTATTCAAGTTCCTTTAGTAGATAATTTTAATAAAATACTTGCGATAGTTGGTCTAATTGTTGATAATAAGTATGATTATTATAACTTTTGGGGAGAAAAAGAATTCTTTAGTGCTCTGGTTAATAGTTTCCCAAAACCATCAGCGTACTTAAATTCTGATGGAGTGATAAAGGGGTTTAATGAAAAATTTAAAGAATTCATTGAGTTTAAAACTGAACAGATATCTGATAAAAGAATTGATGAAATATTTTCACCTGATGTTGTTAATAAAATCAATTCATTTATTCAAAATGATTTGATAGAAGAATCTTTCCCACTATTGGAGGAGATAACTCCAACTGATTCTTCACAATCAAATGTTCAACTATTATTATTAAAAATATCGAATTCAGAAAAACATAAATCAAATATTTTTGTTACGATCGAAACGCTGGCAGAGACAACAAATTCTGAAGATGAACTCCAATATATTTTAATGCATAGAGGAAAGATGTTCGAAATATTAATACAAAAAAATCCTGAACCAATTTTTGTTTACGATAAAGAAAATCTGAAATTTCTTGAAGTAAACGATGCCGCAATAAAATTGTACGGATACAGCAGGGATGAATTCCTTCAGATGGATCTTACTGATCTTTATGCACCGGAAGATATTCAAACCTTATTAGATTCTTTTGGTGATGAATCATCAGAAGCCAGATTCAGTAAGCCTTTTAGACACAGAAAAAAAGATGGTTCAATTGTTCTTGTAGAGATAAGTAATACATCATTTAAGTTTAATGATAGAGAAGCTCACTTTAATATTGTTAAAGATATTACTTATAGTATAGCAAAAGACAAACAATTTCAGATGCTCAAAACTATTTTTAATGAATCTGATTTATTGATTTTCAGTACTGATTCTTCCGGATTTGTAACATTTGCAAATAACAACGTAACAAATACTCTGGGTTACACTAATGAAGAAATTCTTCAATCGTCTTTTGCAAGTCTTGTTGCTGATAATGATCGAGGCATAATAAATACTTCAATATTTCAATCTAACGTAAAAGATTCTGTTGTTTTGAAGTCAGAATTCAAGGATGCAAATGGAAAACATATTGAAGCCGAAATTATTGCATCACCTATCCTTGATTTTGATGGCAGCATTGATTCATTCACAATTATCGTAAAACCAGTTTCGGAAAAATCAAGTACAACCGAACCAAAAGAAATTGTAAAAGAAGTAATTAAAGAGGTTATAAAAGAAGTTATAGTTGAAAAACCAGGCAGCAGCAATCAACAAAAAATACTTATACCTGATTCAAATTTTCTTTCCGGAATGTTTCATGAGATTTTAACTCCGATTAATGTAATAATTGGATTTTCCCAGGAATTAATAAGCAGTACAGAAAATCCTACTGAAGAACAATTAGAAGCAGCCGAAATAATTAATCAGAACCGCATTAAAATGATGGATACAATGAATGCTGTTGTTGAGTATTCAGATATAATGCAAAATAACTCACCGCTAAAAATTGAAGAAGTAACGATTACAGACCTTATCGAAAAATTAGATAACAACATAAAAGACATAACAGGAATAAATGATATTCAGTTTGCCTATGGTAAAATATCTTCATCATTAAAGTTTAAATCGGATAAACAAAAATTTGAAAACTTTATTCTTTCATTAATTAAGGTTGTATCAAGATTAAGCAAAGATAAAAAAGTTTACTTTTCAGCTTTTACAGTTGATACAGAATCATTTATTATCGGCATTAGTGATCAGTACGGCAATCCTTCAGAATATGTTGCCAATGTTCTTGAACAGGTTTTTGGAAATGAAAAAGATCCTAAAGATTTTGGTTTGCCTAAATTAACTACCTATTTGGGAAGAATACTTCTTAAATATTTAGGTGGAAAATTTTATAAATCGTCTTCAGATACTTATCGAAATGAGACTGGATTTATTTTCCCAATTATGATTTCTGATATTTCAGAAAATAAAATATATGATTCGGTTAATGAAGTTATCTCTTCAGTAACTTCACAGAAAAATTTAATGAACATGAATATTAATAGTTCAGTTGAATCTGATATAGAGCAGGAAGATTATTCTAAAGAGAATTTAGAATTAAATGATAAAGACTTAGATGAAGCATACACTAGAGATGATATAGAAGAATTAACTTCTGATTCTTCGGATGATATTTTCAAACCTGTTCAGCCAATTTCTCAAGAGCTGCTTTCAAAAATGGTTGAAGAAAAACAGGTTGAGGATGATTCAACCCAACAGGAAATACAAGACATTTGAAAAGTTGGATCATAGTCCGACTGAAGATATAAGTGATAGTGAATACAGTCAGCAAGAATCCGATGTTGAGGAAGATGTTTCTGAAACAATTAAAAATGAATTAAGTTCTGATATTGATAGCTTGCAAGAAGATAAATCACAAAAGTCATTAGATCTATCGAAACTTAACTGCCTCTATATCGAAGATCAGGTTGATTCTCAGATTCTTTTTAAAGTTCAGATGAAAGAATTGCATGATGTTAAGTTTGCCGTAAGTTTTGAAGAAGCACAACAGGTAATGCTTAATTATCAATTTGATTTTATTGTTATGGACATAAATTTGCAGGGTGAGTATAACGGACTTGATGCTTTGAAAATTATCAAAACTATGCCTGCATTTAGTTCAATCCCAATTATTGCAGTTACTGCTTATGTACTTCCTGGTGATAAAGAAAAATTTATTGCAGCAGGATTTGATGATTTTATATCTAAACCAATCTTCAAAGAAAAGATGATGGAATCTCTGGAAAAGATATTCCTCTCGAAGTATTAAATCAGTTTTAGTTTTTTGTTTAATCCTCTTAATTTTAATAATTAAGAGGATTTTTTATTCCTCTCTTGACATTCTCCCGTTCCTGAATTAAGTTAACATACAAATGTATGGTAATTATTTTAAATAGGTAAAATTATGCAAAAAGAGCTAACTACAATCCAAAAGAGCATATTAGATTTTCTGATAGATCAAATAAAAGGAAAGGGAATTCCACCCACTTTGGCTGATGTTGCAAAACATTTTGGATATAAAAATCGTGCAACTGTTCAGCAGCATTTTCAAGCAATTGAAAAAAAAGGTTATATCAGAAAAAGTCCTAAACTTTCTCGTGGAATAGAACTTACTCTTAGAAGATAAATTTTTTGTACCTCGACCAATACTTGGGGAGGTTGCTGCAGGAAATCCATTAACTATTTATCCTGATGCAATTGATACAGTCAAACTTCCAACAATAGCCAGAATGCCGCAGGATTCATTTCTGCTTCGAGTAAAAGGCGATAGCTTAAAAGATGCTTACATTTTTAGCGGTGATATTGTAATCGTAAACCCAAATCTTGAACCAAAGAATGGACAAATTGTTGTTGCAATTCTTGATGACGCTGCAGTTGTAAAAAGATATTATAAAAAGCGAAGTGAGATTGAACTTGTTTCTGAAAATGCTGAGTATAAACCGATTATTATCGATAAAAAATATCCTGCGTTTAAGATAGTTGGAATAGTAGTCGGGATTTATCGAAGTATGGAAAAGAAGGCTGGATGATTTATTTAAATTGATTATAATATCAGAGAAATTTATTCTAGATCGGGAATAATAAATAACAATCTAAGGATACAAATGAAAATTACAATTCTCAGTTTACTATTACTGCTTTTTTCCAGTTATGGATTCTTATCAAACGCGCAATGTTCAGACGCAGGCGTTTGTTCATTGGGACATACAATGAGTGATAACGATGATAATATTCTTGATATTAATTTGGGATACAAGTTTGGCTCAAGCGGAAAAGAAGATGATGTAAAGTATCATTCCTTTCTATTGGGTGCAGCTTATAATATTTTAGAAAAAACATCAGTACAAATGTCAATGCCATATAACATTCAATCAGGTCCATTAGGTGATGTAAATGGAATTGGTGATTTATTAGTTAGTGTAACCCAAAATTTCATATCAGAAAATAATTCTTCACTTGACGCATCAATTGGAGCAAAGTTTGCTACAGGTGAAGATAACGCAGCGAACTTACCGATGGCCTATCAATCAGGTTTAGGATCAAACGATATTTTATTTGGGCTAAACTATAGTTACAAAAACTTTGGGTTTGGAGTTGGTTATCAATTAGCTGGCGGTAGAAATAATAACGTTATAAAATTAGAACGCGGTGATGATTTATTAATTCGTGCTTCATACAATTTTTTATTGGATAAATTTTCAATTACCCCGCAACTTTTATTTATTAAAAGATTGGCTAAATCAAGTATTCTTGATACTTCTTCAATGACTTCTACAGAAACATATATTGATGTTGATAACAGCGATCAAGCTCAACTTAATTTTCTTACAGTGGTTCAGTATCAGATAAATAAAAATTATTCTTTGTTTGCTGATTTTGCTTTACCATTTATCAAACGAGAAGTAAATGTGGATGGGTTAACAAGATCTTTCAGTGCTTCTATTGGGGTACAGTTAAATATTAATTGAAAATAAATAAAATGAGTTCGATTAAATTTAATATCGGCACTGCCGGCTGGTCTTATAAAGATTGGGTGCCAAACTTTTATCCTAAAAATCAATCTGGCGGATTTGACTGGCTTCAGTTTTACTCCCAATACTTTAATTGTGTTGAAGTAAACTCAACTTACTATACTTACATAAGTCCAAAAGTTGTGGATGGCTGGATAAAAAAAGTTGAAGATTCAAATGATTTTATCTTTCATATAAAACTTCACCAGGATTTTACTCATAAAAGAAAATTTGATGAACAGAATATAAAAACTGTCCGTTACAATCTTGACCAGTTAAGAAAATCCGAAAGGCTTGGTGGTTTATTGATTCAATTTCCTTATTCGTATTCATTTAATGGAAATTCTGTTCAGCATATTCAAAAATTAAGAGATATTTTTTCTGATATAGATTGCTTTGTAGAGGTTCGTCATTCAAGCTGGAATAACAATCGTGCTTTAGAATTCTTTAAAGAAAATGATTTAACTTTTTGTACTATCGATCAACCACAAATTGGACAGACAATTGAGTTTGAACCTATCATTACAAATGATAAAGCCTATATTCGTTTTCACGGAAGAAATGTGGAAGCCTGGAAAAAATCATTATCTAACTTTGGAAAACCACAAACTTATGAAGAACAAAGTTCGCGTTACAGTTATCTCTATTCACCGGGAGAGTTGATTGAGATTGAGCAGAAGATTAAATCAATACTGCATAAGGTTAAAGAAATAAATGTGATAATGAATAATCATCCGCAAGGTGATGCAGTTGCAAATGCTTTTGAGTTAATTCATTTACTTGAAGAAAAAACTAAAGTTGAAATGCCGACAACAATTCTAAAAGCTTATCCGAGGTTGGAAGAAGATATTAGTTAATTAAAATTTTTGAATTTTGATTTTTTACTTTTGAATTTAAATTATGCGTACAATATTTCATTTAGATCTTGATGCTTTTTTTGTTTCTGTAGAGAGAATTCTCGATCCTAAACTTAACGGCAAACCTGTAATTGTTGGCGGTGATCCAAAGTATGGAAGGGGAGTTGTTGCTGCTTGCTCTTACGAAGCGCGCGCTTTTGGCTTACATTCTGCTATGCCGATTAGAACTGCTTACAAACTTTGTCCACAAGGAATTTATTTACACGGACACGGTGATGAATATACAAGATTTTCTAAAACTGTAAAAAATATTTTAGAACAGTATGCTCCATTAATCGAGCAAGCTTCTATTGATGAATTTTATCTTGATATGACAGGTACACAAAAAATGTATGGTTCAATGTTTGGATTTGCTACAAGACTGCAAAAAGAAATTTGGGATAAAATTGGTTTACCAATTTCTATTGGAATCGGAAGTAATAAAACTATTGCAAAGATTGGTTCTGATTGTATGAAGCCAAAAGGAATTACTTACATTATTCCTGGAATGGAAAAAGAATTTTTATCACCAATGCCTGTTGAAACAATTCCCGGTGTTGGTAAAGTTATGAAACAAAGTTTAAACTCACGTGGAATTTATAGAATTGGTGATATCACAAAACTTTCATCAGATTATTTTGGAACTGCTTTTGGTAAATATGGAATTGATCTCTGGCGAAAAGCTCATGGTGAAGGAACTGAATATTTAACAATCCAGCGAACAAGAAAAAGTATTTCACGAGAAACAACTTTTGGAAATGATGTTACAAGCGAAGAAGAACTTAAAAATACTTTGTTTTATCTAACAGGAAAAGTTGCTCAATCATTACGCAAAAAAGGATGGGAAGCTTCTACAGTTGATATAAAACTTCGTTATACAGATTTTCAAACATTAACTCGTGCAAAAACAATAAAACCTACTGATGATGATAAAGTTATTTTTGAAACAGCATGGGATTTAATGCAAAAGGCAAGAACTCGTAGAGTTGGAGTTAGATTAATCGGAGTTGGTATTACAAATTTTTCTCCATTAAATGAGCAGGAATATTTGTTTGAAGATTATGAAGTTAAAAGAAAAAAAATGTTAAGAGCAGTAACAAGAGTTCGTGATAAATTTGGATATGAATCTTTAATGTTTGGAAATACAGGAGAAGATAAAAGATTGAAAGGAATGGAAAATTATTTTCAGGTTTAATTTTCGAAATTTATCCCGGAGGCCATTTCATTTTTCTTCCGCCAAGTAAATGAAGATGTAAATGATAAACTTCCTGACCGCCATTTTCACCGCAATTAAAAACTAATCTAAAACCGTCATCGGCAATTCCAAAATCTTTAGCAATTTTATTTGCTGCATCAATCATTTCGCCCAAGCAGAACGGAATGCTCGCTTCCTTTTATATCTGTTACTTTAGGAATTTCAATTTTAGGAATTATTAAGATATGCACAGGTGCTTGCGGATTTATATCTTTAAATGCTAAAACATTAGCAGATTCAAAAACTATATCAGCAGGAATTTCTTTGCTGATAATTTTAGAAAAAATTGTTGACATTACTCATCCTTTTCTATTCCATATTTTTTCATTTTGTTATAAAGATGGCTTCGTTGAATCTCAAGTATTTCTGAAGTCTTACTAATGTTCCAATCATTTGCTCTAAGCTGTTTAAGAATAAAAACCCGTCTCTGCTTTTTCTTTAAATTCCTGAAATGAATTACTCATATCAACAAGTTCATCAACAGATTGCTGATTACCAGCAAACATAAAATCAATATCCTTTGCAGTAATTTCTTTTTTATCCACGATGATGATGATCCGCTCAACAATATTTCTTAACTCGCGCACATTTCCAGTCCAAGATTGATTTTGTAAAATTCTAATTGCATCATCAGAAAATTTTGTAACAGGTTTTTTATGCTTTAGGGAAATATCATTCGTAAATCTTTCAACAAGAATTGGTATATCTTCAGATCTCTCCCGAAGAGGGGGAACAACAATTGGAATTACATTCAATCTATGAAAAAGATCTTCTCTAAAATTTCCTTTTTCAATTTCTTCTTTAAGATTCTTGTTTGTCGCTGCAATTAATCTTACATCAACATCAATTTTCTTTCCTCCGCCTACACGTTCTATTTTTCCATCTTCTATTGCTCGCAAGACTTTAGCCTGTGCCTGATGTGACATATCGCCAACTTCATCTAAAAAAATTGTGCCTTTATGTGCTAGTTCAAATCTACCAATTCGCTGTTGAACAGCTCCTGTGAAAGATCCTTTTTCATGTCCAAATAATTCTGATTCAATAAGCTCATTTGGTATAGCTGCACAATTTACTTCAACGAATGGTTTATCTTTTCGTTCGCTTTTTTTGTGTATGGCTCGGGCTACTAATTCTTTTCCTGTCCCATTTTCCCCGGTAATTAAAACTCTTGTATCAAGCGGTGCAACTTTATCTATCATCTGCAAAATATTTTGAATTGCTTTGCTCTTTGCCAAGAATTTCGCCATCACCTATCCAAACTTTTTTAATAACTTCGTTTTCTTCTTTTAGTGATGCGGTCTCCGTTGCATTGCGTACGCTTATTAAAAGTTTATCACGATCAATAGGTTTTTCTAAAAAATCAAATGCACCTAGTCGAGTTGCTTTTATTGCATTTTCAACGCTTCCGTGAGCAGAGATAATAATAACTGATACTGCTGGTTTTTGTTCTTTTAATTTTTTCAGGACTTCAAAACCGTTCATTTCAGGCATTTGAATATCAAGAAGAACAGCAGAAAATTCTTTTGATGAAAATTTTTCCAATCCTTCATTTGCACTTGTTGTAGAATCAACAGCATAACCCTCGTATTCGAGGATCATATTAATGCTTTCACAGATTTGAAGTTCATCATCAATAACTAAAACTGATTTCATATTGTTACTCTTAAAAATCTAATTGAACGTAATAAAAATATTTGTGATGGTAATAAATCTTTATTTTCTTTGAGCAATTTACCGAACAATCTTCCGTATTCATTTACATCAAGATCCCGTATATCAACACCTGATTGAACTTTAAAACTTTCCTCAAAGGCTTCCACAAAATAACCAATTAGCTTTCCTATGTCAAAGATGTTGGATTCATTTGAAAGAAAAGCACTTCCAAAAAAATGTGCAAGTTTATCTTTGTCTCCATAATCACTTTGAGGAGTATCAAAGAATAAATATCTAGGCAGATTCTCATTCTTAGCTAAAAATATTTTTTCATCTGCGGATGTTAAAGGATAGTATATTGTCGAATTAAATAATGGGATCTGAATAGGGACTTCATTATATGGTACGGTTGCAAGCATTAACGCAAGTAATGCGTCTGAAATATTTCCCTCGGTATATTTAGTTGCATCAATAAAGATAGAATCAACGGCGGAAACATCTCCAATTTTATTTTTTAATTGAAGGAATTCTTCCGAAGCGATATAACTTGAAATATGATTTACTGCTTTGGAGATTTGGCTTTGCTGTGTGAAAGTATTTTGAAATGTTATAAGTGTAAATACAATTATTAAATATTTCATTTTCATCTATCACCTGTTCACCGATAAGCATTGCAAAAAGGAATACTAAGAATGATCAAGGATATTAAAGTCCGTTTGGTAAAATTTAGTTAAGTCTGGATAACACCTGGATTAAACTTAGGAATTTCCGGATTGTTATTTGCAACCTCCAAACACATTGAAATCCATTCACGTGTTTGTGATGGATGGATTATTTCATCAACCCATAATCTTGCAGCAGCATAAAGTGGAGTACTTTTTTCATCGTAAGATTTTAAGATATCATTTAGCAATTTCTTTTTATCCTCATCACTGAATTTATGACCGCTTTTTTCTTCCTGCTTTAATTTTATATCTAACAAAACGCTGCTTGCCTGATTCCCACCCATTACAGAAATTTTTGCATTGGGATAAGCAAAAATAAATCTTGGATCGTAAGCTTTGCCGCACATTGCATAGTTACCGGCACCAAAACTGTTTCCTGTTATAATTGTTATTTTTGGAACAACAGAATTTGCAACAGCATTTACCATCTTTGCACCGTCTTTAATTATGCCGCCATGCTCAGCTTTACTGCCGACCATAAATCCAGTTACATCCTGTAAAAATAAAAGAGGAATTTTTTTCTGATTACAATTCATTATAAATCTGGTTGCTTTATCCGCCGAGTCAGAATAAATAACGCCGCCAACCTGCATTTCTCCAAGTTCGGTTTTTACAACGCTTCTTTGATTAGCAACGATTCCAACAGCCCAGCCATCAATTCGTGCGTAAGCAGTGATTATTGTTTTCCCATAGCCAGCTTTGTATTCATCAATTTCAGAATTATCTACAATGCGGGAAATCAATTCATAAGTATCATAAGGTTTTAAAGTATCTTCAGGGAGCACTCCAAGAATTTCTTTTGTAGGATATTTAGGTTGTTTACTTTCAACTCTATCAAATCCTGCAGTTTGATTCTTTCCAAACTTTTCAACCAGACTTCTTATTTGTGCTATGCACTCTTCATCATTCTTCATTACATAATCTGTAACACCGGAAATGTTCGATTGAACTTTTGCACCACCGAGAGATTCATTATCAATTACTTCACCTATCGCTGCACGAACAAGATGAGAGCCAGCTAAAAACACAGAACCTTCACCTTCGACAATTAAAGCTTCGTCACTCATAATTGGAAGATAAGCACCGCCCGCAACACAAGGTCCCATAATTGCAGCAATTTGTGGAATACCCATAGAGGACATTTTAGCATTATTACGAAATATTCTTCCAAAATGTTCTTTGTCTGGAAAAATATCTTCCTGAAGAGGAAGAAAAACTCCGGCACTATCAACCAGATAAATAATCGGAATATGATTTTCCATTGCAATTTCTTGAGCACGCAAGATTCTTTTTTGCAGTGATAGGAAACCACGCACCAGCTTTTACAGTTGCATCGTTTGCAACGATAACGCAATCACGATTATGAATTTTCCCAATTCCATAAATTGTTCCGGATGATGGAGCGCCGCCATATTCTTCATACATTCCATAAGCAGCAAAAGTACTTAATTCAAAAAACTTTTTAGGATCATCTACAAGAAGATTTATTCTTTCACGAGCGGTAAGTTTTCCTTTTGCTTTATGTTTTTCAATAGCTTTCTTTCCACCGCCTTCTTTTATGATGTCTTTTGCAGCTTCGAGTTTGCGCAGTAATTCCTTTTGAAAGTCTTCTCGCTTTAGAAAAATTTCATTCTCTTTTACTTGTGAACCAATTTGTTTCATAATAATTTTTTCTGTCATCCCGAACTCGTTTCGGGATCTTTTTAATAAACGTCATTAAACCCTGAAACGAGTTCAGGGTGACAAATACAAAACGTGCTAAATTCCTTTTTAGAATGAAGGTCAAACTTCTTTTAGTAGATCTCTTGCAATTACAATTCTTTGTATTTCGGAAGTACCTTCACCAATTGTGAGAAGTTTTACATCGCGATAAAATTTTTCTACAGGATATTCTTTTATAAATCCATATCCGCCAAAAATTTGTACAGCTTCACTTGCAGCTTTTTCGGCAATCTCGCTGGCAAAAAGTTTTGCTTCCGCAGCTTCTTTTGTATTTGGTATTCCAGCATCTTTCATGGCAGCAGCACGGTATGTTAACATTCTTGCGGCTTCAATGTTTGTAGCCATTTCTGCAAGTTTAAATTGAGTTGCTTGAAAATCTGAAATTGCTTTACCAAACTGCTTTCTTTCTTGCGAATATTTTAGACAAGCATCCAAACAGCCCTGTGCCAAACCAATTGAACAAGCAGCGATTGAAATTCTTCCACCTTCTAATACTTTCATAGAATTAATAAATCCCATTCCTTCTTGCACCTAAAAGATTTTCTGCGGGAACTTTACAATTTTCAAAAGCTAATTGCGTTGTATCGCTAGCTCGCATACCGAGTTTATTTTCTTTCTTCCCAATGATCAATCCTTCCATTCCTTTTTCAAGAATGAATGCAGAGATCCCTTTTTTACCAGCATCTTTATTTGTGATTGCCATAACAACATAAGTTTCACCGACAGTACCATGAGTTGTAAACTGTTTGCTGCCATTTAGAATATAATGATTTCCGTTTTTTATCGCTGTACTCAACAATCCCGCAGCATCACTTCCTGAAGCAGCTTCAGTTAGACCCCACGCGCCAATTTTCTTTCCGCTTGCAAGATCAGGTAAATACTTTTTCTTTTGTGAATCATTTCCAAATAGATTTATATGATTTGTGCATAAACCGTTGTGTGCCGCAACAGAAAGTCCGACAGAAGGATCAACTTTTGAAAGTTCTTCTATGATCAAAGCATATTCAACATAACCTAAACCTGCACCACCAATTTCTTCGGGAACAAGAATACCAAGGAACCCAAGCTCTCCAAGCTGCTTCATAATCTCCATTGGAAACTTCTGAGATTCGTCATATTCCATAATAACTGGACGAATATTTTTCTCAGCAAATTCCTTTATCGTATTGCGAATGATGATTTGGTTTTCTGTTAGTTCGGTAAGAAATGGGGTCTGTTCCATTGAAGTTCCTTTAAATTCTGTTTTTGAATTCTTCGATAATTTCTTCAGCAATTTGATATGGTGAAAAGTTTCCTAGCACTACCTTTTGTAAAGATGAATTTAATGAGCTCTCACCAGTCTTGCTCCAAAGTTCATCTTTTAATTTATGTTCAACAATTTCTTTAATTCTAACTTTAGCTTGTTTTTCTCTTTTTTGTATAAATAAATTTTGATCTCTCATAAAAGTTTTATGTCGATCAATTTCAGTGGCAATCTCATCAATACCTTTGTTTTCTGATGCAACTGCTTTAATGATATTTGGTAACCAGGAATTTTCATCGTGATCTTTTATCATAAGAATTGTCTGTAGTGCGGTGTAAGCTTGCTGAGAACCGGGTCGATCACTTTTATTAAGTACAAAGAAATCAGCAATCTCCATCAAACCCGCTTTCATCGCCTGAACTGAATCACCACTTTCCGGTACGAGCACTACGATTGTTGTATCAGCGGCTTGTGCAATATCAAGTTCAGACTGTCCAACTCCAACTGTTTCGAGCAATATTAAATCAAATCCCGCCGCATCTAAAACGTCAGCCGCATCAATTGCTTTTTTCGATAAACCACCAAGGCTGCCTCGAGTAGCCATACTGCGGATAAAAACCCCATCGTCCATTCCGATGTCTGTCATTCTAACTCTATCACCAAGCAATGCACCGCCGGTAAATGGAGAGGTTGGATCGACTGCGATAATTCCAACTTTTTTATTTTGCTTTCTAAAATACTTTGTTAGTTGATTTGTAATTGTACTTTTACCTGCACCGGGAGGTCCGGTAATTCCAATTCGATATGCATTGCCAACTTGTTTGTGTATTTCCTTTAAATAATCTGATGCTGAAGTGTTGTCTGATTCGATTATAGAAATTGCTCTTGCTATTGATCGTCTATCTTCTTTATAAATATTTTCAATCAGATTTGAATTAATCATATCAAGCTAAATTATTCTTAAAGAATTCAACTGTAACTTTTAATCCATCTTCTAATTTTGTAGATGGACGCCATCCAAACTTATTAAATAATTTATCAGATGTAATTACACTTCGTAACTGTTCACCAGCCGCCGTTGGTCCATGCTTTTCTTCTTTGTTAGCCCGTGTAATATTATTTAAGAAATGAAATAATTGATTAACATCCGTTTCAATACCTGTTCCAATATTGTAAACATCTGATACTTCATCTTTTAAACCAAGCAAATTTGCTTTTACCACATCACCAACAAAAACATAATCTCGGGTTTGTTTTCCATGACCATTAATAATAGGCTGCTCACCTTTAAGAAGCTTTGTTGAAAAGATAGCAACTACTCCAGCCTCACCAAAAGGATTTTGTCTTGGTCCATAAATATTTGCATAACGTAAAATTGTATAATTCAACTTATGTTCTGAATGATAGAAGTACAAGTATTTTTCTACAGCAAGTTTAGAAATTCCGTAAGGTGATTTAGGTTGTTGATTATGTTTTTCATCAGCAGGGAAGTAATCTTGTTCTCCATAAACAGCTCCGCCCGTCGAAGCGAACATAAATTTCTTAACACCAAACTTTACACAGTTTTGAAGCAAGTTAATTGTGCCAAGAATATTTGTTGTAGCATCAAACTCAGGATCTTTTACTGATCTTCTAACATCCATTTGTGCAGCATGATGATTAACCACATCAAACTTTTCTGTTTCAAAAAGTTTCTCTAAACTTTTATCACCTATATTTGCCTTAACAAACTTTGCTTTTGGGTTAATGTTTTTTTCATATCCCGTTGAAAGATCATCCAGTATTACAACTTGATGTCCTTTTTCAATAAATGCATCAGCAATTTGGGAAGCGATAAAACCGGCACCACCGGTAACAAGTATTTTCAATTAGCTATCCTTATATAATTTGTTTTCATTAATATATTCTAAAACTTTTTCCGGTACGAGGTAATAAATTGGTAAATCTGCATGAACACGATTACGAATATCAGTTGCACTTATCTCAATACCGCGAGTTTCAACAAAGTGTGCTGACTCAACATATTTATCTACATAATCAATTGGATGAGAAGATTTTCTTTTTAGTACAACCACATTTGCTAACTTAAAGATTTCATCAGGATCTTTCCAGGTGTGGAACTGAAATATATTATCATACCCAATTATCAAATCAATTTCATCATAGTACTTTTTAAATTCTCTGAGAGTATCGATAGTATAGGAAATTGTATGTTGTTTGATTTCAAAATCGGAGCATTCAAAAAAAGGTATTTCATCCATTGCTAATTTGAGCATATTTAATCTGTGTTGTGCATTGGAGGCTTTTGCATGCTGTTTATGCGGAGAGATGTAAGCAGGAATAAAAATAATCTTTTCAAGTTCTCTTATTTCTTTTACCGATTGTGCAGTAATCAAATGCCCATTGTGTATTGGATCAAATGTACCGCCAAAAATTCCAACTCTACTCATTTAAGCAAGTCCTTATATTCTACAAAAAGATGTGTGAATCGTTCGTGCATTTGCTGTGAGCAATATTCTATGCTTTTCTTTTGCGATAACTCAAGATAAAGCTGCTTGAAGTGATTTATGCTTCTTACTAGCAGCACATCATTTACAATGTGCATAAAGTGTGCGCAGGATTTAATCCGGCTTAAAAAAATATTGTAATCAAAACCACTTAAAACTAAACTACTGATAATTTCTTCCGAGAAATTATTAAATCCTAAAACGGCAATATTATTTTCTTTATCCTTGGCAATAACAAGTGATTCATCTTCAATGTTAAGAAGATTGAAATACTGTTCATAATCAGAAGTTCTGATATTAATCGCATCTGAAAAAACAATCACATTATTTTTATATGATAAAAATTCTTTAGAGGATAATTTTTCAAAAATTATTTTCTTATTTGAAAGATCCTTAAAAATAATTTTATGATTATTATTTTTTAATTCAACCGGAAGTCTATCTTTTTCACTCTCATCCCAAATACAGTAAATATCTATCTTATCTTCTTTGCCAATAAGATTTTCCAGAATATTTAGATAAAGAGTAGTAGCGAGAAATATGACATCTTCTTTTTTAAATTCATTGAAGTTTTTATACAATTCTTCAGCGTAAAAAGTATAGAACGGAAAAATGTAAATTGCTTTAGAATTCATTGTCAGGTTGTCTGTAATAATTTTTTTATAAAATCCCTGTAGTTTTCTACATCCATTTCGTAATAAGTTTTGCTGGCACCATTAGAATTTCTCAACTGAACTTTTCTAAAAGCAAGTGTTGTAGCTGCGTTTATATATGTTTTTCGGGTTCGTTCATCAAGCCAGCCTTTTCTTTCTCTTTGTGGAGAACTTAATATAACTAAATGTGATTCAGGAATAATTCCGATTTCAGATTCTTCCTTAAGTTCATTAAAAATTGTTCTTCTTTCACCGCGTAAAGAAATTGAAAAAGTGGAAAGGAAAATTATTATCGAAACAAACATAAACAGAAAGCCAATTGGTGCAATATTTTCATAACTAAGACTAAAATTCCATATTGAGTGAATCAACATTGCTATCATTAATCCAATAAAGGCATAAACGACTTTTTTAGCTGGAGTTTTAAATTTTGCTAATCCAAGAAACGCGCCAAGAGTTGCTGTTGAAACACAATGCATAACTGCAGAGAAAAGGCTTCTTACGATTACTAACATGATCCAATTTGCTACTGATTCTCCATACGTGACGAAGTAAAGAAAATTTTCAGTCATACCAAATCCAAGACCAATTGCACCGCCGTAAACTATGCCATCCGTTATATTATCAAATTTTTTATTGGCGATTGTAATCAGCAAAAAAAGACCTTTGGTAATTTCTTCTACAATTGGGGCAACTACAATTGCACCAAACCTGCTTAATTGAACGCTGTCTCTAATAAAGAGTGAGGCAATAAAGGTAAAAAATAAACTGCCCAATAATGCAAGAACTATAGCGCCAAGCGCACCCCACATATAATTTATCAAAACAAGTTTAAATGGTTCTCTATCGTATCGATCAAATTTCCATATCAATACTAAGTATATTGACATTGGAACAATTGCGGCTAATGCAGAAAAAATTATTAACATTTACTTTGGCAATAATAACTTTTATTAAAATATCCGCTTCAAATTATTGATTTAGATTTGAAAAAACCAAAATTATTTTGAGTCGGTTGATTAGATTTGAGTCAATAAGTCATCTTGCGCAGAGATTGTTTAGCGATTATCGAAATGGTACCACAAATATAATCTACCGCGGCAGATTGTTTTACGGATTAGGACAAAAACAGGTCTTGTGCCAAAGGTTTCTTGATAATTCGGTTTTGTGATTTAAAGAATACGTTGTATCCTCCTTCTAATACAGACCAATAATTAAATTGTGTTATATTTACTTTTAGAATATTGAATATTCTAAATAAATGGCTTAATTGTACTTAAAAGCTAAATATTTGGGTCTGGCATTGTTTGATTATATAGTGGTTCAGTTATATATTAAGCCTCGTTTTTTGCGTGATTTTGCAAGATGATAATTAAAATATCAAATTTAAGCCAGGGGGAACACAATTTTGTTTTTGAAGACAAAGTTGATTATTTGGATTTAGATAAACCATTTTATGGAAAGTATAAATCTTTTGTAATTCTTAATAAATTGCATGATCAGTTGATACTTTCGGTAACATCAGATTTTAAAGTAAAATATGAATGCGACCGATGTGGAACTGAATTTAAATCAGGTTTAAAGAGTGGTTATAAAATGATTTATCTTATGAATGAGAAGCCTGAAGAAACTGACTCAATTAATGTTAGCTATCTAAACAGAGATGCTGATAAGATTGATATCAAATCAGATGTTCGCGAATTTGCTTTACTCTCAGTTCCAATGAAAAAACTTTGTAAAGAAGATTGTAAGGGCTTATGTTATAAATGCGGTAAAGATTTGAACAAAGAACAATGTACTTGCAGCACGGAAGAAATTGATCCGAGGTGGAAACCTCTTATGAATTTGAAAGATAAATTAAATCTCAATTAAATATAACGGAATGATAATATGCCAAATCCAAAACGTAAGTTGTCTAAGAGTCGAAGAGATAAACGCAGAACGCACTATAAAGCAGTAGCTCCTTCGTTAAGCACTTGTGGAAATTGCGGTGAAATGAAACTTGCTCATCGTGCTTGCCCTTCTTGTGGTTACTACAGCGAACGCTCAGTGTTTATTCCTAAAAGCTAAGTTTTACAGCTTTCTTATCCGATGGATGAATCAGAAGCTAAAAATTCTAATTGCAAAATTATTGTGGATGCCATGGGGGGCGACTATGCCCCTCAAAATGCTGTTGTTGGCGCCATTGATGCCTATAATGAAAAAAAAGACTTTGAGCTTTTTCTTATAGGTAAAAAGGATGAGATTCTTTCTGTAATTAAATCCAATCAACTTTCATTTGATGAAAAATATATTATCCATGCTGATGAAGTTATTGAAATGGGTGATTCGCCAACTGCCGCTCTTAAATCTAAACCAAATTCTTCAATCGTAAAAGGTGCCCAATTAGTTAAAGAAGGTAAAGCGGCTGCTTTTGTTAGCGCCGGTAATACTGGTGCAATGATGAGTGCATCAACATTAATTATGGGAAGAATTCCTGGTGTTGGTCGTCCAACAATCGGCGCAGAGATGCCGAATGTTAACGGTATTTGTTATCTTTATGATGTTGGTGCAGGTAAGGATGCAAAGCCCTCACATCTTTTTGAGTATGCGGTTATGGGTACAATCTATGCAAAAGAAATGGGTGGAATTAAAAATCCTTCTGTAGGCTTACTAAGCATGGGCGAAGAAGAAGGCAAAGGAAATGAAGCTGCTAATGAAGCATATCATTTGTTAAAAGAATCAAAGCTTAATTTTATTGGAAATGTTGAAGGCAGAGATATAATGACAAAACAAGTTGATGTTATTGTCTGCGATGGTTTTGTTGGAAACATTATCCTAAAATTTGGTGAATCAGTTCCAAAGCTTCTTAAACATCTATTAACCAAAACGGCTGAAGATAGTTTTTTTGATAAATTAAAAGTTGGAATATCAAAAGGTACGTTAAAAAAATCCTTAAAATCATTGGATTATCAGGAACACGGCGGAGTGCCATTGTTAGGTGTTAACGGAATCAGTATTATTGGGCACGGTTCAAGCTCTCCAAAAGCAATTAAAAATATGGTTCTAAAAGCGCGTGAAATGTATAATAAAGATTTAATTAAAAAGATAGAAAATTCTATCAAACAATATTCACTAAAAATAAAAACGGAAAATTAATGTCAGATAAAAGATATAATGCTATGATAACAGGGGTTGGAATGTACGCTCCTGAAAAAGTTTTAGATAACAAATATTTTGAGTCTATAGTTGAAACAAATGATGAATGGATAAAAACCAGAACCGGAATTAGTGAAAGAAGAATTTTAGAAAATGGTGCAACAAGTGATTTAGCAGCTCGTGCAGCGTTAGATTTATTTGAAAAACATAATGTAAATCCATTAGATATTGATGCGATCATTGTTGCGACAGTTACACCAGATATGTTTTTCCCTTCAACTGCTTGTTTAGTTCAAACTAAAATCGGTGCTAACAATGCATGGGGATTTGATGTGTCCGCTGCTTGTTCAGGATTTTTATTTGCGCTGCAGACCGGCGCATCACTGGTTGAATCCGGCAGATACAAAAAAGTATTGGTAATTGGTGCCGATAAAATGAGTGCGATAACTGATTATACGGATAGAAACATTTGTATTCTTTTTGGTGATGCAGGCTCCGCTGTTTTGTTGGAGCCAACCGAAGATAAATCTTTGGGTCTTCAAGATTCCATTCTAAGGATTGATGGAACAGGTAAAGATGCTTTGTATATGCTTGGCGGCGGAAGTTTAAACCCAGCCTCACACGAAACGGTTGATAAAAAATGGCACTACATTTATCAGGATGGTAAAGCAGTATTTAAAGTTGCAGTTAAAGGTATGGCAGATGTTTCTGCAGAATTGATGGAGAAGAGTAACCTTAAATCAGAAGATATTGCATACCTTGTTCCTCATCAGGCAAATTTAAGAATTATTGATGCAACTGCTCAGAGAATGGGTATAAGTAAAGATAAAGTTATGATTAACATCGATAAATATGGTAATACCACAGCAGCTACAATTCCTTTATGCTTAACCGAATATTATCGTGATGGCAAAGTTAAGAAAGGTGATAATTTAATATTATCAGCTTTCGGTGCCGGATATACATGGGGTGCTATTCATGTTGTATGGGCAATTTAATTTTTAATTATAAAAACTATTTCAATGTCTAAAAAAGCTTTTTTATTTCCCGGTCAGGGATCTCAATACATCGGTATGGCTAAAGATTTATTTGATAAATCTGTTGAAGCCAAAGAGATGATTAAAACCGCAGATGACGCTCTTGGTGTTAATCTATCATTCATTATGTTTAACGGACCTGAAGAACAATTAAAACAAACCGAGTTTACCCAACCAGCAATTTTTTTGCATAGTGTTATTCTGGCAAGTTTGATTAGAACACTTCAACCAGAAGCCGCTGCAGGACACTCACTTGGTGAATATTCCGCATTGGTTTCTGCAAATGCAATTCAGTTTTATGATGCTATAAAATTGGTTAGAACAAGAGGCAAGGCAATGCAGCAAGCCGGAATTGATAATCCTGGAACGCTTGCCGCTATTGTTGGATTAGAACCTCTTAAAGTTGAAGAACTTTGTAAAGAAGCATCTAGTGTTGGAATCGTACAGTGTGCAAATTTTAATTCACCGGGGCAGATTGTAATTTCAGGATCGATTGATGGGGTTAGAAAAGCCATGGAATTGTGCAAAGCCAATGGTGCAAAATTAACAAAGGAACTTGTTGTTAGCGGAGCATTTCACTCGCCGCTAATGCAATCAGCAAAAGATGCACTACTTGATGCGTTAGTTTTTACATCTATCTATGATGCAAGATTTCCAGTTTATGCAAATGTAACTGCAAAGCCTGTAATCAAAAAAGATGAAATTAAAAATCTATTACATCAGCAAGTTACTTCTCCGGTTAGATGGGAAGAAACAATCAATAATATGATAGCTGATGGATTTGATGAATTTTATGAAATTGGTCCCGGAAAAGTTTTGCAGGGATTAGTTAAAAGAATAAATCCTGATGTTAAATTATTTGGGATAGACAAATACGAAGATTTGGAGCAGTACTTATAATGGAAACGAACACTCAGTCAAAATTTACTAAAGCTATAAATGGTGTTTATATTGATCCGCAAATATTTACGTTTAAGTTTTCTTGCAAGTGCGGCGGCGAGTGCTGTAATTATGGCGTTTACACTGATCTCAAAGAGCACGAGTATATATTAAGTATTAAAGATAAAATACTGCCTCTGATGGATGAAACACAATCGAAAAATATTGATGAATGGTTTGAAGAACCTGAAGAAGATGAGGATTTTGAATCTGGTGTAGCCGTTGGAACTGAGTTAATAAATGACAAATGTACTTTCTTAGACAAAAATGGTTTATGTACTCTTCAAAAACTTGCAATGATTGAAGGTGAACATAAGTGGAAGTATAAACCAATTTATTGCGTTCTGTTTCCGCTTACAATATTTGAAGGTGCTCTAACTATAGATGATGAACATATTGACAGGTTAAAAACATGTAGTAAAGATCCGATCAAAGAAACATACAATTTATGATGCTTGTAAAGAAGAACTTAATTCATTTCTTTGGACCGGAAAAGTTTATTGAACTTGAAAATTATAAAAATGAATATTTATCCGAATATTATTCCGGAGTTGAAAAAAAATGACAAGTAAAGTAATTGAATCACACAATAAGCGAGCTATCGTTACAGGTGGAACGAGAGGTATCGGCAGAGCAATTGTAAAAGAGCTTGCTTCAAGAAGTTGCTGTGGAGTTTTATTTTCAGATGTTGCATTTGTTTATAATAGCTGCGATGAATGCGCCGAAGAATTATTGGCTGAGATTGATTATCCGGGCATAAAGATTCATGGTTTTAAAGCTGATGCATCATCTATGGAACAAGCACAAGCAACCGTTGATGCAGCTATTGAAAAACTTGGCGGTGTTGATATTTTAATAAATAATGCCGGAATTACGAGGGATAATTTATTATTAAGAATGACAGAAAAAGATTTTGATGATGTAATAAGTGCAAATTTAAAAAGTGTGTTTAATTATACAAAAGCAGTTTTAAAACCTATGATAGCTCAGCGATATGGAAGAATTGTAAACATCGCTTCTGTTGTTGGCTTAATTGGAAATGCGGGACAATCTAATTACTCCGCTTCTAAAGCGGGTGTTATAGGATTTACTAAATCTATGGCTCGCGAGTTAGCCTCAAGAAATATTACGGTTAATGCTATAGCTCCGGGTTTTATTCAAACAGACATGACAAGTAAGTTGACTGAAGAACAGATTAAAAAATTGGTACAGAACGTTCCTATGTCCAGATTAGGCAAACCGGAAGATATCGCTAAAGTTGTTGCATTTTTATGTAGCAATGATGCTGATTATATTACCGGTCAGGTTATTGCCGTTGATGGCGGAATGACAATGTAATTGATAAATCTATTTGTTTCTTAGATTTTAATTTTGTTAAATTTAAACCAATAAATAATAACTCAAATAAATACAAAACCAATAATAGGAGAATACTATGGATGTTGAAGCAAAAGTAAGAGAGATTATCATCGATAAATTAGGTGTTGAAGAATCTCAAATCACTCCTGAAGCTTCATTTACTAATGATCTTGGCGCTGATTCACTTGATATAGTAGAATTAGTTATGGGATTTGAAAGTGCTTTTCAAATTTCAATTCCTGATGAAGATGCTGAAAAAATCGGAACAGTTGGAGATGCTGTTAAGTATCTTTCAGAGAAATTAGCTTAATTAAAATCGTCGGGATGTATAATCCCGACTTTCTTACCTTTATATGCAATTCCATATCAAAAACGGCTTATGCCAATGAGATATTATGACTAAGAGAAGAGTTGTAATAACCGGTATTGGTGCCGTTACGCCTATCGGATTGAATGTTCCTGAGTTCTGGAACGGTCTTATTTCCGGGAAAAATGGTGTTGCACCTATAACATATTTTGATACCTCAAAGTTTGACACTCAGTTTGCAGCGGAAGTTAAAAATTTTAATCCCGATAATTACTTCGATAAAAAATCTGTAAAAAGATTAGATAGATTTACACAATTTGCTCTGGCTTCATCAGTAGAGGCTATTAAAGATTCTGCTATTAATTTAGATAAAATTAATAAGGATAGGGCTGGAGTAATTTATGGCAGTGGTATTGGCGGATTGGAAACTATGACAAATGAACATTGGAAATATTTTCAGGATAAAAATCCTGCAATGATAAGTCCATTTTTCGTTCCAATGATGATCTCAGATTTAGCGGCAGGTCAAATATCCATCCGCTTCGGATTAAAAGGTCCAAATTATGCAACCACATCTGCCTGTTCAACAGCCTCTCATGCAATCTCAGATGCTTTTATGGTTCTTGAGAGAGGTTCTGCTGATATTATGGTTTGCGGAGGCAGTGAAGCTTCAATAACAGAAATTGGCATTGGTGGATTTAATGCGATGAGAGCGTTATCCACCTGGAACGATAGATATGCTGAAGCATCCAGACCATTTGATAAAGACCGCAATGGTTTTGTAATGGGCGAAGGCGGCGGTACATTGATACTTGAAGAATTGAATCACGCACTAAGCAGGGGTGCAAAAATTTATGCAGAATTAGCCGGTATTGGATTAACCGCAGATGCACATCATATAACTGCTCCAGCTCCCGGTGGTGAAGGTGCGGTAAGATCTATGAAAATTGCGGTTGAGGATGCTGGATTATTATTAACTGATATCGATTATATAAATGCACATGGCACATCTACACCTCATAATGATATTAATGAGACCAGAGCAATAAAAACTTTGTTTGGTGAACACGCCTATAAATTAGTAGTTACTTCCACTAAATCTATGACAGGACATTTATTAGGTGCTGCAGGCGCTATTGAGGCTATTTCAACTATTTTATCAATAAACAATAGTTTGATTCCACCTACAATAAATCTTGATAATCCTGATCCTGAATGTGATTTAGATTATAGTGCAAAAAAAGTCACTTCAAAAGAAGTTAATGCTGCAATAAGTAATACCTTTGGATTTGGCGGACATAATGCATCAATTTTGTTTAAGAAGTTTGAGGAATAGTTTTGAGTTCTCTTTTTTCTCGCTTGCTTAAATATTTTGGCGTTCGGGAAGAAAGTAATAATTCCCACCAGGTTAAAAGAATACTTACCCCACAGAAGTTTGCGGAATTAGAAAAAATAATCGGTTTTCCAATCAAAAATAAATCCCATTACATCCAGGCATTAATGCATAGATCATTTCTAGAAGAGCTAGATGAAGATGATACTTCAAATGAGAGATTGGAATTTTTAGGTGATTCTGTACTAAGCGTTGTTGTGGCTGAATATCTTTTTGAAAAATTTCCAAAAGAGAATGAAGGCTTCTTAACAAAGGTAAGATCTAAACTTGTAAATAGATTTGCCTTGTCAGATGCGGCTGAAGATATCGGATTAGCAAATTTTATTTTGATAAATCATAACTTAAGCACCACTTTTGCACGTGCTTCTAAAACAGTTTTATCTGATGCTTTTGAAGCAATAGTTGGGGCAATCTATTTAGATCATGGATTAGAAGTTTCTAAGAAATTTATCCACAGAGTTTTAATCGAGCCCTTGACAAAAGATGGTGAATATTTGGTCGATGAGAATTATAAGAGTCAGCTTTTAGAATATGCGCAGGCAAATAAAATTGATGTACCAAATTATATAGTTTTAAAAGAAGAAGGACCCCAGCACGACAGAGTGTTTACTATAAAAGTAAATATTGGAGAAGAATATTTTGGTATTGGAAAAGGGAAGAACAAGAAAACTGCCGAACAAAATGCCGCAAAAGCCGCTCTTGAAAAAATTCCGCACTAAGAATTCTGCAAACTTAAAACGATAAAAAATTGCACTAAAATATCCTGTTTACCCAATCAGAATTACATAGATTTTTCTTAATTTTGAGCAATAAAATTAATGTAGTTTTTAATACTGAATTATAAATTAAGAGAATTAAAATGAAATCCTTTCAACATCCTGATGTATTTGAATCCCGCCACATTGGACCAAGTACTGATGATATTAATGAGATGAGTAAACTATGTGGAGTCAATTCAATTGATGAGCTTATAGATCAAACCATACCTGCAAATATCCGTCTTAAAAATAAATTACAATTAGATGAACCTTTAAGTGAATTTGAATTTGTTAAGCACTTAAACAGTATTGCAGCAAAAAACAAAGTATTTAAAAGTTATATCGGAATGGGATACTATCCCTCAATCCTTCCTTCAGTAATACAAAGAAATATTTTAGAAAATCCGGGCTGGTACACTCAGTACACGCCTTATCAGGCTGAAATAGCTCAAGGCAGACTGGAAGCACTTCTAAATTTTCAGACAGTTGTTTCGGATCTAACTGCACTGCCCATTGCAAACGCTTCTCTGCTTGATGAAGCAACATCTGCTGCTGAAGCAATGATAATGTTTTTCAATAACAGAAAAAAAGATAAAGCAAACTCAAATAAATTTTTTGTTTCTAATGAGGTTTTTCCACAAACCATAGATGTTTTAAAGGCACGATCTAAACCTTTAGGAATTGAATTAGTTATTGCTGATCATAAAACAGTTGAACTTAATAATGAATATTTTGGATTATTGGTTCAATATCCTGCTCTTAACGGTGAGATATATGATTATGCAGAATTGTTTTCTAATGCTAACGGATATGGAATTTTAAAAGTTGTTGCTGCTGATATTTTAAGTCTTACCTTGCTAACTCCTCCGGGAGAATTTGGAGCAGATTGTGCTGTAGGCAGTACTCAACGATTGGGAATACCAATGGGATTTGGCGGACCACACGCAGCTTACTTTGCGACTAAAGAAGATTTTAAAAGAGTTTTACCCGGAAGAATAATTGGTGTGTCTGTTGATTCGCAAGGAAATAGAGCTCTTAGAATGGCTCTCCAAACAAGGGAACAGCATATTAAACGTGAAAGAGCAACAAGCAATATTTGTACTGCTCAGGTTTTACTTGCTGTCTTAGCCGGGATGTATGCAGTTTATCATGGTCCTAAAAATCTAAAACTTATTGCTGAAAGAATAAATAATCTTACTAAAGTTTTAAGTAATGGTCTAAAAGAATTAGGATTGGTACAAACTAACAAAAATTATTTTGATACTATTTCTTTTAAAGTTGATAAAAACATTCTTGAAAAAATTAAGAGTGAATCTTTAAAGAAGGAGATAAATTTAAATTACTTTATAAGCGATCATATCAGTATTTCATTAAGTGAAGTTACAACATTTGAGGATGTTAAGGAGTTGATTCAGGTTTTTGCACAAGCTCTTGGAAAACAGAGTTCAACCTCAACTGAAGGATCAAATAATATTCATATAAAATCTTTTGATAATAAGTTTGTAAGAACCTCCAAATATTTAGAACATCCGGTTTTTAATTCTTATAGATCCGAGACTGATATTTTAAGATATATGAAACATCTTGAAAATAAAGATTTATCTCTTGTTCATTCCATGATTGCGCTTGGCTCTTGCACAATGAAATTAAATGCAACAACTGAAATGCTTGGTGTTACTTATCCGGAGTTTGGTAACATTCATCCATTCGCACCGAAAGATCAAGTTATAGGTTATCTGGAATTACTTAAGTTCTTTGGAAAAAGATCTTGCTGAAATAACAGGATTTTCAGGAGTATCTCTTCAGCCAAATTCAGGTGCACAAGGTGAGTATGCAGGTTTATCAGTTATAAAAGCCTATTTAGAAGATAAAGGTGAAGCGCACAGGAACATTACACTAATTCCATCATCAGCCCACGGAACAAATCCAGCAAGTGCTGTAATGGCAGGTATGAAAGTAGTGGTTGTTAATTGTGATGAAAAAGGAAATATTGATGTAAATGATCTTCGAGCTAAAGCTGAACTTCATAAAAATAATCTTGCTGCTTTGATGGTAACTTATCCATCAACTCATGGTGTGTTTGAAGAATCTATAACAGAGATCTGCTCGATCATTCATAACAATGGCGGACAGGTTTATATGGATGGTGCAAACATGAATGCACAGGTTGGATTAACAAGTCCTGCAGCAATTGGTGCAGATGTTTGTCACTTAAATTTGCATAAAACATTTTGCATTCCTCATGGCGGCGGCGGACCCGGAGTTGGACCAATTGCTGTTGCAAAACATTTGGTTCCTTTTTTACCTGGACATTCTGTGGTTGATATCTCAAAAGGTAAATCGATCCATGCGGTTGCAGCGGCACCATTCGGCAGTTCAAATGTTATTTTAATTTCTTACGCTTACATAAAAATGATGGGTGAGGCTGGATTAACAAATGCCACAAAAGCTGCTATTCTTAATGCTAATTACATTAAAGCAAAATTAGAACCATACTTCAAAGTACTGTATTCAGGTTCAAATGGAAGAGTTGCACACGAATTGATTTTTGATATGCGTGAGTTTAAACACACTGCTCATGTTGAAGTTGAGGATATCGCAAAAAGATTAATGGATTATGGTTATCACGCACCAACTGTTTCATTTCCTGTTGCAGGTACTTTAATGATTGAGCCAACTGAAAGTGAACCAAAAGCTGAGATGGATAAATTCTGTGATGCTCTTATTAACATTCTGGCAGAAATTAGAGAAATTGAAAATGGCAAAGCAGATCAGAAAAATAATGTGCTAAAAAATGCACCGCATACTGCGCAAATGGTTATTGCTGATAATTGGGTTTATCCTTACAGCAGAGAAAAAGCTGCATATCCGGTTCATTGGACGCGACTTAACAAATTCTGGCCAAGTGTTGGCAGAGTTGATAATGCTTATGGTGATAGAAATCTTGTTTGCAGTTGTTTACCTGTTTCTGAATACGTTGAAGAAACAGTTAATTAAATTTTTTGAATTATTTATTCTGAAGATTTTATAAAATCATATAATTGAATTAGAAAACAATAACGCTTAGTGTTAAAAAGTAAAACAAAATTATTAATAATTTTTGCGCAGATCGTTATTGTTTTCTCTTCACTAATCTATTCACAAACCACAGATTCACTTTTTAATCCGGAGTTATATCCTTTCATTGTTGATTCAATTAAGCTTAGTGGTAATGAAAAAACGGAAGATTTTATAATATTAAGAGAATTAAATTTTGCTGTCGGTGATACTTTAACACAGCAGAATTCTATTTACAACCGAGAACGTGTTTATAGTTTAGGAATATTTAATCATGTTTATTTCATTCCAACTATTATTGATTCCAAAAGAATATTAAAAATTGAAGTAGAAGAAGGTTGGTATATTTATCCTATACCGGTTATACAAGCCACAGAAAATGATCTTAATAAATTATCCTACGGAATGTATTTAAAACTTAAAAATTTTCGTGGTAGAAATGAAGATTTTACAGCGTATTTTCTTCTTGGATACGATCCAACATTTGGGCTTAATTATTATAATCCGAATATCATTGGGAAAGAAAATATATTTATTAATTCCAGCTATTAGTTATTCAAATGTGTCTAATAAAAGTCCGACCGCAGAAAATCTTTATGGAAGTAATTTTAAACAGAAAGTAATTGGTGCGCGTTTTTCAACCGGCAAAAGATTTGGTTTATTTAACAGATTATTCCTTAACAGCGGATATACTTATATCGAAACACCTTTTTATATTCCAGGAGTAAATGCTTCTGATGATAGAATCGATAATTTAGTTGAATTGGGAATTGGTTTTGAACACGACACAAGAGACCTCGTTCAATTTCCTAAAGATGGAATATATTCTAATCTTGTTTATACCGCGAAAGGTTTGGGAATTGATGACATAAGCTATGGCGTTGCTTCGATTGATTTTAGAGAATACCGAAATATTTTTAATGGAATAATTGGTAAATGGCGATTTGCATCAAGATTTACTTTTGGAGATGACGTGCCCTATTATGATTATTCAATTATCGGAAATAGTGAAAAAATTCGTGGGCACTACTTCGAAAAATTTGAAGGGGATGATTATTATCTTACATCAGTGGAGTTATATTATCCAATTATTGAAGAGTTAAATATTGATCTAAGTTTTATCCCAATTATTCCCGATAAACTTTTATCATACAGAATCGGATTTTATACGCAGATTTTTGCAGAGACCGGCATGGCAAAGTACAAGGATGAACCTTTTGCAATTAATAAATTTAATTCCGGATATGGGCTTGGACTTACTTTTCTTATTTTGCCATATTCAATTCTTAGAGTTGAAGTAGCATTCAATGAACAATTAAAATCACAATTTATTTTTGATCTTGGAGTATCTTTCTAACATAGAATTATATTTTTGTTCATCAAAATCAAAGGATGAAAAATCATTCCAGCTTGCTGATGAAGAATTCCATCACGCAACTAAAGTAATGCGTAATAAAATTGGGGATTCTATTTTTGCAACTGATGGTAAGGGCAAAATATATGAAGGAGTTATTACCTCCATAGATAAACAAAATATATTTGCAGATGTAATAAAATATTATAGTTATAATAACCGATTAAACAATTTTACGTTTTGCATCCCAAATCTGCGAAACCCGGACCGTTTTAAATTTGCTATAGAAAAGTGCGTTGAGTTAGGAATTACAAATTTTGTTCTTTTTAATTCTGAGAGAAGCGTAAGTAAAAGTTTTAATACTGATAGAATAAATAAAATATTATTATCTGCAATGAAGCAATCACTTCAATCATATTTACCAAAAGTTGAAGTCTATGATTCGTTATTAAAGTTTGGTGAATTAAAAGAGGTAAAAGTTTTATTCGAGCAAAGCTCTGAAAATAAATTAGCCAATCAGGTATTTGATGAAACAAAGAATTATTACATGATATTTGGTCCCGAAGGCGGCTTTTCGGAAAAAGATATGTTGCAAATACATCCCACTTTAATTTTAAATCTTGCAGAAAATAGATTGCGATCTGAAACTGCTATTATAAAAGTTGCATCGCTAATCTCTTAATTTATTTTGAATGGAAAAATCATCAAAATATTATCCGATTTTAATTTTATTGGTTGTTCTTTTTTATGGCTGTAGTTCAACCACAAGGTATTCAAGAGCAAATGATAATTCGGAGAATGAAGTCAGGGGATATGATAAGGCTGGACTTGAGATTGAATCCGGAACAGCATCTTTTTATGCCGATGAGTTTGATGGAAAGAAAACTGCTAATGGTGAAGTTTATAATATGAATGATTTAACGGCAGCGCATCCTTCATTTGCATTTAATACTATTGTAAAAGTAACCAATCTTTCTAATGGAAAAAGTGTTGAAGTGCGAATCAATGATCGTATGCCGCAATTTAAAGGAAGAATTATTGATCTATCTTTTGCAGCAGCAAAGGAAATTGAAATGATAAATGCTGGGAATTCAGGAAGTTAAATTAGAAGTGATTAAATGGGGCAAATAAAATTATAATAAAAAACCCGGTTGTTATACCGGGTTAAAATATTTTAGTTATTAACTATATTTTTTTCCAAAGATCAGTTTTGATTATGTCATATTTCATTTTTTGTTTACTGTCCAGCAAACTCTCAACTTTAGTTTGAGCTGTTTTGACATACTCGGATTTATTTTCTGGTTTCGATGAAGTATTTTTTTGTAACTCGGTCATGATAGAAAGCACCTTTGTTTCCTGATCATTACTTAATAAAACTTTTTGTTTTAATACCGAAGTAAATTCATTTATCGTTTTATCATCTTGAATAACAGTTTTTGATAGCAGATTATTGGCTCCGAAAACCAATATCAATGATATTATCAATAAAAATTTATTTAATCTTAAAGTGGTCATTATTTTCTCCTTTTAAATCTCGTTACTATGAAAACTAATTTTATTGCTAATTAAATACAACTTAAATCAATTTCTTTTATGCAAGATCCATTCCAACAAAAAGCACTAAAACAAATTGAGTTTTTAACTCAAAAGCTGATTAAAGCTGGTTTTTCAGTATCTCAGCCGGATAAAAAACTATACAATTATGAAGTAATATGTGAACAGCAATAAAGAGCAGGCAAAATTATTAGTTTATTTTGGCAAGAAGGGTATCAAAAATGTTATCCAAGCAAATCCAGAATCAAATTTATCCAAAGAACTAAATACGATTGTATTTGGTGAAACTCTTTTTGAATCCGTACAAAAAAATGAGATTAAATTTGATGAATACATCGGCACAGATGAATCCGGTAAAGGTGATTATTTTGGACCATTTGGTTGTTGCTGCTGTTTATATTGATAAGAGAACAACTATAGAGTTGGAAGAGGCAGGAGTAAAAGACAGTAAGTTGATTACTGATTACAATATTAAAATTATTGAATCAAAGATTAAAAAAATTATTGGTGATAAGTTTGAAATTATTCAGATCAATCCAGAAAAGTATAACAAACTTTATGAGTCTTTTAATAACCTAAATAAAATTATGGGTTGGGCTCACTCTAAAGCAATTGAAAATTTGATTGAAAAAATAAATTGTCCAAATGTAATTAGCGATAAGTTTGGTAATGAAAAACTTATTAAAGATGAATTAAAGAAAAAAAATATCAATTTAAATCTTTATCAAACTCCAAAAGCTGAAAGATATACTGCAGTTGCAGCCGCATCGATATTAGCCAGAGCAAAAGTTGTTGATTGGTTTAATATTAAAAGCAGGGAAGTGGGATTTCAAATTCCTAAAGGCGGCGGCTCTTCAGTTAATATTTCTGCAAAGCGTGTTTTAAATCAATTTGATGATAATTATTTAATGAAATTGATTAAATTTCACTTTAAAAATTCACAAAGTATTTTTAAGAAATAAAGGATCATAAAAGCAAAAATGGCAAAGAAGAACGGTATAAGAAGAATTGGAATTTTGACAGGTGGAGGTGACTGTCCCGGATTGAATGCAGTAATTAGAGGTGTAACAAAACCGGCCGAAGATTATGGAATGTCTGTCTATGGGATTATTGACGGCTTTGAAGGATTAGTTGAAGGAAAAGCAAAAGAATTGAGTAATGCTGATGTTTCTGGTATCCTTTCAAGAGGTGGTACCATTTTGGGCTCATCAAATAAAGGCGATCCGTTTCATTGGCCTGTTGAAGTTAATGGTAAAATCGAAATTCAAGATAAATCTGAGGCTGCTTTAAAAAATTATAAATCCTGGGGACTTGATGCACTTATAACCATAGGTGGTGATGGTACAATGCATATCAGTAATAAACTTTCTAAGATGGGAATGAATATTGTTGGCGTACCTAAAACAATTGATAATGATCTTGAAGCTACTGACCAAACATTCGGACATGATTCTGCAGTTTATGTAGTGTCTATGGCATTAGATAGACTTCACACAACTGCTTCCTCTCATCACAGAGTTATAGTTGTAGAAGTTATGGGGAGATATGCAGGCTGGATTGCATTGAATGGTGGTCTTAGTGGTGGTGCTGATATTATTCTAATTCCGGAAATTCCATTTTCGTGGGACAAAGTTGCAGAAAAAATTCACGAACGCGAATTGATGGGAAAAAGATTTTCTTTAGTTTGTGTGGCTGAAGGGGCTAAACCCTTGGGTGGTGAATTAGTTACCAGAGGCAGTGATATAAAAAGAACTGACCCGGTTCAACTTGGCGGCATTGGAAAAGTTGTTGCAGATAAAATTGAACAGATGACTGGAAAAGAAACTCGAGTAACAATTCTTGGACATCTTCAAAGAGGCGGAAGTCCCACGCCTTACGATAGAATTTTAGCGACAAAATTTGGAGCCTTTGCGATAGAGCTGGTTGCCAATAAAAAGTTTGGCAGAATGGTTTCGCTTAGAGGAAATGAAATCAAAAATGTAAAGATAGAAGATGCTATTTCTCACCAAAAATTAGTAAAACCCGATGATCAGGCTGTATTTGTAGCTAAGTCATTAGGAATCTCATTTGGTGATGAATAAATTTTGATTTTTTAGCCTAAGAATATATATTTGACCTTCAAATTTTCACGGGGTCGTAGTTCAGTTGGTTAGAACGCCTGCCTGTCACGCAGGAGGTCGCGAGTTCGAGTCTCGTCGGCCCCGCTTGTAAAAGCCCTAAAGATAAAGTTTTAGGGCTTTTTTATTTTTCAAGTTTCAGAACTAATCAGAATTCATCAGAGTTTACACCATTTTGGGCACCAGCTTGCATAAAATATTATTAAAGTTTTTTCTACATTTAATATTACTTAGCTTAACTATTGAACCAGAAGCATCGTTCATCTCAATATTTGGAACAATAAATCCAGGTTTAAATAATTTGTTCTGCTGTATTCTTCTTTCGAGCGCAGTTTCCAATTTCTCATCTAAACATATATCATCTTTAATAACATAATTATCAATTATGTAGTTAATAACATTATCAAAATCGAATTTCTTAAATCCATCAAGCAGATATTCAACAATATGTTTGTACACAATGTCATTTACTTTTGCTTTGTTCAGATATGCTGTCAACTGCAGTTTGAAATTCTTTTTCAAGCAAACCCATAGGCAATTGCGGATTGCGATAGTACGAAAGATATTCTATTGTTTTATTTGTAAATGCATCTGAGTATATCAAAGCCTCATCAGTGAAGTTTACATTATCAAGTGCGTCGCGATTTCAAATAATTCAAATACTGGTCTGGTTCAATTTCAGAATTAACAACGGGCAGTTGAGCGGACCGGACATATCTGGCAATAAAAGAATTTGGTTCTGATTGTGCGGTCACATTTACAAAATATAAATATTCTTCCTGGGTCTGGTTAAGTTTTTCTTGTGTTGATTGATAGTAGTTGTCTGTTTCCGGATAACGTGCAATTATTAGTTGAAGAAGTTCTGTTTTTGTTTTATAGTCTTTATTGAGTTTGATAAAATCGTAATAAAGTTTATTTTCATCTGACTGAACGATTGAGGTTTCTTCTAAAATATTTTCTGCATTTGTTTCAATTTCGATATCATGACTATCATAAACAAAGTCCAGCCATTTTTTATTATTGAAAACTAAGCGATAGGAACCTGAACGATTGTTACTAAGATTAAATTGATATGTGTTGTTGTTAGCAGGAATTGAATCAATGAAAGAGGATTTTTCGCCGGATAAAGAAAACAAAGCTGCCGCTCCGCTGGAATTGGCAGCCTTGATAATTATCTCCTGAGCGATTGAAAAAGAAAAACTTGTAAGTACAAAAGAAATAACAATAAAGCACTTCATACTAAAATTAATCTTTAATACAACGGACACTCATGCCCCAACTTGGCATTGCTCCTTGTGCAAAATATATTGTATTATTAGTGGCATAAACTTCAAACGAGTAAACGCAAGCATATCCGCAATTACCGGGTTTACCGATATAAATACGCCCTACATCACCAAGTCCTGAATAATATCCTCCTGAGTATTCCTTACCGCCAGCTAATAAAAATGAAAATCCGCTAGTGTTTGTCCCTTGTCCAGAGCCAGTACCCTGATCTTCTCTTTTTAGCTCGTTTCCGTCATTGCCAACTGAAGTGATTAAGGTTTGCACATCAGCTTCAGTAGGCATATGCCATCCATCAGGACAAATACCCTGTGGACCTTCTGTTGTTACGTACTGCACTGCCTCATCCCACAGATACAATCCACCGTAAGTTTCACAATTTGCAGGAAGATCATTATAACAATATTTTTCAATAATTGAATTGTTACCCGGCCATTGGCCATGAATGATCTGTGTACCAACATCAACGTTTTCTTTAAACCAGCACTGGTCACCTATTAAAACTGTGTTATAATCTTTGCCGCCATAACTAACTTTCTGACACCGCAAATAAAAATTACCATTGAATCCAGATTGGAAATGCTGACTACATTTGTGCTGTCACCCGGATAATACAAGGTTAATGTTTTGTGTTGGGCATAAATGGGGCTTAGAAATAACAATACTACTGCTAACAAAAATATTTTTTTCATTTTATTCTCTTTTATTATTTCATTAAAGTCATTTTAATTGAAGAACTATAATTTCCTGAACTTAGGCGCAGAATGTAAATTCCACTAGAGTATTTACTGCCATCAAATGTAGTAATATGGCTGCCGGCTTTTTGATTATCATTTAATAACGAGGCGACTTCGTTACCCAATACGTCATAAATTTGGGATTATTACAAATCCATCTGTGGGTATATTGTATGAGATTTTTGTTGCCGGGTTAAATGGGTTGGGAAAATTTTGATTTAATAAATAATGATCCGGTGAATTAATTTTAACACTTACAACATTACTGTATTCATATTTACCATCTAAATCGATTTGCTTTAACCTATAGTGGTAAATATTGTATCCAGCCGGGTTATCATTAAATGTATATTCTTCAGGAATAGTGCTGTTACCGTGGCCTTCAACAAATCCGATCTTAACCCATTTCTGGGGTGTCCTATTTAATTCATTTGCTCTCTCAATTTCAAATCCATAATTATTCATTTCGGTTTCAGTCCTCCATTTAAGCAAAATCGAAGAACCGATTTGAACTGCATTAAAAGATGATAATTCGACCGGTATCGATTGACCTTGGGCAGTATCACTGAAGGTAAATGTTTTAATATTGGCAATATCTTCCAAAGAAATATAACCATCAGATTTATGGAAGTAGATTAACTCGCCGTTACTGCTTAATGTAATCTTCTTGAGAGAATCGATCCTGGAGTTTTTATAATCACCGTTGGAGAATAATATATTGAGATATGATTGAGAGAAGAGCTGAAACGAACTGAAGAGCAGAAATCCTATAAGTAGTTTCATATTTCCATCCGCTTACGTATTATGTATGTAATTAACGATCACAACATTAAATCAAATATCACACCATTAGATTATTGATATGACGATTTGATTTTTTAATTAAATCAAACTGTTGCCTCCAGGTTCTTTGCTTAATATAAAATTTTTACAAACCAAATAAGTAAATATTTTACACCATGGTCGATAAGAATTGATTCATAATTAGCAACGATTGTGAATTATGACATAGTAAAATAACTGCCTATTACTTTTTCATAAGCATATTTTTAACAGCAGGGAATTAACAAAAAGTTATTTCAACAGAATCAATTATGTGTGTTTCATATAATAAACAAGGTCTTCTTTTAACAGGAAATTTCTTAAATTTAATTCAGCAAAACTTATTAACTATCAAAATTTTACTTATGAGAACCAGACTAATATATTTTATCGGAGCTATTTTACTTTTTGTTTTTTCAGCAACGCTTTTAAACTGTTCCAGCGAAGTTAATGATCCCCCGAAGGATACTTTAAATGTTAAAATATGGATGACTGATCCTTCAGCAAATATATTTTTTACTGAGCAGCGCTCTATTACTGATACAGGCAGAGTAAGTGGTGAAACAATTGTTGTAAATCCTGATCAGACGTATCAGGTTATGGATGGCTTTGGCTATGCACTTACCGGCGGAAGCGCTCTTCACCTTTTTAATATGTCATCCGCTGCAAGAAAACAAATACTAACTGAGCTATTCGAAACAACGGATAAAAATATTGGAGTAAGTTATTTAAGGGTAAGTATTGGTGCATCTGACCTTGATACTAAAGTATTTTCATACAATGACCTGCCTATAGGACAGACTGATCCTGATCTGCTTCAATTTTCATTGGCGGAGGACAGGAAACATTTAATTCCTGTGCTTAAAGAAATCCTTGCCATAAATCCCAACATAAAAATTATGGGGTCTCCTTGGTCAGCACCTGTTTGGATGAAAACTAATAAAAGCAGTATCGGCGGCAGTCTGCTTGCTCAGTATTATAATTCTTATGCAAATTATTTTGTAAAGTATATTCAAGGTATGAAAGATGAAGGAATAACTATTGATGCAATTACAGTACAGAATGAACCACTGCATCCCGGTAACAATCCAAGTATGCTTATGCCTGCAGCAGATCAGACAGCATTTATTAAAGGAAGCCTTGGACCGGCATTCCGGAATGCAGGTATTAACACTAAGATAATTATTTACGATCATAATGCAGACAGAATAGATTATCCGCTTTCCATTCTTAGCGATCCTGAAGCCAGAAATTATATTGATGGTTCAGCATTTCACTTATATGGCGGACAAATAAGCAGTCTCAGCCAGGTGCATAATGCTCATCCGGATAAAAATCTCTACTTCACTGAGCAATGGACCGGTGTGCACGGTATCTTTGCTGATGAACTAAAATGGAATATAAGGGAATTGACAATTGGTGCATCAAGAAACTGGTGCAAGACAGTTTTAGAATGGAATCTTGCGGCAGATCAAAACCAGGAGCCGCACACACCAGGCGGATGCACAGAGTGTCTCGGTGCAATCACTATTCAGGGCGATCAGGTTACGCGCAATGTTGCTTATTATATAACTGCTCACGCATCAAAGTTTGTAAGACCCGGCTCTAAGAGAATTGAATCAAATTATTTTTCTGAATTACCGAATGTAGCTTTCTTAACACCATCCGGTAATGTCGTGGTTATCGTATTGAATAACAGTTTTGCTTTTAAAACTTTTAATATAAAACTGGGTAATAAAGTAGTTAAAACTTACCTTAATGCAGGCGCTGTTGGAACTTATATCTGGTAAAGAATTCCGGATGTTGTAAATGATTTTAAGTTAAGGAGATATGAAGTAGGAATAACATCTTGTGCTTCGTCTCTCTCAAAGACTTCTATTGCATCTAAGTTATGTGATTTAATAGATTGTTTACAAGGCTCTCTTCGATTCAGTTTGTTCGGAACATAATAGTTAACTTAAAACATTGAAGATCATTTATGAAAAAATATTTTTTAGTTCTGATTTTATCACTTACATCAATTTGTTTTACTCAAACCACAATTGATTCTCCAATACCAAATAATTGTAAACAGATGCTATTAGTTATAACCGACTCGCCGACATCTACAAAAGGTGAACTTGTTTACTTTGAAAGAGAGAGTGATGATAGTCCCTGGCAGAATATCAGCAATACAATTCCTGTTGTTCTTGGTAGAAATGGACTTGGCTGGGGAAACGGATTAAATTCAATAGACTCATCAAAGTTGCCCATTAAAACTGAAGGCGATGGAAGAAGTCCGGCAGGAGTATTTGAATTAGGTGCTGCATTTGGTTATGCAAGTGCTGATGAAATGGGTGGACTAAATATTTCTTACATACCAATTACAGAAATGGTTGAATGCATCGATGATATTAAATCAAGTTATTATAATATGATAGTATCACGAGATGAAATTGATGAAGTGGATTGGCAATCATCCGAGAAAATGTTTTTTGCAGAGATATGGTATGAACAGGGAATTGTGGTTGAGCAAAATACTACACCGATTGTTAATGGAGCAGGTTCTTGTATTTTCCTGCATAATTGGTCGCGCCCTGATGAAACCTCGGCAGGCTGCACAGAAATGGAACCGGAAAAATTAAAAGAAATAATTTATTGGCTTGATGCTTCTGCTAATCCTGTTCTCGTTCAATTAACAAAGCAGCTTCTTAAGGAGTATCAGAAACCCTGGCAATTGCCTTTTCCGGAAGAACTTCGTTAAAAATAAAAAACCCTGAAACCGAAGCTTCAGGGCTTGAATAATTAAATAATATCTACGGGACTCTGGTATTAAAAGGATAAAATACACCATCAGGGTTATTCAACCAAACCCAGGCGTGTAATGTCCACAAACCTGCTCCCTGGTTTTCACTCCATACATCTTCATCTCCAGTAAATCCTTCAGGCGTTGGGAAAGCTAACGGTACTCCATATTCCACAGCAACCAATCTATATCCGCCGCCGGGTTTATTTGCGTAAACTAAGAGCTCTGGTTTATCAACCTCAAAAACTCCGTCAACATAATCTGGATTTAGAAAATGCCAACCCATATTTGGTATGTAAAGATGTATGTCTTCATAGCCGTCAGCTAATGCATTTTCTATATTATGGTATTTGGCTGTTGAAGATCTGGCAAGTGCAAGTTCCCGATTTAGAATTGCGTTTGATGCGGAAGAAGATTCAGTACCCGATTGAACTGGATTTTTTTGAAGAGAACCCTCAGTACCAACAGGGTTATCAACAGAAGATTGTTCGCAGCCTGTTATTATAAATACTATTAACAACAGAGCTGTGAGAGAATAAAATATTTTTTTCATAGTTGCCTCCTTGAAATTAATATTTAGTTAATTAATCGGATTGATAAATCCTTACTTAAAAATTAATATTTTTTTTCTAAGAATTGCAAATGGATTAAATATATTTTTTTATTGTCAGTAAAATATATTAATGGTAACAATTAAAAGACGTGTATAAAATAAAGGACCCTGAAACCGCAAAGCTTCAGGGCCTTAAACAATATCGTTTACGTTTTACATTTCTCGTTTAAAATTTCACTTTCTATACCCACATTTTACACTATTTCAAAAGTAACATCTTTCGTGTCTGTACAAAATCACCAGCCTGTAATCTATAGAAATAAACTCCACTAGCTAATCTACTTCCGTTGAATTGAACACTGTACTTACCGGCAGATTTGAAATCATTAATAAGTGTTTCAACTTCTTCGCCAAGTGTATTAAATACTTTAAGCGATACATTTCCGGAAGTAGGAAGTTCAAAACTAATTGTAGCAGTAGGATTAAATGGATTGGGATATGACTGATATAGGGTATACTGTTCCGGCATTGTTTTTTCAGATTCAACATCTGTAAATGAACCGTAAGCAATAACAGGTGCCCAGCCAATATTATTATTTTCATGGACCTCATTTGCTACTGAATTATCTGGGTCGATAACAGCATATATCCTTAAATTATTCAATGGAAGTGAAAGCGGAATAGCCCATTGCACAACAACATTTACAGAGCCACGTGCATTAATGGTTGTATCAACTATTGTTTCGGCTATTTGAGCACCGCCTGCGTTTGGGTCGCCTGTATAAAATCTAACAGTAAAGGGAGTGGAAACAGACTGCAATCCATAATTTCTTATCCTGGCTGCTATTATTACTGTATCACCACCATGTGGTTCAACTTTTGATAGAAAAATATCTCTTGAACGTTGACGATATGTTGAATCATTGCCTGGCATCGGATATCCTTTCTCGGTATCATACCTCCATGGCAAATTGAAAGTGAGATCAGGTTTACCGCCATACCTTTCCTGCCAGAATGAATTTCCACCAACAGGTAATGGTGAAACTTTATAGTCCAATGCAAGTGCACCGTAAGATGTCCAATATGCATAAGGTTTCACGTAATAAGTACCTGAAGTTCCAAACTGTGGCTGAAGGTGGCCAAGGTCACTTCCGACTTCTAAAGACTGACCAACATTTACTGTTTGTGTGTATATCTCGCCATAGTCATACCTGCCTGTTACTCCTACTTCTGCTCCAACAGGAAATGAATAAGAAACAAATTCGCCAACCCCCACTGATCCAATTTGCCCCACAGTTACTCCAACCTCTAGTCCTGCATTCCAGCTCGATTCGACGTTGTTTGTTTGAAATGTGCTAAGTACAAGAGACACATGACTCGTGCCGCTGTTTCCGATTGTTTGTTCTTGGAAGTTCACAATTGTTCGTGAGGTATCAGCAGCACTTTCAGTACTGTAGGAAAGGATGTTGCCGACTTCATGATTTGGCCTGAAAAGATTTCCCAGTACCCCGTCATCCTTGCCTTCAATCCATAAAGGGCGCGGATTACTAGGAACCGAGACAAGAAAATGTCCAATAGGGGTGGTATTCAGACTGTCAAACACAGGGTATTCATAAAAGTCAATATCATATACATTAGCATATATCCAATCATCACCTGCTGCTGTTCTGCCTGTTGTGATTGTGTATGAATTCGAAGAAGACTCTCTCCTGCTGAATTTATCTCCATACGTTGCCTTGGTCCTAAATGAAGCCATGGGTAGTTGTACATATAAAGAAGCATCAACACCCCAGTCCTCATTAATTTCTGTAGTGATTGTAGTATCAATAGTTGTTGATTGGATATATGTTGAAAAGAATCCACAGTTCTGATCCGGATAACAGCCGCTTAAATCATAACTTGTATTATCAAATATATCGTAATGAATAGGAGGTGTGTAGAGAACAACAGTCGGCTGCATAATACCGGTCTTTCTATAATGTACGGGGTCGCCCAATCTTACTCTGTCACCATCAAAATCTCCTAAAGCAATTGCATAATGTCTTTCGTTGAAGTTTGCAAGAATAGGTTCTTCATTTGTCCTTCTCGCTTTTAATGTATAATTGGTTAGTGTTGTATCAACGCCGAATACATGAATTTCAAAATGCTGAAGTCCGCCTGGCTCGTTATCTTCAAAACTTTTAGCAACAACAATTTCTGATCTGAGATCGAGATCCATATCTTCAACGTCGAGAAATGCATCGCTTTTGAAATTATCACCTTCAGATAGAACACTTCTTTGTGATTTAAACTGTGGAAGCATCTGATCATCTAATTTATAAACATAAAATGTACTACCAGACATAAGAATAAGTTCATCCCGATAATCTCCGTTTAGATCACCTGCTCCAACATTAAACTGGGGCATTTCATTTGGACCGACTACATTTCTTTCAACTCTTCTAGTATCATCAACAATGATTGAAGTAAGATTATTTTTTACATCAATAAGATAAACATACGTATCGTTACCCGGCTCTTCTCCTTGAAAAAATGAAAATCCAAACGCTATCTCCAGTCCGGCATCATCATTAAAATTTCCAGCAGCACCATCAATATTAATATCGAGCACCGAATAAGTTGGTTTTTGAAAAACTTCTTGTGACGATTTAGGAATGAAGTCACCATTTTCATTAATGGAATATATTTTTACATAAAGGGACCAGTTGGATCCCCCCATCGGTTTTACAAATAATAATGCAATATCATCGTACCCATCGCTGTCAAAGTCGCCGGCAACAATATCCCAGTTATCCAGTGAGGTACCGCTGGGTAAAGTTTTTTCATCATTGATACTGCCTCGCTCTTGTGGGGCTAAACTACCCGCATTGAATGAGAATAATTTTAAATGTACAGTTGTATCCATTCCCTCGTATGCAAGTATAAATTCTTCCTGACTATTTCCAAGAAAATTACCTGACTCAACATGAATCTTTCTCTTTCCAAATGATGCCAGCCCGGGAACCGAAGCTCTATTGCTATTATCCCAGTTAAGCGTGCCTGCCTGAATTTCGGGGATTGAAATTGTAATAGTATTATTGGGTCCTTCCCAAACAGAAACAAAATGCTTATAACTGCCTCCAAGAAAGTTACCTGTTGCGACTGCTAATCTTTTATTTCCAACAATCGCAGAATCAATATTTAACGGCTTTCTGATTAATGTTGAATCAACACCTCCTGGATGCGTTAAATCCAGATCGTAAATCCGTTGATAGCAAAATTGATTGTTCGAGTTTACGCCCTGACTCCATATCATTATTAATTCATTTGAATTAACGAGATCCCTTACAGCACCAAGTCGATCTTTATATGTTGAGGATTGGGGAAAAGCAGAAAAGCATGTAATGAAGATTAGAACTGATGCAAGTAGAGTGTTAGTCGAAAGTCTTTTATCCATAAGTTGCCTCCTTATAGTAAGAGATTAGAAATGTTTAGTTTTGGTACTAATTGATTTTTTTAAACCTAAGCAATTATATAACTACTGTCAATCGTCAGCGTCAAAAATTGTTTGTGTTTAGAAATTGATATACTTTTTCTAATCGAAGTAATTACAATAGCTAATTTAATTTTCATAAAATAAATTGAAGATTTGGAGATGTATCTTGAATATGGCACCACTAAAAAAACTCTCATTTCCTGTTTAAAAATAAAAAACCCTGAAACCTGAGCTTCAGAGTTTTAACCAATATCGTTTTACTTCAACCGAATCAATTTTCTTTTATGCGCAAAATTTTGTTCTGAACTTCCTCTGGAATTACGACTAACAATTTGTAAGTATCTACCTCGTTATTAATAAATTTATTTTTCTAAAAAACCTCTTATCAATTTAAATAAAGCTTCCGGTTCTTCATTCTGCGGATTATGACCACTCTTCTCAAACATCACATACTTTGCCTGCGGGCAGTATTGTTTGTACTTATCCATCATCCAGGGGACAGCAACACGATCAAAGCGACCGCCGTAAATAAGAATGGGCATCTTTAAATCTTTTAATTCTTTTCTGAAATCAAAATTGCCTATATCATTACCCACAATAAAATCACCGTCTTTGCCAACCATCTGATAATATAATTTTGAATTATTGGAATTTGGATAAGGCTTTCTTCCGCTTCTTCTAAAATTTTCGGGATTGTATGCGTATAAAAAACCATATGGCACTTTGCTGTAAATTTCCTGATGAATCTGATCGCTTGAAATAACACCTTGTTCTCTTGCTTTCATCAGTTCTTCCCAGACCTCGGGATAATTTGTTTTTATCTCTCTATTCGAATTATCACAGTTTTCCTGCCACATCAGATAACTGTGAAAAGTATTTGCAAGTATTAAATGCGAAACATTTTCAGGATATTTAATTGCATAACCTTGTGCAACAAGACCGCCATAAGAGTGCCCGAGAATATTAATTTTAGAAAATCCCATTGCTTTACGCAACGCTTCCAGATCTTCAATATCTCTTTGCAATGAATATTCAGTTACATTTTTTGCAGTATCAGATTTGCCGCGTCCGAAAGCGTCAAAGTATACGAGTGTGTTTGTAGTGGATAGTGAATCAAAACTTCTTAAATAGGAATGTGCATTGCCTGGTCCGCCGGCAATAAAGAATATCGGTTCACCATTACCGAAACTTACAGTCCAGATTTTTGCACCGTTAATCTCATAATATTTTCCATCCGTTTCACTGTCCGGAAAATTTTGAGCATAGATAGAGATTGTTAGAATAAATAAAAGAAAAGTATTAATTAGAATTTTCATACGGCACCTTATTGGATTGAGTTTATATATATTACTAAAAAAATCTTGTATCATCTTAAAGTTTAGTCCTAAATATTTATGAGCAGGGGAGTATTAAAATTTATTATGTTCAAAAATTATCAATACTTTATTAAGACAATACTCTGTAGCTAAATTCTTAGAATAAAGTTATGACTATTTTGAGAACTTAAAAAATGTATTCAGTGGTTTAATTGCAGCTAAAATCCACACGGCAAAGTACCAGTACCAGTCCAGACTCAGAATCGGATTCCAGAGTTTTGCTATCAGCAGTGCACCTGCAAAAACGGCAATCTTCGTTAAGGCGATATCAACCCAGCCAGCTTTGAAACTAAATAATTTTTCAAACATTTAATTTCCCTTTCAGATTTATTTACTGTGATAAACGATTAATTTGAACATTCTCAAAAAGCATCTGTCATAATCAGCAAAATATCAACTCGTTAATCATCATTTATTTATTGTACAAATCTACTTCCCAAATATTTTTCTTATCCATCCAAATATTCCGGTTGGTTTCTCAATCAAAAAGCTATTTGTAATTTTTGAAAACTCAGGTGTTCTTAAATATCCATATGACTTATGCGGATTTCTGACTCCGCCACAGGCGAAGAGATTTTTAACTATCTGATCTTCAATATTTACTTTTCGGGAATTGATCTCATACAAATTTGTCAGTTGATGATTTAATGCAACTTGGTCTTCTGTATCATATAAATTGTACCACTTGTTTCTAATCTGTTCAGGAACAACTAATTTATTTTTTAAGTTTTGTTCAATTTCAAACTGATATTTATTGATAACATATTTTTGTCCTAATGGCGAGCCAATTGTAACATAAGTATCAATATCGGCTTCGGGTAAATATTCTGTTAATGCATCCTGCACAATTATTGAACCCATCGAATGGGCGATCAGAAATATTTTTTTACCTTTATGTTTATTCAAACATTTCAGAAAGCGGTCGATCATAATTTCTTTTGCTTGCCTGGTTTTTCCGTTGGATGGAACTGATGATAATGAATAGTAAGTCTTTAAATCCCTTAAATGCAGGTAAACAAAGAACTCCGTTAGCGAAGGATACTTTAATGATAACACTTCATTAACAATAAATTTGCCGTAAAACTTTTCCAGATATTCTTTTGCTTTTGCAGTGTAAGTTAAATTTCCTTTCTGATTGGAGTAGTCTTCAGAAGAGTAAATTTCTTCAGGTGACTGCATTAATTTACTCTCACTGTCAACATCAATTGGATCAGGATGCAGTATGTCTGCCCAATAAACAAGTTCAAAATCAAATTTTGCTTCAGGATATTTATTAAATTTTAACCCGTCTGCTATCGCTTGCATCCACCACATTTCTAATGCCGGTTTTGGGGGTTTATTTCCAAGTCCGTGAATGCCGATAATAATTTTTGATTCTCTTTTCATCACAGCTTCAATTCTTTTCTAATCCATCCTGCACGATCAGACATGAAACCATCAACACCTAAAGAAATTAAACGTATGGCTTTTTTAGGATTGTTAACTGTCCAGATAAATATTTTCAATTTATTCTGCTTGAACATTTCAACCAATTTGATATTAAATGAATTTGTGTACGATAAGTTTAAACCATCCAGTGATGATTGTTTTAGTTTAATTATCAGATTATGCCAGTAGGATCTGCGGGAGAATACTTTTCCTAAACTAATCCTTCGGTTCAAAAAAACTTCATACTCAGGAAAATTCTTTTTTATTTCAGTCATTTTATTAAAACCGAAACCGATTATCTTTATCTGATCCAAGCTCAGATTTGTATGCTTCAATACTTGATTCAGATACGGAATAATTTCAACACCGCATTTAATTTCAATGAATATATATTTACCCGGCGGTACGGTTAACAGCACTTCATTCAGAGTCGGAATTCTTTCACTATAATATTTCTTTCCAATAGTTCTGCCAATATCCAGACTTTTAAGTTTTTCGAGAGTACTGGATTTTATACGGAACCTTTTGCCGGAAATTAATTTTGTTCTGCTATTGTGGATAACAACGATTTGATTGTCCTTGGTAAGATGAACATCAATCTCAACTCCATCCGCGCCACTTTCCCAGGCAAGATTAATTGCAGACAAAGTATTTTCGGGCGCTTCACTTGACTCGCCGCGATGCGATATTATTAAAGGTGGATATACTCTATACATAAATTTATTATACTTAATCTGAAAATTTTATTAACGGATTGAGGTGTATCCACCCATTACTCCGCGTTTTGAAAAAACTATTTGCCATAAATTATTTCTGCGTGATCGAAATGCACCTGATTGGGTAAGCAGAAAGTACTTCCACATTCTATAAAACCTATCATCATATTGTGCGGATTTAATTTTTTCCCAGTTACAGTTAAAATTATCAAACCAGGCTAATGATGTTTTAGCATAATCCATTCCGAAATTATGCCAATCTTCCATCACAAAAAGTCCTTCAGCGGCTTTAGCGATTCTTTGCACAGTGGGTAATTCTCCATTCGGGAAAATATATTTGTTAGTCCAGGGATCAGCATTTGCGGTTTTAGGATTTAATGTTCCTATAGTATGTAGTAAAAATATTCCGTCATCTTTTAAACACTTATTCACAATTTCAAAAAAAGTTCTATAATTTTTTGAGCCAACATGTTCTATCATTCCAATTGATACAATGCGATCATACTTACCATCAACATCACGATAATCTTTAATCTGAATTTCTATCGGAAGATCTTTGCAGAGTTTACTTCCAAGTTCAAACTGATCCTGCGATAGTGTAATACCAAGACTCTTTGTTCCATAATTTTCTGCTGCGTATTTCATTAAACTTCCCCAGCCGCATCCAATGTCAAGCAAAGTCATTCCCGGCTTTAAATAAATTTTATCACAGATAAGTTTTAATTTATTTACCTGTGCATCCTCAAGATTGTTAGCATCTTTCCAGTAAGCACAGGAATATGTCATGTATTTATCCAGCATATTTTGAAATAGTACATTGCCGAGGTTATAATGATAACCTACATCCCGCGCTGATCTTACTTTATTTTGAAGATTGAAGATTTTAGATTTGGCTACCATAAATAAAAGTTTTAATGGAACAACTTTATGCTCAAGATCTGCGGTTAATATTTTAAAGAAAAGTTCAGGAAGGTCGTCACAGTTCCACCAGCCATCCATGTAAGATTCACCCAAACCAAGTGATCCATCACTTAATACACGTCGGTAAAAATTGTTGTTGTTAAGCTGTATATCCCAAGGGTTACTGCCGTTGATTTTAATATCAGCTAAATTCAGAATATCTTTCACGAACATTTCATTTTTATCCATGATTTTACTCCTACCAGCTTTAATTGATACCAGCGTGTTCAAATTGTTAATTAAGCGTAGCAGAAAGGGCTAGTCCAAACGAATATGTTGAAATAGCATTATCTGCAAAATCACCTTTATCCTTCATACTACCGTAAGACCCATATAATGCCGCACCAAGACCCCATTGGTCGCCTATCCACCATTCTTTCCCAGCTGCAAGGAATAATCCAAAACCAATATTGGATTCACCTTTTGTATTGTTAAACTCAATTGTAGCCATTGGTAATAAGGCGCTAAACGACAGATAAATATTTTCAGGCATAAAATAATATGTTATGCCTCCTCCAAATTCGGAAATTGAGAGACTTGAATTATCACTACTCGTTGAACTTCCAGCCCATTCGATATTTGGTCCCATAACAACCACTCCACCAACGTCTCCATACAAAATAAGATTTTCCGAGACGCAGCCACCTATTTGAAACCTTAATTCTGTCCCGACACCCGACATTTTTAAGTCACCTCCATAATCCATTTCTTCAGTAAAATCAGTTTGTCCAAACCCAAACAGCATTCTTAAGAAAAACCCATCGTGATTATTAATGTTTGAGGATGGTTGTGCCTGAATCTGAGCTGATGATGAATTGATGCTCAGGTTAAATAGAACAGCTAAAGCGAAAAGAAAAAATTTCATCTCACACCTCCGGTGAATTTAAGATATTTATCTAATACTTCTTCTTCGTGTGAGTATTCTGGTGTTATCTCGGTAAGTATCTACAACTAAACTCTAACTCGCACGGAGTAGAGAAAAATTATTTAATGATATGTACATCTAATTTTTATCAAAGTCAAAAACTTTCAATTCCTATTCGTTAATGATTGACAAGTGTGAATTAAATAAAAACCCTGATACCGAAGCATCAGGGCTGTGTCTTAGCTCAAGTTTGGGAGGAAACCTTCGCTAAGCAATTCCTAAAAATAAACTATTGTTGATACTTGCTGTAATAAAGCAGCAATATAATTTTATTAAAAAAAATAATTATTTATTTTTTTCTCAGCCATTTTGCTGTTTCTGAATTTAGTTTATCCATCCCGGCAAATAATGCTTTTTGCTGGGGAATACTTGTACTATTCAGAATTTTATTATGCAGTTCAATATTACTCTGTTCTAATTTTTGAATGAACGATTTTGCTTTTCTGGATAAAGTTAAATTGAGACTTCTAAAATCCTTTGGATTAGACTCTCTTGTCATATATCCTTTTTCGCAAAGCCCATCTACTATTCTTGTTAATCTGCTCTGACTTAAGCTCATTCTTTCTGCAATTTTTTTGTTGCTAAGTCCTTTTTCAAATCCCATAAGTCGAAGGCACCTGAATTCTGATTCTGTCAATCCGCGTTCCATTGCCAGGCGGGAATAATTTTCCTGATAAACCGTTACCAGTCGTATTGTAAGGCTGGCAAGATATTTTGCCATTTCTTTTTTATTCATAATTATTTCACCTTTAATAATTTATATGATTTTGAAAATAAATCTAATTCTAAAATAAATTTGCATAATATTATTTGTCAGATGCAACGAATAGTTAACGATTGGCAAATAAAGATATCAATAAAATTCAAAATAAAAGAAAATATACCTTAAATAGAATAAATGCTTTTCCGGATATTGATGTAATAATATCAAATAATAGTTATTTTGTATTCAACAATAAAATTTATTAATTATTCTTGCGGACATATGAAATCAAGATCAATGTTTGATTCTGAAGATTTTCAAATTGAAATAGTAAATGGGGTAGCAATTGTCAAAGTCAATTTGCCCAGGACAACATTTAATAAAGCAGAAGAGTTTAAACAATTGCTCGATACTTTATTAGCGGCTAAACATAGTAAAATTATAATCGATTTTTCAGAATGCCATTATATTGATTCTATGATAGTTGGCGTAATGGTCAAAACCGTTAAGTCGGTTCGGAAAAAGAATGGTGATATTCATGTAATTACACCATCAGGCAGCATTAACGTTATGTTTGCCCGAACAGGTCTTTATAAAATATTTAAACAATTCTGGACTGTCGAAAAAGCAATAGAAAGTTTTACTGAAAAGTAGTTGTTCAACCGTAAGATTCTTAAATTGTTTTCATTTTCTTTTTTCTAACTCAATTGTTTAAAGAATTTATTTTTCCATAAAGTATCGGGTTTGCAAATTATTTTTGTATAAATATTTTCAAGGTAAAGGAGAAACGAGATCTACCTTAATTACTGTCCTGAGTTTCCATTTATTTTACTTCTTGCAATGAACTAAGGAATAGTCTGAGATAATGTGTTAATAAATTGAGTGGAGATGCGGGTTTAGAGTTGCCATTAAATTCAAATATTAACCAGCATACCCAGCCGGTAAGCATTATCCGACTGCTGTTTGCTGTGAGGCAATTAAAATTGAATAATATTTATTTCTGGATTTAGAGAGGGATTGATGCAGACTATACGGATGGAAAAAGAGTTGCGGTTAGAGAGAAGTTCCTATTTTTAATCTGGCGTTAACAAATAAAGAAGTGAACCCGAGTTTGCCATTATCCAGTGTTCCAATGATGGCACTTGGTCCCACTGCAATGGCAGCAAACCCCCAGTAATCAAAAATCTTTTGAATGAGAATATCGACAACATACTGCGGCTCTCTTTGCCTGCTCGAGACCATCGCATCTATTCTTAAATCAAATACACTGCCTGCTAAACTTAGCTGACGGCCTGTATATCCGATATGTATTTCATTAAGAAACTTCGATACATAGAATTTACTTCTCGTTGATTCAAGAATCTTAACAGGATAGCGTCTTTCCCAATTGTAAAACTCTCCCTGTACAAGATATGGATCTAAAATCTTACCATCTGGTAATACCACTACACTGCTCTCGGGGCGGAACGCATTAATTTTAGTGGAATCAAAAGTATCAAGCGTCTTAAAATATCCGAACTCAAAAAAGTTTCCGAAAGGCACTATATAGTTCAGCTGCATGGATTTTGCAAAGTAAATATTGTTATGATTGTTTTCAGATTTATGTTCAATAAAGGTATCATCATTACTTATTATGCCGGCACGAAATCCTAAAATATGAAAATTGAATTCATAATAGTTGGTTTCTAATGCTCCTGAAAATGGTGTCCCGAGTCCGAACGAAAACCCTATATCCTGTTTAAGGGCAAACCCGAACCTTTCACCTCCCATAAACTGTAAGAAAGGGTTAATGTATCCCAGTGTCGGGGATATTTGAAATACACTGGGCGGATTGATAATTTTTTTAAATCTTAATTTATTTATCACTTTTGTAAAAACGCTTCCGTAATTAATAGATTCCTCAAGATTCAGCTTAAACGGATATACAAGAATACGACTTCTTAATTCTTCATTTAATGCGAGAAGTGGATAAAGCGATCCTTTTACGGATATTGTCTGGTTCGTATTGTCTCTCAGGTCAACTACGATTTCAGCTTTGGGATCGGGAGGATCTATAAACAATGCTTCCTGGATTTTATGAACAGACTATCGTCCAGAGGTTCCATCTGATAATAAAGTATTCTTTCTTCCTCTTCCTGTGCATTACTGTTTGCGGCAAAGATGAATATAAATAAGAATATCAGAAGTATTTGAGAGATCTTCATAAGGCGTACAATGTAATTAAAACTTGGGTTACATTTAGAAATATTAAATTAAAATATCAAGAATCATACCTGATGTAATATCTAAAAATATTAAGGTTAATGGTATTCTGCTGATTTTTAGTTGGATGGTTAGCAAGTAATTTGTGCCCATCTGTGTAATCAGTGGTCAGGTTTATTTCACCTCGGAGTAATGCAAATGTATTGCACAAGCTGGGTTCTCGCTCCTCCTTCAGCATTGATGCATAAACATTATTCCTATACTAGGCAGATTGAACATTCAGAATTAACACT
>CAWEUT010000009.1:0-12734 GCA_963812305.1 uncultured Ignavibacteriaceae bacterium
TTAATGCTAAAACGTGATGCAACAACAAGTGCAATTGTAAAAGTTAATGCCAAAACAGGAGATGAAACTGTTGTGCTCGGATTTCAATTCAATCAATCCAAATCTTGATGAAGCAGAATTAACTGCCGAAGAAAATATTGGCATTACAAAAGATTACACAGGTTTGCTTTTTTATGATGATAACGATTTGTTTTTCTATTCTATTCCCCAAAACAAAATAACTCGTTTAACAAACGATAAAGATGAAGAAGTAAATCCAATGCTTTCTCCCGATCGAAAGAAAGTTGCATACACGAAAAAACAAAGATCTTTATGTTGTGGATATTGAATCTGCAAAAGAAACCCGCTTAACAAATGATGCAAGTGATGTTGTTTATAATGGTTATGCTTCGTGGGTGTATATGGAAGAAATTATAGGGCGCTCCCTTAACTATCGCGCGTTCTGGTGGGCACCAAATAGTGAGATGATTTCTTTTTTAAGATTTGATGATACACCAGTTCCAAAATTTCCTTTATTCAATTCTAATGGTGTACATGGTGAACTCGAATGGGAGCGTTATCCAAAACCAGGTGATCCAAATCCAATAGTTAAAATGGGTATCGCACACATCAATAAAAGCAAAATTATCTGGATTGAAGAAGATGAGAATGCAGATCAATACACTGCGTGGCCGTTCTGGTCGCCGGATAGTAAAGAAATGTTTTATCAGGTTTTAAATCGCGATCAAAATGATTTACAACTTTTATCGGCAAATCCTGAAACAGGGAAAAACAGATTGGTCTATCAAGAAAAAAATAAAACCTGGGTTGAGTTCTTTGAAGACATTAACATTTTAAAAAACAATAAAGGATTTATACTTCGCTCCGAAGTTGATGGTTGGAGACATTTATACTATTATGATATGAATGGTAAACTTAAGAAACAATTAACTAAGGGCGAATGGAATGTTTCTGATATCAAACTTGTGGATGAAGAAAATGAAAGACTTTACTTTGAAGCAACCAAAGGCGAAAGATTAGAAACACATTTATTTGTTGTTGATTTTGATGGCGATGATATTGAGCAACTCACAAATATTCCTGGAACACACAAGGTTAATATTTCTCCAAATGGAAAATATTTTTATGATTCTTATTCAAACATTAGTACTCCTGGAAAGCTAGACCTGTACAACGGTGATGGTGATCTGATAAAAAATCTCGGCGATAGAAAATCAAAGATATTTGATGAATATAATCTCGGCACAACAGAAATGTTTTCCATCAAAACTGAAGATGGATTTGATTTGCCTGCAATGTGGGTTCTGCCTCCGGATTTTGATGAGAATAAAAAGTACCCGGTTTTGTTCGCAGTTTATGGTGGTCCAGGCGGAACCGATGTTACTAATTCTTTTTCTGCATACCTGGATAGATATTTTATTTCGCAAAGCGGAATAATTTATTTTGTGGTTGATCATCGAGGTTCCGCTTACTTTGGAAAGACTGGTAAAGATCAGATGTACCGAAATATGGGTAAGTGGGAAATCAATGATTACATCGAAGCAGCAAAATGGTTAAAGACAAAATCATTTATTGATTCCACAAAAATTGGAATTACTGGCATCAAGTTACGGTGGATATGTAACCTGCATGGCTCTTACTCTTGGTGCAGATTATTTTACTCACGGTCTTGCAGAATACTCTGTTACTGATTGGGCGCTTTATGATAATGTTTACACAGAAAGATATATGGATTTGCCTGCTGAAAATAAAGAAGGATATAAGTATGGTTCCGCAATGACACACGCAAATAATTATAAAGGATTGTTACGATTGACTCACGGAACCTTAGATGATAATTGTCATATGCAAAACACAATTCAACTTGTGGATAAGCTTACGAGCTTAGATAAACATTTTGAGTTAATGCTTTATCCGAATGAAAGACATGGTGTTGGATTCCCCAAGTGGATACACGCACAAAGAGAGTATGTTAATTTTTGGTACAAAAATTTTCTTGGTAAAGATTTTGTGAAAGAGTAAATACGAATAGAACACAGATGACGCAGATTGCGCGGATCAACGCGGATTCAAATCCTTGAAAACCCGCGTGATCCGTGCTATCCGTGTTCTATTGCTATTAAACGGTGCGTATCACTTTTCTAAAATGAAATCCATAAACAGCAAGAGTCATCGCTGTTGGGAATTTGCGTGGATACTTCCAGAGACTAACAAAGAAAAGTTTCCAAAAATATTTTTTACCTTTTTCAATTATTCCAAGCAGCCACAACAATCTTAAAAACGCTTTTAGTTGTTCAAGATTAATCACTTTAGGTGTCCAAATTGGAACGTTATATTCTTTCAAAAATATTTTTAATCGTTTATAATATTCTTCCTGTGAGTAGATTGTATTTAGCAATCTGCTGTAACCACGAATAAGATTTTTGAACTCCATTTTGGGAACAAAATTTATACTTGCATCCATATTGTTGCCTGTCCACATTTCAAGTAATCTTCCTTCATCTTTAAGTCTTTGATATAGCTTAGTTCCTGTTGGCGCGTTTAACAATCCAACCATAGCACTAGTTATTCCACTCTTCTGAATAAAATTAATCTGCTCATCAAAAACTTTTTCGGTGTCATTATCAAATCCAACTATAAATCCACCGGAAACAAGCATACCGCTTCTTTGTAATTTATTTACAGATTCAACAAGATCACGTTTTAAGTTTTGCATTTTGCCGCACTCAACTAAACTTTCGCTGTTGGGAGTTTCAATTCCAACAAAGATGCTGTTAAATCCGGCTTCAACCATAAGTCGCATTAACTCACTCATCATCAGCAAGATTGATTGAAACTTCTGTGATAAAAAAGAAAGGATATTTTTTTTCTTTAGACCATTCAATCAATGCTGGCAAAGTATCTTCTTTAAGTTTTCGTTTGTTGCCGATAAAATTATCATCAACAACAGAAATTCCTCCGCGCCATCCAAGTTCATACAAACGATCTAATTCAGTAATAAACTGATCTGTACATTTTGCACGTGGTTTTCTTCCGTTTAGCATTGTGATACTGCAAAACTCACAATCGTAAGGACAGCCGCGAGAATACTGCACGCTCATTGATGCATACTTTTTCATATCCAACAATTCCCACATAGGAATTGGTGTTAAGGCAATCTCCGGGAATTCATCTGTTTGATAAACTTGTTTCGGATTTCCGTTTTCTAAATCAACTAAGAATTGTGGCAGAGTAATTTCTGCTTCATTTAAAATAAAATGATCAACGCCAAGAAGATCTTTATATTGTGTTGTGCAAAGTGGACCACCTGCAACAACTTTTATTTCGAGCTTGTTGCATCGTCTAACAATTTCTCTAAAAGATTTTAAGTGTACATTCATTGCGCTGATAAAAACATAATCAGCCCAAAGAATATCTTTATCATTTAACTTGGATACATTAAGATCGATAAGTTTTTTGCTCCAATCTTTTGGAAGCATTGCAGCAACAGTAATTAAACCAAGAGGAGGTTCTGCGGATTTTTTTGAAACGAATTTTAGTGCTTCTTTAAAACTCCAGAACGTTGATGGTGTTTCAGGATAAATCAATAATACTTTCAACGTAATTCCCTTTATAAAGTTACATATCAAAACTGCAAAGAATTTTAATATGTGTTTGTAAAAGAAATGTAATTAAGATTTTATTTTATTTGATGTTCATCATAATTAAAATGATATTTGCCTAAGAAAATTCTAATTAAGTTTTTTAATGCGCAGAAAACATTCATTCGTTTATAACCTTATAATTTTTATTCTTGCACAGCTTGTGTGGCTTGCTGTGTTATTGTTATGGATTTACTGGTATGTAAAGAATAATTTAATTTTTGAACAAGTTGGTGAAAATATTTCTCCGCAAATAGTTTATGATGCGCCAAGTGTTTTTCCATTTGTTGGCGGAATTGTTTTACTTACCGGTTTATCTGTTAGTCTTGGTATTAATATTTCGCCATTTAAATATCCAGATAAAATTAAACGCACTGTATGATAATTTTATAGCTAATGTTACACACGAACTTAAATCTCCATTATCATCCATACAACTTTACTTAGAAACTCTCAACTCACGCGATGTTCCTGAAGAAAAGAAAAAAGAATTTTATGGTCTGATGATGCGTGATGCGGAGAGATTAAAAAATCTTGTTAATTCCATACTAGAAATTGCCTCAATGGATAAGAAAAAGTTTAATAAAGATTTTGAGGTTTATAAGGCGGATGAGACAGTAAAGAAAATTATTTTGGAATCAGCAGAACAGTTCCAATTAAAAGAAGACGTTATTAAATTTAGCGGTGATGCCGGCTGCGATATTCTGCTGGATAGAAGCTCTATCAAAACGGTGTTTGATAATCTTGTTGATAATTCTATAAAATATAGTGTTGAACCATTAGAAATTAAGGTTACCTTTAAGCGCAATACAAAGAAAGCCGAGATTGAATTTGCAGACAATGGAATCGGAATACCTCGCGATGAAATAAAAAAGATCTTTCAAAAATTTCATCGTATTTATGATAAGGATATTCCAAATGTAAAGGGTACCGGACTTGGTTTATTTGTTGTTAGAGAAATTATTAAAAATCATAAAGGGAAAATTACCGCAATTAGTGAGGGCAAGGGAAAAGGTTCGATTTTTAAAATTGAGCTGCCGATCTATATTGCAAAAGAAAAATCCACAAAAGATAAAAAGAGGAATTTAAAAAAATGAGTAGTGATGGTTTAAAGGAAATTAATATACTACTAGTGGAAGATGAAGAAAATCTTGCACATGGATTAGAATATAATCTTATCGAAGAAGGATATAAAGTTTCTTTGGCTAAGGACGGAAGAGAAGCTTTAAAACTTTTTGATGAAAATGAATTTGATTTGATCGTACTTGACATAATGCTTCCATACTTTAACGGATTTGAGATCGCAAAACACGTTCGTGAAAAACATCCACAAATGCCAATATTAATGTTAACGGCAAGAACACAGGTTGAAGATCGTGTAAAGGGACTTGAACTGGGAGCTGATGATTATCTTACCAAACCATTTCATCTAAAAGAATTATTACTTAGAATTAAGGGAATGCTTAAAAGAAAAAGCTGGTATCAAAAAGTTGTAATTGAAAATCCCATATACCGATTTGGTGAAAATGAAATTAATTTTGAAAATTTTAAGTGTACCAGTGGAAAAAAGGAATTTCAACTTACCTCATACGAAGCAATGATTATGAAGTACTTAATTGAAAACAAAGATAAAGTTGTAACTCGTAAAGAACTTTTAGAAAATGTTTGGAATATGAATCCAGAAGTTGAAACCCGTACAGTTGATAATTTTATTGTAAGATTAAGAAAATATTTTGAGGATGATCCATCAAACCCGAAATATATTGTAAGCGTAAGAAGTGCCGGGTATATCTTTCAAGTTGAAGATTAAGACAGGGGTTAGACTAAATATATTTTTAAAAATAAAATTTTAAAATAATATGAATCGATTAATCTCTATAAGCAGCATCAAAGACATTCCACAAAAATATCAAAGTACACCGATTGGATTGTTGCTGGAATATCATAATTTAAATCGTGAGTTTGAAAATTATTCCGAGGCGCAACTACTAATTGGAATGTGTATGGATAATCGTAAACATCTTCATATCCCGGATAACTTTGCTTTTATAATTCGTTCCGGTGGAGCTAATCTTCGTTACAGTGAGTTTAAGGTTTCGTTTGCTATTTCTGTTGGCGATGTTAAACATATTGCACTTATTGGACACAGCAACTGCGGAATGGTAAATCTGTGTCTCAAGGAAAAATCAATTTATAGAAAAACTTTCTGAAAACGGCGGCTGGACTTTAGAACAAGCAGAAGAACATTTTAATAACTATGCACCAATGTTCGAAATTAATAATGAAATTGATTTTACACTTAGCGAAACACAGAGATTACGCCAGCGCTATCCCAAAGTACAAATTGCTCCAATGTATTATAAGGTAGAAGACAATTTACTTTATATGATAAAAGAAAATAAATTGTAATAAATAAAAATCAATGGAGATGTTATATGAAAACAATTCGACTTTTTATTTTATCATTGATCATAGCTCAAACCATAAATGCACAGTGGTCAAGCAATCCGGCAGTTAATCTTGCTGTTTGCGATACAACAGGTGAGCAAGCACTTGCTAAAATTGGATCAACTTCAGATGGCGGATCCTACATTTCTTGGTTTGATAACAGAAGTGGAAGTTATGCTGTTTACTTGCAACGATTAGATCCGCTTGGAAATAAAATGTGGGCACCAAGTGGTTTACTAATTAGTAACAATCAGCAATCATCTTCACTCGTTGATTGGGATTTGATGGTTGATGATAACAATAACGCTATTGTTGCTTTTACGGATACAAGAAACAGCGGTAATCTCAATCCGTTTGTTTATGCAATATCTCCAAACGGCGATTTTCTTTGGGGTGCAAACGGAATTGATTTAAATCCGACAGCCGATTTTCAGGCAAATCCAAAACTTGCAAAAACTGATGATGGAAATATTGTTGTTGCATGGATAATTGCGGCAACAAGAAATCAGGTTGGACTACAGAAAATATCTCCGGCAGGAGTAAAATTATGGGGAACAAATCCAATCATTCTTCAATCAGCAACGGAAGGATATAATTATCCTGATGTTGTTACCTCGGACAGCGGCGGAGTGATTTTATTTCACACAGCAACAACAGGCAGTTTTCCTGCACAAACAGTTAAACTCCGATCAAAGAAAATTACATCCTACCGGAAACGTTAGTTGGGATTTAAGTATTCAGGACTTGGGAAAAATTGCTGCATTCACAACTCCAAAAGTTTACACAGATAATAATAATGGCGGATTGATTGCATGGCATGATGACCGGGATAATAATTCATTACAGAGTGCGTTTGTACAAAGAGTTTCATCAAGCGGTACATTATTTTTTCCTGTTGATGGTGCAGAAGTCTCGTTAATGGCTAACAGACATAAATTTAATCCCGTTTGTGCTTTTGATAATGCAACAAACGAAACTTATGTGTTCTGGGTGGAGACAGAACCAAATCAAAATCAAAACGGAATAAGCGGACAGAAACTTTCCTTAAACGGAACAAGACAATGGACAGACAATGCAAAAATATTTAAAGATTTAAGTGTTGCTTTTACAACATCCATAAGTTATCTGACATCGGAAATGGGAAGTGATCGGGCATATTTATTTTATCTCGAGGGAAATGGCGCGGGACAGAACGATAAAGTTGAAGGATTTGCGTGTGATGCCACTGGAAACTTTTTATGGCCGGGTAATTTTACAATTTTATCCAATCCTACAAGCGATAAACTGCAAATGGTTTCAACCGTTGATGTTTATAAAAATTGTAAACTTGCCTGGGGAGATAATCGTTTGGACGGTGCTGGAATTTATGCGCAAGACATTAATCCCGATGGAGAACTCGGAAATTCTATCGTGCCGGTTGAACTTGTTTCTTTCTCTGCAAATGTTTCAAACAATTTAGTTGAACTAAACTGGATTACAGCAACAGAACTTAACAACTCTGGATTTGAAATAGAACGCCAAGTCATACCGAGCGAAGTCGAAGTATGGCCGATTGGGAAATAATAGGTTTTGTTCGCGGCAATGGTACCACATCAGAATCACATTCATATTCTTTTGTTGATCGAAATATTTCTGACGGAAAATATTCTTACAGATTAAAGCAAATCGATTTTGATGGTACATTTTCTTACTCAAATGAAGTTGAAGTTGATTTAAGTCAACCGCAAACATTTTCTTTAGAACAAAACTATCCTAATCCATTTAATCCAAGTACAACTATAAAATACACAATCCCGAATGTCGCTTCTGAGCGGAGTAGAAGGGTCTCGAGTGATTTTAAAAATTTATGATGTTCTTGGAAATGAAATTGCGACACTTGTTAATGAAAACAAACCTGCCGGAAATTATGAAGTAACCTTTGATGCAAAAAATCTTTCAAGTGGTATTTATTATTGCAAATTACAAGCGGGTAGTTTCAATCAGATCAATAAAAATGATTTTATTAAAATAATTTTTGTTTTTAGAAGGACGGTTTAATTGCCGTCCTTCTTATCTGTTTTTTCAGTCTCACTTAACTTTTCAAGATCAACTATTGTTTCTCCACTTTCGTCTGTTGAAAATGCACGGACAAATTTTAAATCCCATTCTATTTCATCATACTGATAAGAATTTCTAGTTATAACCGTTTGGGAAAAACTGTCATCAAATCCCTTTATCATTACTAACATTTCAGCTTCAAGTTCTTTCAAATCACTTTCAGTTTTGCCGAACAACGGACTGTCTTCATCTATTTTATGTACAATCGTCCAGGGCAATGGAAAAAAATATATGAATTTTATTTCTAACTTAAGAGGAAAATATTTTCTGGTAAATTGATTATTCCTTTTATCCAGAAAAGTCATCATCGCATTCGCTTCCATTTCCATCATTACATTTGGACGCGCATTTGCAACACGAAACATTAATGCTTTACCATCTTTGAATGATGTGATAATTGCCTTATTGCTAAAAATAATTTTTGCAGAAGGTTTTGAAAACCTACCATAAAGCAGCCCGGTTGCCAATGCAAAACTTAATATTCCTGTCATAGATTCAATTGATGCGATAATATTTGATATAATCCCCGAAGGATGCATTCCACCATAACCAACCGTTGCAAACGTTTGAACGCTAAAGAAAAAAGTGTTTAAGAAAGATTGTAATTCATTCTGGGCCTCAGCATTAACAAGATTTTCAACACCGGCAAGATGATACAGAATTGCAAAGAATAAATTAACCGATATAAACCCTGCGAAGACTATTAATAAAAACTTTATCCAGGAAATATTAATCAGGTAATGAAATGTATTCCTTGAAGAAAGTCCGCCGCCTATTCTTTTGATATTAAACGAGCCATCTTTGTTTATAATGCGTTTGGTGTGTTTAAAATATTTCTCACCCAATCCTGGGTCTTGTGATTGCTTAAACATATCTTTTCTAATTAGTTATTGATTTAATGCCGTGAAGATATAAAACCAATTTGATATTTGCTGTGATTTTTAATTTAACTTGTTTTCCAATATTTGTAACACCGCCCATCAAAACTTTCTTGCTGTTATCAATCCATTTATCTAAGTTTTGCTGCAAATATTCTACTTACATAGAAAATGAACCAGACAAACTCTACTAAAAAACCTGAACAAAAATTTCATCATACTATTCGCAATGATTTTAAAAATATTAATTTCCGAAAGGATTTTAGTAACGAATATAAAAATCTAAGCCGTTTTTATTTAGATTCTGAGAAAAAATCCCAGCTCGAATCTATGACCTTTGTGGAAAGATGGGTGCACAAATTTGCGTGGATAACAAAAAGTATGTTTCTTCATTTAACCCCGCTAAGACGTATTCTCGTACTTCTCGGTGTATTTTTATTATTTACAAGCGGCAGTGTATCAGTTGATAATGTATCCATTTCTAGTAACTGGGGATTGTTTGGTGGACTTTTAATTCTGTTTGTTTTGTTTCTTGAATTGAAAGATAAACTTCTTGCCAAAAACGAACTTGAAGCCGGAAGAAAAGTTCAACGCGCATTAATGCCGGAACAAAATCCGGGAATAGCTGGGTGGACTATCTGGTTGTTTACTCGTCCTGCAAATGAAGTAGGGGGAGATCTTGTTGATTCTTTACGATTGGATGAAAGCAAAACTGTATTGACTATTGCAGATGTTGCGGGTAAAGGACTTCAAGCCGCACTAATGACTTCAAAACTACAAGCAACAATTCGTGCACTCGCAACAGAAATTACTTCACTTTCAGATTTTGGTAAAAAGATTAATAATATTTTTCATCGCGATAGTTTACCTAATTTATTTGCCTCAATGCTGTTCATTCAAATTGATTCCAATTCAGGCAAAGTAGATTTTATAAATGCCGGACACTTCCCTCCTCTCATCGTTAACGATATCGAGATTAAAGAACTTTCCAAAGGTGATATTGCAATGGGGCTTGTTTCAAACGCAGAATACATTGAGCAAACATTGGTTCTAAAACAAAACGAAATTTTTATTGCATATTCAGATGGGGTGTTTGAAGCAAGAAACGAATTCGGGCAGTTCTTTGGAATGGAGAGATTTCATAAGTTAATTAAAAACTCATCAAACAAAACACCACAGCAAATCGGAAATTATATTGTGTCACAGCTTCAACAATTTATTGGCGATTATCCAGCAGCCGATGATATATCTTTAATTATTATGAAAAGAAATCTTAAAAAAAGAATTTTTTCTTGATTTTAATTAATGATTTAAGAATTTTTATTTAAAAGAGGCAAAAAAGTATGAGCAAAACTAAAAACACCCCAAAAGAATTATCCTCTAAGCAAGGTGAAGAACTTCTTAACATTTTAAAAACACGATTTGAAAAAAACATTAATCGCCATAAAGATATTAAATGGACTAAAGTTGAGGCGAAGTTGGAAAAGAATAAAGATAAACTCTGGTCACTTAATGAAATGGAAAGAACCGGCGGTGAACCCGATGTTATAGGTTATGATAAAAAGACAGGCGAATACATTTTTTATGATTGCTCAATAGAAAGTCCAAACGGCCGCAGAAGTTTTTGTTACGATCGTGCAGCGCTTGATGCAAGGAAAGAAAATAAACCAAAAGATAATGCAGTTGATGTTGCTGCTGCAATGGGAATTGAGCTTTTAACAGAAGAACAATACCGTGAATTGCAGAAACTTGGTGCGTTCGATCTTAAAACATCAAGCTGGGTAAAGACACCGGATAATATTAGAAAACTCGGCGGAGCCATATTCTGCGATCGCCGTTATGATACTGTTTTTGTTTACCACAACGGCGCGGAATCGTACTATGCCGCCAGAGGTTTTCGTGGCTCGTTAAAAGTATAAGGTTTATAAACTTTGTGTCCTCCGTATTTTCTTTGTGAGCTTTGTGGTTATCTTTTTAACCACAAAGAACTCTGGCGTAGCCATCCCTGTTATGTTAAAAGTCAAGTATCAAGCTGAACCAAATACATTATCTATTTTTTCTTTAGCTTATCCTTAATAAGAAAAGATAGGGGAAGTATTCTCTATTGCCTGCATTCCTACGGTATGTAAACCTGTAGGCAAGTTTTTTACTCTCAACATCCTATCTGTCTATGTATGATTTTTTCTATTGTTATCATTTTTAGTTTGCTCAATTATTATGATAATATTGTTTTGCTTTTTCTATAAAAAATAAATCAACCTGTTATGAACGGTCATCCTCTCTTTTATAGCTTTGATAAATCTCAGCTACGCTTAGAGGAGCCGCAAGATATAACATTAAAATAATAAACGTATCGCCGCAATCTACGGGAAACAAACTGTTCGCCTGCAAGGGATGGCAAACGGTCGATACAAAATCTTTAGCTCATAGAAAAAGCTGTTATGTTAATTTTATTGACCCGTTTATTCAACTACTGCCAGAACATAATCTTCTTGATGTTTCCAAACATGCATTATCCGGCTTAGTAGTTTCTTAGCTATCCGAACGATTGCTTCCTGTTTCTTCATTCGTTTTGTGAGCTTTCCAAATACCATTGTCATAGCAGGGTCTTTTCTTACTGCTACCCAAGCTGATTCTATAAGTATATTCCTTAGGTGTACATTCTGACGTTGACTCATACCTGTTACTCTTTCTTTCTCTCCGGATGAATGTGTTGAGGGGACTAAACCTACATAGCTGCTTAACTCATCAAACCGTCTAAATCTATTTATGTTCATAATCTCTGTGTAAAGTGTTGCAGCTGTTACAAATCCTACTCCCGGTATTGTCAACAGATGATTGACAATTTTTTGTGCCATTTCATTTTGTTTTACTGATTTCCTTAATAACTTCAGTACTTCGGTCAATTGCTTTCGTAAGGCAGATAGTTGTTTGAGTAGTTGCTCTAGTGTTTGCTTTATAGGGTCGTACTTAAACTCCAGTTTATGAAGATAAAAAATAAAACCTCCGCTCCAATGTTTTAGTTCAATGTTCTCCGGCAGTTGAACTCCTAGAAAATTTAAGAGTGATTTGATTCTGTTTTTCAGTCTCGTTTGATCCTTTGTCAACTGTATCCTTAGTCTGCTTAATATTCTTTCAGCTTCTTCATCTTCCCCTGGTATATAGATTCCGGTAAGTTTTTCACCTGATAGTTCTCTTGCTAATTTTCGGGAATCAATACTATCGGTCTTCCGTGTTTTTTCTTTATTGCTTGTTGGTACATCTGCTGGATTTACAATGATATTATTGATACCCAACGCGTGCAATTGACGGTCTATCCAGTAGCCGCAGAATCCCGCTTCATATACGCTTTGATATACTCCGTTGGGGTAATTTGTACGCAGGTACTTGCTTAGCTGCTCTGGATTTGGATCCATACTAAAGTTCTTTACTTGCTGACCTGCTATTTGTATTGTCACTGTCCAGCTCTTTTTGTGAACATCTATTCCTACTGATATTATTTGATTACTAAAATCAAGTTCTTTATTTTTCTTTATCATTTGGCATCCTTTACTGTTTTTATTTTAATTAGATGATTTATTAAAATCAAATTTATCTAATTTGCAGAAAGGATGCCTTTTCTATTTACCTTTTAAACATAATATCTATGGGAAAAGTCTTTTCACAAAGC
>CAWEUT010000010.1:0-35000 GCA_963812305.1 uncultured Ignavibacteriaceae bacterium
ATTCCAACAAAAGTAAAAATGATAAGCCAGTAGAAGTAAATAACCAACATCGGCACAAAGAACTCTGGATCAATCATTAAAACAAACCAACCCGTTTCCTTACGAATGTAAGTATAAACAAACCACGCAAGGTTGATCATCAGAAAATCAATAAACAGGAGGAATATTTTTTCAACTGATTTAGACATTACTAATATTTATTTGCTAATCTTAAAATTATATTTTCTATAGATGTAAAGAATACCAACAAAATGTTTTAATGAAATAGAGGAGAAAAAATTCTTTTTGGTAATCCTTTGTTCATGATGAACTATTTGAGTGTTAGGATTGTACATTACCTTCCAACCTGCTTTCCAGATCCTTAAACAAAAATCAATATCTTCAGGCCCGTAAAAAATTTCATCATCATACATCCCAATCTTTTTAATTACATCACTACGAATAAATTGGCAGGCACCTATTAAATAATCAACTTCTTTACTCTCTTTATGATCCCAATCTTGCATTGTATGATATCGTAATGTCTTGGAATTTCTTATTACATCAAAATGTTCGAGCCTCCTGAATATAAATGAAAGAGATTCGGAAATCTTTTACAGGAAAATTGTAAGTTGTCGATCCGTACCTACAAGCTTACTACCAACTACTCCGCAATCAGGTTTAGTTCTCCATAAATTCATAAAGTCTTCGGAATGGAGTTTTCAATAAGTTCAACATCAGCATCCAGAATTAAGGACATACTTTCCTTTCGCTATAGAGATTCCTTGATTTCTTGCTGGGGCAACTCCACGATTTTCTTTATTCTTTATCAAAATTATTTCAGGAAATTCAGTTTCAATCATTTCAGAAGTACCATCCTGAGAATTATTGTCTATTACTATAATCTCTAACTTTACTTCGGATGTATATTTATAAATCGACCGCAGACAACTTTGGAGGAGTTCTTTCATCTTCCAGGAAATAATTACAATACTGATATCTATATTCTTATTATCCATACTTTTTTATAGGCAGCATTTATTTTTTAAATGAATTAAACACTTCCACCAATTCCTTGGCAGGAATTCCATCATTAAATTTTTTGGCTCGTTCTATACCTTTATTTCTCATTTCTAAATGAAAATTTTTATCGTTAAGTAATTTTAAAATATCTCTAGACATTGATTCATAGTCATCAGCATCATGCATTATTCCACCAAAATCAACTATTTCCTTTAATGAAGTGTTATTTGAAGATACTACAGGAAGTCCACTTTGCATCGCTTCTAAAGGTGGATATCCAAACCCTTCATAAAATGAGGGAAACAAAAATACATCTGCAATATTATAAAGTTTTTTCAGAGTACTATCATCAATATTTGTTAAATGTTTTACGTTTTTACTTTTATTTACTTTCTTCAAGATCTTATCACTTCCGTGACCTTTTTTACCAACTAGAATAAATTCAACATCACTCTTAATTTGCTTTAATCAAATCTGCAATTTTTAAGATGCCAAATATATTTTTTCTGTTCTCAATCATTCCAACGTATAGAACAACATATTTTGATAAGCCCAAATTGTTTTTTGATCTCTTCTTTTTCACTCTGAGTAAAATTTAATGGTTTAAAATCTTTGTTTGTTGCTGGAAGAACTACTTTGATTTTATTCTCGGGAACATTGTAATGTTTAAGAATATCTTTTTTAGAATACTCGGAATCAGTTAAAATCCTGTCACTTATTTTTATTGAAAAGTATGCAAAAAACTGAAGATATTTTCTATAGATGAATGGAAGAAAATTTGGATCAGCTTTATAGATAACATCATGAACTATAGATACATATTTGCAATTTTTAACTTTTACAAGTGGTAAGAATTTGATTAACAGAAAATAATAAGTCAATGTTGTTTTTTTGCAAATAACGAGGCAGAATAAAATTATTCCAGATTGGGGCAAACAATTTTTGGGGAATGATACTTTTAACTGTAGTGATATTTTATAAAAGTCTTTATCGCAATCAATGGGACCATAAGAAAATAAAAAGTACCTGTTTTCATTATCAAATTTTGGGATATCATTAAGAAAAGTAATTAACACTCTTCCTATTCCGGTAATTCTTCTTTCTAAAAGTCTTGCATCAATACCAATGTTCATAAAACTGCTATTTTGTTAATGGTTTGTTTACAACCACATATTTTGAAATTAAATAAATAATGGTAAGGTTATATACAAAATGTAACCAACTCAGCATTGGTATAAAAAAAGAAAATAAAATGACAAAGACAAAAACCCCATACAACGAAATTGAATTCAGGTTTGGTCTTCTTTTTAAGTAAAAATATGATCCATAGATTCCTGCACCTAAAGTGAATGGAAAAATAAATGACCCAATTATGCCGAAATCTCTATAGTAAACAAAAAACATAGTATATGTATTATATGACGAATCAACTATGAATGGGTAAGCTTGAAAGTTTCCATAATCTAGTAATAAATGTTTCAAACCCGATAAAGCAAGAACAAAATCAAATGTAAAATAACCAGAACTAAAGTTAGACAATTTATCCACTGCATTCGCAAAATTCTCAAGATTCATCACTAAATACATATATGGTTCAGTAAAAATGGCAAACTCTTTTCCAAACTTCATTTTGCCACCGTAATAAAGATATTCCAGAAATAAATTACTTGCTCTTAAGGTTGACACCCCATAAATAAATGTGATCAGAGCTATCATAAGGATCAGAATGTACTTTAACTTTAACTTTGTTGTTCCATAATATAAAAACACTGCGCTTAAAACCATGAAAATAACTAGATCAAATCTTTGCAAGAGAAATATATATGAAATAAAAGATATAACTAAGATTATCGTGAGAAAAATTTTTTTAAATATTTCACGACGAACTTTTAAATAATAAATAATAATAAAATAAATTATTGTTGGAACAGAATGTATTATTAAACCTGCACCAAAAAGTCCCCATTTAGTTCTAGTTAAGTCAGGTCGTGCAGTAAAAAGTGGAATGAATCCAACCACTAAATAAATTGTGATATAGGAAATAATGTAAGCAAGAAATAAAATGAATATCAATTTGAAGAGAAGGTGAGGATTTATCGTTATATCAGAAATAGAATTTCGGATTTGCGAGATTGATTTTATCTCAACACCAAAATAGTAGACGTAAACAACAAACATACCAAGCAATACAGAAAATAAGGTGACAAATAATACGATCCAACTATAAATTGACCAGATTTTTTGTAATCCACTAAATTTAAATTCAACAAGTCCTATTGCAACTAGCCAAACCATAACAAATAATCTCGCAGGAGAAAATACATCTGTATCTTTTTTAAAAAATGTAAAAAAGAAAACGATCAGTAAAGCAAAACAAATAAATGAGATTACGGCCATTTGATAGCTTTTACTTTTGTTTGAATGTCAGGATTTTAATTTTATCCGAAAAAAGTAAATATCGATCATCTTCAGTCAGATAATACAGATAAATAAGAACCAGGTAGATAATCCCAAAAATTGGTGATAAATAGAAAATAATTTGACTATCAAATTCCCAAAGAACTAATGCGGCTGTCAAGGAAATCAGGATTAAAAGAATCACTTTAGAATTAACCATCCATTTAATAAAGAGTTTTCGGTTCATATAAATGTAGATTACTCCAACAAATAGATTCGTTATTAAAGAAACAAGTGCAGCCCCATTAACTCCATGGTCAGGTATTAAAAATGAATTTAAAGTAAGGTTTAAGACACTCGCTACAATTACAACATACATTCTGATTTTTTGTTTATTTGAAGTAGTTAACATCAACGCAAATGTTTCCAAATTAAATCGTACCAGTAAGATAATTGCAAATATTCTTAACACCATTACTGATTCTGAATACTCACTCAAACCATAAATCAAACTAATTATTCGTTCAGCAAAAACAAATAGAAAGATAGTGATTGGAATGATTGCAAATACTAATATTTTGTTCATCAGATGTGCAACTGTGGTCCATTGAAGAGGATTTTCAGTATTTAATCGTGATAAGACCGGTAATAAAGCATTTACAAATATTTCTGGAATTACGAGGAAAATCATAATTATTTTAAACACTGATTGGTAAATACCAATTTCATAATCACCTTTAAAAATTGCCAATAGAATTGTATCCAATTGAAAGAAAAGGTAACTAAATACTAAATGGAACCCATAAACCAAGATTTTATTTCGAGCCTCACCAAATTTTGGAAAAGTAGGCTTGAATGAAATGTTTACTAGGACCTGGGAAGCATACTTTAAACCGAGCCAAAATCCGATTACCCTAGTTATCAAAAATAAAATGGCTACATACAAGATATCAACATGAAAATAAATCAAAATACTGATGCCAACAAGTAATGAGACATTAATTACTAGAGAAATTCTTGTCTCATACGATAACTTTTCAAATCCTTTGAAGAGAGCAAAAATAAAGTTAGTTAGGGCAGTAAATGCCATATATAAACTAAATATAAATATGAGAAACATTGTCTGACTATTTACTTCAGTTATTAGTGCAAAAATCCACATTCCCAATATTGCAAAGGATGTAAATACTATCTTTAAAGTAAAGTATTTTTGAAAATAATTTTTAGCATTAACTCTATCACTGGCTATGTCATTTGTAAGTAGAATGTCAAACCCAAAATCAGCTACAATTATGAAAATTGTTGCCAGTGTTTGAGCAAATGTAAATTGACCAAATAATGATGGACCATAATTTCGTGCTATTATCCAAAAAACAATAACATTCGCAATTAGTCTTGAAGAAATTGATAGGAAAGAGAATAAAGTGTTTAATCTTATTTCAGCTGATTGAGTCATGAATCAATTAAAATTATTAGTAGATTGATTAATAATTTTTAATTGCATCTTGATATATATTAATGAGGGTATTGTAATGTGTTTGAGCATTAAACTGTTTTTCTGCAAAGTTAAAGGCCTTCATACATATGGTAGAATAAACATCATCTTCAATAGACGCTGCCTTGGTTAGAACGTCAATTAAACTATTTACATCCCTATTCTTGAATAAAAATCCACCTCCACTATCAAGAATAACTTCAGGAATTCCACCCAAATCTGAACCGATTACAGGGGTGCCAAGAGAAAAACTCTCAACAATCGACATAGGATTATTTTCATAACATTCTGACGGTACAATTAAAAAATATGAATTATTAATTATTCTTATTAATTCTGCTCTATCTTTATGCCCTAAGAATTCAATATTCTCAGTTTTATTTGAAATCAAGCTATCTCTTAAATCTCCGTCTCCTGCGATTAATAATTTTTGCTTGGGTAATTGTCTGAATGCTTCTAACAGCAACACTAGTCCTTTTTCACGAGATAATCTTCCAATAAATAAAAAATGCTTATCCTTAAGATTCTTCTTACTAAATTCAATTTTGGGAGTGAAATTGTATAGAGAATACGATTTAGAAGCGAGATTGTAATTAGTTTCTAAAAACTTAGATTTTGAAAAATTGCTAACAAAAATAAATCTAGTTATGTATTCATCAAATGGTATAAAGAAACTCCTTAAATAACTTTCCAAGGTTATTAAACAGCTTTTTATAAACCCCTCTGGTGCGCAATTGTTAAAGATACAATTACTAAAATTACCATATTTGCATTTTTCGCAAATATTTTTTTTACCATCAATAAAAACGTAAGCTGGACAAAGTAATCTAAAGTCGTGTATTGTTGCAACTACTGGTATTCGAAGTTCCCTGCAGACAATTAATATTGAAAATGTTAATCCTCCAATAACATTATGGATATGAACAATGTCTGGATTTTCATTTTTCAGTAGTTTTTTAAACTTATTTTTAGATACAAATGAGTATACTTTATTGTGATAAAAGAAATTTTTTCTTACAAAGTAAGATGAAAAATCTGAATCTTCATTTAATGAATCATACAAACTAAAAGGTATTACTTTGTGACCGTTTTTAGCTAATAATTCTATAGTATTAAAAAAAACACTTTCTGCCCCCCCGACTTTACGAAATGAATTATTTACTTGTAATATCTTCAATAAAATAATCTTATAGCTCCTTAAACAAACATCCTTATCGACACTGACAAATATCTAATTTATAGTTTAAAAACCGGTTTCATATTTGTGTTCAAATACAATTCTCTAACAAAATGTGAGAATCGTATTAAATATTATTTGACGTTTTTATTTCGACGTCTTGAAATATCTCCTTTAAATGCATCGGTTATATAGGAATAACTTACTGGATCAGACAGTTTAATTTTTCTAAAAAGCACGATTGCGTAAACGATGAAATAGCCGACTATTATTGATGCAACTAATGCAACTAATGCATATATAGAACCCTTTGGTTTTGCTTTTAACTGAGGTACTGTTGCCTCATCCAATACTAAAACAGAAGGTGAATTCCTGACTTCTTCCACTTTTGCTTGCTCGTAGAGTGGTTGTACAAATTCTAATATTTTATACTGTATTTCCAAATCTCTATAAATCTTTAAATACTTGTTACCTAATGAAGGAGCTTTTTTAAATGGGATTAACAGATTTGAGCCATCGATTGAATTACCTGAACTAATTAAACTATTAATTTTTTTGTCTATTTCCTGTATTTCAACTTCAGCATTTTTTGTGATGGGGCTATCTTCTCCGTATGTTCGTTTCAGTACATTAAAAGCGATCTCCTTTTGAGCTTGCTCAGAAAAGATTTCTGACATTGATTTGATTGTACTTTCGATTTGCTCAGGAACAGCAATTACTCCGAATTTTTCTTGAAATAATTGCATATTTTTTTCAAGTTCATTAATATCTGCAATATTTTGTAGATATCTTTTTTCTATAAATTCTCTATTTGCTCTAGCATTGGAAACACTTAAAGTAGTATTAATTTCATTCAATCTATCAACCATATAATTAACGATCTTTGCGGCCTTCTGTGGGTTTTCGTCCAAAAAACTAATTGTCAAATTTCCTTCATCCTGCACTTCTATTTCAAGATTTGAATAATAACTTTTCACAACTTTTTCATATTCTACATCTTCAAGGTCATACGATTCCCTCAATTTATATTTGGATATGACATCCGAGGTCAGAGTGGCGCTTTTAAGAATTGCAATATATTTATCAAATTCGGTGTTACCCGCAAGGGCAGCTAAACCTTTAGAAGGAGAAAAAGTTTTGGCTAATGCAGATAAACCACTAAAAGCACTTAAAAAATCTGTCTTCTCGGCTGGTAAAACAGATGCAGTAGCTTTATACCACTTCGGAGAAAGCAGAGCATAGGTCAATGATCCTGCAGTTATAATAAATACGAACCAGAACAAAAACCATCTGTATGTAATTGTGATAGTTAAAAATTCTATAAAGGAATTTCCGGAAATATGTTTCTGGGAGTTAGGCTCTTGTACTGAAAGCTTTGTTTCCATAAGAGATTAAATTTTTTATTTTTACTAATTATTAAGTGTTAATTTAATTAATTAGTTAGGATATGACAATGCCATTAGAGTGAAAGACTAAAGTAAACTTGTCACAGATATTCTCTCTTACCTCAAAAACTCATTTTTTAGTTTCAACAAAACTCTGTCCTGAGTTAGTCGAAGTATCACCAACTTGTAATCGATAGGAGTATGCTCTTGATGCAGGAATAAATTTCATTTTGTATGTCTAGGCCGGTCTATGTCAATCTAGTAACTTGGTACTTCATATCATAAAATATCGTAAACTTTTAATGTTTGCCAATCTCGTAACTCTACAAAACCCCAATTTGTCTTATTCATTTATTATACCTTATTTCATCTTCAATACTTTTGTCTAATTTTAAAATCCTGGATTATATACTACCCAGCCATTTTTTGCTGGTAAAACAAAGCTTGTATTATTTGATTGACCTGCATAAAGTTGTTCTTTTCCATTTATAAATGCGTGATAACTGAACCATCTGTTTGGGTTGCCAACGGTAACATTCCATATTTGATTAGGATGCCGATTCACGTAAACTATTATTCCATTATCATATATCACCTTTACTTTTCCCATAAAATCTGAGTGGGTAATATCAGCATAATTCGGATGAGCTATTATATATTCTGAGGCTGTTTGTAAATTTGTAGAGGAAGTATCATTACCATATTCAATACTTAACGGTGTCGCATTAATTAATGCGGCAGCAATTGGTGTGGTATGATTATATTCTAATATAGTTTGATCAATTGTTAATTCTGCAATAAATGCTTTTGCCAAAATTCCTGAGTGAGCATATGCAATTTCTGTTGCCGTATTTGTCAAAATCTCATCCCAAGTTAAAGCTCTTTTCAATAGTTGGTTATTAACTAAATCGGGCGCAAAAAATAAATAGGGATATCCAACACCGTGGAAGGCTGATTTGGAATGCAACTTCCTGAGATCAAAGTCTACTAATAATGGAGCTTTGTAACCATAAATAAAATAATTACCTGTAAACAAAGGCGCTTCAAAATCATCGAAGTAACCTGTGTACAAAAAATGATTCTGACCCTCCCCTTGTATCGGACCAGGATATTTTGTTCTCAAAGTATCCGCGAAACCTCTTACATTGTCTAACACTCTTCTAAACTTACCAGCATCTATTTCGGATGTATCGTAATCAACTAATTCAGAAGGGTTTATTCCAGTTGAAACGTCTAGGTAACCAAAATCCGGATTAATAGATCGCCTAATATTTTCACTCCAGGTTGCTAAATAATTTTTAGCTTTATCGGTATTCATTTTATAAGCAGTATCTTGTCTCGTGCAGCCTCCTTCCGCCCAACCTCTTAATGGTAAGCCTACTCCATTCACCGAAATATCATCTTCAGAATATGAGTTACTACCGTTTTCATAAACTTCAACATAATTCTCATGAAGCGCAAAAGTATATCCTAACTTATGTAATAAATCGGTTTCTTCTATTAATAACTGATTGGCACTGTTATTAGTATTTTCGCAAGGATGTAAATAATTACTACACTCCGAGCTTTCTGGATCATTATTATTATCCCAGTCATTAGCTGGCAATATTTCAGGATAGCCACTGTCATATCCATATTTTTGATAATTTTTTACTATAACTCCTAAATCATTTACTCCCCGATTTTTGATTTCTTGAAAATAATCATAATTATATTGACTACATTCCGGAGGATTAAACATCCAGGTATATGGTGGACCATAAGAAACAATAGTTTTGGAAATAGCCTGTTCTCTTCTAGGTGCATATGGGGCAACAATATTTGGTAATACCTCATCCAGACTGGCGGCGACAGTTAAATATAATGTTTCCTTTAATGGATTAGTTAATCTATTTGTTTTGGGATAATAATTAATATGTTGTGAATACCTGATTGATTTTTTGGAGACATCATCTGGTACGGTATACTCTGAAGGATCAACCGGATAAATTGATGAACAATTTGTTTGTTCCCAATCAACGAAAAAGGAAGTAAAACTGCTGTCTGAACATAAAACATTTAACAGATTTAAATAAGGTATATGTACTATGATCTTATTATTTGAATTTTCACTTCTGTCAAAGTGCAATCCTGTTGCTTTTGTAGAATTATTTTTTACTTCAATATTTAATACCAATGTACGGTTAACTATCTGGAATTTAAATTCATAGTCAATAAAATCATTATTTAGTTTCATGCGCCACGCTGAAGTAACTGTCTCATTCATAGAATAATAATTAAGCCTTTCGAATTGAACACCTGACTCCCAAGGAAATTTATGCTGATTATCTAAGATTACTTTTAACCCACCAACAAAACTTGGCCAAAACCAATTACCATTTATAGCTTTAGCTTTTATCGCATTAAATGTCGCTCCACAATTATCCCAATACGATCCATTACCCACAAAGTATGAGTAAATTGGAGATCCGTTATAATAAAAGTAAAATTTTTGTTCGGAACTATCATAGCTTATTGAGTTTGTTCCAGGTTTTGTAGTTGGAATGGGAGTAGTCTGTGGGCAGACGGATGTATTTAATATCAAAATAATTGAAATCAGATTTACATAAAAAATTGTATTCTTGATCATTTGTCCTCAACAGTAAAAATTAATTTTTACTTCAGTAAAATCATTTTCTTAGTGTCAACAAAATCACCAACTTGTAACTGGTAAAAATAAACTCCGTTTGCCAACTGCCAACTGCCGATTGAAGACTGAAAGTCTATTTCATAAGAACCAGCTGGTCTATATTCATTAACTAAAGTTGCAACTTCATTTCCTAAAACATCATAAACTTTTAAAGTTTGCCAACCACTTACTGGAGACTGCCAACTTATTTTTGTACTTGGATTAAATGGGTTTGGGTAATTTGGAATAAGATAAAAATGTCTTTTGAGTAATTTTCTACTGAATCTTCTATTGAAGTAATACCTCCGGATACTTGTATAATAAACACCGTAAGCAGTTAAAGCCCAACCTAAGTTTTCATTTAGAAAAATATATGATGAATATAGGAATTTGGTCTGTCATCAGCATATATCCTTATCCATGTTTCACCAGCAAATTGTTTTATATATTCTTCCAAAAGATGATTATTACTCCAAACTGCACCGCAAATAAATCCAGTATTCTGCATTCAGAAAATAAATTGAGGTTGTTCTATCTCCACTATTATTGAATGGGTTTGTAATTAGTGTCCAGTCCATTCCACCATTTATTGTTTTATAAACTTTTCTCTTCTGATAATCTGATAGCATATCCGATATCAGGAGTTAAAAACTGTTTTCAGAAAGTAGGCATGTTCATATGTTGTCCTATTCCAAACTTAGTCTCCCCGTTAGTAGTTAATAATCTAAAATCTCCTACATAACTCTGAAAACTTGTTATCCAACCATATTCTTCAAAAATGAAATGCAGGCTACCCAATGAAATACTATCGTTATTTGCATAGCTAAGTATTAGTCCCAATTCTCTCATTGATCAGCGAGTAATATAAATTTCTCCTCTATCACCTATTAAATAGCACAGTTGAATCATTTACAAATTCTATATCAGAAAAAGGACGATATCCTTCTGGCAATAAAACCGTCCAATTATCACCCAGATCAGTTGTTTTTTCAAGATGATAACCATATGCAAATCCAACTTCATCGTTTACAAAATATAAGCCAGCGTCCAAAAAAAATTGAGAATTAGGAATAAACCAGGTATTACCTCCATCTGTGGTTTTGTGCGTATAATCGTGACCAATTATTATTCCAGATAGGGAATCCTTAAAAAATATTGCATTTGGATCACGTATAGGACAGTTTGAATTGATCCATTGAGGGAAGGAAATTTGATTTAACATAAGATAAATTAATAGAAATAACTTTTTCATAAATACTTCTTAAACTTACTTCAACAAAATCATTTTTTTAGTTTCAACATAATCACCAGCTTGCAAACGATAGAAATAAACTCCATTTGCTAGACTGCTTGATACTGACTGCTGGATTGAATTCAACTTCATAACTTCCTGCTGATCTATACTCATTTACTAAAGTAGCAACTTCATTTCCTAAAACATCATAAACTTTTAATGTTTGCCAACCGCTTACTGGAGATTGCCAACTTATTTTTGTACTTGGGTTAAATGGGTTTGGGTAGTTTTGGGATAAAGAGAATTTATTTGGAACCTCACTAAAGTCCTTCTTAACATCTGTTAAAATATTAGTGATTGAGCGTTTCCATACTCCACCCTGATAAGGACCAACATAAAGAGAATCGTTGTTTGCACCTAAAACTTCAGCAACAGTATTTGCTAATCCAGGAGTTATATTTTTCCAGTTTATAGCTTGATCATCTGACACAAAAACACCAATACCAGCACCTAAAAATAAAAGACTATCATAACTTATTATAGTTCGTGGATACAATCCTGAAGGCAATCCATTATTAGATACCGACCAGCTCATACCTTTATCAGTTGACTTAAAAACACCCACATATCTACTAACAACAAAAATATTTTCGTCAACTTCCGTCAATCCCATTAGATTAGGATCAGTTAATCCACTATTGGATATAAACCAACTGTTCCCTAAATCAGTTGAAATATAAACACCATCACTTTGAGTTGCAGCAAAAAGAGAATCGCCAATATTTAGTATTCCAGTTATTTGTACTTCATACATATCTATATTAATTGGGTTCCAATTAATGCCATTATCTGTTGATAGATAGATACCGTTACTTGTTCCTGCAAAAATATTGTTTTCATTAGTTGTTAAAGTTGTAACAAATAATCTAGTTAATCCATTATTAGAGGGATACCATTGCATAACCATTATTTGTTGATCTAAATATACCGTAATCGGTGCCCGCTAAAAGTACACCGTTACTACAAACAAGTGTGTTGATATATGATGAAGTAATTCCTGTATTTGTCAAATTCCAATTCGTACCATTATCACTGGATTTAAAGATGCTTCCGGCTTGTATAGTTCCAGTAAAAATATCACTTCCATTAAATGTTATAGCACTTGGTGAAATTAATAAATTATTGTAGTATGGTCCATTAGTTTGAACCCATTGCGCATTTAACTGGAGAGAATAAAAAGTAATTAACCCAATAACCAAAACTAACTTTTTCATAAAGAGCCCCTATGAAAAAATGAATAATAAAAATCGAAAAGAACTATTTCTAAAATAAACTTATTCTTTTAAGAGTAAAGACATTTAACAAAATAGAATTTGCGGTTAAGCAATTATTATCTTGTCTTACTCATCCACCATTCCTGGTATTTTATTTCATCTTCAATAAGCTTTTCAATCAGCTCATCAAAAGATAAGGAGTAATTCCATTCCAGTTCTGTTTTAGCTCTTTTGGGATTGCCGTAAATTACTTCAAGTTCAACAGGACGGTAAAGTGCTTTATCAAATTTTACAAACTTTTCAGGATCAAGACCAAGCTTAATAAATACTTTATCAATAAACTCCTGCAAAGTATGTGCTTCACCTGTGCAGATTATATAATCATTAGGTTTGGGTACATTCAGCATTTTCCACATTACTTTTATGTATTCAGGTGCATAACCCCAATCTCTTTGTATGGATGTGTTACCAACTTTAAGAGAATCAAGTTCTTTGTTTTTAATTTTTATTGCAGATGAAATTATTTTTTTTGTTACAAAGTTTTGTCGTCTTAAAACGGATTCGTGATTAAACAAAATACCGCTTGAGATAAATAAATTGTACGCTTCGCGGTAGTTTACGCAAGTCCAGTGTGCAGCAGCTTTAGAAATTGCATAAGGACTTGCAGGATGAATTATAAAATCTTCATCAATCGGTAGTTTTTCTTTTGCAACATTGCCATACATCTCACTGCTGGAAGATTGATAGATTTTTATTTTCTTATCAACAATACGTATAGCTTCTAAAATATTTGCAACAGAAATAATATTATACTCAAGTGTACCAATTGGCTGTTCGAATGATAATCCAACAGAACTTTGTGCAGCAAGATTGTAGAATTCATCAGGTTTAAATTTTTCTAACAAACGAATAATGTTTGAAAGATCAAAAACGTTTGCTTCAACTAATTGAACATCGTTTTCAACACCAAGAAAACTTAATCCATTTGAATTACCGGATTGCAGGTTTCTGGTTATTCCGATTACTTTATAATCTTTTTCTAAAAGATACTTACTTAAGTAAGCTCCGTCTTGTCCGGTTATTCCTGTAATTAGTGCTGTTTTCATTAATATTTTTCTTATTACTATATGAGTATTGAATAAATCTTATCAAATTTACAACATCTTTTTAAGATATGGTAATATAGCAAATGTCAATTTTGAAGAAATGGTACGCTGATTCGACTGATAATTTTATGATCATAACTGATCTTATTAAATCATAACTATCAGCGTACTATTTTTATTTGAGCTTTAACTTCCGATCAAAAAAAGCTTGACATTTTACTTTTTTCTGTCAATATTTGCATCAGTAATAAACAAAGGAATAAATATATAACCGATTTGCTACAGTTTTAATTTTCGTTCGTCTAAATATTAAATAGTTGGAAAATTAACCAGAGTAGCAAATGTACCGATTTAGGGAATTTCTCTGGTCGGTTTTTTGTTATATTTACAAAACTTATAATGGAGATTTAATTATACGATTTGATACGATACTTTTAGGTAAACGCAAACACTAACATCTTAGGAGGAACACATAATGAGAGAAATAAGAGCAAAAATAGACAATCCGTTGTCTGAATTGATCAGCGATGACATATTTGATCTTCTTGATACTCATGGCTTGATAGACGAAAAAGCCGTCAGAGATTATCAGATAAGGAAAAAATTTAAGCAGCTAAGATCCGGTAAATTAAGTGCCGGCGATGCGATTGACGCAATTCGCGCTGAATATCCATATTTACAGTTTGATACTATCAGAAAAATAGTATATCAGATAAGTAAATAATTAATATCAAATAATACTTGACAAAGAACATTTATCAAATTATTTTTCAACCGACTCTTTCAAAGGGTTCTCCCCTGCCCTTTGATGTGAATGAGTCAGGCCCGGTGATACCCCATCACCGGGTTCTTATTTTAAACCCGGAGTACTTATGGCAGTAAAGACAAAAAAGAAAAATGTAAAGACCAGCACTACAAAAACTCTTCCATCACCTTTTAATATGTATTGGGAAAAAACAAATTATCTTTTGTTTGGATTGGGAATGCTGCTTATAATTTTTGGTTTTTATTTTATGAGTCTTGGTGAGTGGGATAGTTCATCATCACTTTTAATTTCTCCCATTTTACTTTTTCTTGGGTTTGTCGTTGTTATGCCTGCTTCTATTTTCTATCGTAAAAAAGCAGTCGCAGAGCCAGAAGTTGTAAAGACTGAAAATTAGGTTTTTATTTTGCAATTTATTTTTCCAGATTGTGGAAATATTTTATGTCATTTCGAATCCGACTTTAGTCGGTGAGAAATCTTTTACAACTAAATATTTAGATTTCTCTCTTCGTTCGAAATGACAAATAAGCTAAAACACTTTCAGGTATGACAGGCAAGAAAAACTTTGAAATCATTTAAGATCTTACTTTCAAATACTTAATCATAAACCAATCCAAATTAAAAATTGGGCAAACTTACTTTTGAACAATTAACCGATCTTTTTCTACTACTTTCCGTTGATCGAATCGGTCCTGCTAAAATTAGAAATCTGCTTGCTCGATTTAAAAAATTACCAAATATACTTTCCGCCACAACATCAGAACTAATTGAAACTGAAGGCATTAGCAAAGAGCTTGCTTCACGAATTCGTAAAATATCATCAGAAAAAGATTCGATTACAAAATTTCTTGAAAAAGAATTAAAGGTCTTAGAGAAATTAGGCGGCAGGATTATAACTGTTTGGGATGAAGATTTTCCACCACTGCTAAAAAAGATTTATGATCCACCTTTGGTTTTATATGTGCTTGGTCAGTTTGATGAAAAAGATAAATACTCCATAGCAGTTGTTGGAACAAGACAGCCAACTAATTATGGTAAAATCCAGGCAGAAAAAATTGTTACAGATTTAGTAGCGCAAAACATTACAATTGTAAGCGGCATGGCTCGCGGAATTGATTCAGTCGCACATTCATCAGCATTAAAAAACAATGGAAGAACAATTGCGGTTATTGGTTCAGGTTTGGATGTAATTTATCCTGCAGAAAACAAAAAGCTGTTTAATGAGATTCGTGATAAAGGCGTTATCATTTCCGAGTTTAATCTTGGCACACTTCCAAATGCAGAAAATTTTCCAAAGAGAAACAGAATCATTTCCGGATTAACACTTGGAACTCTTGTAATCGAAACAGCAATTACCGGCGGGGCAATGCAAACAGCAAGATTGGCACTTGATCAGAATAGAGAAGTGTTTGCTATTCCCGGCAACCTTGGAGTTAAGCAATCCGAAGGAACTAACTTGCTTAATCCAACGAGGTGAAGCAGAAGTTAGTAAAAAATGCTGAAGATATTTTAACTGAACTTGAATTAAAATTAAAACCGGTACTTGGAAAAAACATCCCAAAACAGCAGAAGGATTTAACAATTTTTGAAGAGAAGATTTACAACTGCCTGCTTAATGAACCATTGCAGATTGATAAGATTGCTGAAATGACAAATCAATCAACATCGGATTGTCTGGTTAATTTGCTTTCGCTTGAGTTTAAAGGAATGGTAAAGCAGTTGCCCGGTAAAATGTTTATGTTGATGTGAGCTGATTAATCTTCTGCAAATAAAATTCTGCCTGATCACCTTCTCCTTTTTTATTTAACTCTAAAACTCGCTTTTCAAATTCATCAATTTCTTTTTTTGTAAAAATTGATTTCTTCGGATTGATATAATAAGATCGTTCATCCATCAAAGAAATATTTTTTGAGTACTGTTCACTTCCCCACAATTGCCAGCTTCGTGAATCATAATTAATTTTCTTTATTTCAAATCCGGATTCCTTTGCCAATAACTCAATGGATTTTTTTGTATGAAGAAACAAATGTCTTGGAGCATCAAGTGAGCACCAATTTTCTCTGTAATGTTTGAAAGCATAAGAATCAGCAACAGGAATTCTTACAAGTAAAAATTTATTTTTATTTAGAAGTCTATTTGATTGCTTCATAACTTCAAAAGGATTTTCCATATGCTCAAACGAGTGATTGAACATTATAAAATCAAATTTGCCTTCTAATTCATTAAAATTTTTCTTAATAATTTTTAATCCGTTTGGATAAATAATTGTATCATCAATAAAAGGATCAATGCCAAGAACGTTTTCAAAACCAGATTCTTTCATTTTATGAAGAAGAATTCCCTTGCCGCATCCAACATCAAGAATAGAATCATTAAATCCGACTTCCGCAATCTTTAATCGTGATATGTAAGTAGGCTCACCAAACTTTTTATATAAAATATTTCCAAGAAAAGATTTTTCACCCATCGCAGCTTTATCACGATACCGATTGAGTATGGATTTAATTCTTCCTTCGTGCTTTTGCTGAAATGTAAAATAATCTTTAGGATAATGTGAAGAATAATCCTTTGGCGGATTAAGTAATTGAAGACATCCGCAGTTTGAACATTCCAGATAATCAAATACTTCCCTGGTTCCAAAATACATTTCCCGTACTTTTAGAATTTGATTGTTGGAATTATTATTACAGATTTTGCAGGTAAGTTGATTATCTGGCATTATTTATAATTCTTTTTTGTCTTCCATAAAAACTTTAAGCCAATCTTTTAATCTTTTTTCCTGACCGTTTTCAGTTGGAAAATAAAATTGTTTATTCTTCAAATCATCCGGCAGATAATTTTCTTCTACAAAATGATTTTCAAAATCGTGTGCGTACTTGTAGTTTTTTCCGTAACCAATTTCTTTCATCAGTTTTGTTGGTGCATTTCGCAAATGATTTGGAACTGCGGCAATTGGATTTTTTCTTACTTCTTCAAGCGCACTTTCAATTCCCATATAAGAAGCATTGCTTTTAGGCTGAGATGCCAGGTATGTAACACACTGTGCTAAAATTATTCGTGCTTCCGGCATACCAATTTTGTGAATAGCACTAAAAGCAGCTTCTGCAAGTACCAAAGCATTTGGTGAAGCATTTCCAATATCTTCCGATGCAAGAATTATTAATCTTCTTGCAATAAATAATGGATCTTCACCACCTTCAAGCATTCGTGCCATCCAATACAATGCAGCATCGGGATCACTGCCGCGAACACTTTTTATAAATGCTGAAATAACATTGTAATGCTCTTCACCGCCTTTATCGTATAAAATATTTTTTCTCTGTACAATATTTTCAAATATTTCTTTGGTCAGAACAATTTCATCTTTATTGATTTCCTGAATTACAGCAGCTTCAAGAATTGTGAGCATAATTCTCGCATCACCACCGGAAAGATAAATTAAATAGTTTTCATCAACCGATTTAATATTAAGCTGTTTTAAGAAATTCATCTTTCTCAATTGCTGATTTTAAAATATCAACTAAATCTTGCTTGGATAATTCTTCCAAAACAAAAACTCTTGCACGGGATCGCAGAGCAGGTATTACTTCAAACGATGGGTTTTCAGTTGTTGCACCAATCAAAATCAAAACACCGGATTCAATTGAATGCAGTAACGCATCCTGCTGTGCTTTATTAAAACGATGAATCTCATCTATAAAAAGTATTGTACGCTTTCCAATTTCTTTATTGCGTGTTCCAATATCAATAACAGCACGAATATCTTTTACTCCGCTTGATACAGCGTTGATTTGAAAAAATTCTGCCTGGGTCTGATTAGCTATGATTCGAGCAATAGTAGTTTTGCCTGTTCCGGGAGGTCCCCATAAAATAAATGATGATGGAGTATCATTCTCAATCATCAAACGAATTGGTTTTCCCAATCCAAGTAAATGCTGCTGTCCAAAAAAATCACTTATAGTTTGCGGGCGAATTCTTTCTGCTAGTGGTGTGGTAGGAATTTTAATTTTATTATTCATATTTCTAAGTCATTCTTTTGATCGTCAGTCTGAGCGGAGACGAAGGCTGACCTTTTATTCAACCTTAGATTCCCTCCCTCGACTACGCTCGGGATGACGGGTTAACTCAACAATGAGCGAATATCAATACCAGGATTCGTGATGTCATTCTTATATCATTCTTCCGGCTTTAAATTCTATTTTCTTTTCATTAGGTCTAATCATATCATACTTTTCACGAGCTATCTTTTCAATCTTTGCTGGCACATTTCTTTTTAGTGAATCAATTTCTGCTTCTAACTTTCTATTTTCTTCTTCAAGCTGTGTTATTCGTGTATTCAAATCTTCTAATTCACTTTTAACCTTTGCATACTTTACAACGCCGTAGCTATTAAATAACAGATACAATGTTCCGATAACAACAACAGCAGCAATAATATAAAAACGAGTTTTCTTATTCTCTATAAATTTCATTTTAAACTTAGAGTAATAATTTTTTCAACAAGCTGTTCAAAAGAAATTCCAACTGCCTTTGCCATTTTGGGAACAAGACTTGTTGATGTCATTCCGGGTAATGTGTTTACCTCTAAAGCATAAATTTGATTATCGGGACTCAAGCGAAAATCAACTCGTGCATAAACTTCGCACCGCAAAGATTTACAAGCCTGCACCGCAATCTCTTGCATAGATTTTGCAACTTCATCGAGAACATCTGCCGGCACAATGTATTCACTCATTCCAGAAGTGTATTTGCATTCATAATCATAAGTCTCATGCTTTGGTCTGATTTCAAGAACAGGTAATGCAGTATTATCAATAACGGCAACAGTTAATTCTCTGCCGGGAATGTATTCTTCAACCAAAATTCTATCTGAATACTCAAATGCATTACGAATAGCTTCAGTAAGTTGATCGGAAGATTTACAGATTGTCAATCCAACTGTTGATCCTTGATCGTTTGGTTTTACAACTGCAGGGAAACCAAATTTTTGTTCGATTAAATTTTTTACTTCTTCAGTTGCTCGCTCACCTTTTTTAAAATGGAAATATTCAGGAGTTGGAACATGATATTCTTCAAATAAAATTTTAGACATAATTTTATCCATTGCTATAGCACTGGATAAAACTTTAGAGCCAGTAAATTTTATACCTTTTAATTCCAGTAACGATTGTATTGTTCCGTCTTCTCCATATTTTCCGTGAAGCGCAAGAAAGGCGATACTAATTTCTGAAGGGAAAATAAGATTTATTGCATCCAGATAATTCTCGTTTGAGATTTCGGTAAAATCATTTTCACTAAAATATTCTTCAACTTCAAGAGGCTGATTAATACCATAAGCTGGATCAAGAATTACAACCTCATGACCAAGATTAATTAGTGCATTGTAAACTGATTTGCCGGTTGACTTTGGATACTTCTCTTTCAGGTGAGGTGCCACCGAGAAGTAAAAGTACTTTTAATTTTTTATCCATTTAAATCCTAAAACTTTAATGTCACACTGAGCGAAGACGAAGTGTGATTACTTCTATTATAAAGGTCATCCTTCGACTTCACTCAGGATGACAATTTGAATGAATCTGATTAAATATTTCTTTTATCAGGAATAATTCCGTAAGTGCTTTCTGATATTTTTAGAATATCATTAATATTTTTTTTTGAAAGCTCTCTAGGTTTTCCTATCAATCTTGCTAACAAAATAATCTTTGCAGCGTGTTCAAGTTTTTCCATTTTGAAATATGCATCATCCAAACTTTTACCAAGAGTTACAGCCCCGTGATTTTGAAGGAGCATAGCCCAGGAATAATTTATATAAGGTTCTAAACTTTTATGAACACCATCCGTTGATGGAGTTGCATATTTACATAGAGGAATTTTACCAATCGTTAAAAAAACTTCCGGTAAATAATGCTTCTCAAGTCCTTCACCAATCAATGCAAAAGCCGTTGCATAAGTTGGATGACAATGCACAACAGCATTTACTTCTTTTCTTTTTTGATAAGCGTAAAGATGAATTTTGTGTTCTGTAGATATTTTCTGTTTTGCAGATAATACTTTTCCATTTAAATCAATTTCAACAATATCTTTTTCAGTAACATCACCTTTACAAATTCCGGATCGGGTTATTAAAACCGTGTTGCTGGATGTTCTGCAGGAAATGTTACCATCATATGCTGAAACAAATCCTTTTTCATATACTTTATGACAAATCTCAACTAACTTTTTCTTGAGAGACATTTCTGTTCCAATTCTTCCATAAGTTTTAAGTTAATCAATCCATCCTCACCTGTTGCATGCGGAGCTTCATTGTTAAGAAATGATTTCTGAACTGAGCGTATTACAAAGTGTATTTTATTACCACGCTTTCTAAAACTTTTTCTTGTTTCATCTTCTAAAAGTATTGTAAGTTTTGGTGCTAATAATTTTCTTCCGATCAAATTATCAATCGCGATTGCACCTTTATGGCAAAGTATTTCAATTCTGTTAAAAGCTTTCTTGTTATTAAAAGAAACATTAAAAGTTCCATATCCGCCTTTTGAAAATTTAACGTTACCAAGTGCAAAATCATCAACTTCACTTTGATAAATCAAATTACCAACTACGCCATCAATATTTTCAATTTCACCGCCAAAAAATCTAAGCAAATCAATCATGTGAGTTCCGATATCGCGTAAAGCCCCGCCGCCGCTTAATTCTTTTTTAAATCTAAAATTATTATCTGGCGGAAAATCAATATTGAAGTGAACATCAATAGAAACAAGTTTGCCAAGTTTTTGATCAACAATTAATTCTTTTGCCTTGATAACAAGAGGATGAAAACGATGAACATAGTTTACAGCAAGCAGTACATTATTATCCTTACACACTTTAACCATCTCTTCTGCTTGTGCAGAAGTTAGATGCAAGCGGTTTTTCACAAAGTATGTTTTTCCCAGCCTTTGCTGCTTTAATTACTTGCTGATAATGATGAGCATTAGAACTTGCTACAAATACAGCATCAATATCTGATTTCAAAAAATCGTCAAAATTATCAAACGAATTCTGCACACCAAATTTTTCTGCAAGTGATTTGGCACGATTGATATCTCTGCTGTAAAGAGAAGTAACCGCACTTCTTCTTGTTAATCTAACTGCAGGCAAAAAAGATTGTTCTGCAAATCTTCCGCAGCCGGCTATTCCCCATTTTATTTTTTTGCCTCTTAATATTTTTTTAACCATTTAATTAAAACTTTAATCTTTCCATCAATTTTATAATTGGTTTAGAATTTTGCATTATATAAAAATGGACGCTCGAAACATTTTTATTTAAAAGTTCTTCAACTTGTTTTGCCGCCCACTCAACACCGATATCAAGAACATGCTCCGGTTTTGCTGCCATTACTTCATCTGCAAGTCCATCCGGAATATTTATATAGAAATTTTTTGGAACTGAAGTTAAATGAGCACGTGATGTTAGAATTTTTAATCCCGGAATAATAGGAACTTTGATTCCAAGTTCTCTGCACAAATCAACAAAATTGAAATAATATTCATTATCATAAAACATCTGGGTAACAACATAATCAGCTCCTGCATCAACTTTTTCTTTAACAAATTTTACATCTGTTTTCAAGTTTGGGGCTTCAAAATGTTTTTCAGGATAACCGCTAACACCGACACAAAAATCAGTGGGGCGTGCGTCAAGTAAACTATCTTCCAAATATTTACCGTGATTCATATTAATAATTTGTTTTACTAAATCAGCGGCATAAGGATTTTTGCTTTTCCCTTCAGGAATTGGTTTTTCATAACCGGAATCATCACCGCGAATTGCAAGTACATTTTGAATCTGTAAATAATTTAGTTCAATCAAAAAATCCTCCGTCTCTTCACGAGTAAATCCTTTTGTTAATACGTGAGGGACGGCATCAATATTATATTTATTCTGGATCAGTGCACAAATACCAAGTGTGCCGGGTCTTTTTCTTTTAATTTTTTTCTTTATGCCGGTTGCTGTTTCTTCATAGATAACCTCTGCAGCGTGTGATGTTATATCAATAAACGGCGGATTAAATTTTGTTATATCATCAAGAACGGATAAAAGACCTTTTATATCTCCGCCTCGTTTTGGCGGAATCAATTCAAAACTAATTAGTGGATTCTTAGCTTTCTCTAAATGTTCAATTACTTTCATACATTCTCAATTATTTATGAATACAAATCAAATATAATAATACTTACTGAAAATCTTGATGGATGTATAATACAAATGTCATTTCGAATCCCCGATTTATCGGGGTGAGAAATCTGTCAGACAATAAAGTCTAATATTTCTCCTTCTCCCAAAGGGATGCTTATAGCAGAAGACTCAGTCGAAATGACTTTCATAAAATTACTGGCGAGCAATTTTTAATAATCTTTTACTATTCTTTCTAATTGATGCTTCATCGGTTCTAATTTTCATATACTTGCCATTTAGCCATAATGGGGTTTGATCACGATAATTTTCACTCATAACATTTCCTGATTGACCGGTTGTAAGTATTAAATAAAACTCATCCGGATTTGCAAAATCAAAGATAAATCTCATTGATGGACCAAGTACGTTATCAAATTCATTATGACGAAACATTGAAAACTCTTCGATACTTTCTGCAAATGGATATTCCGTATTAAACATAGTTGTGCCGTCCCCGCCAAGTTCATACGGACCTATGTTTATATATTTATCAAGCAAAGAAAAATTACCGCTAAAAGCATGTTTGAAAGTTACCTTATGCATATTGCCCCATTGCCAATTGGTTAAATCTTTTCCAAAATTTTCTTCAAGATATGTTAAAGCATCTGAAAGACTTTTTCTGATAATCTCTTCAGAGGTTTCTCTCTTTTTTGTATTGATGTCATCAAACCAAATCGATTCCGGCTTTTCTAAAATTTGAAGTAAACTTCTATAAGGAACATTAGCGAGAAACACAAAACGATTGTAAAGATCATCACCCATTTCATCGTGATAAATATTTTTTAACAAGTACTTCAGAAAGACTGAATAAATTGCTGATGTCTGGCTGTATTTATTCAATTCAAAATCCCACTTATCCAACAGATCAAGCGAGATATTAAGATTTTTATCTTTTACTTTTATTCCTTCAAACGATTTTAAAATGTATGGTACGATAGTTTTTGCATAAGGTGATACTTGATCCATTTGATATTTTTTAAAATCATTTACTGATTGTTTTTGTTTTGATGTTAATAACTCCCTTATTCTATCAATACGGGATGAAGGTTCCCAAAGATTTGAAATATGATATTTAAAATTTTTAATAGCTTTATTATTTGCTGATGCAATAAAATTTTCTGCTGGATTTAGTATCGCGGGAATTTCATCAGTCGGTACAAATCCTTTCCAATCATTTTCAGATGTTGTTCCATCAAAAACTAATGTTGGATTGTTGCTTTTTCGTAAAGGAATACGAGCACCCATTATATATCCGATGTTACCTTGTGCATCGCCATAAACAAAATTCTGTCCGGGAATTCCAAAATATTTTACTGCATCACGAAATTCATTCCAGTTTTTTGCTTTGTTGAGTTTATAAAATGCAAGCATCTCATCACTGAATTCATTTCCGGACCACCGCATACTAATTGGTGGAATTTCTATGCTCTTCTTTATTGTAAATAAACTTAAACGGATGAATATTTGAAATAATTGGACCACGATGAGTTTCTTTAATTGTAATTACCTGATCTTTACCATCTTTAACTTTTATTGTGTCTTTTATGATTTTAAGATTTTGCCATTGCCCATCAAAAAAATATTTTGTTTTTGATGAATCAAGTTTTTCAACATAAAAGTCCGCATCATCATTCATAACATTTGTAAGAACCCAGGAAATATTTTCTCCTTTACCGATCACAACTCCAGGAACACCAGGTAAAGTAACACCTGCGGCATTCCAGCCTGGACTTTTAATAACTGCAGCATACCATTTACCCGGCGCACTAAAAGCAAGATGCGGATCGTTTGCAATTATTGGTTTACCGGATACAGATTTGTTCGCATTCACAACCCAATTGTTTGATCCGATATGCGTGCCGGTCCAGCCCATCATCTGGCGAAATGCTTTATCGGTTTCCGCGAGAGTAGAATTTATTGCGGGAAGATATTTGAAATTATCTGCAATTATTGTCGGGGCATTTTCCGGATAATCAGGTAAAATTTCTAAAACTTTTTCTTTGCCGAGTTTTTGAATCAGCTCTGCAAAAGAAAGATCAGTCCACCAACTGATATTTAATTCCCACGCCATCATTTTAATAACAATTAAACTATGAATCGGTTTCCATTGTTCGGGTTGATATCCAAGTACATCAAATTCTATCGCATAATTTCCTTTGCGTTCTTTTAGATATTCATTTACACCATTAGAGTATGCTTGCAAAATTTTCATCACTGATGGATCGTACATACTAAGATTTTTTTCAATATTTCTTTTTATTCCAACTGTGCGAAACATATTATCAAATGGAATTGCTTTCTCACCAAGTATTTCACTAAATCTTCCTTCACCTGCTCTGCGGATAAGATCCATTGTAAATAATCTTTCCTGAGCGTGCAGATATCCTAAAGCAAAAGCAGCATCTTCATCAGATTGTGCAATTATATATGGAACAGCAAAACTATCACGGTAGATTTCAATATCATTAATAATTTTTGAGGATTTAATCTCACCCGAATACTGCGGTAAAGAAGAGGACAAGCATATTATAAAATATGCCGCCGGCAATTATAAAAGTTATTATAATCGTTACGGATAAACCGATTAATATTTTTTTCCACTTACGCATAAAGATTACTCAATCCCTAAAAGCTTCCATAATTTTTATTATTAATAATTTCATTCGTCTTAGTTTTGTATGCATTAATAAATGTTTTTGAAATTTGCTTTTTCTTTTTCTCATTAAATGTAAATTCATAAGTATGCAAATTGCCATCAATATCTTCTATATAATCAATCTCTTGCTGCTGTGAAGTTCTCCAGAAATGAGATTTTACATCAATCCCAAGAGCCTGATTCATTTTAAGTTTTTCAGAAATCATAAAATTTTCCCAAAGAGCACCTTTATCATTTCTACTTTCCAAACTGTTAAAATTAGTAATTAAAGCATTTCTAACTCCTGTATCATAAAAATAAATCTTACGCATCTTTGTTATTTCAGTTCTAAGATTTTTGCTAAAGGGATTTAAGCGAAAAACGATAAAAGCTTTCTCCAAAATATCAATATATTTTGTAATCGTGTCTTTATCGATACCAACTGTATTGGATAATTCATTATATGAAACTTCACTCCCAATTTGTGCGGCAAGTGCAATTAGTAGTTTTTCCAGAATTTCAGGTTTACGGATTCCTTCATAACTTAAAATATCTTTAAATAAATAACTTCTTGTAATTTCTTTAAGCAAAGGTTTCTTTTCGATGGGATTAAGAATTATTTCAGGATACATTCCAAAAATAATTCTTTCTTCAAGCAATCGATTCGCTTCAAGCCATCCAAAATCGCTGCTCAACTCTCTCATTGAAATAGGAAACAAATGATATTCATATTTTCTTCCGGTGAGTGGTTCGTTAATAACATTTGAAAGTTCAAAAGCTGAGGAACCAGTTGCGATAACCTGAACATCTTTTAATTGATCTACAAATAATTTAAGTGTAATTCCAATATTTTTTACACGTTGTGCTTCATCAATTAAAATTATTTTTTTCTGCCCCGCCAAATTTTTTAATTGAGTAGAAGTTGCATCGGTAAGCAATCCTCTGATGTCGGGTTCATCACAATTTAAGTAGAAAGATTTGTTTTCAAATTTCTCTCCAATTTTTTTAATGAGAGTAGTCTTTCCAACCTGGCGTGCGCCATAAATTATTATAAGTTTGCCTTTGAATAATTTGCTTTCAATTGAAGCTTGGATTTCTCTCTTGATCATACAAAACCTAACGTTTTTGGTCAAACATAATATTTTTCGATTATAATCGCAAATTCTTATGGTATTTTTCGATTACGATCGCAAATTCTTATAAAAATTGATCCTTTCCCGAATATTTTGCTTTGATATAATTTTTGATGGATCAATATATAGAAGCATGGCTGTATGGTTGCATAATGCATGAATGCGTGGGGATATAGTAAGGAAAAATAAACCTCATCTGTTTTTCTTTGCGCTATAAGTTTGAGTTATTCTCTTTGCCCTATGCGCTTTAGTGGCAATCCAAATTGGATTCATTTACAACTTGTGCAGAGATTGTTGGTGAGATGTATGGAATTCCTAAACCCATTCCACGCAGAATAAAAAGTAAACCAAGTACCAAGGCAAAAACAGGAACTGCTTTTGTAATCTTTCTTCGGATATTAATATTAATAAACTTTCCAAATATGGTTGCAGCAAACATTGTTGGAACTGTTCCAAGTCCAAATAAAATCATAACTGCTGCTCCGGAGATTGCATCGCCGCTGGCAATAGCGCCTGCTAATGCAACGTAAACTAATCCGCACGGAAGAAATCCATTAAGTATTCCGATAAGAAACATTGCAGAAAAAGTTCCTCGCTTAAATAAATCACTTATTCCGGATTTTAATGGCAAGTGTAATTTTCTGAATAATTTTATGCTGAGTTATTTTTGCTTTGTACTTTGGTGGAATTAAAACCGCAATCACAATTGCAGCTCCAAGTACAATTGAAATACTTTGTTGAAATCCTGAAATCACAAGACGTGAACCGAGCAGCCCAAATACTGCACCAAGAAAAGAGTAAGTTGTAACTCTTCCAAGGTTGTAAAGCAATCTACCAGCAACAAAAGAAAGATTGTTAGAGTTTGGAACAGGAAGTGCAATTGCGATTGGTCCGCACATACCAATGCAATGGAAGCTTCCAAATAATCCGACAAAGAATGCTGTTAATATTTCTGGTGACATATAATTTAATTAATACTTAGATAAAAAAGGGGTAAGTCATTTCGAAGGAGACCTCGACTGAGAAATCTTTAATTTCAATTGAAACAGATTTCTCCCTTCGGTCGAAATGACAATTAGACTTACCGTTCAACTGAAATCCCAATTTCCGATCCCTTAATTAATTACAAAAGAACTTTCTTTATAATACTCCATGGAATCCAGAGTCCAATTAAGTTTTACTTTCCAATAACCCTTTTCAAGATTTTGAGTTGGAATTAATTGCTGTGCGCTTGTATCGATTGAAATCGAAAGTGCAAAATCTTTTTTAGAATCAGATGGACGATAAAATTGAATTGTTCCTGTTAAACTTTTTTGTGAATAAGATTTTGGGAAAGCCAATCTTACAAAACCATTTTCAGGAATTATCTGAACAGCCTCACTCATCGAATTAGTTCTGTTCTCTCGATCAATCTGATTCTGATGCTGAATGCCTTTGTCGTAATAATCGCTGGCAACAAGATCAACATCCTGATTCATTAAAAATACAACCGTGCCAATTGTAATAATCATAAAAACGATTATTGAAATTAATATTCCTGTGCCCCAATTAAATTTACTTTTGCTCATTTACTTCCACCGGTCCTAAAAATGATGTCTTAACTTTTTTAATCAATTTATTTCCATCGTAAACACCAATTTCAATTGGAGTGTTCATTCTCTTCAATGAAGTTTTATCCAATAAAACTAAAAATTTTGTTTCGACAATTTGTTGAGATTTAAGAACTATATCTTTTCCAACTAATTTTAATTCACCATCGGCAGGATTTTCAAGCTTTATCTGTACCGGCGTTTCATTAAAAGTTTTATTTACAATATTAAGATCATAAACATTACTTACTTTACCGTTGGGCTGTTCCTGGAAGAGCATGCCCGGTGTTCTTAATACATTAACCGAATAATCAGTTCGAATCGAAAGTAAATAGCCGAGAATTCCTAATAACACAACGAGGATAACAGAATACAACATCATTCTTGGTGTAATCTTAAACTTGGTTTTATTTTCAATTCCGTTAAGCGAAGCGTATTTAATTAATTTTTTAGGTCGATTAATTTTTACCATCACTTCATCACAAGCATCGATACAAGCTGTGCAGTTTACACACTCAAGCTGTATTCCATTTCGTATATCAATTCCTGTTGGACAAACATCAACGCATAAATGACAATCTATACAGTCGCCTTTATCAGATTGAACTTCACCTCTTTTTATTTTACCGCGCGGTTCACCTCGTTTATGATCATAAGCAATTACGATTGAATCCTGATCAAGTAAGACACCTTGCAATCTTCCGTAGGGACAAACAATTGTACAAGCTTGTTCACGGAAAAAAGCAAATACCCAATAAAAAATTAATGAGAACGCAATGATAGCAACGAATCCCGTTAAGTGAGCGCTGGGTGGTTGTGAAATAATTGATATAACTTTATCCATACTGATGATGTAGGATAAAAATATATGAGCGATTATAAATGCAAGTATGAAAAAAATAAAATTCTTCAAACCTTTTTTAAAGATTTTTTTACCATTCCATTCTTCAGCATCCAGTTTACGCTGATCTCTTGCATCGCCTTCAATCCAATATTCAATCTTGCGGAAAACCATTTCCATAAAAATTGTTTGCGGACAAGCCCAGCCGCAAAATATTCTTCCGAAGACAACAGTAAAGAGAATTATGAAAACTATTATTGAAATCATTGCAAGTACAAAGAGGTGAAAATCGTGCGGACCAAATGGAATACCGAAGAGGATAAAATTTCTGTTCAAAAAATCAAACAGAAGAAACTGATGACCATTTACTTTTATGAACGGAACAACAACCAAAAACGCAAGCAGAAAAAAACTTACAATTGTCCTTGCATTATAAAATTTACCCGAAGGTTTTTTCGGGTAAACCCATTTTCTTTTTCCATCATCAGTTACTGTTGCAAGTTGGTTTCTGTATTCCTGTTTCTGCTCGTCAATCAGTTTCTCATTGGTTTCCATTAATTCTCTCAAAAAATTATTTTAACGGCATCAGTTTGATGCAACAGCAGTTGAATCAGACTCCTTCCAAATAGTACCTTCCGGCTGTTTTGGATTTGCAGGTGTAGTTCCGTGTAAAGAAATAACATAGCTTGCAACATCCTGCATTTGTTTTGGATTTAATTGGGACTGCCAGCTTATCATGCCCTTTGCAACTACTCCGTACTTAATTGTTTTAAATACATTTTTAATTCCGCCGCCATGAATCCAATAATCATCAGTAAGATTTGGACCAACTAATCCGCCGCCATCCGAAGAGTGGCAAGCAACACAATTTGTTGTAAAAATCTGTTTACCTGCATCAAGTGCTGCTGGATCAGTAAGCAGTGTAACTGATTCTTCATTTAGAAAAGCACCTGAATTAATTAATGCGGCACGTTCAACTTCAGCTTGTTGAACTTGCAATTGATATTCTTCATCCTGCAACGGGCTGGAATTTAATACATGATAGTCCAACATATAAACCACAGCGAAAAATATTGTGATGTAAAATAGCCATAAAAACCATGGCGGTATTTTACTGTCTAGCTCGCGTATCCCATCATAATCATGATCTAATAATAATTCATGTTCAGTTTCTACCGGAGTTGTTTTTGTGATAGCTCTTCTAAACTTAGCAAAAGCAGAAGGTTGTTTTACTAAAACTTCTTCTTCAGCAACACCTTTTCTTCCTTCATAATAAACTATTGCAATAAAACTAATTATGATAATTGCTAACAAAAACATCGCAACAATATCATAGTATGAAGGAGGGAAATCAGGTTTTACCGTTGTTGTAGTGGTTTGAGCAAAACTCGATGATACTAAAAACAAACTTATACAAATCGAGAAATAACTAAACTTTTTTCTCATAAAGATCACCTGTATTGTTAAAATTATTTTCTTCCTCGTTTTCAAAAGGAAGATTTTCCATTTTCTTAATATATTTTTTATCTACTTTCAGCATCCAAACCAGGATGACAGCGAAGAACAAAACAAAAACAATCAAAGAAATAATCGGATAAACCGAAACACCTTCTATTGATTGTAAAATTTCTTTGTACATTTTTTCATCCTATCTGTTTTCTACAACCGGATTTGCTTTAATATCTGTGCCTAATCTTTGCAGATAAGCGATCAAGGCTATTATTTCTTTATCAGGTTCTGCAGGTACACCATTCTTCTGCAAATCAAGAGCGATCGCCTCAGCTTGTTTCATCAAATCATCCGTTGCCTGATTTTCATATCCTTCCGGATACGGAACACCAAGACTTCTCATCACATTAATTTTATTCGGAGTTAATGAAACATCAAGAGTATTTTCTATTAACCATGGATAAGGCGGCATTATAGAACCAGGTGACATTGACCTTGGATTTTCCATATGCAGATAATGCCAGAGGTTTGGATATTTCCCTCCCTCGCGATGCAGATCTGGTCCGGTTCGTTTTGATCCCCACAAAAATGGATGATCATAAACATACTCACCGGCTTTTGAATACTCACCGTATCTTTCAGTTTCAGATCTGAAAGGACGAACAAGCTGTGAGTGACAACTGTTACAGGCTTCTCTTATATATAAATCACGTCCTTGTAACTCAAGAGGTGTGTAAGGTTTTACAGAAGCAATTGTTGGGATATTTGATTTAACTAAAAACGTTGGTACAAATTCTACAATTCCGCCAATAAGAATAACTACTAAGGAAGCCAATAAAAAGTAAATTGGTTTTCCTTCCAGCCAGCGATGAGAAATTTTTTCTTTTTCTTCTTTGTGCATTGGGGCAGCTTCAGCTTCTTCATTTGCAACAAGTTTACCTGCCATCATTGTTTTAGTAAGATTGTAAACCATAAGCAGCATTCCAACTAAATACAAAGTTCCACCAAATGCTCTGATGATGTACATCGGAATAATTTGAAGTGTAGTTTCTAAAAAGTTTGGATATTGAAGCATTCCCATATCATTAAATTGTTTCCACATTAATGATTGAGCAACACCAGACCAGTACATAGCAGATGCGTAAAAAACTATTCCAAGTGTTCCAATCCAGAAATGAACGTTAGCCATCTTTTTAGAATAGAGTTCCGTTTTAAATATTCTTGGTATTAACCAATAAAACATTCCTGCAGTTAAAAATCCATTCCAGCCAAGCGCACCAATATGAACGTGTGCAATAATCCAATCAGTAAAGTGTGCAATTGCATTTACATTTTTCAGAGATAACATCGGACCTTCAAATGTTGACATACCATAAGCAGTAACTGCAACAACCATAAATTTTAAAATTGGATCTTCTCTTACTCTATCCCACGCACCGCGTAAAGTTAAAAGTCCGTTTATCATACCGCCCCAGGAAGGAGCAATCAACATAATTGAAAAAACTGTTCCTAATGATTGAGCCCAATCTGGTAAAGCAGAATATAATAAATGATGTGGACCAGCCCAGATATATAAAAATATCAAAGCCCAAAAATGTATGATTGAAAGTTTGTATGAGTAAACCGGTCTGTTAGCAGCCTTAGGCAAGAAGTAGTACATCAAACCTAAATATGGAGTTGTTAAGAAAAATGCTACAGCATTATGCCCATACCACCATTGAACTAATGCATCCTGCACACCTGCATATAATGAATAACTTTTAAATAAACTTACAGGAAGTTCAAACGAGTTTACAATGTGAAGCACAGCAACGGTTACCCATGTTGCAAGATAAAACCATATAGCAACATACATATGTTTTTCACTTCGCTTAATAATCGTTCCGATCATATTGATACCAAACACTACCCAGATAAGTGTAATAGCAATATCAATAGGCCATTCAAGTTCAGCATATTCTTTACTTGTCGTAAGCCCTAATGGAAGACTAATAGCAGCGGCGACAATAATTAATTGCCAGCCCCAGAAATGGATCCGGCTTAGTAACGTACTGAACATTGGGGCTTTAAGAAGTCTTGGAAGAGAATAATATATTCCGGCAAAAATCGCATTTCCGACAAAAGCAAAAATAACAGCATTGGTATGCAGAGGTCTGATTCTTCCGAAAGTTAAAAACGGAATACTAAAATTCAGTTCAGGGGCAAAAAGCTGGCTAGCGATAAGCACACCAACAAGCATACCCACAACACCAAATACCAATGATGCTATAGTAAAGTCTCTTACGATTTTATTATCGTAGCTGAACTTCTCTAACTGCATAAGGGCTCCTTTAATTGAAGTTGTAATTTAATTATCAAGTTTTTTTTCTTCTTTTAATTTTATTTCTTTTACTGGTTCTTTTTTTGATTTTTCATCATCGAAAAGCATACGAACGGATGGTGTGTAAGTGTCTGAGTATTGCCCACTTTTAACGCTCCACAAAAAAGCGATTAAAAATCCAACCGCAACTAATAAACTAAATCCGATCAAGACCACTATTACCGAGATAACAAACCTCTTTTTTTAGCTATAAAATTTGTTGCGAGTGTTGCAACAAGAACCACACTAATGGAACTAAGCGGCATAAGTACTGCTGCAAAAAGTGGGGATAACATTCCCTTAATTGCAAAACTTAACCCGACTAAATTATAAAAAAATGATATTAAAAAGTTTAAATGAATAATATTTAAACTCGTTTTTGAAAACTTTAAATAAGTTGCTATGTTTTTTAATTGCGTCGAGTCAAGAATTGCATCGCATGCTGGAGTAAAGTTGCTTATATCATCAGTTACAGATATTCCAACATCGCTTTGGCTGAGCGCACCTGCATCGTTTAGACCATCACCAATCATTAAAACTTTATTTTGCTTCGATTGTAATTGTTTTACAAAATTTAATTTTTCTTCAGGCGATTGTTTAAAGTGCAGTTGCGATTCATTCTCAAATATTTTTAGAAGATTTTCTTTTTCGCCGGCATTATCTCCCGAAAGCAGAGACAAATTATATTTGCTTGATAAATCTTTAATAACTTTATCAATCCCCTCTCGATACGAATTTGAAACCGTAAAACTTCCTATAACTTCGGAATTGATGGAAATATGAACCCTGGTTTTTATATTATCTTTTTCTTGCTCAATAATCTTGCAATCAACAAACTCCGGGGAACCGATTTTAATATGATAGCCGTAAACTACTCCTTCAATACCTTTTCCTGTCAGCTCGCTGAATTTTGTTACTGGATAGAAAGTGGTTCCATCGATTGAATCAAAAATCTTTTTACTTAAAGGATGTGTTGAGCCTTTAACAAGAGATTTTATACAATCTTGCTCGGTTTGATTTAATATTTTGCCGGAATAAATAATATCAGATTTCCCTGATTCTGTAATCGTTCCGGTTTTATCAAATACAATTGAATTTATTTTTGCCAGCATCTCCACAACGGAAGAATTCTTTAAATAAAATCTGTTGCGTCCAAAAATTCTCATAGCATTACCTAAAGTAAACGGTGTAGATAAAGCTAAAGCACAAGGACACGCAACTATCAGCACAGAAGTAAAAACATTAATTGCAATAGAAGAACTAACGGGATACCAAAAAGCGGCACTAATAACAGCAATCAACAAAACAACAATTGTAAAATATTTGCTAACCGTGTTTGAAAAATTTGTAAAATGGCTTTCAGATTTTTTGTTGAATGCATCATTATTCCAAAGCTGCGTTAGATAACTCTGTGAAACTTTTTTAATCACTTCAAGTTCGATCAAACCAGATTTTTGTCTGCCGCCAGCATAAATCATTTCTCCGCTAACTTTATGAATTGGGTGTGATTCACCGGAAACAAAACTATAATCAATCAGCCCATCGCCATTCATTAAAATAGAATCTGCCGGTACTATTTCATTTTGTCTTATTATAATTCTGTTCCCAACCATCAAGTTAGAAACAGGAATTGATTTTTCTATTTCATTTTGTTTGATAGTCACAGAAAGCGGGAAATAGGCTTTATAGTCACGTTCAAAATTCATTGCATCATAAGTTTTCTCCTGCAAGATTTTTCCAATAAGTAAAAAGAAAACTAATCCGGCTAATGAATCAAAATATCCAGCTTGATTAAGAATGAGGAATTCATAGATGCTTCTGATAAAGAGAACTAAAATTCCTAAGGACAATGGAACATCAATATTAATTATTTTTTTACGCAGCCCTTTAAATGCAGATATGAAATAATCTGATGCAGAATAGAAGAAAACCGGGAGCGAAAGCAAAAGATTTAGATAACCAAAAAACGTTTTTAATAAATTATCTGCAACAGTAATAGAAAAATATTCCGGAAAACTGAATAACATGATATTGCCAAAACAAAATCCGGCTACTCCAATTTTATAATAGAGGCTTTTATTTGATTTGATAGGGATCTTCTTTTCAGCGGTATCAAGATTTAATTGCGGTTCATAGCCAATTGAGGAAATAAGAATAACTAAATCTTTTAAAGATATTTTATCATGAAGAAATTTTACGCTTAATTCTTTTCTTACAAAATTTACAGTAGAGTTTGTTATTGCCGGATTTAACTTAAAAAGATTTTCAAGAAGCCAGA
>CAWEUT010000010.1:37500-132748 GCA_963812305.1 uncultured Ignavibacteriaceae bacterium
GAGAATCCATAACTTCGGCAGATAGTTTAAGTCCCGAGTATTGTCGACGCCGAGTCGCTTGACTAGTGAGCTATTACGCACTCTTTAAATGAATGGCTGCTTCTAAGCCAACATCCTAGTTGTCTAAGCAACTCAACATCCTTTCTCTGTTAACTATCATTTGGGGACCTTAGTTGATGGTCTGGGTTGTTTCCCTTTTGGCAATGAAGCTTATCCCTCACTGCCTGACTCCCGGAGAAACATGTATACGGAATTCGGAGTTTGTCTGGGTTTGGTACCGTTGTGACGGCCCTAGCCCAATCAGTGCTCTACCTCCGTTACACTTTTACCCGAGGCTAGCCCTAAAGCTATTTCGAGGAATACGAGCTATTTCCGAGTTTGATTGGCCTTTCACCCCTACCCTCACCTCATCCAAGCGGTTTTCAACCCACACTGGTTCGGACCTCCATGAGGTTTTACCCTCACTTCATCCTGGACAAGGGTAGATCACACGGTTTCGCGTCTACCGCACGTTACTTAAATCGCCCGGTTAGGACTTGCTTTCGCTTCGGCTGCGTTTCTTAGAAACTTAACCTTGCAACGTACGAGTAACTCGTTGGCTCATTATCCAAAAGGCACGCTGTCACTCCGATAAATCGAAGCTCCAACTGCTTGTAAGCATATGGTTTCAGGTACTATTTCACTCTCCTAATAGGAGTTCTTTTCACCTTTCCCTCACGGTACTATGCACTATCGGTTACGAGAGAGTATTTAGTCTTACCAGATGGTTCTGGCAGATTCCCACAGAATTCCACTTATTCCGTGGTACTTGGGAGGCTGATCCAAAGAGTTATATTATTTTCACTTACAGGACTATCACCTTCTATGGTTGAACTTTCCAGAACATTCAGCTAATAATATAGTTTTTTTACTCTTCGACTTATTAGCAATTCAGTCAGATCAATTCCCACAACACCAATAACGCAACGGTTGCTTCCTTTAACACGTTAAATGGTTTAGACTGTTTCCTTTTCGCTCGCCACTACTAAGGAAATCACTATTGTTTTCTTTTCCACCAGGTACTTAGATGTTTCAGTTCCCTGGGTTGCCTTCACACAACCTATTTATTCAGTTGCGGATATCTCAACATTACTCGAGACGGGTTGCCCCATTCGGAGATCTCCGGGTCTTAGGTTATTTCCACCTATCCGTAGGCATTTCGCAGGTAGTCGCGTCCTTCATCGGCTTCTCGTACCAAGGCATCCACCATATGCCCTTAGTAACTTATCCAAAATTTTTATACACAGATAGATTTGTATTCTCTTAAAAATAATACATTATCTATCATTTATTTTCAGGCTCAGTAAACGTTGATTCAAAGAATCATTGCTTTTACTCTTTCAAATTTTCAAAGAACAAAAATTAAAATGTGGAGCTAATCGGGATCGAACCGATAACCTCCGCCTTGCAAGGGCGGCGCTCTCCCAATTGAGCTATAGCCCCAAAAACTTCTTTAAGTAATTGGGATTAGGTTTAAGATCTACTTGCACACAACCCAAGTGGGCCTGAGTAGAGTTGAACTACTGACCTCACGCTTATCAGGCGTGCGCTCTAACCATCTGAGCTACAGGCCCAAATAAATATCTTAGACAACAAAAAATCATTTCCAAAATTGAAAATGATAATTTGGCCTGAGCATCAGAATAAAAAGAACAAAAAAATTAAAAGAGTGAGAAGCCAGTCAATCTCATAGGTTAAGATTACTCTTAGAAAGGAGGTGATCCAGCCGCACCTTCCGGTACGGCTACCTTGTTACGACTTAGCCCCAGTCACCGGTTTTACCTTAGACAGTTCCCTCCTTGCGGTTAGGACACTGGCTTCGGGTACCCCCGGCTTCCATGGCTTGACGGGCGGTGTGTACAAGGCCCGGGAACGTATTCACCGCGGCGTGCTGATCCGCGATTACTAGCAATTCCAACTTCATGGAGTCGAGTTGCAGACTCCAATCCGAACTGAGGATGCCTTTAAGGGATTGGCTCCACCTTGCGGTTTAGCAACCCGTTGTAGCATCCATTGTAGCACGTGTGTAGCCCTAGGCGTAAGGGCCATGCGGACTTGACGTCATCCCCACCTTCCTCACTACTTGCGTAGGCAGTCCTATTAGAGTGCTCAGCATTACCTGATGGCAACTAATGGTAGGGGTTGCGCTCGTTGCGGGACTTAACCCAACACCTCACGGCACGAGCTGACGACAGCCATGCAGCACCTGTACAAGTGCCATTGCTGGAGGGGTACTTTCATACCCTGTCACTTGCCTTTCAAGCCTAGGTAAGGTTCTTCGCGTTGCATCGAATTAAACCACATGCTCCACTGCTTGTGCGGGCCCCCGTCAATTCCTTTGAGTTTCAACCTTGCGATCGTACTCCCCAGGTGGAATACTTAATGCGTTAGCTGCGGCACTGAATCTTGCGACCCAACACCTAGTATTCATCGTTTACAGCGTGGACTACCAGGGTATCTAATCCTGTTTGCTCCCCACGCTTTCGCGCCTCAGCGTCAGTATCGGACCAAGAGACCGCCTTCGCAACTGGTGTTCTTCCAGATATCTACGTATTTCACCACTACACCTGGAATTCCGTCTCTCTCTTCCGAACTCAAGACTATACAGTATCAAAGGCAGTTCTACAGTTAAGCTGTAGGATTTCACCTCTGACTTACTATACCCGCCTGCGCGCCCTTTACACCCAGTAAATCCGGACAACGCTTGCCCCCTACGTATTACCGCGGCTGCTGGCACGTAGTTAGCCGGGGCTTTCTCTGAGGGTACAGTCAAATACCGATCCAATCGGTACTATTCTTCTCCTCTAACAGGAGTTTACAACCTTACGGCCTTCATCCTCCACGCGGCGTTGCTGGGTCACCCTTGCGGGCATTGCCCAATATTCCTCACTGCTGCCTCCCGTAGGAGTCTGGACCGTGTCTCAGTTCCAGTGTGGCTGATCATCCTCTCAGACCAGCTACTGATCGTAGCCTTGGTGGGCCGTTACCTCTACCAACTAGCTAATCAGACGCAAGCTCATCTATAGGCATTACTTAAACTTTAACAACATCACCATGCGGTGCCGCTGCATTATCCGGTATTAGCCTCGATTTCTCGAAGTTATTCCAGATCCAAAGGTAGATTGCTTACGTGTTACTCACCCGTGCGCCACTTTACTAAAGATATTGCTACCTTATTCTCGTAGACTTGCATGTGTTAAGCACGCCGCCAGCGTTCGTCCTGAGCCAGGATCAAACTCTCCGTTGTAGAGTTTAATATTATTGTAATCTTGGCATTGACGCAAGTTAAACTATGGAATTAACTGGCTTATATTTTCTCACTCTTTCAAAGAACAAAGCCTTCATTAAGAAGGGCTACAAATTTAAAGTCTAGCCAAGCTAAAGTCAAGTAAACTTAATCTTCATCCTGATAAAACTTAAAAAATAATTCGAAGAACTGATTTTCTTTTAAAAAGTAGCTGACAAATATGGTAGATAAATATTTAAATGTCAAGAATTATTTAAATAATAATAGTACAGTAGCTACTGAACCGATAATTGCGGTTATTCTCGCGGCTTGCTCTATATGATACCAAAAAGTTCTAGGAGTTTGTTTTGATACCCAAATGTAGTCTCCTGGTTCTATTGGGGTATTTGGATAATCTTCAGCTGAAAGCCAGCTTCTTGATTGTCCTTTTATTATATATATATCTGAAGCGGTTTCACCAATTCCACCAGCTTTGTTTAAGTAATAATCATAACTTTTATCAGGACTATAATTAATATATCCTGCCTTATTAACTTGTCCGTAAACATAAACAAGGTTAATTTTTGAAGGAATGTATATAACATCATAATTTTGAACAACAAAATTTCCATCATCATATTCGTCGTCTGACAATTTTGTAAAATCTACCAAACCATTTCCTCTTAGAAATCTTAGTTTTTCATCTATTTGAAAATATAATGAATCATTTTCTATCAAAGTTGACATTCTAGCCATCTGCAATTTCTCTGACTGCTCAGTAAATATGAGTGATTCAAATGCATTTGCGCCTCTTATAATCTCAGATCTGTATAAATCAGCTTCTGAAGTAAAACCTCCTGCCATTTGTATAACATCTTTAATAGTGGTTTTATTATTTGTGATTGGAATAAAACCCGGATGCAATACTTCACCTATTATTCTGACTTTGTAATCTTGTCTTTTGCTCTCCTCAGCTGGAATGAGTATACGATCGCCTCTTTTAAGTGCAACTTCCTCATTAAGTCCGACTACTATAGAATCAAGTTCAGAGCCACCTGTGTTTAATCTGTAAATTATTGCTTCATTTATGTTTTCATACGCTTTATTAATACCTTGTCCTAATTCAATTGCATCGGATAACTTATCACCATCTACAAACATAAATTTACCTGGATTATTAACAGCTCCCATTATTCTGATAAAATTTCGTTCGAGATCCACTGCAGGGAAAATAATTACATCATCATTTTTTAAATATGGATTATTTACAAAATCACCATTAACTCTAAATTTTGCCAGATCAATAATTCTTTCCTCACCATTTGCATTTTTTAGGATCAGCCCACGGATAGCATACTCTTCTTCAAGATTTTTATTTATCTCTCTAACAGTTGCCAAATCTTGAGCTATGCTTAATGAATTTTCTTTTGCAAGATTATAGATTCTTGTTACAAATTGATCAACTCTTTCTGTCATACTAGCAGGGAAAGAACCATTTACAATAAATTTGCCACCGATCGTAACACTGATTGGAAATTGAATTAATGATTGCTGCTGGTTTTGTTTTTCTTGCGCAATTAGTGGAAAAATCAAACATAAGATTAAAACAAGTGTTTTTTTCATTTACTACTTTTCGATCCTAATTATTAATTAAATATTGTTGTTGATAATATTTTTGATACTCGCCAGAAATAATTCTCTCCCACCAATTCTTATTATTCAAATACCATTCTATTGTTTTCTGAATTGCAGAATCAAATTGAAATTCTGGTTTCCATCCTAACTCTGTTTGAATTTTTGTTGAATCAATTGCATAACGTCTATCATGTCCAGGACGATCTTTTACGTACTGAATTAGTTCCTCGCCTTTTTTTAGATTTTGTAAAATTAATTTTATGATTTCGATATTCGGCATCTCATTACTTGCACCAATGTTATATACTTCCCCAAGTCGTCCTTTTTCAAAAACTAATTCAACAGCTTTGTTATGATCAATGACATAAATCCAATCACGAACATTCATTCCATCACCATAAACGGGAAGTTTTTTATTTTGCAAAGCGTTTAAGATCATTAATGGAATTAGTTTTTCCGGAAACTGAAGCGGACCATAATTGTTTGAACATCTTGTAATTACAATTGGCAAACCGTATGTGTGATGAAATGCCTGAACCATCATATCGGAAGCTGCTTTGCTAGCTGAATAAGGACTATTTGGCGATATAGGTGTTTGTTCAGTGAATAATCCTGTAGCACCCAAACTTCCATAAACTTCATCAGTAGAAATTTGTAGAAATCTTTCAACTTCAAATCTTCTTGAAGCTTCAAGCAGCACATTTGTTCCAATAACATTTGTCCTGAAAAATATTTCAGATCCCGAGATACTTCTATCCACATGGGATTCAGCAGCAAAATTAATTACATATTTTATTTTATACTTTTCAAAAATGTAGTTAACTAACTCTGAATTAGTTATATCCCCTTTTATAAAAGTATAGTTTTTATTTGATTCAATTTCTTTAAGGTTTTCAAGATTGCCAGCGTATGTAAGTTTATCAAGATTAACAATAAAATAATCATCTCTTGATTTTAAAATGTAGTTGATAAAATTACTGCCAATAAATCCTGCACCGCCTGTTACTAATATTTTCTTCAATCTTTATACGCTTTCAATTTAATTTTAGAAAGAGAAAAATCCTGCAAAAATTCCTACTTGAATAAAAAATCCATCAGCACTTAAGTTGGAAGGGATGCCACTTATTGATTGCCCATTTTCTGCTTCCCAATCACCTGCAAAAGTAAACTGATATCCTATGCCTGCTCTTAAAGATACAAATCTGTAAACAGGAAAATCAGCATTTAGTGTAGGTGTAAATATCCAAAAACTATTGTCAATCTTTCTGGAAATATTTGATGGATTGTCCAGGATTCCTTCCCAGCTAAAATTTCCATCGTTACTGTATAATTCAAGCGACATACTTCCACCACCTAAAATGGCACCAATAGATACACCAATATTTTTAATAAATGGCAGAGTGTATTCAACTGTCAATCCACCACCTCCGAGAGAATAAATTGCTTCATTATTGATTCCATTAATTGTTGATGAAGAAGAAATGTACCACCGTAACCCATACCACCAACACGAAGATTTTTTATAAATCCAATGTAAATAAAACCTGCACCGCCTGTTGTAAAAACTCCGCTTGTGGAAAGTTCTGGAAATCCAATTTCTCTAAGCTTTAGATTAATTGGATCAACATTTGGCATATTCCATCCAACAACAAATCCACCGCCGCCGCCAAATGGTGCATCAAAATATTTTGTAGTTTGAGCACTGGTTTGGATATTGAGGGCAATGGCTAAAATTAAGGTTATAAAATATTTCATAATTGTTTCATTATTTCTTAATAAATTTACCAAAGTAAGTATGATTTTCAAAAAAAAGAGTCTTTAACGTACTCTGAAAATAATGTACTTTGATAACTATTATAGTGTAAAACGTAATCAATAAAAAATATGAAAGTACTAATTACCGGCGGAAGCGGATTGCTTGGACAATATTTGAATATTTTGCTTTCTTCAAAGCACAATATTCTTTCTTTATATAATTCCAATATTGGAAATTGTAAGGATTATAATTCGTTAAAATTAAATATTTGTGATTACAATTCTCTCTTAAAAGTTTTTAATGATTTTAGACCTGATGCTGTAATTCACACTGCAGCAATTTCAAAACCAATTTTACCGGAAGGCGTTTCTTCAAAAGAGGTTTATGAGCTGAATGTTATTGCCACAAAAAATATCGCTGAACTTTGCGATAAGTTTAATTCAAAATTAATATATACTTCAACAGATTTGGTTTATGCTGGTTATCGTGATTCGATGTTGAAAGAGGATGCAAAATTAAATCCTGTTTCTTTATATGCGGAAACTAAATTAATGGGAGAGATAAAAATTCAGCAAACGTTTGATAATTATATAATCCTAAGAACAGCCTTATTATTCGGGTTCGGTATTAACCATTCCAAAAATCATTTTCATCAAATGTACAAAGATCTAAAACAAAACAAACCTGTAAAACTTTTTACTGATCAGCACAGAACTCCGCTTTCTCTGATTGAAGCGGCAAGAATAATAAATGAATTTGTTGGTGATAATATAAAATCAGAAATAATAAATTTTGGCGGATTGGAAAGAGTTTCCCGTTATGAACTTGGTGAAAGATTATGTGAACTAGCAGGATTAGACAAAAATCTTTTAACAAAAATTAAAATGGATGATGTGCCGGACCTACAGAAAGTTGAAGATGTTTCTATGAGTACAGATAAACTTCAATCATTCGGCATCAAGCAAAAGAATCTTGATGAAATGATTTTAGAAATTCTTGAACAGTAAATTGTATTAAAAACTCAAAAAGTCATTTCGAAAGAGTCTTCGACTGAGAAATCTGCATACTTAATTAATAAGATTTCTCCCGCTGGTCGAAATGACAAAAAATTAATTCTTCAATTTATATTTAAGGCTCGATCACTCTAAGTACAATTATTCCTGTATGCTTTTTTATTTTCTTTGTGTAATCACTTAACGGAGTTTCAGTTATTTGAACCTTACTTCCAGCCAATGGGGCGTGCAGAAAATGGATTCTTCCATCATCCATTTTTATTGCTATGCCAACGTGACCAATATCCAAGCCCTTATCACTGGTTGTTAATGCAATCAAATCACCTGATTGAATTTTAGATTCCAATTTTTCAATATCATCTTCGGGAATGTAATAATATTGACGTGCATTAATTTCTTTTTCTTGCTCCCTTATAACAGGAATGAACTCAGGATTTTCTTGTAGTTGTTTATAGTACTTTGGATTTTCAGACATGAAATTAAGATTAAACTTTATTTCTTTTCCACCAATTTCTTTAGTGATATCTTTTACAATTCCTTTTTGCTGATTGTTATAAATCCAATCTGAAAAATAATGCAGACGTGAAGGATATTTATCCAACTTTCCATCTCTATAACGAATAAATGTTAACTCATTCTGATAATCCTCAAAACTTGTTTTGTCTTTCTTAATACATCGTGCAAATGTTAAAGAAGTTTCAAGAAATGTTGTGCAATCAAGTCCTGTTAAATTTATAACAAGCTGCTCATCACCATCTTTTTCAAGGGTATTGGCAATATATTCGGTTTTTAAAAAACTCTTTCCTATTTCAGTAATAACTTCATTGATTGGTTTTTCACTTAATGATTTTTCAACCGCAAGATTAAATTTTGAATTACAAATTTCTACATCTTTTTCTGAAAATATTTGGGAATAAATATTGCCGCTTAAAAACAGTATTAGTATCGGCACAAGGAAACGAAAAGTTTTGGAAACAAATTTCTCTCTCGATGAATCAGGATCGAAATGACAAAAAAAATAATTCTTCATACTTAACTCTTAATTTTAAATTCTTTACTCTAAATAATATCTTCGTTAATAGCAGGTACAGAAGAGTAATCAGCAATTTGTCTTGCGTGTGCAAGATTTTCAAAACGTGCATATTCTTTTATGAATGCAAGCTTAACTGTTCCTGTTGGTCCGTTACGCTGTTTACCGATAATTATTTCTGCAACACCTTCATTTGATTGACCATTTTCATCTTTATCGATTCCGTAATATTCAGGACGATTTAAAAATATCACAACATCCGCATCCTGTTCAATCGATCCTGATTCACGAAGATCTGAAAGCTGCGGGCGTTTATCAGTCCTTGCTTCTACAGCACGATTTAGTTGTGCAAGTGCAATAACTGGGATGTTTAATTCTTTTGCAAGTGCTTTTAGTGATCTTGAGATATGTGAAATTTCTCTTTCACGACTTTCGGCTTTTGGTGGACCCTGCATCAACTGGAGATAATCAATTATGATCATCCCAATACCTTTTTCAGCTTTTAATCTTCTTGCTTTTGCACGAATTTCCAAAACAGTCTGCGAAGGTGAATCATCAACGTACAAAGGTGCATTAATTAATTTATGTGCATTCTTGCTTAGCTTAACGCCTTCTTCGCTTGGTAACTTTCCTGTTCTTACAAGATGAGCATTTAATCTTCCTTCTGCACAAAGCATACGAATAATTAATTGCATCGTTGCCATTTCAAGACTGAATATTCCAATTGGCACGTTGTGATCAATAGCAGCATTACGTGCTAGAGTTAAGGCAAATGCAGTTTTCCCCATGGATGGTCTTGCAGCAACAATTATCAAATCTGATTTTTGAAAACCACCAAGTAGTTCATCCAGTTCATAAAATCCGGTTGGAACAGAAAACTTTCTTTCTTTCTGTGAGTGTATCGCTTCAATGTATTCCAGCGCATCTCTTACAGCACGATCCATCCCCTGAAAAGATCTTTGAAGATGTGATTCTGTTATCTCAAATATTTTTCTTTCTGCATCATCAAGAATTTCAAATGCATCAAGATTACCCTCATAAGCAGCTTGCGCAATTTGGTGTGATGATGAAATCAATCCGCGTAAAATTTGTTTTTCTATAATTATCTTAGCGTGGAATTCCACATTGGCAGCAGAAGAAATATTTTGTGAAAGTTTACTTAAATAGACTGCGCCGCCAACTTCTTCAACCTGACTTCTTTTTTTAAGTTCTTCGTAAAGCGTAACTGTGTCAATCGGTTCATTAGCCTCAAACAGAGAAATCATCGCTTCAAAAATCATTTGATGCGGACGAAGATAGAAACTTTCTTTAGTAAGCATTTCAATTGCTTTGGGCACTGCTTCTTTTTCGATGAGCATTGCACCAAGAACAGCGGCTTCTATTTCGGGTGCGGATGGTGGTTTTACATCTGCAGGAATTATCCGGCTTGTTTCGTTATATGTTTTACTTGTTTTCGCCATAATCAAAAAAATATCCCGATGGAATCGGGAAGTAAAAGTAACTTAGTTAGTATTTATATACAAGATAAGAAAATGACTAATTACTAACTTTTTCGTCAATTCTATTCTGTCTTTGCCAGAGCAAGATTTACAATCTCTGTAAAACGATTTAAACCCTTTTCTATTTCTCTTTTTGACATATAGAAACTTTTGAAAACTATCCCACTCTATTTAATGGCTAATATTAAACTTATGTGTTGTTAAAATTTAATTATTGATCAAAGTGATGGTTGTGTTAAAATTTTCAAGCTGGGTTCTAGGAATATCTCTTCATCACCAAAAGAAAATCTAGTCTAGCCAACTTTTTTAAACAATATTTCAATGGTTGATACTATAAAATTATTAAAGTTATCGGATTTGCCCTTAAAGCAGGATGGGTAATCTCTGATCAAATTAAGATGTTCTAAATTATAGAGTTTATCGTACTTTATAATTTTTAAAATATTATTATACTTTTTCCATAGATTTTCATAATTATCTAACGACCAACCGTTTACATGACTAAAATCTATAGGTGTCAATCCATTTTGTTTAGCAAAATCATTAAGCAGATCTTTGGGAAATAATATTTGACAATACGGGACAGTAATCGAGTAGTACGCATGCTCACCAAATGGAGAGTAATATAAAGGACCGAAAGACAAGAAAATATATCCCTCTTTTTTAACAACTCGGATTGCCTCATTTAGTACCTGCTCTGGATTTTCAAAATGCTCAAACGAATCATAAGAAAATACAAAATCGAAACTCTCATCTTCAAATTTAAGATTTGATGCATCCATCTCATGGAACTTAACTCCTTTATGCAATGCTCTTTCATCAATGCCTTCATTAGTCTTATCAATCGCTGTAACTGTTTTACCTTTCTCGCATAAAACACCACTTACCATACCATCCCAGCATCCTAATTCTAAGAATGAAGAACTATCATTTGCTCCGTTAAGGCTAAGAATTTCTTTTGCTCTAATAATTCCCCGTGATTCAATACTCTTTTGATCATAACCATATACTGGCGGAAATGAATATTTTTTTTGTAATTGCTCTAAGGTATTCTTATCAAGAAATAGAGGAGATGTCCCAGCTTTATTAAATATCTCTCTAGTACTTTTAACTTTGAAAATATGAATGTTATTCCGGAGAATATTAATAGTTTTTTTTGAGAAAATTTTTTTAATTATGTGTTTAATAAGATCCATAATTTTACTTTTTAATATATCAAAACTTCTAACTTTATGGGTTGTTTTTTGGTAGGGATATTATGCGATACAAGTATACCTACTTCATCTCATCATAAAGTTTTCTAAACTTCTGCACATCAACCCAGCAATCTTTTTTCCAGTTTGGGTTGCGCAAGAGTGCTGCGGGATGGAATGTTACCATTGTCTTAATACCTTCGTATTCAAAAACCTGTCCGCGTAAACTTGTTAGACTGTCTTTTTTCTTTAACAAACCCTTAGCGGCTGTAAGTCCTAAACACAAAATTAGTTTTGGTTTAATCAAGCTCGATTTGTTTTGCTAAGTATGGAATGCAAGTTTCCATTTCTTCAGGTAATGGTGTGCGGTTGTCCGGTGGGCGGCATTTTACTATGTTGCCGATAAATACTTCTTCCCTGCTAAATTTTATCGCCTTCAGAATATCAGTTAAAAGTTGTCCTGCTCTACCGACAAAAGGTAAACCCTGTTTATCCTCTTCTGCACCCGGACCTTCACCAATAACCATTACATCCGCATTTGGATTACCTGAACCAAAAACAAATTTATTTCTTCCTTTGTGTAATCCACAATTAGTGCAATTGCAAATTAAACTGTTTAATTGATCAAGTGATTCTGAGTTTTCCCAATCACCTTTAACAGCGTTTTTAGCGGTTAATGGTTTTGCTATTGGTTCTTTTACAATTGTGGTTCTTCGTGAAGATTGATTCGGAATTATTTCTTGCTCAGAAACTGATGTTTTAGATTTTGTAAGATTAGCTTTTTCTTCAAACAGATCATCACCAAAAATAGTTTGCTGATCTTTTAGTGCTTCAATAATTTTTTGCTTGGGTGAGTTCATTAAAATTAAAAGATTGAAAGATTAAAAAATTGAATGTTTATTAAGTTTGAAGCAATCAACTATAAAAAGAAATGTCATCCTTCGATTACGCTCAGGATGACAAATGTTCTTAAACAATAAAATAAAAAGTTATTACTTTTTGTATTTAAACTTAATTTCGCCAGCAAGTAATTCGTTTAAAGCTTGAAGATGCGGCTTTGGTTTTTTTTCAAAATCCATTGCCATTTTTAATTGAATCGGGTTAGTAACGTCTTCTGCTTCATCATCAGAACCGCTTGAAGGGATTGTATTTAACATAGCATTAAATTCAATTTTATTCTCATCATTAACTTGTCTTGCTCTTAATGCTGCAACTGATATTGCCTCATACACATTCTCGGCACGTTTATCTATCTCTCTTAAATCGACTGGTGTAATATCCATTTTTTTACTCCTTATTTATTATTTCTTTAATTAAACTTTTTACGTTCTTATAAACTTTATGAAGTTCATCGTTAACAAAAATATAATCAAAATCCTTCTTAAAGCTCAATTCCATTTTTGCTCTATCAATTCTTTTTTGAAGATCAGATTCGCTTTCAGTTTTTCTGTTTTTTAATCTGGTAATCAATTCTTCGTAAGAAGGCGGATCGATAAAAATCAAAAAACTTTCCGGATAAATTTTCTTTAACGATAAAGCACCCTTAACATCAACTTCAAAAAGAACAGACTTACCAATATTTATATTATCGTCAACAAAACTTTTTAATGTACCGTAGTAATAATCGTAAAATCTTTCCCACTCAATAAACTCATTATTCGCAATTTTTTTTTCAAACTCATCATCACTTACAAAAAAATAATCAACACCGTTAACTTCGTTTGGTCTTTTAGGTCTTGTAGTTGCAGAAACAGAAAAAACAATATCCGGAAAATCTTTAAGTATTTTTTTAACAACAGAAGTTTTACCGCCGCCGCTTGGCGATGATACTGCAATTATCTTTCCTCTGTTCTCCAAGTTATTCTATATTCTGAATTTGTTCTCGTATTCTTTCAATCTCTTCTTTTATATGAACGGAGTTATGAGTAATAGCTGTAGAAAGTGTTTTAGCAGAAATTGTATTTGCTTCTCTGTTCATTTCCTGGCAGAGAAAATTTAATTTTCTTCCCGGATCTTCTTCTTTATCAACACTGCTTAAAAGAAATTTTATATGACTTCTTAACCTTACGCATTCCTCAGTAATATCAGCACGTTCAGCCATCATTGCTAATTCAGTTTCAAGTCTGTCATTATTGATGTTTGCATTATCTTCAAGAAGATTTTTTACTTTTTCTTTATACTTCGCAAAATGTTCACCCACACTTGGCTGTGCATCTTTTTCAATCAAGTCAAGATATTTTTCTATTGTTTTAACACGCTTCTTTAAATCTTTTTCTAATTCATTTCCTTCATTCTTCTTCATCTGCATTAATGAATCCAAAGAAAGCAAAATAGATTTTTTAATTACTTCAAAATCACTCTCACTAATTTCTTCAACCGATGCTGAAAAAATATCACGACTCATTAAAATATGATCTAATTTAATTTTGTCTGTAATCTTAGCAGATTTTTTTATTTTCTTAATGAGTGCAAGATAATTTTTTAATCTTGATTCATCTAAAGAAACTGCTTCGTCTTCAAATCCGTTTTTCTTGATTTGAATACTTAAATTAAGTTTTCCGCGTCTGATTTTAGATTTGATTAATTCTCTTAGCTCGTATTCTTTGTTAGCAAGAAGAGGCGGATATTTTAAAAAAACTTCCAGATACCTGCTATTGATACTTTTAACTTCGACATCAGCCTGCCATTTACCATTTGAGGCAGTTCCTTTGCCGTAACCTGTCATGCTTAAAATCATATTATACTTTTATTAAAGGGGTCAAAAGATAGCGAATTATAGGCTCTTAGCCAATATTAGAATGCTTCTCCTATACCGAAATGTATATTGATATTATCCCAAATATTCTTCTTAAATATCATTTGTTGATCAAACGGATCGTAGAATTTTGTTCCAAAATCTAATCTAAAAGGAGCAATTGGCGTGTAAACTCTAATACCCATTCCAATGGCAACGGCAATTTCCGATATTTTTACATTTTTCCAGCCGTTCCAGGTATTGCCATAATCTGCAAAAACTGCGTATCCAAAATACTCATTAAGTTTTTTTCTTAATTCAAACGAACCTTCAAACCAAAATGTTCCGCCTCTCAATGCATCGTTTTCAGTTGTAATGCCAAAATATTGTATTGAATCTTTAGGAACCAATTCCCTCGCATTCCACCCTCTTACAGAGTTACTGCCGCCAGCATAAAATGTTTTGTTGGGCGGGATTAAACTTTCTGCTGGTATATTAGGATTGTTGGATCCGGTAATAGGCTGTGAATAACCAATTCTTAACTTTGAAGCAAACACAAAATTCTTATCAGAACTTAAAGAAAGATAATTAGAGACACCTGTTTGAAATCTGTAAAAGTAAATATTTCCCACAAGATTTGTATCTGCCTGAATTATCTGATCCGATATTTGTCTCAACACAAGTTTTATATCGGATCTTGAATGAAATAATTCAGGTGTAAAGAAAAGAAAACTACCACTTGTAGGAAATAGAATGTCATCCGTTTTAGATGAGCCTAATTCAACACCAAAACCTGGTGTTAGGCTATTAAAAGTTTGTGTAAAGTCATATTGAATTTCATCAATATTTTCTCTTTGAACATCTTCCCGTTCGGCAACATCATAAGTTAAAAATGGACGAAAAAGAGTAATAAAAGTATAGGGCGGCATTTCAACGTCAAATTTTTGGGCTAAACCATATGAATTCTCTGTGTAGTCGCTAAGGGTTTGATTTCGTATATATAATTCGGTTGTGGTAAGGATAGGTTTTCCGAACAAAAATGGCTGCTCCATTTTTAAATTTATATCAACTACACCCTGATAAGTGGAATCTCTGTCAGCTCCCGATTTAAATAGATTTTCCAAATTAATATTAATAACGTCAATCAATCTAAAAGAGGTTGAAAGAGATAGCTTTCTTGCATCACCAAAAAAGTTTTTTCTGGTATATCTAATTCCCAAACCAAGATTAAAACTGTTAAACTCATTATCAGCTTTTATTTCAGGTGAAAGTTCATTTAAAGATCCAATAACAGCATTAACTTCTATAGGTATAGTAAGATTTGTTGTATCTCTTATTATTGGATTAATTTCTAAAGCAGTAAACAATTCTGTTTTTAACAACCTTAATTCGCTTCTATCAACTTTGGACTGGTCATAAATATCCCCGGGTTTAAGATCAGCAATATCTGAAATAAGTTTATTATTTATTTGTTCTATTGATTTACCCGATTTATTAATTACAGTTTCGCTTATGGTATGTTTATCACCTGTGCGAAAATATATACTTACATCAGTCTTTTGTCTGATTGTATCAATTGTAACAATTGTGCTGTCATATCCACCAAAAACAAATCCATTATTTGCAAGAAATCTTTTTATTAGCGATATATTACTCTGCACTTCTGATTCGGAAAATCTTTTTGTGGAATCTATTGTGTAGGATTCATCTCGTAACCTGCTATAATCGTAATCACTAAGTTTCTCCAATCCAAACAGTTTAATATTTCCATATGTTAGAAAACCGTTTTCTTTTATAAAATAATTAAGCTGAATCGATTTGTCGGATGAATCAACAATAATTTCGTGATCAATCACAGCATTAAAAAATCCATTTGAACGATACAGTTCTTTTAGAGCAATTTTATCAATCGAAATTTTTGAAGAGTCAAAATATACAGGTTCATCCCCAAAGGGCGTAAATGAATCCAGAAAAATCCAAAACCACATTGGTGTTTCTTTACTTTCAATATTTTTAAGCAGATCTGATGAGGAGAAAAAATTATTTCCGGAAAAATTTATTGAGGAAAGTTCGAAATCATAGTATGATTGCGAGAAAGATAACTTTGAAATGCAAAGCACAGAAAATATTATAAGTATAAAAATTCTTCTAAGCATCATAAAATTTCTAAATAAGAATCCCTGAGTTAGAATTTTTATTCAAATTAATTAGGGTCGCACATTTTGTTAGATCAATTATCATTCAACTACAATATCGTCTTCAACAATTTTAAGATTGGGATGATCTTTTTTAAATGTAAGAGTAAAAAAGTTTATTAGCTCTTTGTTTTGTGTGTTCTCAGAAATAAATAATGAAGTTGATGAACCGGGTTCCACAACAAGGTGAGCATAGTAAACTTGTTTGTTTTCAAAATCTACTATATAAGAAAAAACTTCTCCACCGCCGCTGCCCATAAAGTATCCCTGAGAATTATAGTAAACAAGATCATAGTCGATTGAAGAAAACTGTATCTTATCAACAAAACTTTCTTTAAACGAGCCATCGAGCAAATCAGTTTCGTATTTTGAATTAAATTTATTTCCGGACTTTTCTAGAAACTCAAATTTAATTCCCCACTCATCAGAGTTGTTAATTTCATATCCAGCTGCAATATATTGCTTACCAGTTTCATCAAACAATCCACCAAAAGCAACCTGCGTTTCTTTATTGTAATGTTTTTTAACTATGTCTAATACCTGGACTTTATTTTCAAAGTCTAAAACCGGAATTTTTTCCTCTTTGTCGGAACAAGAAATTATTCCGATAAAAAGAAAAAGGATCATTAATATTTTTTTATAATTATTTGATAACAACTTGGGTGCCTATTTTAATTACTGATAAAATTTCATCAAGAGATTCATTGCTTAGTGCAATTGAACCGTCTGTCCAATTATAAACGAATGGAAGATTTTTGAAAATTGAATTTAATCTTCCTATACCATGAATGCCAATATTCCCGCCTAAAACAGTATTTGAGCTTACACATTCTTCATAATAATACTCAAACTTTATCTGATTAAACTGTTTTTGTGTTATTAGTGATTTACGTAAAGCTTCAGAAGCATCTTCCAAATTTGGATAATTTATTTTTAAAAATTTATAATAAGTTTGGTGGTTGCTGATACTGCAAATTTTATAAGTACCAATTGGGGTAGCTCCATCTTCACTTAATTTTTTTTTGTCACTTAAATTTCTACCAAGACTAACACGATATGCTTTTATAAAAACCGTATCTTCATAAACATTTAAAGTATAAGTTTTTCTATCCACTACAAGATTAACATCGCTAAGGTTTCTAAATCCCTTTTGCGCCATCGCTTCAGAAAGTGGAACTTGTCTGAGGTTAAGTATAACTCCGTAAACAATTACACCCGAAATGAAGAGTATAATGGCACCAATAGTAAATATAACATTTCTAAGTAATGGATTACCTAGGAATTCAATTACACTATTATTATTTACTTCTGGTTCGGGATTCATTACTGCTTAAAATTAATAATTACGCTAATTAAAAATACTAAATTAAATAAACCTTAATTGCTTCAAAGATAAAAAAAAACCCAACTCTTTATCGAGTTGGGTCAATAAATAAAAGATAAAGACTAAACTTCCATAATTTCTGCTTCTTTATGCTTTAAGACTTCATCTATCATCTTAATATGCTGATCAGTTAATTTCTGTACTTCATCTTCAGCTTGTTTCAATTCATCTTCAGACATTTTTTTGTCCTTTTGTTGTTTCTTAAGATGATCATTTGCGTCTCTTCTAACATTTCTGATCGCAACTTTAGAATCTTCCCCAAATTTTTTAACAATTTTTACAAAATCTTTTCTTCTTTCTTCAGTCAACAAAGGTATCGGAATTTTTAAGTTGGTGCCATCACTTATTGGATTGAAACCAAGATTAGCTTCAAGGATTGCCTTATCAACCGCCTGAACCATCGATTTATCCCATGGAGTTACAGATAATGTATGTGGATCCAAAACTGTAATATTTCCCACCTGATTTATAGGGGTTAAATTTCCATAATAATCTACTTTAACACCATCAAGTAAAGCAGTTGTTGCTTTACCCGTTCTTACTTTTGAAAGCTCAGATCTAAGAGCTTCTAAAGTTTTGTCCATTCTGTTTCCAGCGTCTTTTATTAACTGGTGCATAAGACCTCGCTAATTTTAATTAAAATTTTATTTCGTAATTTCATTATTGATAAATGTCCCAACAGGTTCACCCATAACTAATTTTAATAAATTTCCAGGAACATCCATATTAAAGACCATCATAGGTAAATCATTTTCCTGACATAAACTTACTGCTGTAAGATCCATTACACGCAAATTGTTTTTCAAAATATCCTGGTAAGATATTGTTTCAAATCGGAGCGCAGAAGGATTTTTTTCAGGATCGGAATCATAAACACCATTTACACGGGTTCCTTTTACAATTATATCGGCACCTATTTCAACAGCTCTAAGTGAGGCTGCTGTATCAGTCGTAAAATATGGATGTCCCGTTCCTGCACCTAAAATTACAACTCTTCCCTTTTCAAGATGGCGCATAGCTCTTCTTCTGATGTATGGTTCTGCAATTTCTTCCATTTTGATCGCACTCATTAATCTGGTAGCAATTCCTTTTTTTTCCACTGCGTTTTGCAATGCAAGTGAATTAATCATTGTAGCAAGCATCCCCATCTGATCACCTGTTGCACGATCTATGCCCTGTGAACTTGCACTAAGACCCACGATAAATATTTCCGCCGCCTATTACAATACCAAGCTGTACACCAACATCATGAACTTTTTTAACTTCATCAGCAAAAAAATCCAAAACCTCTGAAGAAATTCCGAATCCCTGAATCCCCATCAAAGACTCACCACTCAATTTTAGCAACACTCTTTTAAATTTTACGGTGCTCATTAACAACCTTTTGGATTTTTTACAAATAAATATAAAAAAAAGGTCTTAATATTATTAAGACCTTTTTGAAGAAAACTATTTTTTCTCATCGCCGAGATGGAAACGCTTAAATAAACTAATCTTAGCCTGAGAACTATTTTTCTTATTATAATCTTCAATTAGATTACCAACAGTCTTAGAACTGGTACTATCCTTAATATATGCCTGTTCAAACAAACAATTTTCAGAATAGAACTTATTTAATTTACCAGTTGCAATCTTTTCAAGAATGTTTTCTGGTTTGCCTTCTTTGCGTGCTAACTCTTTATAAATATCAATTTCTTTTTCTATTGTTTCAGTCGGTACTTCTTCTCTGTAAACACAAATGGGATTCATTGCAGCAACCTGCATTGCAATGTTTTTACCAATCTCAACTAACTCATCAGAATTTGCGGTTACATTATCAAACTTAACTAACACACCAAGTTTTGAACCCATGTGTATGTAATCGACTATCAAACCGTTATCTGCTTTTTCAGTTAACACTCGTGAAACTTCTATTTTCTCACCAACTTTTCCCATAACATCAACAACTTTGCTGCTTAAACTTTTATCTGTTTCAAGCAGTTGCTTAGCATTTGATAACTCGGATTTATAGGTTACCTCAACAATTTCATTTGCCAATTTTATAAAGTCATCACTCTTAGCAACAAAATCAGTTTCACAGTTAACTTCAATCATTGCGGCTTTTTTATGATCAGCAGAAACTTTTGCAACAACAATACCTTCATTGGCAGATTTATCAGCTCTTTTAGAAGCAATTGAAGCACCTTTTTTTCTTAGTATTTCAATAGCTTTTTCAAAATCGCCATTTGATTCTGTAAGTGCTTTTTTGCAATCCATCATACCGGCGCCGGTTTTTTGTCTTAACTCATTAACTTGTGCAGCCGTAATAGCCATAGTTAATTCACTTCCTTTCAAAATTTATATTATCAGAATTATTCTTCAGATTTTTCAGCTGGTTTAACTTCTTCTTCAGCATCTTTCTTTGCTTTTGCTTCAGATTTCTTTTTCATCTCTTCTTTTTTGACCAGATCTTTTTCTTTTTTTACTCTTTCTTTTTCCGCTACTTCTTCTGCTTTCTTTTCTTTCAATTTTGAATCACCTTCAATTACAGCATCAGCCATATATTGAGTAATTATTTCAACTGTTTTAACTGCATCATCATTAGCGGGAATTAGATAATCAACTTCTTCTGGATCACAATTTGTATCTACAATTGCAAATACCGGAATATTTAATCTGTGTGCTTCCTGAACTGCAATGTCTTCTTTTTTAATATCAACAACGAACAAAGCACCTGGCAGTTTACCCATTGTTTCTACACCTTCAAGAACTTTTTTCAGTTTGTCTTTTTCTCTTGTAAGGAATAGTCTTTCTTTCTTGGTAATCTTTTCAAAAGTACCATCGGTTTCCTGCTTCTCGATATTGCTCAATCTCTTAACACTTTTTCTGATTGTAGCAAAGTTTGTTAGCATTCCACCGAGCCATCTTTCACTTACCCAGTTTTGCCCGCATCTTCTTGCTTCTGTTTCGATAACATTTTTAGCTTGTTTTTTTGTACCGACAAAAAGCACTTTCTTACCATCGGCAACCAATTTAGCAAGTTCTTCTGCGGATTCGGTTAAGTGGGCTTGAGTTTTTTTCAAATCGATTATATGAATCCCATTCTTTTCCATAAAGATGTAGGATTTCATTTTGGGGTTCCAGCGGCGTGTTAAATGCCCGAAGTGTGCACCAGCTTCTATAAGCTGAACTAGATCAACTTTTCTCATATTGCTCCTGTTTTTCTTCTACTTTCTTCAACTTTACCTTCCATCCCTTTTATTATGGGACACAGGTGGTAAATCGGAAAGTATGATTGTTAAATAAATGTTCAAGTTCAAGAAATATTAACTTGAACCTGAACTTGTTCTTATACTTTGTGACTATCTCTTAGAAAACTGAAATCTTTTTCTTGCTTTAGGCTGTCCGTATTTTTTACGCTCAACCATTCTTGGATCTCTTGTTAACAATCCCTCTGCTTTTAATTGAACTCTGTATTCAGGATTCATTTCAAGCAAAGCTCTTGAAATTCCTAATCTTACTGATTGTGCCTGACCAGTTGTTCCACCACCATTAACTTTTGCATGAACATCAAATTTGCCTAAGGTATCAGTAGCTCTAAATGGAAGCAGGATGTCTTCACGGCTTAGCAGCTGTGGAAAGAAATGTTCAAACTCTTTATCATTAACAGTAATCTTTCCGTTTCCGCTTCTTAAAATTACTCGGGCAACTGCAGTTTTTCTTCTTCCAATAAATATTTTTTCAGCCATCATTTCTCCATTAAACTAATTGCTTCGGGTTGCTGTGCTGCATGCGGATGATTTGTACCTGCATACACCTTTAATTTTTTAATCAACTTATTTCCTAATTTGGTTTTAGGTAACATTCCTCTAACGGCATTCTCTAAAACAAATTCAGGTTTCTTCGCTATCATATCTTTAAAGGAAGTAGTAGTTTGACCGCCAGGATAACCTGAGTGTCTTTTGTATTCCTTCAACTCTTCTCGTTTGCCAGTCAGTTTAACCTTCTCAGCATTTATCACAACTACAAAATCGCCAGTATCAGTGTTCGTAGTAAAAATAGGTTTATTTTTACCTCTGATAATCATTGCAATTTTAGAAGCTAATCTTCCTAAAACCTGTCCTTCAGCATCAACTAAAAACCATTTGTGATTGGCATCTTCAGTTTTTACTGATTTTGTTAATTTTTCCTGTTTCACGTAATTTTCCTCCGAAAACCTTAAATCGTTTCAAATAAAGGATGGAAAAATATAGGTAAGCTGATGAAAAGTCAAGAATAATAAAGTTTATTAATACTACTAACACCAATGTCCGCTATTTCATCTAAAAACGGCACTGAGTAATTAGAATAAACTGCTACCAAAGTTGAAAGATTTAAGTATCGCCCAAAACTTGGGTTGAAATGAATAAAATTCGGTTTTTCCTTTCATCATCAACTTTAATCTAAAATCCTCATCATTTCCGGTTCTTATATAAAATATTTGAGTCATATATCCTTGCATTTCTTCCGGATCATTATAATAAGCCAGATATTTTTCTAATTTCATTTTATAAGAAAATCGTTTTTCAATAAACATATCATTACTTACAACTTCAAGATGAATATAAGGCGGTGGATTATACTGTCCATCGCTTGCCCAGAAAGTTACTCCATCAAGTTTTTTCTTTTTATTTTGATCTATGAAAGTCCAGCCCTTTGGATATTTAATTGAAACATTAAGCGTTGACTCAGTATAAACTTGATCCAAGTTAGTTGTATCGGCAATGATATCAGAAAAACTTACTGTCTTTAATTCTTGAACTGCTTCAGTTGTTTGTTCATTAGGTAACAGTTGTTCCTGTTTTATTGGATCATCCATTTGTTCTTCCATCAGATTTGCTTTAGGATTTACAAACTCTTTCGTGTCTACAGTAAAAAACAAAGAATTTATTTTACCTCTTTCATCTTGCAATCCATAAAAGAAAATAAATATTGCAATAAACAACAAATGAATAATTATGGAGATAGAAAAATTTCTTATCCAGTTTTTATTCTCATCTATATTTTCTATTTCAGATTCTTGTTTATCCATCTCTATAATAAAGCTTAGTTTGATGCCTGAATCAAAATTACTAATTTTGCTTCAACATTATTAATAAATTGTAAAGTAAAATGAAGTACCTAATTACAGGCGGAGCTGGTTTCCTCGGAATAAATTTAGTAAGATTTTTACACTCAAGAGGTCACGAAATAACTTCACTTGATATTGTGGAGTTTGATTATCCGGATATGAACGATAAGATTAGAATCATAACCGGTGATATTCGTGATAAACAAAAAGTTAAAGAAGCAATCGCAGGACAGGACATTGTTGTTCACACCGCAGCAGCTCTGCCACTTTATAAACCTGAAGATATTTATTCGACAGATATAGATGGATCAAGAAATCTGATCGAAGCTGCTTACGAAAATAAAATAAAAAGATTTATTCACATTTCATCAACCGCTGTTTATGGTATTCCCGATCATCATCCATTATTAGAAAATGATAAACTGGATGGTGTTGGTCCTTACGGCAAAGCAAAAATTCTTGCTGAGGAAGAATGCGTTAAGTATAGAGAAAAAGGAATGTGTGTCCCTATTCTTCGTCCAAAATCTTTTATCGGACCGGAAAGACTTGGTGTATTTGATTTACTTTTTGATTGGGCACAGGATGGCAAAGGATTTCCAATGATTGGCAATGGAAAAAATCGTTACCAGCTTTTAGATGTTGAAGATTTATGTGAAGCAATTTATCTAACTGCAACTCTTGATGAGAAGATTGCTAACGATACTTTCAACATTGGCGCAAAAGAGTTCACAACTATGAGAGAAGATTATCAGGCAGTTTTGGATTATGCTGGATTTGGAAAGAAGATCGTTGGACTTCCTGAAAAACCAATTATCTACACTTTAAAATTTTTAGAAGCATTAAAACTTTCTCCGCTTTATAAATGGGTTTATGAAACAGCATCAAAGGATTCATTTGTTTCGATTGAAAAAGCTGAAAAAGTTTTAGGTTATAAACCAAAGTTTTCAAATAAAGATGCTCTGCTAAGAAATTACAAATGGTATGTTGAGCACAGAAATGAATTTATAAATAAAGACGGTGTATCTCATCGCGTTCCCTGGAAACAAGGAATATTAAGGTTTGCAAAAATCTTTTTCTAATTAAGTGGAATGTGATTAAAGTAAATCATATTTTTTACGTGTAATACAAGAAAGAAAATAAAAACACTAAGGAGCAAAAAATGGCAGAGAAAAAAGATTATTTAAAAGATGTTGTCAAACACATCGATATAAAACAACATAACGTTGTTCCGCTTGTTGATGCAATGGCAGATATGGCTTTTACTGCAAGAGATTTGAATCGTGCTGCAAATATTTTAGACACAATGATAAAAGATAAAGACTGCGCAGTTATTCTAACTCTGGCAGGAAGTCTTTTTAGCGCAGGCTTGAAAAAAGTTGTTTATGATATGATTATGAATAATATGGTTGATGCTATTGTTTCTACAGGTGCAATTATGGTTGATCAGGATTTCTTTGAAGCGCTTGGTTTTAAACATTACAAAGGCACAAAGTGGGTTGATGATAATGAAATGAGAGAACTACACATTGATAGAATTTACGATACTTTTATTGATGAAGATGAACTTAGAATTTGTGATGATACAACTGCACTTATTTTTGATAGCATGAAACCAGGAGCTTATTCATCAAGAGAATTTTTATGGGAGTTTGGAAAATATCTTGATGAAAACGGCGGACCAAAAGTTGATGATTCAGTTGTATATGCTGCTTACAAAAAGAATGTTCCGATTTTTGTTCCTGCTTTCTCAGATTGCTCTGCTGGATTTGGATTTGTAATGCATCAGCATAAAAATCCGGATAATCATGTATCGTGCGATTCAGGTAAAGATTTTCTTGAATTAACAAAAATAAAATTACACAGCAAAGAAACCGGTTTATTAATGATTGGCGGCGGTGTACCTAAAAACTTTACTCAGGATATTGTAGTCGCTGCGGATATTTTGCAGGAAGATGCTGAAATGCACAAGTATGCAATACAAATAACAGTTGCAGATGAGCGCGATGGAGCACTATCAGGATCTACATTAAAAGAAGCAAGTTCCTGGGGTAAAGTATCAACATCATCTGAACAGATGGTTTATGCTGAAGCAACAGTTGCAATGCCTTTAGTTGTTGGATATGCTTATCATAAAGGTGGATGGAAAAATAGAACAGCTCGCGAGTTTCAAAAAATTTATTCAAAAAGAAAAAGCTACTGTTTAATAAACAAGAAAACGCCTCAACTGAGGCGTTTTTAATTTTTATCAAAATATTCTTTTCATTCAGCGTAATTGTAGCAATTATTTATAATATTTGAATAAACAATAACAACAAATTTGATATGAGAATTATTATTGCAGGAATGGGAGATGTTGGCTATCAACTTGCTAAGCAGCTTTCCAGTGAATCACATGATATTATAGCTATCGATATGGATCACGATAGACTTTCTTACTCCGATCAAATGGCTGATATCCTTACTATAGATGGATCATCTACTCATGTTTCTACACTTAAACAAGCAAAGATTGAAAAAACGGATTTACTTGTTGCTGTTACTTCCTCCGAAGAAGTCAATTTAACAACTGCTATTCTTGGTAAAAAACTTGGAGCTAAAAGAACTATTGCCAGAATTTCTAATGCCGAATATCTGGATGCAAATGTTGAAAATAGTTTTCGAGAACTTGGTGTTGATTTTATGATTTACCCCGAAGAACTTGCTGCAATTGAAACTGTAAATCTTATCAATCGTACCGCGGCAACAGATGTTCTTGATTTTGAAGGTGGTAAACTTTCAGTTGTTGGAATAAGGTTAGATAAAAGTGCCTCTGTTATTCAGAAAAAAGTTTTTGAAGTGGCAAAGGAATATCACAACCTCGATTTTAGAATTGTTGCTATTCACAGAAACTTTAAGACAATCATCCCTTCGGGTAATGATAAATTTTTACCCAATGATCAGGTGTTTGTAATTTCTAAACCACAGGGACACGAAACTATTTTAAAGCTTTCGGGAAAAGAAAATATAAAGTTTGACAACATAATGATTCTCGGTGGCGGGAAAATTGGACGCCGCGTTGCAAGTTTATTAAGTGATAAAATGTCCGTTAAACTTATTGATTCTGATCCGGATAAAGCTTTTGAACTTGCAGACCAATTACCTAATACACTTGTAATTAAAGGCGATGGAAGAGATATCGATCTGCTCGCACAGGAAGGCATAATTGATGTTGATGCTTATGTTGCCGTAACTGAAGATTCTGAAACCAATTTAATATCCTGTTTAATGGCAAAACATCTTGGTGTTAAAAAAGCCATCGCTCTTGTAGATAAAGTTGATTACATCCCGCTTACACAAACAATTGGACTTGATGCTCTTATCAACAAAAAATTAATTACCGCTAATAATATCGTTAGATTTATAAAAAAAGGAGACGTTGTTTCTTACTATAATCTTGAAGGTATTGATGCCGTACTATTAGAATATATTGCACAAGCCGGATCTGAAATAACTGAAAATACACTTGCAAACCTTAAATCTTCCCAAAGGGTCAATTATAGGCGGCTACATTAGAGACGATGAAGGATTTATAGGGGTTGGTGATTCAAAAATTAATCCTGGTGATAAAGTAGTTGTTTTTTCTTTACCTGATGCAGTTAACAAACTTGAAAAGTTTTTTGAAAAGTAAGTCCTCTGTGAACTACAAAATTATTATTAACATAATCGGTTTTTTAATTTTCCTCACAGGCATTTTTATGATGCTTGGTCTTCCATTTTCTTTTTATTATCAAAGCGATGATGTATTCGCAATATTGATTTCAAGTATTTTAACTTCTGTAGTTGGATTACTAACCTGGGTTTTTACAAAAAACTCCGAGAGAAAGGATGTTGGAAAAAGAGAGGGCTATTTAATAGTTACATTTGGTTGGATCTTAATGTCTGCATTTGGAGCAATACCATTTGTTGTGCATGGCTCAATCCCGAATTACACTGATGCTTTCTTTGAAACAGTTTCTGGTTTTACTACAACTGGCGCATCAATACTTCCCAGAGTTGAGGTACTGCCTTATGGTTTAATGTTTTGGCGTAGTTTGACACATTGGATTGGTGGAATGGGAATTATAGTTTTATCTATTGCAGTTTTACCATTACTTGGTATTGGTGGTATGCAGCTTTATCAAGCAGAAGTTGCCGGACCTACAAAGGACAAACTTCATCCGCGTGTTAGAGAAACAGCGAAAAGACTCTGGGCAATTTACTTTTTTCTAACTTCGTTAGAAGTTATCTTTTTGTTATTTGGGAATATGAGTCTTCTTGATGCACTCTGTCATTCATTTGGGTCTTTAGCAACAGGTGGATTTTCTACAAGAACTCTGAGCGTAGCTTACTATAACTCTGCTTATATAGAATATGTTATTCTTTTTTTTATGTTTCTTGGCGGCACAAATTTTACACTACATTATCTCGCATTGCACGGTAAAATAAAATCTTACATAAAAGATGATGAGTTTAAATTCTATCTTGGCCTGATTGCAATTACAGTGATATCACTTACTGTTTATCTCGTGATTGCAAATGGAACACCTATTGAAAAAACATTTAGAAACGTTGCCTTCAGCATTTTATCGATTTTAACTTCAACAGGATTTGCTACTGCGGATTATGAATTGTGGGCACCTTTTGCCTCAACTTTCTTTTTGATAATGTTACTCCTCGGTGCCTGTGCTGGTTCTACAAGTGGTGGTGTTAAAATGATCCGATATCAGTTGCTTATAAAAAATAGTTTGGTTGAAGTAAAAAGACTATTACACCCGAATGCGATTGTACCTGTAAGACATAACGGTAAAGCTGTACCAAATGAAATTATAGCAAAAGTTTCTGCTTTTGTTCTTACATATCTTGCAATATTTGCATTGGGTTCACTCCTGTTGGCTATGACTGGATTGGATTTAAAATCTTCTATGGGTTCTGTTGCTGCCTGTATGGCTAACATCGGTCCGGGGTTAGGACAAACAGGACCCGCGGGTAACTATTCAGAAATTACTGTTTTTGGTAAATGGCTCTTAAGTGCTTTAATGCTTCTTGGCAGATTAGAATTATTTACTGTTCTTATAATTTTTACTCCATACTTCTGGAAGAAATAATATCATAATTTCTTCAGATTGATATCTCACTATTATTAAATCAAAAAGAAATTAAGCTTGCTACCTTAATTTCTGTTAAGTTATCCAAATTTAAACGTGATTTAGAAAATACAGTCTACGCTATTGTAAAGCTTTTAAATCGTGTAAACTAATATTCATCATCAAAAGGTAAAATTACAATTAACACAAAATGAGAAAATAATTTTGCATCTATTTCGATTAAGGATGAAGGACTCGTAATCTCAAACACAGAACAAGAAAAAATTTTAAAAACTATTTTTAGTCAACACTTTATCCGGAATGTTTCATTCTATAACCTACACCGGATTCGGTTAATATAATTCCAGGATTTGAATAATCATCTTCTATTTTTTTTCTTAACTGACCGATAAAAACTCGCAGGTACTGAGAATTTTCAACTGCACTAGGCCCCCAAATTTCTTTTAAGATATAACGATGAGTTAAAACCTTATCAGTATTTTTTGCAAGTAAAACTAAAAGAAGATATTCGGTGTTAGTTAATTTAATTTCAGTATTTGCTTTCTTAACAATTCTTGATGCTAAATCAATAACAAGATCACCATTTTGAAAAACTGTTTCTTCATCACCTTGTATTGTTCTACGGATATTTGCTCTTATTCTTGCAAGTAATTCAGAAGTGTTAAACGGTTTCGTAAGATAGTCATCTGCACCAAGATCTAAAGCTTTCACAATATCTTCTTCAGAATTTTTTACAGATAATATTATAACCGGAACACTTGTCCAGGTTCTAATTTCTTTAAGCACTGATAATCCATCTCTATCAGGTAATCCAAGATCAAGAATAACCAATTGTGGATGCGAAGTAGCAACTTGTGTAATTGCGTCTCTACCGTTTTCTGCTTCAACTACTTTGTAGTCGGCGGATTCAAGTGAGATTGTTAATATTTTTCTTATTTGTGATTCATCATCACAAACCACTATTGTGTTTTTTATACTCATATACTTTTCACTTTTCTTTTATCGGAAGAATTATTGTAAATACCGCTCCACCCTGTAATTTTATTGGATGCAGTAATAGTTCCCGCATGTGCTTCAATAAATCCTTTAGCAATCGAAAGACCAAGACCGGATCCACCGGTTTTTGTTCCGGGAATTCTATAAAACTTGGTAAATAATTTAGTTAAAGCTTCTTCACTAAATCCATTTCCGTTATCGGAAATGTTTAAGATGTAATTATAATTTTGCTGAACTCCTTCTATAGTAATTTCACTACCAGCGGGAGTGTAAGCAAGTGCATTGTGCACAATGTTTATAATCGCTTGTTCAAGCAGAGCATAGTCAAATCTAAAAACGATATCTTCTTCAATCTTGATAATTATTTTGTGTTGTCCGGATTCATTTTTTAATCTTTCAGTTACAGAATGTATGAGATCCGCAATTGAATTCCATCCTAGTTTAAGATTAAGATTGCCGGATTCTAGTCTCGCCATATCAAGTAAATTTTCAACTAATCTATGCAGTCTTTCGGCAGCAATATTTATTTCATTAACAATTCCAGTTAAAGAATTTTTATTTTCAAAAATCTTTGAATCATTAAATGAACTTACAGCGCCAATAATTGTGGTGATAGGAGTTTTTAATTCGTGTGAGATTGAATTGAACAAAGTTTTATATAGTTTTTCCGATTCTGTAGCAAGCAGTGATTGCTTTGCAATTTCATCAAGATATTCTCTTTCAATGGTTTTGCTTACTTGATTTATAATATCATTTAATAAATCTTCTTTATCAAAAGAAAGTCGTTGTTCATTCTGAAAATTTAAACCAATAACTCCAAGCACACCGCTTTTACTTGTGATAGGATAATATGTAGCGGAAGAATTAGGTAACGTGTTTGTAAACTTTCCGGTTACCTGATTTGCTGAGTAAGCCCATTGAGCAAAGACCCATTCATAATCATCAATAACAAATGAACTTGCTGAATGCGGTTTGGCATTTAATTTTTTTTGGGATTCGGCAAAAATAAGAACCACATTTGCTGAAAAAGTTTTCTTTAGTTCATCCACAATTATTTCAGCGATATCATTAATATTAAGTGCCGCTGAAAGTCGTTTAGATAAGTTGTAAAGAATTGAAATTCTTTTTTCTTTGATTCTTAGTAATGCCTGCTGTGTTCTTACTTTTGTCGAAAGGAAACCCGAAACTGATGCCACAATGAAAAACAAAATGAACATAAATGTATCATCTGCTCTATCTATATGGAAAGTATAATGCGGCGGAATGAAAAAATAATTCCAGCTTAACGCACTTAAAAATGCAGCAAATAAAATTGGACCTACTCCAAATCTGAAGATAGGCAGGATTGAGATTAATAGAAGAAAAAGCATAGAGACTATCTGGTATCCTATATCATCCTGAAAACCAAATGAACCTATTGTTATTAATCCTACAACCAGTGCAGCTAATAAATATTTTGATAAAGGTGAATGTGATCTTGATTTGAATTCATCAAAAATATCTTTCTCTTCTTTAATATCACCACCAACAACATAAACATCAATATCACCGCTTGCTTTGATTAATTGATTTGTAAAATCTTTAAATGTAAATAATCTTAAAAATTTAGATTTGCGGGACTTGCCTATTATGATCTGACTTATATTATTTTCTTTTGCAACTCGTACTAATGCAGAGATTAGATTTACATCCTGCGTTGTAATTACCTCACCGCCGAGTTCTTTAACAAGCTTAAAATTCTGAAGTAATATATTCTTGTTATCTTCAGAAATCTTCTGATCAGTTTCAACATAAACAGCAATCCATGGGGCTTCAAGTGAATATGCTAATCTTCTCGTCCATCTAATCAAATCTGCAGAGTAAGGACTTGGAGCAACCGCACACATTAATCTTTGTCCGGATTTCCAAACCTCAGAAATATTTTTTTCATACTTATAGTCTCGCAAATCTTTATCAACACGTTCTGCTGTAATTCGTAATGACATTTCTCGAAGTGCGGTAAGATTTCCTTTACGGAAAAAATTTTCTATTGCCTGTCTTGATCTTTCTGCAGTATAAATTTTACCTTCAGATAATCTTTGAAGAAGTTCATCAGGAGTAATATCAACAAGTTCTATATCATCTGTTTCTTCAAGAATTGAATCAGGTACCGTTTCTCGTATTGATGTTCCGGTGATTTTCTTTACAATTTCTGATCTGCTTTCGATATGCTGAACATTTAGAGTAGAGTAAACATCAATTCCATTATTTAATATTTCCAATACATCCTGATAACGTTTTAAATGTCTGCTACCAGGAATATTTGTGTGAGCAAGTTCATCAATCAAAACTAAAGCCGGCTTACGCTTTAGCACACTATCAATATCAAATTCTTTAAATATGGATTCACGATAAAAAACTTCTTTTAACGGAATGATTTCTAATCCCTCAATTAATTCTTCTGTTTCAATTCGCTTGTGTGTTTCAACAATTCCAATTACAACATCAACACCATCTGCTTTTGCTTTCTGTGCTGCTTCAAGCATTGAATAAGTTTTACCAACACCAGCGCACATTCCAAAAAATATTTTTAATCTGCCTTTTGTACTCTTATCTTCTTTTAGAATAATCTTTTTAAGAAGAGTATCCGGATCGGGTCGGTTTACTTCTGAGTCTTCCATCTCTATACTTTCTTCATCTAGTTTCAAATTTAGTGAAAGAACATTAACAACTTGATTTCCTAGTACACCAAACTGCGGATATTCTGATAAGAGAATCAACAAGGTTATAAAGTAATTTTGATTTATCTGTACTTGAGATTTCTTGATTTTATAATTCTATTGATTTGCAGCTTGGCTGCTTCAATTGAAATATGCGGATCAACTCCACTTCCAGAAGCAAATAGCATTTCTGAAGGAATATTAACCGAATCGTTTAACAAATTATTTTTTCTAAACTCTAGTTTTCTTGTGTTTACTTGTTCTTTTAGTAAAGCACTTGATAATCCAAGATTACTTGCTCCTGAAGGCAATGGATTATAGTTGATTGCTGAAGGACGTGACTGAAAATAAATACTATCTGCAAAGTTTTGTCCCAATAGTTCGGAACCAATTATATTTCCATCTTTGATGATAAGTGAACCATTTGATTGATTTGGAAATATTACCTGCCCAATCAAAGTGATAAAGAGTGGATAGATCACTCCTGTTAAAATCGTCATAGACAAAAATACTCTTAAAGATTGAAGAATTATTTTTTTCATTTCATTTCTCATTAAGATTACTTTTAAACAAATTTTAAATAATTAAGCAGCATATCAATTATTTTTATTCCAGCGAATGGAATTATCAATCCTCCAACACCATAGTAAAGTATATTCCTTTTTAAAATTGTTGCAGCACCTTCCGGACGATATTTTATTCCCTTTAACGCAAGAGGTATTAGAGCAATAATTATTAGCGCATTAAAGATTACAGCACTAAGTATTGCACTTTGCGGTGAAGCAAGATTCATAATGTTTAATACTGATAATGGTCCATCAAGTCCATTTGTTGCAAATAATGAAACCGCTATTGCAGGAATTATCGCAAAGTATTTTGCAACATCATTTGCAATGCTGAATGTTGTAAGTGCACCACGAGTCATTAATAATTGTTTTCCAATTTCAACAACTTCAATAAGTTTTGTTGGACTGCTGTCAAGATCAATCATATTTCCAGCTTCACGTGCTGCTTGAGTTCCACTATTCATTGCAATACCAACATCAGCTTGAGCGAGTGCTGGAGCATCGTTCGTACCATCGCCAATCATTCCAACCATTTTTCCTTTCGCCTGCTCTTCGCGAATTTTTGAAAGCTTATCCTCCGGTTTTGCCTGAGCAATAAAATCATCAACTCCTGCTTCAGCTGCAATTGCAGTAGCAGTAAGTTGATTGTCGCCGGTTATCATAACACTTTTAATTCCCATTTTTCTTAACTGCTCAAATCGTTCTTTGATTCCACCTTTAACAACATCTTTAAGTTGAATCAAACCTAAAATCTTTTTATTCTCAACAACAACTAATGGAGTTCCGCCAGCCATTGCAATATCAACACCAATCATTTGAGTAAACATGTAATCTGATTGCGCTGATATATTTGCGTTAGTTTCCTCTGAGATATATCTTTTGATAGCTTCAAGAGATCCTTTACGAATCACTCTTGTTGGAGAGCCATCCGGCGATAGAATATTAACACCACTCATTTGTGTCTTAGCACTGAATTGAATGAATTGAGCATTAAGTTCATTGATATGTCTTTCGCGTATTCCAAATTTTTCTTTAGCAAGTACAACGATTGAACGTCCTTCCGGGGTTTCATCAGCTAAAGAAGCAAGTTGAGCAACATCAGCTAAATAATTTTCATCAACTTCAGGAGTTGGAACAAATTCTGTTGCCATTCGATTACCAAGAGTTATTGTTCCTGTTTTATCAAGTAAGAGAACATCAATATCTCCAGCAGCTTCTACAGCTCGACCGCTCATAGCTATTACATTATGTTTAAGTAGTCTATCCATTCCACTTATACCAATCGCACTTAATAGTCCTCCAATTGTAGTTGGAATCAAACAGACGAGTAATGCGATTAATACCGGAACTGAAACAACACTGATATCCTGAGACAAAGTGATATGATAATAATTGAAGAAAGCTTTAAGTGTAACAACAACAATCAGAAATACAATGGTTAATCCGGAAAGCAAAATTGATAAAGCAATTTCATTTGGAGTTTTTTTTCGTTTTGCACCTTCAACAAGTGAAATCATTCTATCTATAAATGTTTCCCCTGGATTGGATGTTATTCTTATAATGATTCTATCACTTAATACTTTTGTTCCGCCGGTAACAGCACTTCTATCTCCCCCGCTCTCTCTAATAACCGGAGCTGATTCACCAGTAATTGCAGATTCATCCACACTTGCAACTCCATCTATAACTTCTCCATCAGCGGGAATTAAATCTCCAACTTCGCAAACCACACTATCACCAGAACGAAGTTCGAGAGCAGAAACTTTTACTTCTTCCTTTCCAATTAACTTACGTGCAATCGTGTTGGTTCTTGATTTACGTAAGTTTTCACTTTGTGCTTTTCCTCTTCCTTCTGCAATAGCTTCTGCAAAGTTTGCAAACAGCAAAGTAAACCAGAGCCAAATTGCAATCTGTAAATCAAATGAAGCAGGATTTTTTTCTACTACATCCATAACAAAGATTATAGACGTCAGTACAGCGCCAATGCCAACAATAAACATTACTGGATTTTTTATTAAGTACGCCGGATTAAGTTTCTTAAATGAATCCTTAACAGCATTAAGAATTATTTTTTTGTCTAACAAAGGTGTATCGTGTTTTGTGCTCATATCAAATTCATTCTTTAGTATAATTATTATGTATTAAAATGTTATACCGGATTTAACTAGAAAGTGTTCTAAAATTGGTCCGATAGAAAGTGCGGGAAAGAATGTAAGTGCACCAACTATTATTATTACAGAGACTAAAAGAAAAGCAAATAAAGTGTTGTCAGTCCTTAAAGTTCCTGCAGTATCAGGCGCTATATTTTTCTTTACAAGATTTCCTGCTATTGCAAGTACTGGAATAATCACACCGAATCTTCCAAGTAACATCGCAATACCAATCATTGTATTATAAAAAACAGTGTTAGCATTTAATCCTGCAAATGCGCTTCCATTATTTCCGGCACCGGATGAAAAAGCATACATAATTTCTGAAAATCCATGAGGACCTTTATTTAATATGCTTGATAATCCTTGATTTGAAGTAACAGCGATTGCGGTAAAAAAGAGAATGAGGACACTTGGGATTAATATTCCGATAATTGACCATTTGATTTCATACGATTCAATCTTTTTACCAAAATATTCAGGTGTTCTTCCAACCATCAAACCGGAAATAAAAACTGTAAGTAGTATGAATAAAAACATTCCATATAAACCAGAACCAACTCCGCCAAAAATAATTTCTCCAAGCTGCATATTAATTAAAGTAACAAATCCTGAAATCGGTGATAAACTGCTATGCATTGCATTTACAGAACCATTTGAAGCAACTGTTGTTGCTACAGACCAAAGCACACTATTAAATACTCCAAACCTTGCTTCTTTTCCTTCCATCAATTGTAGATGTTTGAAACGATGAACTTGATGATACTTCTGACCAATAAGAAATTACAACTCCGGTAATAAAAACAAACATCATCACCCCAAAAATTGTCCAGGCGTGTTTTTTATTACCAAGCATTTTTCCATAAGTAAAAACTAATGCAGCTGGTAAAAGAAGTATTGATAGTACTTGAAGAAAATTCGACAACGGGGTGAAGTTCTCAAAAGGAAATGCGCTGTTTACACCAAAGAATCCGCCGCCATTTGTACCAAGCTGTTTTATTGCAATTTGAGATGCTGCCGGACCTAATGGAATAACTTGCTTTAATCCTTCAAGTGTAGTTGCGGTTAAATAAGAAGAAAAAGTTTGTACTACTCCCTGACTTATTAGAAGTACAGATAGAATAATTGATAATAGGTAAAAGTAAATACAACACAGTTCGTGTTAAATCAGTCCAAAAGTTTCCGATAGTATTTCCTTTGCGTATCGATATTGCTCTTGATAATGCAAGCAATACAGAAATACCGACGGCTGCGCTAACAAAATTCTGTACTGTAAGGCCTATCATTTGAACAAAGTAACTTAATGTTGTTTCACCTGAGTATGCTTGCCAGTTTGTATTGGTTGTAAAACTTATAGCTGTATTAAGTGAAAGAAAAAATTCAACATTAGAAAGTTTTTGTGGATTTAACGGAAGATATTGTTGAAACAATTGCATCAATAAAACAGCAATAAAACTGATAAAACTAAAAGCTAATACAGACCATAAATATGTCTTCCACGACATTTGTTCATTTTCATCGATTCTGAAAATTTTGTAAATGAGTTTTTCTGGTTTGTTAAAGATTGGAGTAAGAATACTTCTTTCACCGACAACAACTTTGTAAAAGTAATTTCCGATATAGTATGCAAGAAAAGTTAACACTCCCAGAAAAATCAAAAACTGTAAAAGATCTAATAAATAATTCATTTTAGTTTTCTCCTAAAATTTTTCGGGTTTAATAAGAGTAAAAACAAGATAAACTAAAACTATAAGTGCGATAACCAAAGAAATATCCTCAAACATCTTTCACCTAAATTTTTAATTCAAACTTATTCTTAGGTTTATAAAGATGCTGTTAAAAGATGGGTAGAGATTGTAAAGATTTTATAAAGATGATTATTTTTCAGGTAATCAGCTTTTTGAGAATGAGATAAAACTAGCCGTAAAATCGTTTTGTTTTAATTAGTTTTACTCAAATATCGCAGCGAAAAGTCGAATATTTGAAGTAATTTAAGCACAGCATAAAGGTACAATTTATGTTATATTTGTGCCCGATTGGAATTGAATTTTATGAATGTAAAAGAATTACTTAAAAAATACAGCAAACCAGAAAACTTTATAAACAGAGATTTAAGCTGGGTGGAATTTAACAAACGTGTTTTAGAGGAAGCATTAAATCCTGAATTGCCTCTTCTTGAAAAGATTAAATTCATTTCCATATTCTGTTCCAACCTTGATGAATTTTATATGATCAGAATTTCGGGCATCAAAGAGCAAATTGCTGCAAATGTTGAAGAACCTTCAATTGATGGATTAACCCCGATTGAACAGTTAAGAAAAATTGAAAAAACTTTAAAACCGCAGCTTAAAACTTTAGATAGTTATTGGACGGATTATGTTATTCCCGCTTTAAAAGAGAATAATATCAAATTGCTTTCATTTGATGATATATCTGAAGATGATAAAGCTAAACTTACTGAGTATTTTAAAAAAGAAGTTTATCCGGTTCTCACTCCCCTTGCCTTCGATCCGGGAAGACCGTTTCCATATATTTCAAATTTAAGTTTAAGTCTTGCAATATTAATAAGAAAACCGAATGGTGAAAATCATTTTGCAAGAGTAAAAGTACCAAGTATTCTTCCTCGATTATTGCAGATAGATAATATTCTTGAGCCAAAAAAATCTTCCGGTGTTAACGGTAATTTTACTGCAACATTCATTTGGCTTGGTGATCTTATTAAGGCAAATCTGCATTTACTTTTTCCTGGAATGGAAATAGTTGAAGCACACAGATTCAGAATAACACGTGATACTGATATTGAACTTCAGGAAGATGAAGCTGATGATTTGTTACGTGTGATAGAAGAAAATATTAAACAGCGAAGATTTGGAAGTGTAGTAAGATTAGAAGTTGGTCATCCGGTGCCTGATTTTATGTTAGACACTTTAATAGATAATCTTCAAATCACAAAAGATGATGTTCACGTATCTGATGGTCCTCTGGGTTTAAGTGATGTAATGGGTTTATTCAAATTGCCGCTTCATCAACTTAAGGAAAAACCATATTATCCAATTACTCCAAAAGTATTTGAAGAAGAAGAAGATTTCTTTTCGATAATAAGACAGAAAGATATTCTGCTTCATCATCCTTATCATTCGTTTTCACCAATTATAGATTTTATAAAAAAGGCTGCGCTTGATCCTGATGTACTAGCAATAAAACAAACTTTATATAGAGTTGGTCCTGATTCACCAATTGTACGATGTTTAATTGAAGCCGCAGAAATGGGCAAACAAGTAGCGGTGCTTGTAGAATTAAAAGCAAGATTTGATGAGCAAAATAATATTTACTGGGCGCGTGAACTTGAAAAAGTTGGTGTGCACGTTGTGTATGGTTTGGTTGGATTGAAAACCCATGCTAAAATGACTTTGGTTGTTCGCAAAGAGTATGATGGTGTAAAACGGTACGTACATCTTGCAACAGGAAATTACAACGCAACAACTGCAAAGCTTTATACTGATTTAGGATTTTTTACTTCCGATGAAGATATATGCAGTGATGTTTCAGATATTTTTAATTTCTTAACAGGTTACTCAAAACAAAAAGAGTATAAAAAGTTATTTGTCTCTCCTGTTAATATGCGCGAAAAATTTATTGAACTTATTAATAAAGAAATTGAAAACGCATTAGCAGGTAAAGAAGCTAAGATCATAATGAAATTAAATTCATTAGTAGATCCTGCAATTATTTGTGCGTTGTATGAAGCCTCAAACTCGGGTGTTGAAATAAAATTGATAGTAAGAGGTGTTTGCAGCCTTATACCGGGTGTAAAAGATCTTAGTGAAAATATTGAAGTACGAAGTATTGTTGGAAGATACCTTGAACATAGCCGAGTATTTTATTTTTATAATGATGGGAATGAAGTAATTTATTTAAGCAGCGCCGATATGATGCAAAGAAATTTAGATCGTAGAGTTGAGGTTGCATTTCCGATTGAAAATCCAAGACTTAAGGATGAGCTTATGAAAACTCTATTAAAAATTGCGTTAAAGGATAATGTTAAAGCAAGAATTCTTCAATCTGATGGTTCTTATGTTTTTCCTGAAGTAAAAGAAAATGCTAAAAGAACAAATAGTCAGGAATGGTTAATGAACCATACACTTAAGGCTATGGGTGTAAGGACACAAAAACCTTAAAATATAAGTTGAATCTTTCCATTTAGAAACTTTCGAGGTTTTTAGAGATATAATAAAAAATGTCATTTAATTTATTTAAAAAGAAACAGGATAGTAAAATGTTCGAGATCACGAAAAGCACGGTTATAAATTCTTTAAAAAATATCAACAGCGATAAAATTAATACAAGTTCACTTACACTTAATTCAATAAGAAAAATTGAATTTAGTAATGAAGATTTATCATTAGAGATTTCTCTTAGCACAACAAACTCAGAAGAAGCAAAGGGTCTGATTGTAAATCAACTGAAGAAAGATTTTGACGGACTAAAAAATATAAATCTGAACATCATTCAAAAATCATCTCCAAAAGTATCTACCCATAAAGATGCAAAAAAAGATGCGATACTGCCGGGTGTTAAAAATACTATTGCGGTTGCAAGTGGTAAAGGCGGAGTTGGTAAAAGTACTGTGGCTGTTAATCTTGCAGTTGCTCTTGCAAAAGATGGAGCCAGTGTTGGTTTGATTGATGCAGATATTTATGGACCAAGTATTCCATTGATGCTCGGATTAAACGACAAACCAAAAGTCTATCAGGCAGAAAATTCTGTAAAGATGATTCCGCTTGAAAACTACGGAATAAAATTTATGTCTATCGGTCTGCTGGTTGATCAAAAAGATCCGATCATCTGGCGCGGACCAATGGCAAGTGGTGCCATAAAGCAATTTATGACGGATGTTGATTGGGGTGAATTAGATTATTTAATTTTTGATTTGCCTCCCGGAACAGGTGATATTCAATTAACTTTAGTTCAAACTATACCATTAACAGGCGCAGTAATTGTAACAACTCCGCAGGAAGTATCATTAATTGATGCACGAAAAGCATTAAGGATGTTTGAACGAGTAAACGTTCCCGTACTTGGTGTTGTTGAGAATATGAGTTACTTCATTGCACCTGATACTGGAAACAAATATGATATTTTTGGTTCAGGGGGTGGAGAAAAAATTTGTAAAGAACTTAACACAACTTTGCTGGGTGGTATTCCTATCGATCCAAGAATAAGACAAGGCGGAGATAATGGAGTTCCAATGGTTTTTGGAATTCCGGATACAAAAGAGACTAATATCCTGATGGAAATTTCAAGAAAACTTACTGATCAGGTAAATATCAGAAACTCAAATGCCTCTGATAAAATAGAAATTCTTCTTGGTGATGATGATTAATTTTGATTTAATAAAGAATTAAAACAATATTAGATAGAAATTTAATCTGTCTTTTTTAGTTTCTTAACTTTTAATTATGAAAAACGAAATACAAAAAGCACTCAACAATATAAGACCATATTTACAGGCTGATAATGGTGATGTTGAATTAGTTGATGTTTCTGATGATGGAATTGTAAAAGTAAGGTTGCTTGGTGCCTGTGAAATTTGCCCGTTATCAATTATGACATTAAGAGCAGGAATTGAAAGAGCAATCATGCGAGAGGTCCCTGCAGTCAAAAGAATAGAAGCAGTAAACTGATTTTTATTATGGATTTATTAAGTAAAAAAAATACACAGATTTTTCTTTTCTTGTTGGGGATTGGATTGCTCATTTATTTTTCATTTTTACTCGTAAATGTTTTAGTGTTAATTGCAATCTCCGTTCTGCTTGGTTTCATCTTCGCACCATTTGTCAGACTGCTTGAGGGACAGGGTTTTTCAAGAACAATTTCTACGTTAATGGTTTTTATTGTTTTTGGATTTCTGGTTTATTTCGGGCTTTCTTTTGTAATCCCAAAGTTTTTCTCTCAAATGGATCAGGTTGTGGTTGCGCTAAGGGATTTCTCGTTAAACGAAGAATTAAATGATCTTGAAAAAAAGATTTTAAGCGTCTTTCCTCTGTTCCATAAAGGTGAACTTTCTCTTAAAGTGCAAGGCATCATCTCAACATCATTTAATGATGCAATCAATCATATAACACAATATGTTAGCGGCATCGTGTCCGTTGCTGCTTTTTTGGTAATTGTTCCATTCATTACTTTTTATCTTCTTAAAGACAGCGCAGTATTACAAAAAGGATTAATTCACATCGTTCCTAATAAATATTTTGAAATGTCTTATTGGATTCTTAAAAGAGTAAGCCTTCAGCTTGGCAGATTTGTAAGAGGATGGATTTTTGATGCAATGTTTGTTGGTGCTGCAATTGGTTTTGGATTTTATTTTATTGGATTACCAAACGCTCTTCCATTAGGCGTTATTGCAGGTATAGGACATCTCGTTCCTTACTTAGGACCTTTAATTGGCGGCATTCCTGCTATTGTTCTTTCAATTATGCAAACAGGCGATTTATCCCAGGTACCTTTAATAATGATGATAGTTGCTTTGACTTATACTTTAGACAATGGATTTGTTCAACCTTATGTTTTTTCTAAGAGTGTAGATATGCATCCGATAATAATTATACTACTAATTATTATTGGTAGTGAATTGTTTGGACTACTCGGAATGTTATTGGCTGTTCCAACAGCAACTGTTGTAAAAACTACTGCTACAGAAATTTATTTTGCGTATAAGAATTATTCGATTGTTAAATTGTAATTAAGATTAAGTTAAGCCTCAGCCTCAACTCTTTTTATCACATCAATGGATGATATTCCCTCAGCCTCAGCACTAAAATTTGTTATAATTCTATGTCGTAATACCGGAAGCATTGATGCTTTTATATCATCGATGTTTGGTGTAAATCTTCCCTGAATTATTGAACGAGTTTTTGCAGCCATAACTAAGTACTGAGAAGCTCTTGGGCCGGCACCCCAGGTTACCCAATCTTTAACATACTTTGGTGCATTTCCATTTATAGGTCTTGTCATATTAGATACTTTAACAGCAAACTCAATTACATTTGGTGCAACAGGTACTTTTCTAACAAGATCCTGAAATACAATTAATTCATCTGAAGAAACAACTTTATTTAAAGTTGGTTTATACTCACTTGTTGTTGTCTGCACAACTTTTATTTCTTCTTCAACGGAAGGATACTCTAACCAAAGATTAAACATAAATCTATCTAACTGAGCTTCCGGAAGCGGATATGTTCCTTCCTGCTCAATAGGATTTTGAGTTGCAAGTACAAAAAATGGCTCAGGTAATTGATATGTATTACCTGCAGCAGTCACCTTATGCTCCTGCATCGCTTCTAACAGAGCTGCTTGAGTTTTAGGAGGAGTTCTGTTAATCTCATCTGCAAGGATAATATTTGCAAAGATTGGACCCGAAATAAATCTAAAGTTTCTTTTTTTTGTCGCCAGATCTTCTTCAAGAATTTCGGTTCCGGTAATATCACTTGGCATAAGATCTGGCGTAAACTGAATTCGGTTAAACTTCAAATCCATAACCTCTGCAAGGGTTTTTATTAGAAGTGTTTTAGCCAAACCCGGAACACCAACTAACAAACAATGACCGCGGGATAAAAGTGAAATAATTAATTGATTAATAATTTCATCCTGACCAACAATTACTTTTGCTATTTCAGATTTTATTTCCGTTACTTTTTTATTTAGCTGTTCAACTAATTGAACATCATTATTATCTGGACTCAATTTGCTCACTTAATATCCTATAAAATTAAATTCTTACTTCCCAGTAAATTTTACTTTTGATATCTTCAATCCACTTTGTGTATTCTTTTTGCTTCTTATTTTCATCTGCAAGTTTTTTTACTTCAGCATAATCCTCTGTTAAACTAGCTTTATGCTGCGGAATTCTTGATTGAAGCCAAACAATATGATAACCATAAGTACCCGGTGCATATTCTAATCTTCTTGGAAAACCAATATCACCTTGCTTCAGTTTACCAACAGCATCTAATAACGCTTTATCCAACTGGCTTATATAAAATTCACCTAACTCACCTCCAAAAGGAGCAGTCTCTTTATCTTCACTATATTTTTTTGCAAACTCTTGAAAGGTGCCTTTCCCTTGCAGAATACTGTCTCTAATAGCAGAAAGAAAATCTATAGTTTGCAGATCAGCATCTTCATCAGCTTTAATTTTTACTAATATATGGCGTGTGTTAATAGACTCACCACGTTTTTCTAATAGTTGTATGATATGAAATCCAACTGGTGATTCTACAACACCGGATAATTCATTAACATTTAATTTAAATGCTGCCTCTTCAAACTCAGGATAAAAAACACCTTTTTTTACAAACCCAAGATCGCCTCCCTGTGCAGCACTTCCGGGATCATCAGAATATTTTTTTGCGAGTTCAGAAAAATCTGCACCTGCTTTGATAGAATCCAAAAGTGCAACGGCTTTATCATAAAATTTCTTTTTTAATTTTTCGCTTGCTTTAGGATTTTGAAAGATATGAAAGATTTTTACTTTTTCAGGAATATTACCAATACTGTCTTTATATGTTTCGAAAAAATCTTCAACTTCTCTTCTGCTAGCCTGAACTTTGCCAAAGTTTTTTTCCTGCAATCTCTGAGACATAAGACTTTTGCGAACTTCATCCCGTAATTCTCTTTTAATTCTATCGATGCTCATTCCATAAATTTTTTCTATGTTGGCAACGGAACCATACTGCTGAGTAAAAGAGTTTATCTGGTATTCTATTCTCTGATTTATTTCATCTTCAGTTACAGTGATTGAATCAAGATCAGCCTGAGCATAAATAAGTTTTTCTTCAATCATTGTTTTTAATAACTGCTCTTTTAATCCAGGTGTGGCTGGATCAATCTGCCTTTGAGAAGCAAATATTCCAACTTGAAAATCAAGCTCACTTTGCAGAATTATCTCATTATCAACAACAGCAACTATTTTATCAAGTGTCTGTTGAGCCGATAATCCGGCAGCAATTAATAAAATAAGTACAGCAATTTTTATTTTCATTTTTTTATCTCAATTTCATTTTGGGAATACAGATTTTTCAGATACTCTTCCACTAACGCTTTTTTCTTTTCAGCTATAAATCTTTTTTCAACTTTTGCTTTTATAAGTTCAAATGGCGGTACTGATTCTTTGCCTAATTTATTTAACAATTGAACAATGGAATAATATCCAGGTTTATTTGTAATTACAATGCTAATTTCTTCAGGGTAAAAATCTTTTATAATTCTGGATAACTGTACAGGATATATATTACTTTCCTCCACTAAATCAGATACAGTATTGATTATCAAAGAGGAATCATTTACAAAAGCGCTTACAGCTTTTTTCCACTCGCTGTCTAATGCCAGCGATCTGAATTTTATAGCATTATCTTCATTATTAAAAGTAACTTTGTTTATCAGATATGCGTCAGTATTTAAGCGAAAATAATTTTTGTTGGATTCATAATATTTTATAAGATCTTCATCAGAATAATTAATTTTTTCTTTAGACACATAGTCATCAATTAGCATAGCAGCAGCTAACTCATTTGATGATTTATTGACGATGTTCAAATAATCTTCCCGGTTGGTTATGCCTTCTTTGTCTGCAGCCTGAAATAAAACTTCCTGGTATATCCAATTTTTAATCACTTGTTCCTTTTGTGCGGAATTAAGGTTTGCAGTATCTGCCAGGGAAGCAAAATCTTCCCTGGTTAGATAAGAATCATTAACGCGAGCTACAAAATCATCCTTTTTTTGTTCTTTAGAACATGCTGCAAAAATTAAAACTCCAAAAAGAAAAAGTATTTTAGTTAGCGTTTTATTTAAATGCGCTTCGCAATTCATCATAATAAATAACGGGTGAATACTTTTTCTTTAACGAATCAATATATTCGTTTTCAAGTCTTTTACTTTCATACTCCTGATATTGACCAGAAACTTCTGCTTTAGCTTCTTCAAATGTTTTTGATCTTGCAGGAGCCTTAAAATCCAATCTTAAAATTGAAAAGCCGCCAGGATTAGGAATAGGTTCAGTATAATCACCAATATTAGTTAATCCGTTAACAATTTTAGAGAACTCAGTTGAGCCAACTGCCTGCAAATCATATTTGCCATTTTTATCTTTAACTTGTGTCCGTTCCGTATTAGCTGCTAACACATCAAAATTTTCTCCACTTTTAAGCAAACTATAATAACTCTTAATAACAGAATCTTTTTTTGCATAGATTTCTGTATATGCAACTCTATCAGGCCAGGAATATTTTTGTATGTTCTTTTGATAAAAATCATAAAGCTTAACGCTATCCACTTTCACTTTATTCCAGACTTCTTCTTCCTGCAGTTTGAATATAAAAATTCCATTCTGATAATCTTTCATCAAATCTGCAAATTGAGCATCAGTTTTTTCAAGTGATAATGCTTTTTCTTCAAGAAGTAATTGCTCACTTAATTTTTTTACGCCTTTATTAAGAATATCAACTGTGAATTTTTTACCGCTAAATTCTGTATCGGATTTTATTTTAGAATAGAAATCATCAACAGTTTCATTATGATTTGCAAAACTAAAAACTGTGTTACCACCGATTTCAGTAAGTCCCTTCATCTCACCGCCAATAACTGTAGAATCATTATAACCAATCATCTGCTGAAGTGCATTTTCATTTACACTAAAGTTGTATTCTTTTTTATAACTTTCAATTAATTCAGCATACAAATCATTATAGCGAGAACGTTTTAATAAATTTTTAAGGTTCTCTCTATCAGCTTCAAAAGTTGGATATGCTTCTTTTTCTGTTACTTTAATTACGTGCAATCCAAAATTTGTTCTAACGACATCAGAAACCTGTCCAACTTCTAAATTAAATGCTGCTTCATCAAATTCCTGAACCATCATTCTTCTTTCAAAGAAACCAAGATCACCGCCCTTATCCTTTGTTCCTGTATCATCTGAAAATCTTTTTGCTACTTCTGCAAAATCTTTACCTGCTTTTAATTCAGTTAAAACGCTATCCATTGTAAGTTCAGCAGCAGCAGTATCAGCAACACCAGCCGGATTCACATAACTGATGAGTATATGGCTTGCTTTTATTTTTGGAACACGGGGTTTAATGTCTGTTACTTTTATGATATGAAAACCGAATCTTGTTTTTACAACTTCTGGATAAACGCTGTCTTTAGCTGTTTTGTAACAGGCGTCTTCAAACTCAAACGGAAGTTGACCTGCAGTGAAATAAAAAATATCACCGCCTTTAACTTTTGAAAATTGATCCTGCGAATGTCTTAAAACCATATCTTCAAACTTTGCACCATTTTTTATACTATCAAGCAAAGATTGAGCATACTTTGCAGCAGCAGCCTCTCCGGTTGAATCAACTCTTATCATAAGATGGCTTGCACGAATTTCTGTTTTTCTTTTTTCATACCAGTCTTTAATGTTTGGTTCTACAAGGTACTTTTCAAGAATATAAGATGATCCAACTTTCTTTTTGTAATCCGTTAATTCTGCATTGAGTTCGGGATCATTTTGGTAACCGCGGACTTTTGCATCATCTAATTTCATTTTGAAGTTAGTGTACAGATCTGCAAAATTCTTGTAATTCTCAAAACTATCATCAACTGCTGCTTCTAATCCACCAACATTTTTAGAATAAGCTTTTTCAAACTCTTCCATTGTAATTTTATCAGAATTGAATTCAGCAATTACAATTTTGGAATGTTCAGGTGAACATGCAGCAAACAGAAATGCTAATAAGGCTGTAAATAAAAAAGAAATCCGTAAAGACATTATTATCTCCTGTATAATTATTAAAAATTAACTGTAAATTTTATGAATAGAGGGTTAGAAAATCAAGGTAATTTAAGACTGATACATCAACTTTTTCTGATGTATCAGCCCCAAAACCTATTTAATCAAAGAAATTTTTAAAGTTCTCTGGATATTCTCTGAACTCAATCTTACAAAATACATTCCGCTCGATAAATCAGAACCATCAAGTATAATTTCATAATTCCCCGGTTGAGCGTTTTCATTAACTAACGTTCTTATTTCACTCCCTAAAATATCGTGTAATGTTATCTTAACAAAACTATTCTGCGGAATATAGTATTTAATTTTTGTTGATGGATTGAACGGATTTGGATAATTCTGATATAGCTGAAAATCCGTTAAACCTTCAATTTCCACCTCAATTTCATTCGAGTATTCAAAAGTACCATCCAAATCAATTTGTTTTAGTCTATAGTAGTATTTACTGGCTGATAAATTTTTATCAACAAAATTATAAGTAACTCTGTTTGTACTGGTTCCATTGCCGTTTACAAATCCAATAGATTCATAAGCTTGAATAATCATTTCGGCGTTCAATTTCAAATCCAAAATTATTTGTTTCCGTTGCGGTTATCCATTTTAGATTAACAACACCATCTGCGTAGTTTCCGTTAAATAAAGTAAGCTCAACAGGAATTGTTACAAGATTCATTGCATTAAGAGCATTGATTATCCCCCAGCCATACTCATTATCAGGATTAGTGCTTCTTGTTGCTGTTGATCTGAGTACTTGTAAAACTTCCATTGGGGTAAGGTTAGGATTTTTTTGAATTATGAGAGCACATACACCAGCAACTAAAGGGCAACTATAAGAAGTACCACCACCTGTCCAATATTGATTTCCAGAAGAACCCGCGTGATAAACATTAGATCCCATTGCCATTAAATCAGGTTTAATTCTACCATCAGCAGAAGGACCCACAGAACTAAAAGATGTGCGAACACCGCTTGATGTAACAGCACCTACAGCAATTATACTATCACCATCGGCAGGAGCACCTAATGTGTTATGTGAAGAATTAAATCCTTCATTACCGGCAGAATTCACAACAACAATTCCTTTTCCAACTGCAAGATCTCCCGCAATAGTAATTAATGCTGTATTCCCATCCATGTCTTCCCAGGTGTAACTTGTGTAAGGAAAATCATAATCAATATAACCCAATGAAGTTGATGTAACATCAACACCAATACTATCAGCCCATTCCAGCCCAGCTATCCAATTATCTTCTTCAACAGGAGTTTCGCTGTCTGTGTTTTCAGTTTTCGCAAGAATAAAATTTGCACCGTAGGCAGGACCAATTAATTGTCCTTCTTTAAATCCACCTATTATAGATAAAGTAGCAGTTCCGTGTGAACCTTCACCCATATCTCCTTGATTTCCAACGTTTGAATCGTTATTAACAAAATCATAAGCTGCAATAATATTCATTGATGAAAATGCTTCGTGTGGAAGGTTATCAAATCCAGCATCAAGCACACAAATCGTAACGCCTGTTCCGTTAAATCCAAGATCATGAACTTGAGGAACACTGATTAGATTTAGCTGAGTAAAAGACCCGCCGTAATTTAGCGAGTGAATGCTTTCAGGTTGGTTAGGATTATCACTTCCAGAATCTGTTGAATTAAATTCTGTATCATCTACTCTTTTAGCAAATGTACCAACAACATCTATTTTTTTAACAAAAGAATTAGAGGCTATCTGGTTAATGTCATTTTGACTGGCGAAACCACTAACAGCGTTAAACCATTTAGATTTTTGTTTTAGCTCAAATCCATTTTGATTTAGTAAGCTAACGTAGGTTTGATTAACAGGAATATCTGTAAAATCTATTAGCTTTGATTCGCTTAAAACTTTTGCTCTTCGCTCTAAAGATTTTTGACTAACTACTGTTCGTGGATTTGAATAATAACTCTCTATGTTATTCCCTTTATCTGTAAAGTAAACCCAAACTAAATATTTATCTGTTTGTGAATCCGATTGCATTTTCATCTGTAGTTTTGGAGAAATTTTTTCAATCGGACTTTGCGCAAAAACACTAATAAATCCAAAGCAAATGAATGCAAGAATAAGTCTTTTCATCAATCTTCCTTTAATTTTTATTTAACTCTAGTTCCATTATTAACTGAATCAGGGACATTGAGAACTTCCAAAGAACCATCTTTAGTTTCAACAGCCAAAATCATACCTTTAGATTCTAATCCCATTAACTTTGCAGGCTGCAGGTTGGCAACGATCACTACTTTTTTACCAATCAAATCTTCCGGTCTAGTAACTTTTTGGCAATTCCGGCAACAACCTGTCTTTCCTCATTATCCAATCTAACTTTTAACTTTAAAAGTTTTTCACTCTTTGCAACTTTTTCTGCTTCGATTACTTCTGCAGTACGAAGCTGGATTTTCATAAAATCATCGTAAGTAATCAAATCAACTTTTTCTTTTTCAGTTTCCAATTTTGGAAGATTATTTACCTGAGCTTCTATTTTTTCATCTTCAATTTTGGGGAATAATATTTCACTTTGATTCAATTGATGTCCTTCTTTTAGTTGAGGTTTACCGCAATCTTTCCAATCAACTGGTTTTGCATTTAGCATTTTAAATAATTTTTCAGTTGAGAATGGAAGTACAGGTGAAAATAATTCTGCAAGCGTATAAATAGTTTGCAGACAAATATTTAAAGTTGTTCCGCACTTTTCTTTATTTGATTTTACAGTTTTCCAGGGTTCAGTATCATTAAAATATTTATTGCCGTCACGAGCAAGATTCATAATTTCATTTACACCATCACGGATTTTGTACTTTTCAAAAAGATCAGCAACTCGTTTTGGATATTCTGAAATTTCTTTAAGCATATCATCATCTATCTTTTCAAGTTTTCCCAGAGCAGGAACTTTTCCATCAAAATGTTTGAACACAAATGTAAAAGTACGATTGATAAAATTGCCAAGAATATCAGCAAGCTCGCTGTTATTTCTTAATTGAAATTCTTTCCAATAAAAATCTGTATCACGAGTTTCAGGTAAGTTTGCTGCAAGTGTATAACGAAGCAAATCCGGATCAAACAAATCCAAAAATTCATCAACATCAATTCCCCAATTTCTACTTTTAGAAAATTTCTTTCCTTCAAAATTTAGAAACTCATTTGCCGGAACATTCTGCGGTAAACAATATTGGTCTTTTCCACCTTCATTCCACGCCATTAAGATTGCAGGAAAAATAATTGTGTGAAATACAACATTATCTTTGCCGATAAATGCAATGTATTTTGTCTTTTGATCCTGCCAATATTTTTTCCAGAGATCAGGTTGATTTTTTATTTGAGATAATTCTTTTGTTGAAGAAATGTACCCAAGCACAGCTTCAAACCAGACATAAATTACTTTACCTGCTGCAGAATCAACTGGAACTTTTATTCCCCAATCGAGGTCGCGAGTAATTGCTCGATCCTTCAATCCATCTTTAAACCAACCACGGCAATATTGAAGAACATTATCTTTCCAGCCATACTTCTCATTCATTTCATCAACATACTTTTCCAATGCCGGTTGATATTTACCAAGCGGGAAATAATAATGTGTAGTTTCTTTAAGCGTTGGTGTTCCGCCGGAAATTTTACTTTTGGGATTTTTTAATTCTGATGGATCATAAAGCGAACCGCAATTTTCACATTCATCACTTCGTGCTTCTTCGTTACCACATTTAGGACAAGTTCCTTCTACATAACGATCAGGTAAAAACATATTTGCTTTATCATCATAAAACTGAAGTGATTTTTTTTCAACAAATAATCCACGCTTATAAAATTCTAAAAAGAATTCTTTTGCTGTTTCGTGATGAATTGGAATACTTGTACGTGAATAATTATCGAAACTCATTCCAAATCGTGCAAAAGCTTTTTTGTTTGCTTCGTGAAATCGATCAATAATTACTTGTGGAGAAACTTTTTCTTTATCTGCGCTGATAGTAATTGGAACTCCGTGTTCATCGGAACCGCAGATGTAAATTACATCATCACCATTTAATCTTTTGTAACGAACATAAATATCCGCAGGAAGATATGCGCCACTAAGATGCCCCAAATGGATCGGACCATTTGCATAAGGCAAAGCAGATGTAACAAGTATTTTTTCTTTAGTCAAAATTATAACCGAATTAATATTTTACAGTTTTTGAGGGGGAAATATAAGGAATTTGAACACTAAAATGGATTTAAAAGTAGTTTAATATTTATGATAAATGGAGGATTGACTTCTATTATTTTTCTTAGTTTTACATATCAATCTTAAAGGAATAATCATGAAAAAATTTATTTCTATTTTACTTTTTATTCTCGTCTCAAATCTTATTCTTTTCGCTCAAGATACTCCATCCTTCATTACTGATAGTCTTGATGTTTATGTTAATCGTGGACTTGAGCGATGGCAAATTCCCGGCGCTGCAGTTCTTGTTGTTAAAGATGGAAAAATAATTATCGCTAAAGGTTATGGCGTTAAAGTACTTGGAACAAATGATAAAGTTGATGAGAATACTTTATTTATGATTGGTTCAAATACCAAGGCTTTTACTGGAACTGCGCTTGCGTTACTTGAAAACGATGGCAAATTAAAGCTTGATGATAAGGTAGTTCAATATCTTCCGGATTTTAAAATGAAAGATCCCTGGGTAACAAAAAATATAAATTTAACAGATTTAGTAACTCATAGAATGGGACTCGAAACTTTTCAAGGTGATTTTATGTATTGGACTTCCGATTTAACCGCAGATGAGGTAATTGAAAAGTTTGGTATGATCACACCAAAATATGATTTCAGAACAAAGTATGGCTATACAAATGCTGGATATGCTGTTGCAGGAAAAATTATTGAAAAAGTATCAGGTTTGAAATGGGAAGATTATCTGAAAGAAAAAATATTTCTTCCTTTAAATATGAACCGGACTACTGCGCTTTCAATTGATTTTGCCAAATCAGAAAACATTGCCAAGCCTCATACTTTTGTTGATGGTAAAATGTCAGTTCTTCCTTTTGAAAATATTGATAACCTGGCTCCTTGTGGAAGCATTGGGTCATCAATTAATGATTTAAGCCATTGGTTAATTACACAGCTTGACAGCGGTAAATACAATGAAGAAGTTGTGATACCCTTTAAGGTTTTGCAGCGCACAAGACAGCCTCAAACTATTCAAGGCAGAGTAAGACATCCGTTTAATGAGGGACATTATAATTTATATGGATTAGGCTGGGGACTAATGGATTATGAAGGGACAGAAATTATATCCCATACAGGTGGTGTGAACGGATTCGTTACGTCCGTTACTCTTCTGCCGGAAGAAAATCTTGGCGTTGTTGTTCTAACAAACACTGATCAAAATGGATTCTTCCAAATGTTAAAATGGGAAATTATTGATGCTTACCTTGGACTGCCGTACAGAAATTATGATGAATACACATTTAAAAGAGCAGCAAAACAAAATAAAGAAAGAGATGAGCAACGCACTTCCTGGAGGGATTCTGTAGCATTGAATATCAAGCCTGAAATAGATCTTAATGGCTTTACAGGAAAATACTTGCACGAAGTTTACGGCTATGCTGATTTATCTTTAAAGGAAAATTATCTTGAAATGAAATTACAGCATCATTCAAAAATTATTGGCAAACTGGAGTATATAGGCAACAACAGATTTCTTTGCACTTATTCTGATCCAACTTACGGGATAAAAGTATTTCCTTTTGAAATTAAGGACGGCAAAGTAATTTCATTTGATTTGTATGTTGATGATTTTATTGATTATCAAGCTTATAAGTTTGTTAAACAATAGATTTCTACTAACCTTATGTGGAATGGACAAAAGTCCATTCCACACCTTTCCTAAATTTTTCCTAATTTTGAGTAATAAATTTTTTACATAATTCATAAGCGGGAAAAACATCATGAAAAATCACTCCAAAATAGATTTCGAAACTAAATGTGTTCATTCAGGTATTGATGAATATGAATACGGTTCAGTTGTTCCACCAATCTATCAAACATCAACATTTAAATTTAAATCTGCACAACATGGTGCATCACTTTTTGCCGGTGAAGAAAAAGGTTACATCTACACAAGAATGTTAAACCCGACTGTGCAGGCAATGGAGGATGCAATAGCCGAGCTTGAAGGAGGACACAAAGCTCTGGGTTGCGGAAGCGGAATGGCTGCTGTGCACACAATATTTGCAGCACTAACTCAAGCTGGTGATCACGTTGTTTGTTCAACGGCAGTTTATGGACCTACAACGACTCTACTTAACACAATAATGAAAAAATTTGGTGTTGAAACAACTTTTGTTAACACTGCCAATCTTGATGAGGTACAAAAAGCAATAAGACCAAATACAAAAATTGTTTATGTTGAAACTCCCGGGAACCCAACACTTTGTATATCTGATATCGAAGAGATATCAAAAATTGCTCATCAACATAACGCTAAAGTTGTTGTTGATAATACTTTTATGAGTCCGGCATTGCAAAATCCAATTGCTCTCGGTGCTGATGTTGTAATGCACAGTCTTACTAAATTTTTAAATGGTCATGCTGATGTTGTTGGTGGAATAATCGTTGTAAAAGATGAACAAACTTATTTACATTTTCGTAAAACATTAAATCAACTTGGCGGAGTGATTGATCCTTTCAATTCATTTCTTGTGCATCGCGGATTGAAGACACTTGCTCTTAGAATGGAAAAGCATTGTGAAAGTGCACAGATAATAGCTGAATGGTTGGAAAAACATCCAATGGTTGAATCAATTCGTTACCCAGGATTAAAATCTCATCCTCATTATCAAGTTGGATTAAAACAGCATAAAGGTCCCGGTGGAATGATAACCATTGAATTAAAAGGTGGAATTGAAGCAGGAAGATTAATGATGAACTCAGTTAAACTTTTTCAGCTTGCTGTAAGTTTAGGTGGAGTTGAAAGTTTGATTCAGCATCCTGCAAGTATGACACATTTTTCGATGGGCAAAGAAGCAAGATTAGCAGGTGGAATTACTGACGGCTTAGTTCGTATTTCAGTTGGAATTGAAAGCGTAAATGATCTTATTGCCGATCTTGAACAAGCACTAAAAAAAGTTAAAGATGCACATGTAAATGAAGTTGAAGTTCACGTTTAGTTAATTTCTTATTAAAAATACTAAGGGAGCTTCAGCTCCCTTTTTTATTATTATCTCGATGGCATAATTATGGAATTAGTTTTAATAATTATACCAGGAGAGAGTCATGAAAACTTTAATACTTCTGCTTGCTTTTATCTCCGCTTTTAACCCCTTTTCAATCGCACAAAGAAATCCAACTAATGACAGAGATAAGACTGTAGATAGGATTGATCGCATAAAAGTTGAAAATCCTGTTCGAAATCCTGATCAAAAAAGAGAACCAATACAATCACCCTATAGAGAAAAACTCAATCCACCTCAATTACCACCGCCGCCTGAGCCGGTTGTAATTGAAGTTGTTGAAATCTGGAAACCTATTCCTGGCGACTGTTATCCTGATCCTGTTAGTCCAATTTATTATCCAGACGTGCCTCCGATAATAGACAATCCGCCCGCATTAGATGAGTTACCGCTTTCAGAAGTTTATGAACTTGGAATTCAAAATCTTGATTTGGAATTGTATAATGAAGCTATCAAATGCTTTAACATTTTGCTTAAAGATGATCCGCTTAACTATGAATTTTATTGCTTTAGAGGACGAGCATATCACGGTCTTGAGCTTTTTGACAAATCAATTAAGGATTATCAAAAATCTATTAAAATAAAAAAAGACTTTGCGGATGGATATTATTATCTTGCCTTAACTGAAATTAGTTTAGGAAATATTGATGAGGCCATTGTTGATTTTGAACTTGCCTCAGACTTTGGCAATGAGAAAGCTAAAGCTCTTCTGAAAAAGTATTTTAAATACTAACAGTTTTTCGTCCGTTCACCGATAAATACTTTCCTTTCGCCGATTTTTACTTTCGCGATCGTTATCTTTGTATTACTTTTCCGCCAGAAAAAGGTACATCTATTTAAGGAGCAGAAAATGGAAGAAAATAAAAACAAAGTTGATAAAAGAGTAATGCTTGGAAGTATCCTTATTGGATTGGGAGGCTTATTCTTTCTTAATTCATTAGATATTTTTGATTTTAATTTTGGCAGGGTCATCTTTTCCTGGCAATTCTTTTTTATAGTTATCGGAGTTTATCTTACTCTAAATACTTCAAGAAAAATGCTTGGTGGAATTATTGCCGGTCTCGGTTTTATTTTTATCCTTCCAAGAATTTTTCCTTCAATTGATTATGATGGATCTATTGTTGTTGCAATATTTATGATTGCAATCGGCAGCTATATTATTCTAAATCAAAAAAAGAAGACTGAAGAAACTGATGATTTAGGACAGATAAATAAAGATGTTATAGATGATGTTGCGATCTTTGGCGGCGGAACTAAAATTGTAACTTCCGATAATTTTCGCGGTGGAAATGTTACTGCAGTTTTCGGTGGATCAGAAATTATTCTTAAAGGATGTAAACTTGCTGAAGGCACAAGTTCAATAGATATTCTTGCAGTCTTTGGCGGCACTACAATCGTTGTTCCAAATGATTGGAATGTTGTAATGAATGTTACATCAATCTTTGGCGGCTTTTCTAATAAAAGTGTTAAAGACCCAAGCAGCTTTGTTGATCAAAGTAAAACTTTGATAATTAAAGGATTGGTTGTGTTTGGCGGCGGCGAATTAAAAACATATTTGTAACAATCATATATGTCTCTTAATCCTATATTAAAAAGTCCTAAAAGTATTTTGCTATACTTGCTCTTTGTTTTAGCAATAGCTGTTCTTTACATAAATCTCATATCACTTGAGGGCAAAGCTTCATTTAATATACTACTGGTAGATGCTATTGCATTCAATCTTTTAATTGCCGCACTTGGATTAAGTTTCTGGTATTCCTCGGTCTATCTTTCAATCGAGAACAATCGAATAACAAAAATTATTTTAACCCACTTCGGTGGTGGTTTACTAATATCTGTTGTATGGCTTGTACTCGGTTATTTTGTTGTGATAAGCATTATTAATGACACAGAATCGTTCGGTGATTTCTTTATTAAAACTATTAAATCAAGATTTATAATAGGGATACTTTATTATTTTTTACTTACAGCATTTTATTATGTTGTTATTTATTATTCTGATTTTCAGGAAAGAACTTTAAAGGAAACAGAATTAAAAAATCTTGTTACCGAGGCTGAACTAAGATCATTAAAATTTCAAATCAATCCGCATTTTATTTTTAACAGCTTAAACTCGATGAGCGCATTAACTGAGATTGATCCGAAAAAAGCTAAGCAAATGATTATCAAGCTCGCGGACTTTTTAAGATATACTTTGGCTAACAACGACAGGCAAAAAAACACACTCAACGAAGAATTAAAAAACATAAAATTATATCTTGATATTGAGAAGATAAGATTTGAGGATAAGTTTATTTATGTTGAAGAATTGCATGAAGAATGCGGTAAAACTGAAATTCCGAGTATGATTCTGCAGCCACTTTTTGAGAATGCAATTAAACACGCTGTTTATGAAACTCTGGATTCAGTTACAATAAAATTAACCTGTACAAGGCAAGATGACTTTTTAAAGATTACACTTTGCAATAACTTTGAGGGCGAATCACATAAAAAAGGTGCAGGAGTTGGATTAAAAAACATTAAAGATAGATTATCATTAATTTATCAGCAGGATAATTTGATGGAAATAAAAAAAGAGAGTGGTAAATTTATAGTGAACATTTTTATTCCTTTACAAAAAACATTAGCTTAATCTTATGGCAAACAAAATTAAAATTATTATTGTTGATGATGAATCTCTTGCAAGACAGATTACTAAAAATTATCTGGCTAGCAGGGAGGATGTTGATATACTTGCGGAATGTTCAAACGGATTTGATGCCATTAAAAGAATAAATGAATTAAAACCGGATCTTATCTTTCTCGATATTCAAATGCCTAAGTTAAATGGCTTTGAAATGCTTGAACTTCTCGAAGATCCGCCAATAATTATTTTTACAACTGCTTACGATCATTTTGCAATAAAGGCTTTTGAAGTAAGTGCTGTGGATTATCTGTTAAAACCTTTTTCAGAAGAAAGATTCACAAGTGCGTTACAAAAAGCAATTGCGCAGCTTGGTGATCGATTCCAGCAGAATTCCGCTATACAAAACATTATAAAGCAGCGTGATGAAAAAATTGAATTTCTTGAGCGCGTTGTAATTAAGGATGGCGGCAAGATCACAATTATTCCTGTTGAAGAAGTAAAATGGATTGAAGCTCAGGATGATTATGTGCTTATCAATTCCGAAAAAGGAAGATTCCTAAAACAAAAAACTATGAAGTACTTTGAAAATCATTTAAATGAAAATCAATTTGTGCGAATTCATAGATCGTACATTATAAACTTGGATTTTCTGCAGCACCTGGAACAAACAGACACAGAATCCTATCGATTAGTTTTGAAGAACGGTAAAGAATTACCTGTAAGCAAAACCGGACTGACAAAACTAAAATCCACTCTTTAATTCATTTTTCGTAAAATATTATTTTGAAAAGTTTTTCTTGACTTTAAAGAAAATTCGGGTTAAGTTTTTAACGTTTGAAAAATTTCAAAAGTTAAAATCTATATGACAACCGAAGAAAAGATCAAAAAAGAACTTATTCAACGTTTCGGTGATGCTTACAAAGCATTTGGTTTAAGTAAGCTAATGGGTCATATTATCGCACTTCTGCTCTTCTCCCCTGAACCTTTATCACTTGATGAAATAACAAAACAACTTGGAAGAAGCAAAGGTCCGATCAGTCAACTTGTAAGAAGGCTTCGAGATAAACATCTTATCCGCAAAGTTTGGATGCCAGGAAATAACAGAAAAGATTTTTATGAAGTTGAACCTGAAGTGTTTGAACATGCTTTCCGTAATAATCTTGAACTAATCAAGAACAATACTCGTATTGCAAAGCAGTTAAAAGAAAAAGTCAAATCAGCAAAAAACGGATCTCTTCATCCCGTGGACCAGCGGATGGTGGAGATGGAAAAGTTTTATCTCTTAATGGAAATCCATTTTAATAGTTTTCTTACTGCCTGGACAAAAGAAAGAAAAAAAATTTACAAATAGAAAATCAAAAAATTTTAAATCGTCGTTTGATAATTTTCAAACGTTAAAAACTTAAGGAAATTAAATGAAAAGATTAGAAAACAAAATAGCTGTTATAACCGGCGGTGCACAAGGAATTGGGAAAGCAACTGTAAAGCGTTTTGCTGAAGAAGGTGCAACCGTTATCATTTGGGATGTTAATGAAGAGAAAGCAAATTCAACAATCGCTGAATTAAAAAGTCTCAGCGACAAAATTGAATTTCAAAAAGTTGATGTAACCAATCTGGATTCTGTAACTGCCGTTGCTACTAAAATTGTTGAGAAGCATAAAAAGATTGATATTCTAATAAACAATGCAGGAATTACTCGTGATGCATCCCTTCTTAAAATGACCGCTGAGCAGTGGAAGCAAGTTGTTGATGTAAATCTTACTGGGGTCTTTAATTGTACAAAAGCAGTTGCTCCAATTATGGTTGAAAATAAATCCGGCAAAATTGTTAACACTTCTTCTGTTGTTGGATTATACGGCAATTTCGGACAAACAAATTACGTTGCTACAAAATCCGGAATAATCGGGATGACAAAAGTTTGGGCTCGCGAACTAGGCAGAAAAGGAATAAATGTTAATGCAGTGGCTCCAGGCTTTATTGCTACAGAAATGGTAGAAACCGTTCCTGAAAAAGTGATTGAAATGTTAAAAGAAAAAACTCCGCTTGGCAAACTTGGTGATCCAGAAGACATTGCAAATGCTTATTTGTTTTTAGTAAGTGATGAAGCAAAATATATAACCGGAACTGTGTTAAGTGTTGATGGTGGACTAGTTTTATGATGAGAAATGCTCAAATAGTTTCATCGGGGATGTATGTCCCTGAAAAAGTAGTTCCAAATTCTTATTTCAACGAATTGCTTCGTGAAGATGTTGATACCTGGCTTCGTGAAAATCTTACAATTAAAGAGCGAAGATGGTGCAATGAAAATCAATCGACTGCGGATCTTTGTGTTGAAGCCGCACAAGTAATTTTAGAGACTGCTAAAGTAAAAGCAGAAGAACTTGATCTGTTAATCATTGCAACTGATACACCTGAATATATTTCTCCTTCTACAGCATCTGTTGTACAATATAGAATTGGTGCAATTAAGGCTGGCACTTTTGATGTTAACACTGCATGCGCCGGATTTGTAACCGCACTTGATATTGCATCAAAATATATTCGCTCGGATAAAAAGTATAATAAGGTGCTTGTTATCGGTGCTTATGCTATGAGTAAGTATTTAAATCTACAGGATAAAAAAACTGTTACACTTTTTGCGGATGGAGCCGCAGGTGTTCTTCTCACATCAACAGAAAATGAATCGGAAGGATTTCTTACAAGCAAACTTTATACAGAGGGACAATATTGTGATTGGATGGGCATTTATGCCGGTGGAACTCATATGCCCGTTACTCAAAAAGTTTTGGATAATAAAGATCACTTATTAAAGTTCGTTAAAAAATTTCCCAAGGAAACAAATCCTATAACCTGGACACGAATGATTAAAGAAGCTTGTGATGAAATTAATATCAAACCAAAGGATATTAATCATTACTTCATTACACAGATAAATATTAATTCAATCTGGGAAACTCTTGATAATCTTGGAGTTGACAGATCAAAAGGTCATACGATTATGGAATACTTTGGTTATACAGGTTCTGCCTGCATACCAATGGCGTTTGATGATGCAAATAGAAAAGGTTTAATCAAAAAAGGAGATTTAGTTTTATTCATTGGTTCAGGTGGCGGATTAGCATTTCGCTTTATCAATTTTTAAAATGTAAAAATTAAATTATAGATATGGATATTGCTTCAAAAGAACTTGTAACTGCCGGATGGATTCTCGTAATCGCTTACAGCGCTGTGATTTTATTTTTTGTAATTCGCGGTGCTCTAAAAATTAAAAACATAAGTGATTACGCTGTTGGCAATGTTGCATTCTCCCCTATCGCTGTTGGTCTTGCACTTGCAGCATCTATGACGAGTGCTGCAACATTCATAATCAATCCGGGTTTTATAGCTTACTATGGAATAAGCGGCGTAATTTCTTATGCTTTTGTGATGCCTGCAGCAGCAATGGTATCATTAGTTTTGCTGACAAAGGGTTTTCGCAAACACGGTAGCAGTGTTAAAGCATTAACAATGGCTCAGTGGATGGGAACAAGATATAAGAGCAAAGGCTATGCTTTGTTTTTTGCATTCCTTACGTTATTGCTTATTACTTTTATAGTTTTGATTTGCGTTGGACTTACAAAAGTTTTATCAAAAACATTAAACGTAAGTGAGCTCTCTGTTTTAATCGGACTGGTCGTTTTCATTTTTGGTTATATGATGTTTGGTGGTGCAAACTCAATGGTTTACACAAATACTGTACAAGCCGTAATTATGATAGTTGTTGCATTTATTCTTCTTGGTTCAGGTTATGAACATTTTTCAAACGGAATTCATGGATTTCTTGAAAAGCTATCTGCAATTGATCCTAAACTTATCCAGCCAACAAATGAAACAAGTTTTCTTTTTAGAGATTATTTTGAAATCATATTTACTCAAATTGTAATTGGCGTTGCAATAGTTTGCCAGCCTCACATCATTACAAAATCTTTACTATTAAAAACTGATAAAGATGTTAATAAGTATTTAACTGCCGGTATTATCACACAAATGTTATTTTTTCTCGTGGTTATAACAGGACTTTATGCAAGAATAGTTTTTCCTGATTTAACCGTAAATGGCGTTCCATTAAAATTAGATGGAGTAGTTTCTGCTTATGTTGTTCGAGAGTTTCCAGTTTACATTGGGTTAATTGTTGTATTAGGATTAATCTCAGCAGGTATTTCCACACTTGAAGGATTGATACAATCAGTTTCAACATCTATTACAGCAGATATTATCAAACCATTGTTTGGAAAATATTTTTCAAAAGAGGAAAACAAAAACTCAGCAGCTACAATAGTTACAAACAGAATTGTAATAGTAGTGATAGGTATTATCTCGGTCTTTCTTTCTTATGATCAACTTGTAAATCCAAATTTAAGCGTTGGAATATTTGCACAGAATGGAGTATATGCTTACTTCTCTGCTGCGTTTGTCCCAATTCTGTTTGGAATGTTTTTAAAAGACACATCAAAAGCAGCAGTTATAACCGCATCTTTAGTTGCGATAGTTGTTCACTTTAGTTACTTCTACGGAAATCTTGGTGTACCATTTAGTATTGCAACCGGACAAAATCCCGGAGTTTCAGCAGCGATGGCAATCACTGCATCAATTATATCTGGTGGATTAGTTTACTTCTTTACAAGGAGAAAAGCTGATGCATAATTTTCAAACAGACTGGCTTGCCAAATGGGCAACTTACACACCTAACAGAATGTTTTTACGAGAACATCAACGTGATATGCAGTGGAGTTACTCCGATTTTAATTTAAGAACTAACTCTCTCGCCTCTTACCTTGTTGATCAATACAAGATTAAAAAAGGCGATCGCATTGCTATCTATTCAAAAAATAAATCGGAACATGTAATTCTATTTCTTGCTTGTATAAAAATTGGGGCATTGCTTGTTCCGCTAAATTTTAGATTGATGCCACGCGAACTTGATATACTAATTAATGATGCTGACCCAAAATTATTTTTTTATGATGAAGAGTTCACTGATCATATTCCAAAACTTTCATCTGTTAATAAAATAGCAGTTGTAAACAAACTTTCTGAAATAACTAAGTTCCTTTTAGAAAATAATATCAAATCAATTTTACATCAAAAGAGATCTTTACTGAAGATGATCCGGTAATGATTCTTTATACCGCTGGTACAACAGGACTTTCTAAAGGCGTTATCATTACGCATAAAATGCTTGTTCTGGAATTCAATCAATACGGGCTTACGACTTCGATCTTCACTCGAGTGATCATACACAAAGTTTTGCACCATTCTTTCACACAGGCGGTTGGAATGTTTTATTCACTCCATTCTTGCATCACGGCGCATCACATACTTTGCTAACCCAGTTTGATGCTGACTTAATTTTACAATTGATGGAAAAGGAAAAAGCAACAATACTTTTTGGTGTTCCAACAATGCTTCAGATGATGGCTGATTCACCTTACTTTAATAAAGTGGATTTATCTTCTGTTAGATATGCAATTGTTGGTGGCGCACCAATGCCGATTCCATTAATAAATACCTGGCATAACAAAGGTGTTTTTATAAGACAAGGATTTGGGCTCACAGAAGTTGGACCAAATTGTTTTTCTCTTCATCAGGATGATGCGATAAGAAAAAAAGGATCAATTGGATTTCCAAATTTTTATATCGATGCAAAAATTGTTAAAGAAGATAAAACCGAATGTGCTGCCGATGAAGTTGGAGAGTTATGGTTAAAGTCTCCGGTTGTTACTCCAGGTTATTGGCGAAATGAAAAAGCGACAAAAGAAACAATCACAGATGGATGGTTTCACACAGGTGATTTAGTAAAGCAAGATCAAGATGGTTATTTCTATGTAGTTGATCGCAAGAAAAACATGTATATAAGCGGTGGTGAAAATGTTTTTCCTGCCGAAATTGAATCTTATCTCTACACAAACGAAAAGATCAAAGAAGTTGCAGTAATTGGTGTTGAGGATGAAAAATGGGGTGAAGTTGGAAAAGCGTATATTGTTTTAAAAGACAATCAAACATTAAATGAAATTGAAATCAAGGAATTCTGCTTAGGAAACCTTGCAAAGTATAAAATCCCAAAGTACGTAGAATTTTTATCCGAGCTTCCAAAAAGTGAAGCAGGTAAGATTGATAAGAAGAAATTAATTCAAATGCATATGGACACTTTAACTAACAAATCATAAACAAAAAAAAGGAGAAGCTATGAAACGCTTACTTTTATTATCACTTTTCGCATCGTTAACATTTTTATATGTTGGATGTGACAGCTCAGATGACGAAACCGTTACACCACCAGTTGCTCAGGATAAAATTGTTAATACCTGGATTTCTGAGGGAGCTGGTGTTGCACCAGGTTTGGTTGCACTTTTAAAAACTGTAAAAATTACAGCAACCTTTAACTCAAATAACACTTATACTGTTATTGCAAAAGACAGTGCAGGAGCCGAGGTAACATATTCGGGAACCTATTCAGTATCGGAGAACGCTGGTACCACAATACGTTCTATCACTCTTAATCAATCCGTTCCAACTTCTGTAACCTCGCAAGGTATATATGAGGTTGACTCTAAAGGTTTGATGAAATATGAAGTAATCCAAACAACACCAGCAATAAATGGGTTTACTCCTCCTGTACCTTCTGAAGGGTTTGGAAGCACTAAATATCTCGGAACACCATTAGGTGCAACTTATGTACAGGGTTTTGTTCCAGCTACTCCAACTTCTGAACTTATTGTAGATTCCTGGGTTTCAGAAGGTGCCAACGTTGCCCCAGGATTAGTTTTTACATTGAAGACGAAAAAAATTGTTGCAACTTTCAATGCAAATAATACATATACAGTTGTTGCAACTGATAGTTTTAATACAGATGTTACCTATTCTGGAACATATACAACTACAGGCAACACCGGAACTTCAACAAGGAATATAACTCTCAATCAAACTGTTCCAACATCTGTTACATCAACAGGTATCTATAGAGTTACAACTAAAGATCTCACCTACGAAGTAATTCAAACTACACCTGCTATTCCAGGATTCACAGCTCCAACTGCAGCTGAGGGATTCGGAAGCACAAAATACAATGGTACTCCTTTGGGCGCCACTTGGGTACAAAAATTTATTTATCAATAATCATCTTAATTGGCGGCGGTTAATCCGCCGTTCTTATTTTAATAATAATCATTGGAGGTTAACCAATGAAACTAATTTTAGTTACTCAGATTATCTTATTTTTATTTATTGGTAATTTTTTTGCTCAGGATGATATAAGATTAAAAGATCCTGCACAAAAAGAGTTTCAATTTATCGGATATTCGTTTTCAAGAGGAACCAGTTCAAATGTTACTCCAACAAACGATATCCTTCAGGGACAAGTGATAGGAAGATTATTTGGACCCAACTCAACAAATACAGTCCCCCAGACGTCTGTTTATTTTGAACAAAGATTTGTTCCATTCTTCATATATAAACCTTCTATACTTGATGGTCTTGCCACATTCCGGGGATTATTTAAAATTGATTATACCTGGGGTGATCAAGCATATGGAGTTGGAAACAACCGCGGAGGTGCTATAAACGGTGGGCAGGTAAACTTGCAAACTTTACTTGCAAATGTTGAGATAAAGCCCGAAGATTCTGATTGGAACGTTGTGGTTGGTATGCAGCGTCTGTTTGATAACGTTCGCGATCCGAATGTTAATACATTACAAACGGCTCAAACCAGTGCGTATAAGCTTTCTTTTTGGGGAACACAAGCAGTTGGTATCAGTTCATTTGCTGATCTTTCATCCGTTACCAAAGGAAGATTCAGTTACTTTCAACTCTGGGAAAATGAAATAAGTAAAAATGATGATGTTGCTCTTTGGATGCTGGATGTTGATTCGCGTATCAGCCCTTTGTTTGAAGTTGGTGGAAGTCTATGGTATGTATGGGACAAAGGTAAAAATGCCGGAGGTATTTCCGTACTCGGGCAAGGATTAGCTAGTGCTCTTGCAGATTATAACGGCGCAACACGACTAAAGTTTGCAGGAACAAATCAGAAGTATGAAGCTAACATTAGTTGGATTGGCGGGCATGCGGCTTATAACCGGGATTTTCTTGCAGGAAGAATTTGGGCTGATGCATTTTTAATTGCAAATGTTGGAATTATTGATACCGTTGGAGTAGAAACGAGTAAGGCTGCAAACCTTTTCGGGGTGGCAGCAAACGCAAGTATTAATTATAAATATGGAATGACCGCATCAGATAAAATTACTTTCGAGGCTCTATATACCAGCGGAGATGAAAATGGCGTAAGTGATGGAACTGTAAACAGTGTTGTTACCGGAAACGTCTATGGTTCACCTGTTGGAATTTATAGTGCTCACCGAGCTTTACTACTTTTTCCTGATGCACAAGTTGTAAACAGGTATTATTCTGTTGTTCATGATATTTCTAATATGGGATATGGAGTTACTGCTGCATTCCTAAATCTTTACAAAGATATTATTCCAAATAAGTTTAGTGGAAAAATCGGATTTGCATCCGCCCTTTCTAATGTAAAGTTAGCGGGTGGTGGTTCATATATGGGCACCGAAGTTAATGTTGAGTTTAAATACAATTTAAAAGTGTTTCTAACTCTTGGTGTTAGCGCAGGTTATGTTGCACTTGGTGATTTTTTTGATGCACCTTCTTCCACTTATTCAAATACTCGCCCAAAGGACCCATGGGTGTTTTTTACCACGCTAAGCTGGCTAATGTTTTAAGGAGATGCTATGAAAAATCTAATATACATATTTACGGTACTGGCATTATTTTTATTCATTGGCTGTTCGGGATTTCTCTATTGGGATAAACCTGCATTGCAATTTTCTGAAATAGATTATGGGTATCCAACCAAAGCTGCTTTAGAAGATCCTAAAATTGCTTACATAGATCAAGGCAGTGGTGAACAGACAATTATCCTTGTGCACGGGTTAGCAAGCAATGCAGGATTTTGGAGATACAATATTCCTGAGTTAGCTAAAAATTATAGAGTTATTGCTGTTGATCTTCCGGGTTATGGTAAATCACAAAAAGGTGATTACACTTATTCAATGTCCTTTTATGCTGATCAAATCCAAAAACTTATTGAAGCATTGAAGCTTAAAAATGTTGTGTATGTCGGTCATTCAATGGGCGGACAAATTGGAATCAAACTGGCAATCAAATATCCTGAACTACTTAGTAAATTAATTTTAGCATCTCCGGCAGGATTTGAAGAGTTCCAGCAAGGCGAAGGCGATTGGCTGAGAAGTGTAATGACAATGAAAGGTGTAAAATCAACAACGGAAGAAGGAATAAGAAGAAATCTCGCTATGAATTTCTATAGTTGGGAGGATAAATGGGAATGGATGGTTGAGGAAAGAGTAAGAATGAGAAAAGCTGCTGATTTTGATGAGTTCGCTTATACGGTTGTAAGGTGTGTTAACGGAATGTTAGATGAACCAACATTTGACAAGCTTAATTTAATCAAGACACCAACACTTGTTATTTATGGCAAATATGATGGTTTAATTCCAAATCCATATTTAAATCCTGGTCATACATCAGATGTATTTGAAAATGGTGCAAAGGATATCAGTAATGTAAAACTAATCGAGCTATACAATGCTGGTCATATGATTCAAATTGAAAAACCTGATGAGTTTAATAAAGCAGTTTTAGATTTTCTTAAATAATTACTCTAAAGGTAGCCGCAGGTTAAACCTGCGGTTATATTATTATCCAAATCCTTCAGGGCCTGTTGTTTAACTTTTAATAGTCATTTCGAAGGAGTCATCGACTGAGAAATCTTTCTACTATACAGCAAAAAAGATTTCTCTCCCGATGAATCGGGATCGAAATGACATCGATCAGAATTATGCAACAGAACCTTTAAGGTCACAGTTTCTCAAAATTTTTTATGAGCACCATATTTAATCAAATCAAATATCCATTCGATACGAAGTTCATAAAAGTAAACGAATATGATATTGCGTATATCGATGAAGGTAATTCTGAAAATGTTTTACTTTTCATCCATGGTCTAGGCAGTTACTTAAAAGCGTGGGATAGAAATATTCCTGGACTGAAAAATCATTTTAGATGTATAGCTTTTGATTTACCAGGTTATGGAAAATCGAGTAAACAAATTCATAATGGGTTAGTAAGTTTTTATGTTGAAATAATAAATGCATTTATTTCAAAACTTAACTTGAAAAATGTATCACTTGTTGGGCATTCAATGGGTGGTCAAATTGCCACAGCTTTTACAATTAAATATCCGAGCCAAATTTTAAAGCTAATTTTAGCAGCTCCTGCAGGATTTGAAACTTTTAATAAAGATGAAATTGAGTTAATTAAAAAAATCATCTCGCCGGAAATTCTTTTTAAAACTTCAGATCACCAGATAAGATTAAATTATCAATTTAACTTTTTCAGAATGCCCACGGAAACTGAAGAAATGATTGGTGATAGAATTGCAATCAAGACTGATGAAGATTTTTATAATCATTGCACTATAGTTTCAAATTCTTTGTTTGGATTATTAAATGCACCGGTTTTTGATCAGTTAAAACAAATTAAAATTCCAACTTTAATATTTTTTGGGAAAGATGATTTGTTGATTCCAAATAAATCTATTCATCAAATTACTACAGAAGAGATCGCATCTCGTGGATCATCAAAAATTAAAAACAGCACACTGGTTTTACTTGATGAGTGTGGACACTTTGTACAATATGAAAAACCTGATGAGTTTAATGCCCAACTCATTTCATTCTTCAAATAAATTTTAGTGCTTCTAAAAAATCTTTATCCTACTCAATAAAACTCTTCGGGAATTTCTTTAATAGTGCATCAGCAATTACCATTGCACTTTCTTCATATGAAAGCAATCCCGTATTAATTGTAAGATGATATAGAGTAGGGTCATCTGGTTCACGGAAAAAATGTGACTTTAAATATTTGTACCTGTTTGCATCTTCCCTTTTAATGTACTCTGTAGCTTCAGATTTAGAATATTTAAAGACCTCTTGAACGTGTTTTAATCTGTTTTCAATTGGTGCAATCAATCTTACATGTAAACTATTCGGTAGCTTGGAAGTAATGACATTACTTCCCCTTCCAACAATTATAGTTTTTCCATAACGTGCAAGCTGTAAAATAATTTCGGTTGACTTATGTACGATTGTCCACTCTGAAGGTTTTACACCAAGCAGTTCATTCACAGCATCTGAAATGGGGTTGTATTTATCCTCAGCAAAATAGTTCTTAAACACTCCGGGCAGTTTAAATTCTTCGATTACCTTTGTGATAAGATCTTTATTAAAGTAAGTCCAGGAATTATCCGGATCTTTTGTTTTGCTTTGTAAGATCTTAATCAGTTTTTCGGAAACTTCGTAAGAACCTGAACCGGTTTGGCGTGATATCGTAATACATGGAAAGATTTCTTTCTTTGTATTAGTATCTGTTGAGTGAAGGTTAATATACTGCTTACATTTTTCGTAAGCCCCAATTGCTAACATAATCACACCCTCCTTCCAATTATTATTTTCTAAAACAGGAAAACGTGTGTATTCAGTGAATCACATAAAAATAAATTTCTTACTCAGATAGTATAAAAGATTTTTATTCAAAGTCAATCTATCTCAACATTTTGAAATTTAGAAATTGAGAACCAGCTTTTAATTTTCTCTAAATCACTTCCATCAGAATTTTTGTGAAAAAACTCGTTTTTAGATTTATCATAAATATAATCTTTACTCCATTCATCAATATTTTCTACTATTTGAGCAATACCATCGATAGTTGTATTTAATTCTGCATCCGTCATTGTGGGATGAATTGACATCCTTACCCAGCCCGGTTTTTCAGACAGGTCACCTTGATCAATTTTGTCTGTGATGATTTTGGAGCGGTTTGGATCGACGTGCAGCAGGTAATGTCCGTAAGTTCCTGCACAGGAACACCCGCCTCTTACCTGCACACCAAAACGATCGTTTAATATCTTTACAATTAAGTTATAATGAATGTTTTCTATATAAAAAGAAATTGCTCCAAGCCTATGCTCAATATTTCCTGCAAGGATATGCAGAGTGGGAATTTTTTTTAATCCTGCAAAAGCAATTTTTACAAGCTCTTCTTCCCTTGCACGGATTTTATCAACACCCATTTCTTCTTTTAATTTAATACACAAAGCAGCTTTAATTGTTTGAAGAAACGCCGGAGTTCCACCATCCTCACGTGCTTCGATATTATTAACGAACTTATGTTTTCCCCAGGGATTAGTCCAATCCACAGTTCCACCGCCGGGTAAATCCGGAACTCTGTTGTGATAAAGTTTTGAATCAAATACCAAAACTCCCGGTGTTCCGGGTCCGCCTAAAAATTTATGCGGAGAAAATAATACTGCATCCAGTTTAGAATCAGGATCAGCGGGATGCATATCAATCTTTACATAAGGTGCGGCGCAGGCAAAATCAATGAAGGAATAGCCGCCGTAATTATGAATCATTTTTGATAGCTCATAATAATCCGGTTCAATTCCTGTAACATTTGAAGCAGCGGTAAATGCACCAATCTTTAATTTTCTGTTTTTATACTTTTCTAATTTTTCTTTGAAATCATTTACATCGACCAATCCATCTTCATTTGGATTTATCACAACAACATCCGCAATAGTTTCTAACCAGGTTGTTTGGTTTGAATGATGCTCCATGTGAGTTATAAACACTACAGGCTTTAATTCTTCAGGAAGTTTAACATAATCGGCAAGTTGTTCAGGAATTTTTAATCCAAGCAGTCTTTGGAATTTGCATACAACAGTTGTCATTCCGGAACCTGTTGTAATGATAACATCATCTTTACTTGCATTAACATGATCTTTAATAATTTTATGAGCTTCGTGATAAGCTAAAGTCATCGTAGTGCCCGTAACACTTGCTTCAGAATGCGTATTGCCAACCATTGGACCAAATGTTTCACAAAGTTTCTCTTCGATCGGTTTGTACAACCTTCCGCTAGCAATCCAATCCGCGTAAATTAATTTTTGCTCACCAAATGGAGTAGCAAAAGTTGCATCAGCACCGATTATATTTTTACGAAATTGCGAGAAATAATTTTCCAGTTCACTCATAAAAAACCTTATTACTGTTTAGCTGAAATATAATAATTTCAGACGAGTGAATCATTGAATTTTTTCGTTTATTCATTTTCATTAAATTGAAGTTAAAATTATACAAGAATAATATAGATGAATATTTTTATAAATATACTGTCGATTCTAATCCTGATATTAAATCTAAGTGTAAATGCTCAAAGTAATGTTTTCAATTCAATGATGTTGATAAAGTTATCAATAAAGCAATTGAAGATAAATCTTTTCCCGGTGCAGTGGTTTTGGTCTGGAAGGATGGGAAAACTATTTATGAAAAAGCTTTTGGGAATTATACTTATGATTCATTATCGCCAAAAGTAAAAACAAACACGCTTTTTGATCTTGCATCATTAACAAAGGTAGTAGCAACAACAACCGCCGCAATGATTTGTTATGACAGAAAACTTTTTTCACTTAATGATAAAGTTACTATGTACATTCCTGAGTTTGGTGTTAATGGGAAAGATAACATTACAATAAAGAATTTACTGATTCATAATTCAGGATTACCAGCCTGGAAAAAGTTTTATGGAAGAGATCTTAAATATGATGATGTGATAAATGAGATTTATTCTTCGGAACTTGAATACAAAACCGGAGAAAAAACCGTTTATTCGGATTTGGGAATCATCACACTTGGAAAAATAATTGAGAAAGTATCCGGAAAAAGTTTAGATGTCTTTTGTAAGGATGAAATTTTTATCCCATTAAAAATGGAATCAACTTTTTATAATCCAGATGATTCATTAAAAAAACTTTGCGCCCCAACTGAAACAGACAATTATTGGAGAATGAAAACTCTGCAAGGCGAAGTTCACGATGAAACTTCTGCGATGCTAAATGGAGTTGCGGGACACGCTGGATTGTTTTCTACTGCGGATGATCTTGCTAAACTGATGTCAGTTTTATTAAACAAGGGTAAAGTCAACCAAAAAATATTTATCCAGCAAAGTACTATTGAACTATTTACAAAACGTGTTTCAGAAGAAAGTACTCGCGCTATTGGTTGGGATACAAAATCTGATTCAGGTTCATCAGCGGGAAAATATTTTTCTAAAAATTCTTTTGGGCATACCGGTTATACAGGCACATCAATCTGGGCTGATCCTGATAGAAATTTATTTGTAGTGTTTCTTGACAAATCGTGTTTATCCAACAAGAGAAAATACAAAGATCCAAAAAGTTAGACCGCAGTTGCACAATGCAGTAATTAAAAGTATTGAAAAGTTCGATGAGCAATAGTATATCTGCTAAAACTAATTTTGGATTTGTAAGCGTAGTTGCGTTGCACTTTTTGTTTTTGTTTCTGCAATTCTCATCAAGTGATATTACTTCTTCCACAAATATTGACAATAAACCATTGGATAATCTTTCAAAATCTGAAAATGTTTTCAATTTAACATCGGAGGATGAAGCGTGGGTTGAAAATACTTTACAATCAATGACCATATATGATAAATGCGCACAAATTTTTATGCCGGCAGTATTTGGTAAAAGTCTTGATCAATCATCAAAAGAATTTAAAGCTGCATTAGAGTTTGTTCAGATACACGGCATTGGCGGCATTGTTATTTCAACAGGCAATGTAGAAGAAACTGCATCGATGATAAATGAGCTGCAAAAAAATTCCAAAATTCCTTTGCTTGTTGGCGCTGATTTTGAAAATGGAATTGGAATGCGAATGAACGCATCCAATACTTTTCCGCATAGCATGGCAGTCGGTTCAACAAGCAATTTGGATTTCGCCTATCAAACTGGTAAAGCAACAGCTATTGAAGCTTTAATGCTCGGTGTTAATTTTAATTTTGCACCAGTTGCCGATATCAATGATAATCCTGCTAATCCCGTTATAAATCTTCGTTCATATTCGGAGAACAAGATTATGGTAAGGGATTTTTGCAAAGCTTATGTTGAAGGCTCAATTGAAGGTGGAGTAATTGCAAGTGCAAAACATTTTCCCGGTCACGGCAACACAAGAGTAGATTCTCATACCGATCTTCCTGTTATCTACGGCAGCAAAGAATATCTTTATGAAAATGAATTAAAACCTTTTATAGATCTGATTGAAGCTAATGTTCAATCCATAATGATTGGGCATCTTAATGTTCCCGCTTTTGAACCAAATAAAGATTTACCGGCATCATTGTCATACAATATCATTACAAAGCTCCTTAAAGAAAAATTGGAATTTAAAGGATTAATAATTACTGACGCTCTTGATATGAAAGCCGTTACAAATTATTATTCTACAAGTGAAGCTTGTGTAAAAGCATTTAAAGCCGGTAATGATATTTTGCTTATGCCTTCAAGTGTCCGTGATGGAATATCAGCAATTTATGATGCAGTTGTAAAGAGAGATATTTCTGAAGACAGATTGAACGAAAGTGTAAGAAAAATTTTATCAGCCAAAAGATGGCTTAAACTTGATAGAACAAAATTTTTAAATAAAAATAATCTTCCTAAAAGAATTAGAATGGAAGAACACTATCAGTTATCAAAAATGATTGCAGAAAAATCTGTTACAGTTGTAAAGATGAACAATAAATTGATTCCTCTTGATTCCACAAAGTACAAGAAAACTTTTATTGTAAATATTACAAATAGAAGAATCATCAGTGATCCGCATTTTAATGAGGCTTACAAAGAAAATTTTTCTTTGTATAGCAGCAACACTCTTACCAGTAACTCTGCAAAAACAGATTACCAATTTGCTTTGGATGTTGCAAAAGATTGCGAGATGATTATAGTAGCCTCATATTTTTATATTAGAAATGATGTGAACGGAAAAGCTCTTTCGGACACACAACTAAATTTTATAGAAAATCTTTTAGCGTTGAATAAGGATGTAATCATTATCAGTTTTGAAAATCCATACATATTATCTTTGTTTCCGCAAGCAGAAAATTATATTTGTACATTTAGTAATTCAAAAGCGTCACAAAGGGCAGTATTAAATCTATTAAATGGTTCAATTGAACCGCGAGGCAGATTGCCTGTTTCAATTCCAAACACAGAATACCTGCTTGGATTTAAATGGGTACCAAATAGTTGAACAATATTTTACTTTATAATTCAGAAATTGAACATTTATGCTTTCACTTCTAAAATCATCATTAATTATTCGATGTTCATTATTCAATTCCCATTAAAAAAAGATGATAATATTATTCAACAAACCATTTAATGTACTTTGTCAGTTTACTGATAATGAAGGAAGAAAAACTCTTGCGGATTATATTACTATTAAAAATGTTTACGCTGCCGGAAGATTAGATTTTGATAGCGAAGGTCTTGTAATATTAACGGATGATGGAAAACTTCAAAATTTAATTTCGGATCCAAAACATAAATTGGAAAAAACTTACTGGGTTCAGGTTGAAGGACTACCAAATGAAGAATCTCTTAATAAACTTAGAAAAGGAATTTTGCTTAAAGATGGATTAACAAAACCGGCAAAAGCAAAGTTAATTGTCCGAATCAATAATACAGGAACGAAACCCACCGATTCGAAAACGAAAAAATATTCCAACAAGCTGGATTGAATTAAAAATATCTGAAGGAAAAAACAGACAGGTTAGAAGAATGACAGCTGCAGTTGGTCATCCAACATTAAGATTAATTAGATATTCAATTGGTAATTGGACAATTGAAAATTTAAACCAGGGCAACTATATAATTATCGAATGATTATGATTCCGATGGCGGTGAAAAAAACTTTTTCTTGATCATAAAAGTAAAGTAAACTATCATAATCCCAACTATTAAAACTGCAACAGCAGGAATGAATATAGCAATTGCAGAAAGCGCCACGGAACTACCCGCTTCTGCGGTTGAAACTACAGGATTGCCTGCCCCGCCCGTAAGTGCAGATGATTTTAATCTTATCAATCCTGTTGCAGCATGAATTGTTCCTGCTATTCCACCACCAGCAATTAAAGCTAGTGACCATTTAATCAGTGGTGGAAAATCTGTTACAACAGCACCGCTTAAAATTATTCCGGCAAAAATTGCAAGCGGATGATTGATCGCATCTAAAAAATTATCAACCCAGGGAATGTAGTAGCTAAATATTTCAACTACAGTTGCAACAGAAAAAAGGATAAGTGCCGGAAGTGTTCCAATCCATGTAAAATATGTAGATAATTCCAGGTTGCCTGTATAAGCCGCGATTGATGAAATAAGAAATGGAATAAAAATTCTAAAACCTACAGCCGCAGCCAAACCAATACCGATGAAAATGCTAAGTATTAAATCCATAATAATTGTTTTTTAGTTCTTTGTAACACAGAATTTATTCTGTGATTTATTCTTTTCTTTGAAAACGCAGAATGAATTCTGCGTTACGATGTTCAATCTAGTAACTCATATTATTAAGTTTTACTTTGCCACGGAAAATCCAGTAGATACTAATAGTATAAGCCAGCACAAATGGAATACCACTCATAGCAATTATCAGCATAATCTTTAATGTTTTTTGTGATGATGCTGCATTGTAAATATTTAAACTATACTCAGGATTGTTGGATGCTAATACAAAATTTGGAAATAACCCAAAAGCAAATAATGCAAGTAAGGCGGCTATTGAAGCACACGAAGAAAGAAATGCAAAAAAGTCTCTTCCTTTAGATATTTCTCTTGGTATGTTAGCGATAGCCAGCATATTTAAAACCGCGAGTACAAACAGTGCAGGTACTTCTTTGAAGTGCTGAATCATATGCGGGTAATAAATTAATGTAGCCATTGTTGTAGTTATGTAACAAATAATAAAAAAGATAATTGTATTATTTATCCATCCTCTTAATTTATTATGAAGTTCACCTTCAGTTTTCATAGCACCATAAATTGCACCATGCATCATAAACAATGCAACTGTTGTAATCCCTACTAATATCGTGTATGGGTTTATCAAACTCCAAAACGTACCAATAAATTCTTTATCAGGTCCGATTGGAACTCCGGTAATCAGATTAGCAATTGAAACTCCCGCAAGAAAAGCAATGAAAATACTTGCAACGCTAAAAGCAACATCCCACATTTGTCTCCACCATTTCATTGGTCTTTTACTTCTAAACTCAATTGCTACTGCACGAAAGATTAGCATAAACAACAGCATCATTAATGCAGAGTAAAAGCCAGAAAACACAGTAGCATAAACGTGTGGAAAGGCAGCAAACAAAGCTCCGCCGCCAGTTACAAGCCAAACTTCGTTTCCATCCCAAACAGGACCAATCGAGTTAAGCATTATTCTTCTATCAAGATCGTCCTTTACAAAAAGATGAAGTGCCCCAACTCCAAGATCAAACCCATCAAGAATTGCATAGCCGACTAATAAAATTCCAATTAAGAAAAACCATATTGTATTTAAATCAAAAGTAAATTCCATTGTCTCTCCAAAATTTCTTACGCTTTAGGATGCCCGATTTCAGAAGGGATTGAATCAACATCCTCTGGTCCGTGTTGTATTTTTTCATTTAACAGATAGATGAACAGGATAAACAAACCAAGGTAAATTAACATAAATAATATGAGCGAGAACATTACTTGTCCGGCTTCAACAGCTTTTGATAATCCTTCCGAGGTTCTAAGCAATCCGTAAACAATCCATGGTTGCCTTCCAACTTCAGCAGTTATCCATCCAATTTGATTTGCAATTTGCGGCAGCAAAACTGAGAAGACAAAAATCCACAGCATCCATCTTCTGTTTGAATAATGTACCGCGCCACCAGAAAAATATTCCAAGCAAACTTATTCCAATTAAAGCAAAACCAATTGCAACCATTAAATGATAAGCTTGAAATACTATATTGACAGGCGGTCTGTCTTCTTCCTTAAATGAATTTAATCCTGTTACTTTAGTATTAGTATCGAAGCCTATCAAATAACTTAACATTCCAGGAACAGTCACACCAAAATTAACTTTTTGATTATCCTCATCAACCCAGCCAAATAAATAAAGCGGAGCATTGGTTTGATCATCAAAAACCGCTTCCATGGCTGCAAGTTTTGCGGGCTGATTTTCATGAACTCCCACTGCACTTCTGTGTCCTGTAAAAAGCTGGAATAGTGATGCAATCATAACAACAACCAAAGCAATTTTAATTGATGCTTTTGCAAAACGAATATGTCTATCTTTTAATAGATAGTAAGCACTCACACTTATGATAAGAAATGCACCGGCAAGCCAGGCTCCAGAAACCACGTGTAAAAGTCTATCTACAGAAGAAGGATTAAAAACCATTGCCCAAAAATCTGTTATCTCAGCACGAGCATTTATTCCCTCACCAACTATGTGAAATCCTGCAGGAGTTTGCTGCCAGGAGTTTGCAACAACTATCCAGACAGCACTAAACATTGAACCAAGTGAAACCATAATTGTTGAGAAGAAATGCATTTTAGGTCCAACTTTATCCCACCCAAAAACTAATACAGCAAGAAAACCGGATTCTAAAAAGAAAGCAAAAATTCCTTCAGCAGCAAGAGCACTTCCAAAAACATCTCCAACAAAGCGGGAGTATGTTGCCCAGTTAGTTCCGAATTCAAATTCCATTACAATGCCCGTGGCAACGCCAATAGCAAAAGTTAAAGCAAAAACTTTAACCCAGAACTTTGTCATGTTTTCAAAGAATTTATCTTTTGTTTTAAGATACATCCCTTCCATTATTACAAGGTTAACTGCGATACCAATGCTAAGCGGCGGATAGATATAGTGAAAGGCTATAGTAAAAGCGAATTGCAGACGAGAAAGTATTTCAACATCCATACTAACCTAATATTTTTTTTGAATTGCAATTACAAATTAGCAAAAATGATTTTTAATGAGAAACAGAAAGAATTTAGATTTTACTAAATGTTGTTTGTAGTTAACAATTACATTTTAAAGTAATTAAAAAATCTTAATTATTTTTTCTCAAACAATTTAACTTTGTCCGCAAACTGTGAAGCAAACTCATCAAACATTTTAGCAGTTTCCGGATTACTTGTTGCTTTTCGATACGTATCACCAAGCTTTAAAATCATTTGATAGAAGTGCAGATTCATATCATCTACAAGCATGTCATTTGTCCAGAGATCAATTCCAAGAGTAACTTTATCTGCTTTATCCCATAGAGAAAGCATCATTGTTTTAGCTTCTTTCATTCCGGTAAAGTCGGCATCATCAGCCTGCCACTCAATTTTTTCGGGCATTTTTTTATCATCAAGCTGAATAGTAAAATTTATTTTTGATGTTCTGCTCATAGTGTTTCCTTATTAATAAAATTAATACTTCTGATATTTTGCAAATCCATTTTTAACCATAACATCATTTATGTTTATGAATTTTCCTTTTTCATCTTCTAACCAAATTTCAGCAAGGTATCTGCCGTACTTTTCTTTTTTATCTTTAATTGTCTCAATAAAAATTTCTTTATCAAAGATCAATGATCTTAAAAAATCCCGACTCTTTAATCCTTTAACTTTTTCATTTCCTCTTAATTCCGGAGCGTTAATTCTGTTCAATCTAATTTTTTCACCCTTATTCCAGATATGTAAACCAAGATCAATATCAACCGTACAGGTATCACCATCATAAACATTTACTACTTTTGCTTTATAATGATAAAGAACTTTCTCCATCTTTGTTCCTTTCCATTTGTGTTGATTGCCTATATTTTAGTTGTAGTAAAATTAAAAGGATAAAACTTGAAAGTAAAAGGATTAATAATAATTGTAATATTTTTTTCATCCACATTATTTTCACAAACAGAAATTTCTGTCGGTGGATTTCTTGGGGGAGGTTCATTCAGCGGCAATTCAGTATCTATTGCAGGATTTACTTCCTCAATATTTATTGAAGCTAACTTACCATTGTTTGAAGAAGTTTTTCCAAGATTAAGTTTTATTTATACAAAAGATTTTAACGCAATTCTTCCAAACACTAATCAACCTTATAACCCTTTTGTAATGGGCGTTAATTTTAAGGGAGTTACTACTCAATATTTTGATAATAAAATGTTTTTGGAGGAAGGTGTTGGATTTCTTGCACTGAATGATAGAACTTTTAGTGATACAGACATTTGGGATTACGGCATTGTTATTTCCCTCTCAACAGGATTTGATCTTAGAAATTTTGATTTGAAGGGATTCAAACTAGGTGCTGGCGCAGAATATGGAATTACTTTCTTTAACACTTTGCCAAAGTATTCATCAATTCATCTATTTGTGCATTATACTATTTGATTGTGTTTGCAAATACTCAGCTTTTAAAACAACAAACCCAATCTCATTAAGAAATTGGGTTTGTTAAGAACAAATAATCTAAATTTTAATTAGTAATCTTACCAGCTTTTAATTCAGCGCTCAATCGTTTTAACTTGTAAACTTTATCTATTACTTCCCACATACCTTTAGAGTGAACAGATACTGTTCTGTTTTCTTCTGTTCTGAAAATAAAGTTTCCTGGTAAACTTTGAATGTTTCCATCAAAAGCTAATCCAACAATTTCAGCATTTTTGTTTATAACAGGACTTCCGGAGTTTCCGCCAATTATATCATTGGTCGATACAAAGTTAAATGGTGTTGATAAGTCAAAATCTGCTGGTGGAGGTGTCCATCTTTCCGGTAAGCTCCACGGAAATTCTTTTCCTTGTCCATAGTAACGATCATACAATCCATAAAAAGTTGTATACGGCTGTGCATAAGTTCCATTGTATGGATATCCTTCTACAACTCCATCTGCTAATCTTAATGTGAATGTTGCATCAGGTGGAATTGAGGTTCCGTAAACTTCAAATACTGCCACACCCAATTGCTGTGAATATGCCGATTCAACTTCAACTATTTCGTTAACTTTCTTAGAATATTCTGCCGCCCGATCTTTTGAGTTCATCATAAAATAAATAAATGGATCATCACCTTTAAGAACTTCATCAGGACCATCTTCTAGAAGATTTTTAACATCTTCGAGATTGGTTATTTTTGAATTAGAGAGTATATATTCAACAGCTTCTTTGCCTTGCTTGCCGCCTGTAAATTTCTTTACTAACGGATCATCGGCACCTAAATACATGTAAAGAGCATTAATCTTTATTTTCAAGCAATAGATTATTCATTTCAGCATCAAAATCTTCCGGAAATAATGTAGCTAAAGTATTATCAAGTTCCTCACCAACATACAAATCATCTCTTTCACTTTCCGGCAGCTTAAGATTTTCAGCGATTGCAATAACCTCATCAGCAATAAAGAAATATTGCGGTGTAGATAATCTGTTCATACTTAAAGCAAAATTTTTGTTTGATATTTCACCTAACTGTTTTCGTGAATCAGCAATTTTATCCCATAAATTTCCATACTTTGCTTTCATCTCGGGATCAGCATCAACTGCAGCACGAAATGTCTTTTCAAAATCCTTTTTCCTTTGCATCAAAACAGGATCCCTTAATCCATCTAAAATTCCACCGTATGCTTTAATAGAATTATCAAAACTGAATATCATATCCTGAAGTTCTAATCTTCTGCTCGGATCTTTTTTTAGCATTTCTTTATACATATCTGATAGGTTTGTTAGAAGCGAAAGAGTTCTTGGAAATTGTATATCTCTTGCATATTCTAATTGTGCAACTGTATTTAGTCTGTCTGTATTTCCTGGATTTCCAACAACAAAAACCGGCTCGCCAACTGCAGCACCATTTGCGCTCCATTTAAAGAAATTTTCGGTCTTTAAAGGATTTCCATTTTCATCATAAACTCTAAAGAAACTGCAGTCTAAATTAAATCTTGGATAAGTAAAGTTATCAGGATCGCCTCCAAAAAATCCCAATTGATCTTCCGGTGCCAAAACTAATCTTACATCAGTATATCTTTTATATCCATAAAGAGAATATTTACCACCGTTATAAAGGGGAGTAATTGCTACTTCAAGTCCGGTTGCTGCAGCTTCTCTCTCCTCAATCTTTGAGATTACATCTTTTTCAAACTTAGCACGTTCTTCGTCAGTTGTGCCTTTATTGATTTCATCAATTACTTCATCGGTAACATCCTGGAATAAAACTAATTGATCAACATACAGTCCGGGAATAGGTCTTTCGTCCTGTAAAGTTTGTGCAATAAATCCGTTTGCATTCAAATCCTCACCTTCTTGTGTAACCTGGGTTATACTTTGTCGGGCGCAATGATGGTTTGTCATTACCAATCCATCAGCCGAAACAAAAGAGGCTGAGCAGTAATTTGCAAATCGAAGTGCAGACATTCTTACATGTTCAAACCATGCTTCATCCGGCTCAAAATTGTAAGCTTGACTAAAGTAATCCATTGGGGGATACTCAAAAGTCCACATTTTACCATTATCAAATTTTCCGGCTTTAACTGTATCAAGATTCATCCAGTTTGCGGATTGAGCAAAAACCTGAAATGACATGAAAAATCCCACGAGAATAACACTTAGTGCTGCTCGTTTAACAAAAGATCCGAACAGAAATCTCATAACTACACCTTATTATGAATTAATATTATTGACTAAAAAAACATTGACAAAAATAAATAAAAAATCCTTCTATGCGCCATACAATTTATGAATGGTCGTATAAAAGGATAAACTTAACAATTGACTTTAAAGTTTCTTAAAAATCAATTGATTAGACACAAAGCAATTAAATGTATGAATCCGGCTGATATAAAGGTTCAATTTCCCACTCATCTTCAATAGTACCGATGCAATGAGAACATTTGGGAACCGTAAATACAACTTTTTCTTCATTGGGTGCAGCACGAACAAAATTTAATACCGTTCTGCAGCTTGTGCACTGAACGATATGCGAAGTGTGTATTTTTCTGCTGCATTCAGGACAAATGAACCCAAGATCACCCGGGTTTTCTTCCGGATGGACTAAAAAGATTGAGTTGCATTTTATGTGATTACATTTAGCGAAGTGCCACTTAATAGTATCAGAATGTTCGATAACTATCTCCATAAAATTTGTTAAGCGAATGTAATTAGTGTTATTCAAAAAGTCCATTGAAAAATGAGTACCTTTCAAAAAAATTTTTGATGTTCAAAGCACAATTTTCTTTAAATTGCACCCGAACTTAGACCCTGTTTTGGGATAAAAAAACACTTTAATTTTTCAAGGATTATTTTTTCATTTATTTATAAGGGATCTTATGGAAAAACTAAACAGCTTTAAAGCTTATGATATTAGAGGCAAAGTACCTTCAGAGTTAAATCCTGATTTGGCTTATAAAATAGGAAGAGTATTTGCAAAACAGGTTAATGCGAACAAAGTTGTGGTTGGATATGATATCAGAAAAACTTCTATAGAATTATCCGAGGCTTTGATACAAGGACTTACTGACGCCGGCAGCAATGTTGTTAATATTGGGCTTTGCGGTACAGAAATGATTTACTTCTCAACTCCGTACCTTAACGCCGATGGTGGAATAATGATTACTGCAAGCCATAATCCACCTGAATACAATGGAATGAAATTCGTTAAACGAGATTCTGTTCCGGTTGGATATGATTCCGGATTGAATTTAGTTGAAGAAATGATTTTGAAAAATGATCTTGGAGAGCTGAGTGCAAAGAAAGGATCTGTTGAATTTGTAGATGTTATGGATGCTTTTATAAACAACTTAAATAAATTTTATGATCCTAAAAAAATAAAACCGTTCAAGGTTGTAGTTAATGCCGGTAATGGATGCGCAGGTTTATCACTTGATGCAATTGAATCAAGGCTTCCTGTAAAAATGATCAAATTATTTAATGAACCTAATTCAGAATTTCCAAACGGTGTTCCTAATCCATTGCTGATTGAAAACAGAAAACCAACGATAGATGCCGTCCTAAAAAACAATGCTGATCTTGGTGTAGCCTGGGATGGGGATTACGACAGATGTTTTTTCTTTGATGAAAAAGGAAGTTTTATCGAAGGTTATTACATAGTTGGATTACTTGCAAAATCAATTCTTAAAAAATTTCCTGGTGAAAGAATTGTACATGATCCACAGATTAGTTTGGAACACACTCGATGTTGTCGCAAAGGGAAAGGGTATCGCTGTTCAATCAAAAAGCGGACATGCATTTATCAAACAGAAAATGCGTGAAGTAAACTCAATTTACGGCGGTGAAATGTCTGCTCATCATTACTTTAGAGATAATGCTTATTCGGACAGCGGAATGATTCCGTTTTTATTAATTATGCAGCTTATGTCTGAAGAAGATAAAACTTTAAGTGATCTTGTTGAAGAAATGATTGCAACTTTTCCCTGTTCCGGAGAAATAAATTCCACAATTGCTGATCCAGCAGGAAAAATTAAAGAGATCGAAAAAATCTATACAGGTGGTAAAGTTGATACAACTGACGGTTTAAGTGTTGAGTACGATAATTGGAGATTTAATTTAAGAATGTCTAACACTGAGCCAATCATTCGCCTAAACGTAGAAAGCAAAGGTGATGTTTTATTGATGGAAGAAAAAACTAAAGAGCTGCTGGATATTATTAGAGCTTAAATAAATTATGTAATTGTTTTTATAGGAGCTGGCATTAATATGTCATTCCCGTGAAAACGGGAATCCAAAATATTTCATACAATATGGATTCCCACTTTCGTGGGAATGACAGTTTTAAAAATGACTTTATTGACATCTTCTTCTAAACCCAAGATGAATAAAATTAAACCCTATCACATTTGGATTATTTTCTCATTATTCGCTCTAACTACAATTGGAATTCTTTCACTCAAACTTCCCTTTCGTGGAGATGAAAGACACATAGTTGAAACAATAAAACTATTTGCTGATAATTTTAATTTTAATACAATTAAAGATTATCCCGAAGTTACTCCGCCATTTTTCTTTATGTTCTACGCGCTTTGGGCTAAGATATTCGGGGCATCGACTGAGAGCTTAAGAATACTTACGCTAATAATTTCTTTTATAACCTGGCAATTAGTTTATTACCTTTTTCATTTATTTGTTAAGAAAGAATTTCACGCACTTTTACTTTCACTTTTGGTAGTGATAAATCCATATTTCTTTGGACGTTTTCCACTGCCATGCCTTCCGGGACCTGGAGTTGGATGGGGGCAAAATTGAGGATGGCTTTGACGCCCGAGCTGATGAGGCGCAGGGCCGCCATTTGGGCCTTGGTGGCGGGGGTGGCGATGACCCCGATCTCCACGCCCTTGTCCTTGACCACCGTCTCCAGGTCGTCCACGGAGTGGATGATCTGGCCGCTGGGCAGCCGGCGACCCACCTTGGCCGGGTCGACGTCGAAGACCGCCACGAACTCGTAGCCCTGGCGGATAAAATTTTGATGGGCCAAGAGCGCCGAACCCAGGTTCCCGATCCCCACCAGAGCCATCTTCCAGATCTTGTTGAGGCCCAGGATGCGCCTGATCTCGAAGAGCAGCTCCTTGACGAAATAGCCCACTCCCCGGATGCCGAACTCACCGAAGTAAGCCAGGTCCTTGCGGATCTGGGCCGGGTTGATGCCGCACTTCTGGGCCAGCTTGTCCGAGGCGATGATTTTTACCCCTTCCTGGGCCAGGGCCTCAAGATACCGGGAGTAAATGGACAAACGGGTAATGGTGGCCGTGGGAATCTTGGAGAATTTCATGGCTGAGCGCATTAATTAACCACTATGAGGGTAAGTCGCATATGACATTGTACAAATTTGCACAAATATCCTGAATAAAAAGGGGGGCATAACGCCCCCCTTCCGACTTTCAGGTGGTTACATCTTGAAGCCCAGGGCCGTGGCAATGGGTTTGGCCATGGGGTACGCGTACAGGATGATCAGGGCGACGACCAGAGCGTAAATACACAGAGACTCGATCATGGCCAGACCGATCAGCATGGTGACGGTGATTTTTCCGGAAGCCTCGGGGTTACGGGCGATGCCTTCCACCGAGCTCTTCACGGCCAGGCCCTGGCCGATGCCGGTACCGAAAGCGGCGATGCCGATGCCGAAGCCGGCGGCCATCACCGCATAGCTGAAAAAGGTGCCCAAGCCGGCGGAAGCGCCGCCCGCGGCGGCGGGCTCAGCCGCCAGAGCCAGGGAAGCCCAAAGCAGGGTTACCAGCATGCTCAGTCCAAGAACCATGGATTTTCTCATTTCCTAAAACCTCCTTAAACGATGTTGAGATATGTGGATTGGCCTTCTTCCAAATTTTGGTGGCACAGGCTTCCAGCCTGTGCGGGCGCAGGCTAAAGCCTGCGGCTACACTGGTTATTAGTGAGCGTGCTCCATGGACCCGGCAAAGTACATCATGGACAGCAGGGTGAAGACAAAGGCCTGCACGACGCTGGTGAAGACCGCCAGGAACATCATGGGCAGGGGAGCCAGGAACATCCCGGCCAGGAACAAGAGGATGGCCAGGACCAGATCTTCCCCCATGATATTGCCGAAAAGACGCAAAGTCAGGGAGAGCACCCGGGCGAAGTGGCCGATGATCTCAATGGGGAAGAACAGCGGCGCCAGGGCCGGGATGGGTCCCAGAAAGTGCTTGATATATTTGGCCCCGTGGTACTTGACCCCCAGGTAGTGCGTATAGACGAAGGTGCACAGGGCCAGTGACAGGGTGATATTGATATTGGCCGTCGGAGACAGAAAACCCCGGCAGCAAGCCGATCAGGTTACAGAAGATGATGAACAGGAAAAAGGTGCAGATGAAGGGGAAAAAGGCCCGGCCTTCTTCGCCGGTTACTCCACCATGAACTCTTCCAGGCCGCCGACGATCAGCTCAAAGACGTTCTGGGCGCCTTTGGGCACCAGGGTAATCTGCCGGCCGGCCAGCAGCCCAACCCCACCAGAATGAGCAGAGAGCAACAGGTATAGGTGACATGCGGCGGGATATGCAGGTCCGAACTTCCCAAAAAGTAGATCAAGAAATAGAATGGGGTGTTCCATGGGACGGGTTTGCCTCCTTATTCTTGAGCTTGATCGTTTCGTAAAGCGCGGCCAGCATCAGGGTCAGGACTACCGTGGACAGGCCCAGCAGCAATCCGAAGATATTGACCCAGCCTTGACCGACTAAGAGAAAAATAATGGCCAGCAGCACAAAAAAGCGCAGCAGTTGCCGGAACGGCGAACCAGGCCTTGGCCTGGCCGGCGCCCTCCTCGGGGGTTATTGGCCAGCTGCCCGAAGGTGCCGCGCAGGGCCTGATGGAGCAGGTGGAAATTGATGACCACCACCAGGCCTCCCACCAGGACTCCCAGGGCGAATTCCCGGCCGAGCCAGAGGTATCCGGCCAGGACCAGCACCGCCATGACCGACCAGTTGGCGATTTTCAAGTGGCGGGGTGAGGTAATTTCCATCGGCCCCCTCACTTCTTATCCTGGAACTTCTTGCCCATCATGTAGACGTTGCGGAAACCGGCAATAATGCCGACAATCAACCCGATGATCTTAAAAAGATAGCCGGTGCCAAAGTAGTTGTCGAGCAAATAGCCGATGAAAGCCGCCGAGAAAGATGGCGAACACCAGGGACAAAGCCGATGGAACTGGCCTGATAGCCCCCGGAAAAAAGCTCTTTTAAAAAATTTTTGGTGTCTTGCCTCAACGCCTGCCCGCCTGGGTACGCCTCCCAGAGAAAATGATTCTTTTCACATGTGCCTACCTATCATACCCCCACCTTATAGTCAATATTTTTTGGCAAAAAGGTGGGGAGAAAATCTTGAACCGGATTGCCTATATATATGTGCCAGTTATATCTGGCCCCCGGCCGGGCGGCGGCCTCCGGGGCCGAGATCGGCCTCACGATTTGTGCTTTTTTTCTCTAAGTCTGGTTCGCCACGGTGGCGCCCGGCGATTCCCGGTGGACCGGAAGTTCAATGACAAAGATCGTCCCCTCGGTCCCGGTCCGTTCCACGTAAATTCGCCCCATGTGTTTCTGAATGATGCCGTAGCTGATGGACAATCCCAGGCCCACGCCCTTGCCCACTTCCTTGGTGGTGAAGAACGGGTCGAAGAGGCGGCTGAGCAGGTGTTCCGGGATGCCGGGGCCGGTGTCCGTAAAGCGGATGAGCACCAGGTCGCCGCCTTGGGCCACCTCGGTGCTGACGGTGAGCCGGCCCTCGCCCTGGATGGACTCCCCGCCGTTCATCAACAGATTGATGAACACCTGCTCCAGTTTGCTCTTGTCGCCGAAGACCGCGGGGAGATGGGGATCGAGTTCCCGGACCAGCTGGATGCTCTGGAACATGAGATGATCCTCCACCAGGGAGATCACTTCTTCCAGGATGGCGTTGATAGACAGGGGCACCATCTTGGAGGGCATGTGCCGGGAGAACTCCAGCAGTCCCTGGACGATCTCCTTGCAGCGGGTGGCCTCCCGGACAATCTTCTCCACCTGGGTCCGTCTCCGGCGCTCCCGGGTCCAGGTCCTCCAGGAGCAGGTAGCTGTAAACCAGAATGCCCCCCAGGGGATTGTTGATTTCATGGGCCACCCCCGCGGCCAGTTGCCCCAGGGCCGCCAGCTTTTCCGTGCGGCTCAGGTGCTCCTCCAGGTGCTTCTTGTGGGTGATGTCCCGGATATGGGTCTGGATGGCGGGCTGGCCTTCGTAGGTGGTGGGGAACGAGACGCCCTCCAGGTCGAATTTGCTGCCGTCCTTTTTGACCCCCTTCATTTCAAAGATCCGGGGGGTGGAAGCCCCGCGCTGCAATTGCGTCTGCCACCGCTCCACCACCGGGCGGTACTGGGGGTCCACAAACTTGAGCAGCGATCGGTTCAGCATCTGTTCGGGTTCCTGGTAATGGAACATCTCCAGGCAGGCCCGGTTCACGTACAGGAGCTTCAGGTTGCGGTGCAGGACGATGCCGTCCAGGGAGGTTTCCACCAGGCGGCGGAACTTATCTTCGGAATCCGTCAGTTCCCGGGCCAGCTGTTCCCGCTTGGTCATGTCCAGGATGACCTGCACCGCCCCCTGGATGCGGCCCTCATCATCATAGATGGGGGAGGCGGTATGATAGAGATAGCGCTCCCGGCCCCGGAAGTTGGGGAAATACTCGTAGGCCTCATAGGCCCCCGGCAGGTTGGGGGAGGGTTTGAGATTCTTGTCCCCGAAAAACTTTTCCAGGGCCTTGATGTTTTGCTCCACCACCAGAGAGGCCATGGACGGCCGCTCATGGGTGTAGAAGGGCAGCCAGTAGCGGTAGGTCCCCACCATTTCATGCCGGGAAAACCCGGTCAATTCCTCGCAGGCCCGGTTCCAGTAGATGATGCGGTGGGTGCGGTCAATGACGAAGGTGGGCACCGGCAGGCCTTCCAGAATGCCTTCGGTGGTCTTCTTCTCCCGCAGGAGCTCCCATTCCTTGAGCTTGCGTTCGCTAATATTCTTCAAGATGCCTTCGTAACCGGTGATGCGGCCCTCCTTATTCCGGCGCACGATGCCGGTGAGCAGGGCATAGACCTGGCCGCCGGCCTGAGGTTTCAGGGTCAATTCCAGGTCCCGGATGTAGTCCTCCACTTCCACCTTGAGCTGAAACCGCTCCCAGTCCCGCGGGTCTTGAAAGATTTCCCGCAGATGCGGCAGGCTGAGGGCCTCGGCCTTGGAGGAAAACTTCAAGAGTTCCACCCCCGCCGGGTTGAGGTCCAGGAGGCGGCCCTCCAGGTCGGTGACGAAAATCATGTCCTTGGAACCTTCAAAGATGCGGCGGTAGCGCCGTTCCGAGCGCCGCATCTGGTGATAGAGGCGGGCGTTTTCAATGGCCAGGCCGATCTGGTTCCCCAGGATGCCGAGGAAATACTTCTGTCGCCGGGAAGACCGGAAGGGTCGGGCATTTTTCGCCGCCAGATTGAGAAACCCGATAATATCGTCCCGATATCTCAAGGGGATGCTGGCCACCGCCCGGAACGCCGGGTCTTGCCGGATCAGATCGGTAAAGGTGGAAGAGAACAGGCGCGGATCATTGCGGATATCCTTAATGATCAAGGGTTCGACGGCTCGGGACCGGTTGGGCTCCATCAGGCCTTCCAGGGCCCCGCCGGAGAGCTGGCCCAGGTACTCCTGGGGAAAGCCCCGGGAGGCGGCGTAGGTCAGGCGTTGGCGCACCGGGTCCCACAACAGCAAGAAGCCGGCGTCAATCCGGAAAAACTCCAGGACGGTTTCGAGGATCTCGTTGATGATCTCCTGGAGGTCCAGGGTATGCGCGGTAATGGTGGCGATTTGATTGAACAGGTGCAGTTCCCGGCGGTGTTCCTTCTCCCCCGATTCCGGCTGCTCCAGTTCCTCCATGGCGTCTACGGCTGCCTCTTCCGCCATTCCCGGGTCTCCTTGGGTGATCTGTGGCTGCGGTGATGGGTATCGGTTTCCCAGAAGTTTGCCCATCAGGCAGGGTGACCGATGTAACCATCATATCAGAAATAGGCCGCTGAAGGAAGAGGCCGGCATGGTTCAAGGGGTGATGGCCAGACAAGATAAGAGGGGGGTCAGGCGTCACGTCTGGATGCTGGCCCCTAAGACTCTCTTCCTTTGGGGCTAACTGCTGGGCTGGACCATTGTAGCTCTTCCTGACCGGTTCTTGGGGGTCCGGCTCGGACCGGGTCGGTGGTCAAACCCTGCATGAAATCAAGAGAAGAGGGCAACTCCTGGATAAACTCCGTTCCATCTGCACTCACCCTGCCCCCCGGGGAAAAAACGCCCCCATCCCCGCCAGGTCGTTTTCCCTGGCTGTCCGCATCGCCAGCCCTCGCATCCGATTTCATGCGGGTATTCAGAGACTTACACCCGAGACCTCTCCGCTTTTCTCCGGGACGCCTCCGATTCGATGCGGGCGCCTCCGACGCGATGCGGGACGACATGCGGGCCGACCCCGCCCATCGGCGGCCGGCCCCTGGGAAAAACCCCTAAAAACCGCTAAAAAAGGGCCCAAAAGGAGCCAAAAATGCGGCAAAAATGGGTGAAAAAATAGCTTATCGGCTATCAGGGGTGGTTTTTCAGATACCGGGGGGCCAGCTGCGGCCAGAGCTGCGAGGTGCGGCAGCGGGCCGCGGCGACGATGGCCTGCAGCTGCGACAGGGCCGTGGCCTTATCGTCGTTGATCACCAGGTAGTCATACCAGTGGGCTTCTTTGAGTTCCGCCCGGCCGTTGGCCAGGCGCCGGGCCAGTTCCTCGGGGTCCAGGCCTCCCCGGCCCTGCAGGCGCCGCTCCAGTTCCGTCAGGCTCGGGGGCAGGATGAAGATCAGGGTCGCCTGGGGAAATTCGCCTTTGAGGGCCCGGGCTCCCCGGGAATCCAGATCGAAGATCAGGTCCCCCCCTCCCCGCACCATATCCAGCACCCACTCCCGGGAGGTGCCGTACCCATAGCCGAACTGTTCCACAAACTCCGCCAGGGCGCCCGTGTCCCGGAGCCGCCGGAACTCCTCCGGGCTGACAAAAAAATAGTCCTTGCCGTCAACCTCTGACGGGCGCCGGGGCCGGGTGGTGTAGGAAATGGAGAACCGGAGCCTGGGATCTGCGGCCATCAACGGTTTCAGCAGGGTAGTCTTCCCCGTCCCGGAAGGGGCGGTTATGACGAAGATTTCCCCGGGCACCTAAGCGTCCTTTTCCCCCGAGTCCGGCCGCGCGGCCACGCCATGGCCGTTTAAACGCTGGGAGAGGGTTTCGGTGTGCACCGCCGACAGGATGATGTGATTGCTGTCGGTAACGATGATGGAGCGGGTCTTGCGGCCGTGGGTGGCGTCGATGAGGCGGTCGGCCTGGGTGGCCCGCTCCCGCAGCCGTTTCATGGGAGCGGAACCCGGCACGACCACTGCCACTACCCGATAGGAGATCACGGTGTTGCCGAACCCGATGTTGATCAAGCGCCCGTCCATTGGTTAATTTCCCCCTTCGTCCTACTCGATATTTTGCACTTGCTCCCGGAGGCGCTCCAGGGAGCCCTTGATTTCCAGCACGGCCTGGGAGATGCCCAGGTCGCCGCTCTTGGAGCCGATGGTGTTGGCCTCCCGCAGCATTTCCTGGAGCAAGAATTCCTGCTTGCGCCCCACCGGCCCCTGGCCCTCCAGGGTTTGCTGGAATTGGGTCAGATGGCTCTCCAGGCGGGCCAATTCTTCGGCCACATCCCGGCGTTCGGCCATGAGGGCCACTTCCTGGGCCAGGCGGGTCTCGTCCACCGGGCTGCCCTCGGGAAAAAGCTCCGCCAGGCGATTAACGACCCTCTCCCGCCAGAGTTCGGGCAACCGCGGCGCCAGGACGACTATGCGGCTGATTTCCCGGCGGATGTCCGAAAGGCTCCCGGCCAGATCGGCCGCCAGGGCCGCGCCCTCGGTGAGGCGCATCTCATCTAAGAGGTCCAGGGCCTGATTCACCGCCTGGGACACCGTCTCCCAGGTCGCCTCCAACTCCAGGTCCTGATTGGCCTGTTCCTTGGCCACCAGCAGGTCCGAAAAATGGAGAAAATGCTCCAACTTCAGGGACTCGGGGGTGTTGCCGGCCAGCCGCAGCTGCTCCAGCACGTCCCGGACCCCGGCCACCACGCCCATATCCAGCCGCAAGGTCACGGATTTCTCTTCGAGGCTCTCCCAGGATAACTGCATATCCACCCGGCCCCGGGCCACCCGGCTCTTGATGAGCTTGCGGAACCGGTCCTCCAGGGCCCAGAAGCGCCGGGGGAGGTTGAGGGCGAGTTCCAGAAAACGGTGGTTGACGCTCTTAAGTTCCACCACCCACTTCTGTACGGGGGTTTCCACTTCCCCCCGCCCGTAGGCGGTCATGCTCTTGATCATGTTGCCATCGCCTTGAGTTGCCAGAGGTATTTCTGGCGCACCAGTTCCAGCAGCGCCGGGAGCTCACCCTGGGCGTAATCCGGGTAGCTCCAGGGCAGGGTCTGCCAGCTCCCCTGGCCAAAGACCAGCGTTAAATCCCCGTAGATGCCTTGATCCAGATAAATGCGGTGAGGAAAATTCTTGCCGGTGGCCAGGACCAGCCGTTCTCTGGCCACGTATCCCGGGTCCAGGTTAGCCAGCCGCCGCTCACCCAGGCTAAAGGCCTGCTCCAGCGAATTGGTATAGACCTTCCAATCCGCCAGGCGGGCCGGATCGGCCAGGTGGAGGAAGGAAACCAGGCGGCGGCCCAGGTTGGGGCCCATTTCCGGGGCATAGTAGGCGGTGGCGTCAAACGGCCACCATGGTCCCACCAGATCCGGCGGACCCAAATACCCGGCGAGTCTTTCCACCAGTGCCGGGCCCAAATCTTCCCGGGCCAACAGCATACTGACCACCGGCTTCACTGGCGTTGCCGGGCCCGGCGTGCTCATGGTCTTCCTTTCTCCCGAACGCAAATCATTCTATGGCAGGCGGACCGCAAACGCAATGGAAAAATCATGTGAAATTTTACGCAATTAGCGGCCTGAACGTGTATAGAAGAAACCCGGGGCGGGGAGTTGAAAAAGATCAGGCCTGGCCGGAGGTTAGGTTAGATAGTTCCCTCAGGCAATTTCCCGGTCTCGGGCCGGCCAGACGGGGAAGCCGATCTGCTTTACGCGAGGCGAGGCTTGATTTCAGGCGGCTCGTCCCGACGGATAATGATGCGGTAGGACCCCCAAATCTTCCTGAGAACGGTTCCTTATGGCTCTGGTGGTCTGCGAAACCTTCGCCAGCCTGATGGGTGAATCCACCCGGGCGGGAGTGCCGGCGTATTTCATCCGCCTGACGGGCTGCAACTTGCGGTGCCGCTATTGCGACACGGCCTACGCCTATGAGGGGGGGAGCGAGATGACCGTGGCGGCGCTGGTGGACCTGGCCCGGGCCCAGCCCCACCGGCTGGTGCTGGTTACCGGCGGCGAACCCCTGCTCCAGGCCGAGACCCCGGCCCTCCTGACGGATTTGCTCGACGCCGGCTTTACCACCTGCCTGGAGACCAACGGTTCCCTGCCCATCGGCGCCGTGGATGCCCGGGTGCACCGCATCCTGGATGTGAAATGTCCGGGGAGCGGTATGGCCGACCACAACGACTGGGCGCAACCTGGACCTCCTGACCTCCCGGGATGAAGTCAAGTTCGTGGTGGCCGACCGGTCTGATTTCACCTGGGCCCTGGAGGTGATTGACCGCCATGGCCTGGCCGAGCGGCTGCCGGTGCTGATTTCGCCGGTATTCGGGCAGGTCTCGCTTCAGGAGGCCGCCGCCTGGATTTTGGCCAGCCGCCTGCCCCTGCGGCTGAACCTGCAGCTCCACAAATATATCTGGGGACCGGAGGTCCGGGGGGTATGAAGACGGTTTTCGGTTTTCGGTTTTGGGTTTTCGGTAAAGGCATAATTCGGCGCCAGGGAAATATCTCATCTTGTGCTTTTTCCCAAGAGCTTTACTATAACGTTGTCAAAACCTGAATCTGTCGAAAGCTTCGAGCCATGAAACCGAAAACCGAAAACCGAAAACCGAAAACCGCAGTAGTCCTGGCCAGCGGCGGGCTGGACAGTTGCGTGGCCGCGGCGGTGGCCCGCCGGGATTTTGACCTGGCCCTGTTTCATGCCAATTACGGCCAGCGCACCCTCATGCGGGAGTTGGAGGCCTTCCGGGCCCAGGCGGCGTTCTACCAGGTGGCCTCCACCCTGGAGGTGGATCTCAACTACCTGGGGGAGATCGGCGGCTCCAGCCTGACGGATTTCGACCGGGCCGTGCCCACCGACGAGGTGGAACCGCCGGGCATCCCCTCCACCTATGTGCCCTTCCGCAACACCAATCTTTTGGCCGCGGCGGTGGCCTGGGCCGAAGTCCTGGGGGCCGAGGCCGTGTTCATCGGCGCCAACGTGCTGGACAACCCCGGCTACCCCGACTGCCGGCCCGAGTATTTTGAGGCCTTCAACCGCCTCATCGAGTTGGGCACCCGGCCCGAAACGCACCTCGCGCATCCACACCCCCCTGATCCACCTGGACAAGGGGGGGATCGTGCGCCTGGGGCTTAAGCTGGGCGCGCCCTTCGAACTCACCTGGTCGTGCTACCAGGACGAGATCCGAGCCTGCGGCCGGTGCTCCTCCTGCCGCCTGCGCCTCAAGGGCTTCGCCGCCGCGGGCGTCCCCGACCCCATCCCCTATCAGTTCTCGCCATAATTCTCCAGGCGTGGCCCACAAGAACGGTTTTTTAAGGCCCTATGGCTAGAATTGCGCCGGAGAGGTCCGGGGAAAGAAATTTGCTTAACTTTAGAGCCTGTTGCAAAAGTCTTTTTAGGGGTGATTTTTTGAAAATATAAGCCTCATCCGGCGCTCCTGTGTTAAGGTGATTTTGTAAGAAAAAACCATAACTTTGAGAGGCGCCCATGAAGCTTAGAGAAACAGTATCATGGTTAATGGGGACATTACAACGGCATTTATTCCCTCGCCTGGAAGAATGTTGGGAACGTCCCTTAACGGATAAAGAGCAGCAATTAGTCAGCATTTTGGAGTTGGTGCAAATCGAGAAATTTGTGGCCCCGTCTTCACCACGGAGATTGGGTCGGAAAAAGGCGCGATCGCCGGGCCCTGGCCCGGGCCTTTGTGGGCCAAGGCGGTTTATAACCACCCCTTCACCTTGCTCTACCTCGGGAGGCCTTCACGGGACTTCTCTGGGGTTGGGGCGCATCTGCGGGTAAGCGAGGCGGTGTGATGCCCTCTCCGAGTCCGTCTTTTCTCGGGCCTTTGCGGAATTTGCCGAGATGAAACTGGGCGAGAAGGTCCATAAGGCCCTGGCGGAGTTGCCGGTGCACTGCGATGTGGGGACGAAGAAAAACTCCAAAGGTTATAAGGAAAGCTGGATCGGTTATAAACTGCACGCCGACGTCAGCGACTGTTGTTTGCCATCAGCGTGGCCTTGACCGCGGCCTCCGTGCATGACAGCCAGGTTGGCCATTCCGTTGATGAAGACCACCAGCGAGCGGGTAGATTACCTGTATGACTTGATGGATCCGGCTTATGATGCGAAACCCATCTACGAGGTAAGCCGTAGCCTGGGACACGTCCCTATCATCGATAGAAACTCCCGGGGGAAAGAGGTTGTCCCAATGGCCCCTCATGAGGCGGTGCGCTACCGGGAGCGTTCCGTGGCGGAGCGCTTCAACAGCCCCCTGAAAGAAGATTTCGGGGCCGGCAACGTTATGGTGCGGGGAGCCAAGAAGGTCAAGCTTCATCTCATGTTCGGCGTCGTCGCTCTGTTCGCCGACCAGTTGCTCAAGCTAATCAGCGACCACGTAGGGCGACAGGGTGTTGTTCCAAGTTGCAGGGGATAGGCACGCCCCAACTTGGCAAAAATGGGAGGTTTTTCTCCCAATAGGGTTAATTATTTATATAGGCCTTTAAAGATATCCTCATAAATTTGAGGTTCCTCTGCTTTTTCGGACCATTACTGGGCAATTTTGCAAGAGGCTCTAAGGGAAATTCTTGATTACTCTCCGGTGGTCTAAAGGCGCGCCCAGAGAGCCGGTCAGGCCGGGATAATTTTGCCGTCTTGCATGAACAGCAGGTCATCACCCAGGCGCTGCGCCTGGGCCGGATCGTGGGTGATCATGAGGATGGTGGCTTGCCGCTCCTGCTTCATCTTTAAGATGATGGCCTCGATGATTGCCGTATTGGCCGGGTCAATGTTGGCGGTGGGTTCATCGAGCATGAAGACTTCCGGGTTAATCACCATGGCCCGGGCAATCCCCAGGCGCTTGGTTTCGCCGCTGGAAAGCTCCGCGGCCCGTTGCCATTTCTTATGCGCCAGGCCCACGGCCAGCAGGGCGTCATTGACCCGCGCCTCGATCTCGGCGCGGGTAATCCCCCTGATCTTCAGGCCATAAGCCACATTTTTGAAAACCGTGGTGTTGAAAATGCCGGTGCGGGGGAGCACCAGGGTGATCCGGCGCCGCAATGCAAGGTCGGCGGCAAGAATCCGGCCGCCGTCCCGGTACTCTACCCGGCCGCTATCGGGTTTTTCCAACAGGGCCAGGGCCCGGAACAGGGTGGATTTGCCGCTGCCGTTGGGACCCTGCAACACGTAAGTGCGCCCACTGGCGAAGGCAAAAGAGCAATCCCGGAGAATGGGATTGCCGTTGTAACTCCGAAAGACGTGAACGATTTCCAGCTCTAAGCCCATGAATTCGCCGAAGTCCCGGTGCGCCCCAGCCTTTGAAAAAAGCGCAAAGCCACGGTGATGGAAAAGGAGATGGTCAAGAGAATTATTCCCAGGGCAATGGCCAGTTCAAAGTTGCCTTTGTCGGTCTCCAGGGCGATGGTGGTGGTCATTACCCGGGTATACCCGGCGATATTGCCGCCGACGATGATGATGGCCCCCACCTCCGCCATGACCCGGCCCAGCCCGGCCATGACCCCCGCCATGATGGCGTATCTGGCCTCCTTGACGACGGCGAGGCTCTCCTGGATGGGGGTGGCCCCCAGGGTAATGGCCGCCTGCCGGATCACCGGGTCCACGTTGGCAATGGCGGCATGGGACAGGGAGGCCACAATGGGGAAGGCGAGGATGCACTGGGCAATGATCATGGCGGTGGGAGTATAGAGCAAGCCCATGAACCCCAAGGGACCGCTGCGGGACAGAAACAGGTAGAGGAACAACCCCGCGGCCACGGGCGGCAGGCCCATACCGGTATTGAGCAGGCTGATCACCAAACCCCGAAGAGGCACCCGGCGCATAGCCAGGCAGGCGCCCACCGGCAGGCCCAGGACGGTGGCCAGCATCAGGGCCGTGCCCGAAACCTGCAGGGATAACAGGATAATGCGCCACAGTTCCGGATTGCAGGGTGATGATGAGCCGGAAGGCCGCAGCAAACCCGTCGATGATGGATTGCATAGAGAATTAACCGGGGCAGACCAGAACTGCTTAACCTATGGTCCGGTCTGCCCTATCCGCCGCAGTTATTTGGCATTGGGAGTAAAGAGTTGATTCCCGTGCTTGTCTTTGAAGTCGCCGATGGCCTTTTGGCCTTCGGGAGAGATGAGCCAATCCACGAAGGCCATGGCCTCCTTATATTTCACCTGCTTATGTTTTTCGGGATTCACCGCCATCACCCCGTATTGATTGAACAGGACGGGGTCGCCTTCCAGCACCACCACCATTTCCAGCTTGTCCTTGTCCTTGGTGGCCAGCCAGGTGCCCCGGTCGGTGAGGG
>CAWEUT010000011.1:0-154628 GCA_963812305.1 uncultured Ignavibacteriaceae bacterium
TGTAAATCCTTATTAAAATTGTTTGGCTAATAATTTGTCTGTTTAATGTTAAAATTTAGTGACAATTCCTGTTTGTTCAAACGAGACACAAATTTTAATCATTGAGCACTACACTCTATTCAAACGAAATCATTTTATCGATTAAGCAGTTTTTTCCTAGATTTATATTAAATCATAAAACAGTAATTCATATTTTATAATTACCACATTACAAGTTATAACAATGAGTAAAATTAGAATTGGTACGTGCAGTTGGAAATATGATTCATAGAAATGTTTAATGAAGATAAAAGATATACTCGGATAGAAGCTAATACCCCCATCCACCATATTAAAAGACTAAAATAAAAAAGCCCTTCTGGATGAAGGGCTTAATAGTCGAGAGAATTTTTATTATGGATTAGTTCGGAGTTCCACAAGCCCGATATTATTATTTTGATTTGCTAAAACATTGACACCCGTTATCACTGTGTCTTTATATGCAGGATTAACTGGGGCGATTTCTACATTATATGTGCCCTGTGGCAGTGCCATCAATTTGAAAAATCCTTGAACATCAGGGTAAGTGGTTACGGTATCCAATCCAACGGTTGTAAAAACAATTGCCTGTGCATCCAACGGAAGTACCTGACCAGAGATTGTTCCTGAAGTAATCATTGACATACATCGAATTACAGGTTTAAGCATATACTGTCCATTACCAGTTATATGTATCGATTTATCGACATTAAAATCCAACATCAATTCATAAAGTGTATTTGGCTCGATTGTAAATCCGTGATTTAATTTGATACCTGTTTGTGAACCGCTTGGTACAATAAGATCGTGTTTGACACCATTATCTATTACATAATTTCCATCAGCAAGAATTAATCTGATTTGAGTATAATCACCTGATTGTAAAATAGAATCACCTAAAACTACACTTGCACCATTTCTTAGTTGAAGTAAATCAAATGATCTTAATGTATTGTTGATAACAAACCAACCGGAGTTATCATTGCTGCCTGATCTGTGAACTTCTACTCGACTAACGAAAACAATTACGGAATCAAACGAAGAAGGTGAATCAACCAGGTACATTTTAAGTGAACCATTACCTGATGCAGGACCAGTTGAATCGTCCGAACAGCCTATAAACAGGGCTGCTATAATTACAAATGACATCATTAGTTTTTTCATTGTGTATCTCCTAAAGTGATTGAATAACCTTTTCTAAAATAGTTTAGTAAGTATGAGAATAATTGTCAAGTAAAAAATATGAATACATTTAATGGCAGGAAATATTCCTGCCCGCATATATTTATAGATAACATTGTTAATCAGTAACATCAATCCTAATTGTGGGTGGTGTTGTGTTAGCAATTACTATAGTATATTTATTATTCTTCTCTGCGTTAAAAGTATTAGCTGGCTCATCAGTTTCATTTTGAATTTCTGCTGAAACATCAACTTTACCTTCAGCAACTTCCTTATAATTTGTAAGTGTACCGGGCTGAACATCATTAATGTTTTCAGTATTAGCAACGGTTTTAATCTGAACATTAGCTTTAGTTGTTCTTTCGTTCTTAACTCTGAAAGATGGTGGATCATCCGAACAAGCAACAAAAGTGATAATCAAGAATAGAATTGAAAGCAACTTAAAAACATTCTTCATTTAGAGCTCCTCTGATTGTTAAAAAATTATCGATATAAAATGTATCGAATAAGAGGTTCAATTAAGATGCCATTATTAAAGCCCCTAGAATCAACTATTTGAGGAATGGTGTAGTTTAAAAGCGACTATAATATGCAGCAGTGTAGAGTATGCACCAATTATGACAGGACAATATTGACGGACAAAAAAGAGGTATTAAATATTAGATATATAAATCATTTCTGTTATTTGAAGTTAAAGATTATAGGAAAAACAAAAGTTACCAGAACAGTCCATAAACTGTAGACTGGTAAAAATAAAGCTATACTGTTTTCAACCTTTTCAATTTCATTGTTATCTCTAACTGTTTTAAATAGTCTGTAAGTAACAAGAATAAGATTTGTTAAGATAAGAATGTTACCGCCAAGAACTGCAAGTCTGTTTGGTGTAATACCCCATTCAGAAATTCTGAATATGATTGCTGAAAGTGCTATCCCATTTATAATTATTGTCACAATTGAAAGTCCAAGAAGCATTAGTGTGCTGATTTTATTGCCTGAGTTTTTTGATTTCTCGGCAATTGAGAAAAATATAATTGCCATTACTCCAAGCAGCAGCATATTAAAAATCAATAAAAATTCTCTATCATTATATGGGTCTTTACCTGTAAAGATTATTGCAATTAAATAAATTACAAGAGTAACCAGAACTAACGGTGTAAATATTTTTGCAATTACAGGCGAAACTTTATTTACTAATTGTGGATTTGTTTGAATAAGGTAAGTTGCTACAATTGGTGAAGCAGCAAGACCCCAAATACCAATGTATTGAAAATAAAATTCCTCTACTTGAATTTCAATCAGTCTAAATAGTCCTAAGGTAATCCCAGCCATTAATCCCCCGGCAATAAGTATTATTGAAGTCATCACAACCAGGTCGCCATTATATCTAAGAAAATCCAATCGTCTTTGATAGTTTTTAAGATCATCTCCTAAATATGTAAAACCCAGCACAGCCCATAAAAACAATGGCAAGTGAATACAAGCTAAGATCAAAGTATCGCTTGTATCACTATTGGGAAGAACGTTGATAAAGAGAATAGAAACTAATATTGCAATTAAGGCAGCAGCTAAAGTTTTTGTTTGAGTCTTCTGTTTCCAGGCAAAGTAAGCTGTTAATAATGGGAAGACCACAAATGCGATATTACGAGGATAAAAGTATTCGGGGTTAATACCAATAAATTGTGGAAGTTTTGCAATAAGTCCTGCAATAATTGAAGCTATTATAACAAATAATAATTCACTGTTTGATCCAAAAGATATTTCTTCATTTTCAAAGTTTAGTCTTTCATTCCAGATTTGAGCGATTGTGTTTTCTTTTATGTTCGGGTAAACGGAGTTGAATTCTTTTTTGAAATTTACTTTGTTCTCCCGATATAATTTTTCAAGCTGCTTAGGATTGCCAAGGCTATTTAAGATATGTTCTCGCATTTTGCTCATCTTTAATTAGTTACAAGATTCTGTTTCGACTCTGAATTGTCTTCCAATGTTCAATTATTTGATTCAAGGCTTATTACCGTTTACAGATTGATTACTCCCAATAATTTTTATTATTTCTTCAATTTTTTTGAAAACCATATTTGCATTGCTGATTAATTCATCATTTGTGATGCGGATAAATGTAACACCAAAGCTTTTCTAAATATTCCTGTCTGTGTTTATCATATTCTTTTTGATCAGGCTCATCGTGAATGCTTCCATCCAATTCAACTGCGAGTTTAAGTACCGGGCAATAGAAATCTATAACGAATTGATCTATGGAATATTGTCTTCTGAATTTGAATCCCAAAAACCTTCTATCTCTTAAATAATGCCAAACAATTTTCTCGCAGTAAGTTTGATCTTTTCTTAATTGGCGGCGTTTTTCTTTTTCGGATGTTTTATTAAAGTTCTGTGTCATCTTAAATTCCTACCTCATCCCTACCCTTCTCCTTCTAAAGGAGAAGGATTTTTAATTCCCTCTCCTTGCGAAGGAGAGGGATAAAGGGTGAGGTTGTCTTTAGTTTCCTTCCCCAATTTTTATTTCATTAAAATCATTTTGTTTGTTAACGTTTTGTTGTTCGCTTGTAAAGAATAGAAATACATACCACTTGAAAGTGCAGCAGCATCGAAATTTACTTTGTGGAAACCAGCTTGTTGTTCTTCATTTATTAGTGTTCTTATTTCATTTCCTAAAACATCATAAATTTTTAGAGCTACAAATTGACTTTCAGATAATTGCCAGCTAATCGTTGTTGATGGATTGAACGGATTTGGATAGTTCTGATATAAATTGAAATTTTTAACTACCTGATCTTCATCTGCAAAAATACTTGATGGATTTGCTGGGAAGAAGTATTCCAGCATTCGATCAAGACTTGCACGCCATAATCCCCAACTGTGACCCTCAGGTCTTTCAAGCCAATCTATTTCACAACCATTACCAATCATAAAATCTCTGAAGGATCTCAACTCAGGGTAAATACTTTCATAAGTACCCCAAATAGAACTCCATTTAATATCTTTTATTGGTCCACTAGTAATCATAACCAAAGCCTCATAATTATTCGGCCAAAAAGCTGCTGAATGGAGGCCGCATAAACCAAAGACTTCTGGATGATTATAGCTAATTAGAGCAGAAATATTTCCACCAAATGAGTCCCCAAGAACCAATCTGTTATCAGGACTTGTAATTGTTTTGTAGTTATTATCAATGTACGGCACCAGTTCATTTACAAAGAATAGACGATATTGATTTCTTTTTGAAAAAGCATATTCTTCATTGCGGTTATTTGGTGTAACAAAAACAGCTATAAGAGGTTTTATCTTGTTGCTATCAATAAGATTATCAATCACTTTTACTGCAGAGCCAAGTGAGATATATTCCGCCCCGTCCTGAAAGTAAGCTGTTGGATATGTTAGTGATGATGAAGTATCATAACCAGGAGGAAGATAGATATTAAGCTGATAACTTACTGATACATTTGTACTGTAAATTGATTTAGATATAACTGTACCGTGCAAAATATTAGGGTTGTACTGGATTTCCCACGGCTGAACGTATGAAGGCATTGCAAGTTCTGAGTTTGGACCAAAACCACCGGAACAAGTATTAGGATTTTCTGGATCAAGTATCCAGTTACTTCCATTTAATACAAACTTATAATCGAGTCTTGCATCCATTTCAAAAGTTTGAGAACGGTACCAAAAATTTGTTTGAGAAAGTCTGGTAAGCGACCAGGCAGTTGCACTCCAGTTGTTAAAATCACCAGCCGCAGTTACAGAACTATAATTACCGAGATAAATAAAATTAGCTGTTGAATCTTCTATGAAAGGAATGCCGATTGATCGTGCATATATCATAAAGCTATCCACGGCGGCTGCTTTTTGCTGAACAGTCGATAAAGAATTAACATGATCAATAAACTGTTGAAACTGACTTTGTGCATTTATGATGGGCGAGAGAATTATCAATAGGATGTATAATAATATTTTCATAATGATGACCGATTATTTCTAAAAAGTTCTATCAAAAATATTACTAAATAGTAGCACATCAAATGAAAAACAAATACTATTCTTTTTTATGAATTATGAATTGAGTTTTACCATAAACTTAGAATAAGAATTTTTTAGAGGTTAAAAAATAAATTTTGTACTATTTCAATATCCGAAACTTTTAGCAGCTGTGTAAAAATCCGATTTGTTGTAAAATCTGTCAATTATCTCATTAAATATTCTCTTTTACCCACCAACCTTTTCTATGTAACTTTGGTCTAATAAATTGTTAATAGAATAATTACATGGCATTAACCGATAACGAACTAATAATAAATGCTAATAATGGCGATGTAATGGCTCTTGAGGAGTTGATATACCGCTATGACAAAATGGTTTTGCGCCTTGCTATGAAATATACCGGTGATTCTGATGATGCCAAAGATATTTATCAGGAAGTTTTTATTCGGGTGTACAAAAATTTATCAAGATTCCAGTTTAAAAGTGAGTTTTCAACATGGTTGTTCAGAATTACTTCAAACGTTTGTATAAGCTTTAAGAGAAAATATAGTAAGCAAAATCATCTTTCACTGAACGATGAAGATAACTCGGGGTACATATCAACTATTCCTGATGATGACGTTTTATCTCCTGAAAATTTATTTGTTAATTCCGAACATGGTGATAAAGATAAATGAGGCATTAAATAATTTATCACCCAATCAAAAAATGAGTTTTCTTTTAAAGCATTATGAAGGATATAAAATAAGGGAGATAGCAGAAATGATGAATTGTAAAGAAGGCACAATAAAAAAATATCTTTTTGAAGCAGTAAGAAAATTAAAAACACAATTAGAAAATAGTTATTAACACTTTGTTTGATGGATAATATTATGAATCATAATGAATGTAAAGAGTTGATCCCATTCTATCTTTACGAGGAATTGGATACTGAAAAGAAAAGAGTATTTGAGGATCATATAAAATCCTGCACGGATTGCGCAGGTGAATTAGAATCCTACAAAAATCTTTTTGCTGATATTTCCGAGGATTCAAAATCTTCTATTGATCCAAAATTATTATTAGAAGCACGATTAGAATTGCGCGGATTTTTGAAGGCTCAAAAAAATAAAATTTCTTATTCAAATAATATTAAAGATTATTTCGCTTCATTTTTTTATAAACCGGTTGGATTAGCAGTCAGTGGTTTTTCATTATTGTTAATCGGGTTGTTTATAGGTTATATGGTTTTTAACTCACCATTAGTTAATGAAATAAAAACAAATTCCACAAAATCTGATCCGGTACGAATTCAGAATATTAATTTTATAGATTCTGATCCTTCTGATGGAGAAGTTGAGTTTACTTTTGAGACTGTCCAATCGGATAGAATGAAAGGAAACGTTAATGATTCTGAATTACAAAAAATTCTAACTTATGCAGTTTTAAATGAACAGAATCCCGGTACAAGATTAAATTCTATAAACGTTATCAATGCAAATCAGACTCAAAAACCGGATGATGAAATTAAGAGTACATTGATTACCGTCGCAAAGTTTGATAATAATCCCGGAGTAAGAATAGAGGCTCTAAAATCATTAAATAAACTTCCTGCGGATGAGGAAATTAAAAACACATTGATCTATGTTTTGTTAAACGATACCAGTGCGGGCATTAGAATAGAAGCAATCAATGGTTTGGTGGATGCTTCCAAAACAGGAATAAGTTTAAATCAAAAAGATTTAATTTCTCTTCGGGATAAAATTCAAACAGAAAATAATAATTATATAAGATATCAAGCAAAGAATATTATAAAGGAGTACTAATATGAAAAAGCAATTCATTACAAAAAATTTGTTATCGCTGGTGTTATTTATTCTATCCGGTTTTTTATTTATCTCAAACGCATCAGATAAAGAAAAAACATTCAATGTAACTAAAGGCGATAAACTTGAAGTATCCACTTCAAATGGAAATGTTAATATATCGATATGGAATAAGGATCAAGCATATATAAAAGCTATTAATATTGATGAAGATGATCTTAAAGATCTAAAAATTGAGCAAACCGGAAATAAAATTTATGTAGAATTTAAAGGACAAGATTCTGATGATTTATATTTTGAGATATCAATTCCAGCTCATCTTAATCTGGATATTTCAAGTGGTGCGGTAATGTTTCCATTAATGGAAATGTAAATGGAAAGGTTGAATATTTCAACCGGTGGTGGCAATGTAAATCTTAAGTGATGTTGGAGATAAACTATCTGTATCAACTGGCGGCGGAAATGTTTCTATTGGAAATATTAGTGGTGAATCGGAAGATTTCAACAGGCGGTGGAAACATTAGCATTGGTGATGTTAAAAATGAAGAACTTGAAGTGTCTACAGGCGGAGGTAATATTACAATTGGAAATATTGGTGGCAGCGGCGAGAGTATCCACAGCTGGCGGTAATATTTCAGTCGGAAAAGTTTCAGCGGAAGTGCAGAACTATCAACTGCGGTGGAAATATTAGTTTGATGGTGCTTCCGGAAAAGTTGAAACAAGTACTGCAGGTGGAAATATAAACTTAAAAAATATTTCTGGTTCAATCGAAGCTAATACAGCAGGTGGCAATATCTATGCTGGAATTAATTCCAACGGCAAATACTAATAGTGAATTTAATACTGCAAGTGGTGATATAAATCTAAAAATACCATCCGACGCTAAAGTTAGTATTGAAGCTACTGTTTATGTTGGGAAAAACATGAGTGAAGCTGATGCTGATAAATTAATAAAATCTGACTTTGAGCCGGCTACAGTTGATTTTCACAAGACTAATTTTATCAAAAAGTTTGTTCTTAACGGCGGTGGTTCAAACATCGAATTAAATACAGCCTCCGGTAAAATAAAAATAAATAAAAAGTAAGGTTTTCAACTACTGCCTGATGATATTTAAATTATCATCAGGCAGATTATCTTATTATACACCGTTCATCATTCATCATCACCATTTCTAAAATTCACAATGAATTAAATTCATAAATCATTTACTATTACACCCGAAACAAGCTTTATTTTTAAAACTTGTTTGACACAACTTTTGGTTAATCATAGTAGTCTAATTGATAATCATAATAACACTATAAAAAATTTATGAATTATTTTTATAACACATTTTTTCTTTTAATGATTTTATCAACAGCGCTTTTCGCATCAAAAAATGATTCGACTCAGGCTATTACATCTTATCGACTTAACGAACAAGTTATTGTGGATGGAATCTTAAATGAAAATGTTTATTCTAATCCAGCAATTACAACATTCACCCAGAAAGACCCGCAGGAAGGTAAACCAATTTCTGAAAAATCTGAAGTATGGGTCGCTCACGATGATTATAACATTTATATCAGCGGAAGATTTTCAGATTCAAATCCTGAATTAATAGATGTTACATTGATGCGCCGCGACAATGTAATTGAATCTGATTGGTTCTTTGTTTATCTGGATACTTACAATGACGATAGAACCGGATTCTTCTTTGCAGTCAATGCAGGCGGATCAATCGCTGATGGTACATTATTTAACGACAGTTGGGATGACAATTCATGGAATGGAGTTTGGGAATCTAAGACTACTGTTGATGAAAACGGCTGGAATGTTGAAATAAGAATTCCTTTTACTCAATTAAGATTTAAAGAATCAGAAAAGATGGTTTGGGGAATAAATCTAAATCGCGATATAAAACGTAAACACGAAATGTCTTTTTATGTTATGGTTCCAAAAAATGAAAGTGGTTTTGTATCCAAGTTTGCAGACTTACTTGGATTGGATGGCGTAAAACCTAAGCAAAGATTTGAGCTGCTTCCATACGTGGTGCAGAAAGCACAGTACTTAGTCCACGATGAAAATGACCCATTCTATAAAGCAAATCAATATACTACTTCAATTGGTGCGGATTTAAAATTTGGAATTGGCAGCAACCTTAATGTTGATGCAACTATTAATCCTGATTTTGGGCAGGTTGAAGTTGATCCCGCAGTTGTTAACCTCTCCGCATTCGAAACATTTTATGAAGAGAAGCGACCATTTTTTATTGAAGGATCAAACATTTTTTCTTTTGGTTATGGAGGCGCAAATAATAATTGGGGATTTAATTTTAGCGTGCCTGAATTGTTTTACTCAAGAAGAATTGGAAGATCCCCACAAGGATATGTTACAACACCTGGATATGTTGATTATCCATCTGAAACTAGAATTCTTGGTGCTGCCAAGTTATCCGGTAAAATTGATGAGACCTGGTCAGTTGGATTATTAAGTTCGCTTACGGAAAGAACATTTGCTGCTATACAAACTGAAAACGGAGATAGAATTAATGAAGAAGTTGAACCATTAACTCATTATGCTGTTTTCAGAACTCAAAAAGAATTTAATTCTGGTAAGCAGTCTGTAGGATTAATTTTAACCTCGGTAAATAGGGATCTTAGTGACAAAAACCTTCAAACAATTCTGAGCAATCAAGCCTATACTTTTGGATTAGACGGCTGGACTTATTTAGATGATGATGAGACTTATGTGCTTACAACTTCTGCTATCGGCTCTTACACATCCGGGACAAAAGATTATATGATCAAACTTCAGAATCAACCTTACAGGTATATGCAAAGACCGGATAAAACATATATGCCGCTTGATAGTAATATCACTTCAATCGGTGGATATTTTTCTCGCATCATGTTGAATAAACAAAAAGGAAATTTTTATATCAATTCTGCGTTGGGAATTATTTCACCTGGCTTTGAATATAATGATCTTGGTTCGCAATGGATGGCTGATAGAATTAATGCTCATCTCGTAACAGGATACAGATGGTTTGAACCAGATGGCTTTTTTAGAAGGAAAAATATTTATATAGCCTACAGCAGAACTTCTGATTTTGAGGATAATATTTCAAGAGCGGGATTTTTTCTAACTGGCGGTGCTCAATTCGAAAATTATTGGGGTATTAATTTTAATTCTAATTACAATTTTGAATCTATCTCAACTACACTAACTCGCGGCGGTCCAAAATTAGATGTTCCGAAAAGTTTTTCTTTTAATTTTAGTGGATATTCTGATAGCAGAGAAAAGATAACTTTTTCACCCTTCGTAAGTTATTGGGAAAATGGTATTGGAAGCAATGAAAAGTATTTTGGTTTTGAGTTGGAGTGGAAACCAAATTCTCAGATTAGTTTTTCAATCGGACCCGAATACTCAACTAATTTTACTTTGTTTCAGTGGGTTGGAAATTTTTCGGATCCCACAGCTGTTAGCACATACAACACCCGTTATGTTTTTGCCGATTTAAATCAAGAGACCATTTCTTCGAACATTAGATTAAATTGGATTTTTACTCCAACTCTCAGCTTGCAACTATATTTGCAGCCATTGTTTTCAGTTGGAAGCTATGAAAACTTTAAAGAAATAATTAATCCGCCGACTCTTGATGTTGCAACTTATGGAAGTGAGGGCACAACAATTAGTTATAATGATGAACAAATGCTCTATACAGTTGATCCTGATGCTGAAGGTCCGGCCGAACAGTTTAGTTTTAATAATCCTGATTTTAATTTTAAATCTTTACGTGGAAATGTGGTTTTAAGGTGGGAAGCTCTTCCTGGTTCAGTATTCTATTTTGCATGGACAAACAGCAGAATGAATTTTGATGATCCGGGAGAATTAAACTTTAAGAATGATTTTAGAAATCTTGTTGCAACAGAAGCTGATAATGTATTCTTGGTTAAGTTTTCTTATTGGATTGATATGTGATTTTATTAAAGGAATAAAAATATTCTCAGATCGGTCAAGCATAATTAAACAAATGATTACCTGTTACAGTATCAAACAAATAAACTCTATTCGGATCAATATATAATTTAACTTTTCCACCAACTTTTAAATCGTGCAAAGGTTTTACTCTTGCAATGAATTGAGTTTTCTCGATTTCAAAATAGATGAATGATTCATTGCCCATTGGTTCGATCACATCTAATTTACAATCAAGTTCAATTGAGTTGCTTGAATTATTTTCAACTGAAATATTTTCAGGTCTGATACCTATAGTTATTTCTTTACCGACATAATCTTTTAGATAATCCTTTTGTACTGATGTTAAATGGAATTTTAATTCAGAATTATTACTTGTAAACATCAACCCACTTTTTTCTGATATTGTTCCATTTAAAAAGTTCATTGCGGGACTGCCGATAAATCCTGCAACAAACTGATTTAAAGGTTTATTATATAAATTAAGCGGTGTATCAACCTGATTAATTATTCCATCTTTCATTATAACAATTCTATCACCCATCGTCATCGCTTCAGTTTGATCGTGAGTAACATAAATCATTGTTGCGCCAAGCTGCTTATGAAGTTTTGATATTTCCGTTCTCATTTGAACACGAAGTTTCGCATCAAGATTACTTAGAGGTTCATCGAACAAAAATACTTTTGGTTTACGTACAATTGCTCTTCCAACTGCAACTCGTTGTCTCTGTCCACCGGATAGTGCTTTTGGTTTTCTATCAAGATAAGTTTCCAGACTTAAAATCTTTGCTGCTTCTTTTACACGAATATCAATTTCTTTCTTATCAACTTTTTTTAGTTTCAAACCAAACGCCATATTTTCATAAACAGTCATATGAGGATAAAGTGCATAGTTCTGAAATACCATTGCAATATCCCGATCTTTGGGCGGAAGATTGTTTACAAGTTTTCCATCAATAAATATTTCTCCGCTGGTTATTTCTTCAAGTCCTGCAATCATTCTTAAAGTTGTTGTCTTTCCACATCCGGAAGGACCAACGAGAACTACAAACTCTTTATCTTCAACTTTAAAGTTTGCATCTGTTACAACTTTGTTTCCGCCATCATAAATCTTTTGTTACATTTTTTAATAATACTTCTGCCATAATAATCCTTTATGGAATTTCTTTCGTCTGTTCGTATTGTTTATACCATTCATACATCGGGATTGTAATTGGAAACGCTGCAATCTTTCCTCCAAATCCAATAAACCGATAAGTGAAAGTATTTAGCTCAGAGACTGCTGTATTTTTTAACAATTGTTCATTAAGATTTATTTTATACTTTCTGGCGAGTGAAACAGTTTTATCATTTATAAGGTTATCCATCTTGTTGAGCGCAATCTTTATCCGAATAAATTTCAGACTGTCCTGATTAGTTATAGACTTCTGATTGCTGCTTTGATTTTTTTTATCGATCAACTTAAATATTGAATAACCTTCATTTACTTTAATCGGCCCAAATATCTGCCCGATATTAAGTCCCGCTGCAATCCTTCCAATCTCACCCGCATCTTTGGGATTAAAAAACCCCCATTCGCCATTACTTTTTTTCGTCCATTCTCTTTGGTTATAAATATTGACTAAAGATTCAAACTCTTTTCCACCATTTAGCTCATTAAGAATTTTTTCGGCATCTTCAATATTATCGATTAAAATTTCACGGATATTTACTTTTAAATTACTTGAGGTAACTTGATCACTATTTATAAGCTGATTTACTTCTTCATCAGTAACTTTAATTGAATCAGCATAGCTGTTCATCAGCACTTCAGACAGATAATAATTTTTCCAGGTTTGTAAATCACTCTTAAGTGATTTGAGTTTATCCAAATTACTTTTTAATCCTTCATTATAGAGCACAGAAGTTTCAATAAATTGTCTAACCGCCATATTCAAAATTATTTTAGCTTCATTATCTTCTAAAGATTTAAATTCGATCTTTTGGTAAATCAGATAATACACGTAATCTTTAATGGTTAAAGTATCACTATCTACAATGGTAAAATCTTTATTCAGATTTTCTTTATCTATTCGTGATAAGCATTGAAACAAATCAGTTTGTAAAAGTTGAATGGAAAGAGATGTGTCTGTATCCGCTTTTTTGATTCGTTCCAAAATAACTGTCTTTAAATTTTCGAAAAATATATCAAATACTTTTCGATCGGCTGTTATCGTTCTACCTTTAAAAATGCCGTCTAAATATTCCCTGCCTATTTTTTGAGATTTTCGATCCGATAAAGTTTTAATCACAATATTTTTTGCGTGCTCTTTCGTCAAGTCAATTGTCTCATCACGCCGATCACCGATTAACTTGAAGATAAACCAATTACGATTTGATAAAATGGGTTTTGTAAATTCATTTATTTTTAGCGAGTAAACTATATCTTCAATTCTTTCATCCTGAAGTGAACCTAACTTAATTTCCGATACTTTATTTGGGAGTTTACTTGCCGCAGCTATAGAATCGAAATTATCAGATATTGATAGTTCTTCATACAGATTCCAGATATTTTGAGAATCAGGAGAAGCAACAATATTCATTTCCAATATTCTTGTAACTCGGGAAAGACCAATTGAAATTTCTTCACCAGTTATATTTATTTTAGATTCTACTTCCCTTTTATAAAGTTCATCTTTAACAAAAAGTTTTTCTAATGACTTTAAAGAAAGTTTTACAGATTCAATAGTATCTATTTGTAATTCATCTGCTTCAAGCGCCCAAAGTTTTTCTGCAACTAATGAATAAAGAAATTCTTTTTTAACAGAATCGATATTCGAAGATGAATAATTCAGATGAGGCATAAAATCAAATCGATTTTGAAATTCCTCAACAGTTATTTTATCTGAACCAATTTTAGCCAGCACTTCTGTTTCATTCTGTGCAATTGCAAATGCTGGAAAGAGCAAACAGAAAATAATAATTTTATAATCTATAGCTGAATTCATTATACATTGTAAATTGTGCATTGTACATTATTCCTTAACGCTTCCCATCATAATTCCCTTTATGTAATACTTTTGAAGCGCAAGAAAAACTATAATTACGGGTATAATTGTTACAACAGATCCTGCCATCATTAACTCGGGATCTTTTGTATGTTCAAGCATAAGGTTAGCAAGTGCAACAGGCAGAGTGTACATCGAATCATCTGTTAGTGCAATTAGCGGCCAGAGAAAATCATTCCACGTACCAAGAAAAGAAAATATTGCAAGCGTAACAAGAATTGGAATTGCAAGCGGAAGAATTACTTTTCTATAAATCTGAAAATCAGTTGCGCCATCCATTCTTGCGGCTTCAATCAAGCTATCGGGAATTGAAATACAATATTGTCTGATTAAAAAGATTCCAAAAATATTTGCTAAACCAGGAATGATAATCGCCATATACGTGTTAATAAATCCCATTGATTTAAGCATAAGAAATAATGGCAGCATTGTAACCTGACTTGGAATTATCATTGAACTTAATAAAACATTAAACAAAACTTTTTTACCTGCAAATCTGTACTTAGCAAAAGCAAATCCAGCCATTGAAGTAAAAGTTATATAAAGCAGTGTTACTATCGTTGAAAGCAGTAAACTGTTAAAGAAATTTCTCCAGACACTTAATCTTTCAAAAAGAATTTGATATTGTGTTAATGTAAATGGATCAGGCAAAAATATTGGAGGAAAGACACTCGCCTTTCCATCAAACATAAATGATGCACCAATCATCCAGATAAATGGAATGAGTGTAAGTATGGATGTGATTATTAGAAAACTATATATTAAAATTTTCTTCATCATTCCGTACTCTTCTGAATTTTAAGCTGTATAAGTGTTCCAATCATAATTATAAAGAAAAAGACAAATGCAATTGAAGCTGAGTAGCCCATATTCCACCATCTAAATCCTTCCTGATACATATATTGAACAACGCTTAACGTACTGTTCAATGGTCCGCCTTGTGTCATTATGTACGGTTCAGCAAAAAACTGGAAATAGCCAATCATCGTTATGAGTGAAATAAAAATTGTTGTTGGTGCAAGCATTGGTAATGTTATGGATTTAAATTTCTGCCATCCGCTTGCACCTTCTATTGATGCTGCTTCGTATAAATCTTCTGGAATGTTTTGTAAACCCGCAATAAAGATTATCATATTATATCCAAAACTTTTCCAGACAGACATAAGAATTATTGCAGGCATTGCTGTGGCTGTATCACCAAGCCAATCAATTGGTGCAATACCAATCAAACTTAAAATGTAATTTATTATTCCAAATTTTGGATGATAAATAAATCGCCAAACTATCGCTACAGCTACTAAGGTTGTTACAACCGGAATAAAATAACTTAATCTAAAAATTGCTTTGTACTTTACAAGCTTTGAGTTTAGCAATAAAGCAGCACCAAGTGAAACCCCGATTGAAAGCGGTGCAGCAACAATTACAAAATAAAATGTGTTTTTTAGAGCAGTAAAAAATAGCGGATCATCAAATAATTTTATGTAATTATTAAACCAAATAAATCTAACTGATCCCAAATCACCAAGAGCATAAATATCAAAATCTGTAAAGCTCATTATAAAGGCTGCAATTACCGGCAGAAAGAAAAAAACAAAAATCGCACTCATTGCAGGTGCAAGAAAAAAATAGGCTGCTGTTTGTGATTGTTTAAAACTCATTGCTTTGTTTTCTTCTGTTCAACAATCCATCTTCTCTTTTCTAAAATTCTATCAACATCCTTGTCAAGATTTTTTAATGCTTCATCAATGCTCATAGAATTTCTTGCTGCCAACTCAGCATACTGCTGAACTTTTGCAAATGCAATCTGTTCCCACTCAGGAATTTTTGGTGTTGCTCTAACATTTGTAAACTGAACATAAAACGCCTGCATATATGGATCATCTTTAAAAATTGGATTATCCCACGCTTCTTTAACCGAAGGAAGATTATTTAGCAATTTATAAAACTCTATTTGTGTATGCGCTTGAGAAAGATATTCAAAAAACTTCCAGACTTCTTTTTTATACTTAGAATTTTTAAATATTACCAGACTTGATCCACCAGCAAGTGAAACTCCCGGATAATTGTTTGAATAACCGGGCATTGGTGCTGTCATCCATTTATCAGCAAGATTTCCAGTCATCCATTTTTTAAATTCAGGAATATTCCAGGGACCTGATATGTAAATTGAAAAATACTCATCAGCAAAAGCTTGATACACATTTGTTACTTGTGATATTCCTATTGGTGCAAGATTTTGTCTGTGAAAATCGATTGAATATTTAAAAGCTTCTTTAAATTCTTTGCCGCTAAAATTACCGCGCGTATTATCATCTTTTAATAGAGATGATCCGGCTTCCATTCCAAACATTACAAAAGGCGCCCACTCATTTGTTGGAAGATAGATTGCATATTTTTCTTCCTTTGGATGCATTGCTTTTATTTTCTTGGATAAGTCTAAAAGTTCTGCCCAGGTTTTAGGTGGATTTTTATAACCGGCTTTTTCAAAAACATCTTTTCTATAAAACATTACTCTTGTATCCATATACCAAGGAATACCATAAGTTTGATTATCAAGCACATTTGTTTCCCAGATGCCGGTAAAATATTTTTCTTTGTTTATCTGGTTGGATGATTTAATAAATTCATCAAGCGGAATGATTGCATTTAAAGCAGCGAACTGTGGAACCCAGGTATTACCAAGCTGACAGGCATCAGGAGTATTATCGCTTGCAAAAGCTGTAACTAATTTTTCTTGCGCTGCCGTCCACGGAACTTGTTGAACTTTTACTTTTATTCCGGGATTTAATCTCTCAAACTCAGGAACAAGTTTAGTAACGTATTCAGCTTCCGCACCCATTGCCCAAAACTTTATTACTCTATCAGATTCATTTTCCTTTGAACATGAAATTGAAATCAATAAACTTAATGACAGAACTATTTGAAATATTTTTGGGACTAACTTCACTATTTACTTCTGCAAAATCATTTTACCGTAAAGAGTGTTTTGGGCTGTACTAATTTTGTAGAGATAAATTCCTGAGCTTACATTTTTGTTATCATCATTTAATCCATTCCATACAACTTTATTTTCACCGGCTGAAAATTCTTTATCAGATAATTCTCTAACTTTTTCACCAAGATGATTAAATATTTCAATCGAAACATTTTCGTTTGCATTAAGATTAAAAACAATAGTTGTTGTAGGATTAAATGGATTTGGATAATTACCCAGCAGTTCAAAATCATCAACTGTGTTAACTTCATCATCAACACTTGTTACAGAGTCCGGTACAAATCCAATTGAATCAAGCATTGGTTGAATTTCCGGATTCGCCATAAACTTTTCCCACAACAATCCGCTTCTGTAATTTTCAATCATAACAATTATAGGTCCCTGATCAATAGCAATGTAACTGCTTGCAAACCAATTTTGCCTTGGATTAAATGCATCTTTAAACCCGTACTCACCCCAAACATTACTGCCATAAGTTCTGTAAAAATTCTTTAATGCTTCAATTGATTCTGTTGGTGTGTATGGCATTGAAGAAATAGCGGCGGTTGGAGTAATAGTTCCATTATCATTGCTGTAAGGAGCATGTGCACTATAACCATTTGGTTCATCACTTGCAGTTAATCCCCAATTATTTTCACCATAGCCGGGATGATTGTAAGGATTTGCAATACAATAGGCTCTATTAATTAATGTGTGATTCTTATTGTTCATAAAGTAGTTGCAGTATGCATCTTTTTTATCGCGGGGATCGAATCCAAGAAAAGAATAATGTGCAAAGAAAAGAGGTCCGCCATAATTTGGACCGACCCACAACCTGTAGCCATAGAATGTATTACTGTTAGTATAATTTGAACTTGCCCAGCCCAGATGAAATAAACTTGCAGGAACGCTGTATGTTGGGGATGCAATGCCAAGCATATATGTTATCATCGTTTCCATCCAGCCAATGAATTTAAAATTTATCTGCCAGCCATAATTAGGTGACCAGTGCCAATAAAGATAATTGCTGAAACTTGTTCTTCTGTACCAACTCCACTCAACCCCTTCCCAAATTTCTGTGCAAAGATTTCTAATTTGTTCTTCATTTGAATTTGTCTGATCAAAATATTGGCGAACAGTTAAAATACCCTGGATCATAAAAGAGGTTTCAACCAAATCGCCGCCATCATCATACTGTCCGAATGGAATAACATCACCGGTACTACCATTTAACCAATGCGAAAATGCACCATGAAATTTATGCAGCATTGATTTTTAGAAAGTTTAAAATCTTTAACATTCGTTCAACACCTTGCTCACGAGTAATATATCCTCTTTCAATACCAACCAACAATGCCATCAATACCAAAACCAGATCCACCGCTTGTAACAGTTTCACCTGAACCAAGACGTTCTCTTGATAGTCCGGATACAGGATGCCCGTAATCATAAAAGTATCTAAAAGTTGAACGCTGTACCATATCTAAAAATTCTTCATCTGTCATCGTATGTGTAATTGCATAAACACTATCACTCAATTCAGATTCATTATTGCTTAAATCATATGCACTAACTTTAAAAGAATAACTAACTCCCAACGCACCAACATTGAGAGAAAGGTAACTTTTCTCTTTTGATACAGTTGTGTAAAAAGTAAACTGTGTTCCGTTCCATTTATAAATTTTATAACCTGCAAGATCAGTCTCGCTATTGTTATACCATTCGATATCAACATTTTTTTCATATCCAAATGCCTGAACTCCCAGCGGTGTTGATGGAGCTACAAGATCTAACTGAGCATTCAATACATTTGCTGAAAGAAATATGGTAGCTAATATTGTCCAAACTAATTTCATTATTTTTTCCTCATCATTTCGTCTTCTGTCTTAGATTTATTTTTTAATAATCTTGCAACTGAAAGGTTTAAGTGTAACTCTTTTTGAATCAACCGTAAATGCCTTTTTTTGATTATGATAGTTTAACAAAAACAAATACGATCTCTTTTTACCTTTTCTCAATACAAACTGAATATCCGGATCAGAAACTTTTAATTGTCTCTTAATTTTATCTATCGAAACTATTTTTTCAATCAAATGTAAATGTTCATCACTGGTATACCCAAAAGCAAAACCAAGCGCTGTAATATTACCTTTGCCAATTTTTTTTCTTATTCCGCAAACTTCATCTGATTCGGTTATCGCAACGACATCAGAATTATTATCTGCAAATATTTGTTTGTCTTTGAAGATTGTAAATAAATCTTCAATACCAAATGCATTAACCTTATTTGGACTTGCAGATTTTGAAAATTCAATTTTTAATTCATCTCTTAATATCGTGCAAGGATTAAGATATAAATCCAGAGTTGGTATAACCGGATACATAATTAAATGTCCGCCAGCCTTAACAAAATCTGATAATAATTTTTGTGTAACGCTATCCATAAATTCAGTTGTAACAACCCACAGTTGTTTAAATTTTAATAGTGACTCAAGCGAAGTGCTTTCTAAATCATTTATATCATAATTAAAATTTAATGTTTGAAGTCCTCGCAGCAATCCATTAAAAAATAAATCTTCCCTAACAAATCTCGGATCTAACTGTAACCCAAGTTTTTCAACATCTAATCTTTTTTCTTTTAACAGTTGTGACGTTGTAAGTTCTGTATAAAAATATGGTTTGTACAATCCAACGCAGATATCAGATTTAGTTTTACTTTGTAAAAGATTTTCCTTTTCTTTTTTGATAAATGAATTTACTTTTTGAATGGAATTGTACAAATAATTCTTTTTTGCATTAGCTTCAATTGGGGTTTGATAATAAAACGTCTTTCCAAAAAATCCTTTGCCTGTGGGATTTATTCCTTGAGAAAACATATAATAGTTAAAACTTTTCATTCCATGTGCAAGCGAAGCATAATAAAAAGTTTCTAAATCGTTAGCATCACTCTTAACATGATGTTCACGTGTTCCAGCCTGAAATTCAGCAGCCCAAACAGGACCGTAAGGCTGCAATGCTTCAAGAATTTTATTGCATGCTAAATCAGAATGTGCATTTCTAAAAGATACAAATTCCGGAATATGATCTAATCCAAAAACAATATCATCACGGGTTCGCATAATTTCTTCATAAGTGCTGATAAGCATTGGAAGTTCAGCAGCGTTACCGTAAATCCAACCGGGAATGTTGTGTGTAAGCTGAATGTTGATATCAAAAGTTTTGATCTTTTTAATTAATACATCCAGGTACAAAGCGTAATAGTGCCTATAGAATAAGTGGAAATCATAATAGGCACAATAGTCTTGTTTGGTTTCAATCCTGCCAACAGGTGCAGATATTTTTTCAAATGATAGAATAATTTGTTCCATAAGTATTATTTAAATTTTCAATTGATAAATACTTATCAATCAAAAATTCTTTGTACAATTTTATTACTGAAGGATTATAATCAATCCTACCAGATAACCACTGAAATACACCAACTTCATTACAAACCTGCATCATTATTATTGGTCCCGCATTACTTTCCTGATGCTCTGCAATAATCGGCATTATTTTATCGTACCAGAGAAAAGAATAATCCAGATATTCGTCAGACATGTAGGACATTAAATCAGGTGAGATTACATTTCCATTTTCATCTAAAGCGTGAGCAGATTTACTAATTTTATTTATCAGCCACTCTGGTAAGCCTTGATTTTCATATTCAGCAAGAATGTACGGACCAGGTTTTACTATTAAATCCAAACCAACTTTTTTGCAGAGTTTGATATACTTAATAAGATTTCTAGCCGGATTTGTTTCACCAGTAAAATCAAACTTCCCTTCTTCATACTCATGCCAATCCCAGGGAATATAAGTTGATGTTGTATTAGCTCCGGATTGTTTAAGCAGCGTTAAATGTTTCTCCCAAAGTTTAGGATCAAGCCTGAAGTAGTGAATCTCACCCGAGATTACAAAAACCGGTTTGCCGTTTTTTACAAAGTATCCTTTAGATGCGCTGAAACTCATTTTATTTTTTTCTGATTATACTAAGTTATTAATAATCTTAAATGACTAATGTTTATTACTTTCCATAATCAATTACAACTATAGCTGGAAATTCATTAACATCAATTTCGTTTTCAGTGAATGATTTTATTTCCTTTCCATTAACTGTTACGATAGAGGGAAGTTTTGATCCATTAAAATTTTTAATCTTTATTCCATTTTTCGGAAGATCAACATCACCATAAATTGAAAAAGTATATTTGTTATTTTCTTTTTTTATAGAATAAGAAATATCGCCATAATAAGTTGGAAGATTTTCGATAGACATTCCGTTTGGTGAATCGATCCAATCCTGATAAAGTGCCGCTGCAAGAACAATTGATGAATCATATTCATTTTCATAAACAAACATTGAACGAATTGCATTAATAAAATCTGATCCAACCCAGGTGTGAGGTATATCGCCAATAAATTTTGGTGTGCGCATATCTTTCCATACTACTTCTGCAAAGGCATTCCAGTTTTGGGGGTGCTGATCTTTCAAAAAGTAATCAATCAATTGATGTGCACGTTCAGGCTGATCTAATAAAATAAACGAACCAATTAATCTGTTTTCATATGGAGTATAATTTATCCATTCTATTTTATCATCTCGTCTGTTTGTAAAAAACTCAAAGTATTTATCAAACGTATTATAAACTTCTGGTTTTGGAAGATTATTAAATTCATTGCACGGTGTAAGAGCAATAGTTGTAGATGTTGCATCAAAATCACCAAGCTCAACACAGCCCGGAATATAATTTATCTTTCGTGTTTTCATTGCAAGCTGTATTGAGTTGTAAAGATTTGTTTTAAAAGTATCCCTTACTTTTTTTATTCTTTCATAAGATTCTTTTTCACCAAGAATTTTTTGTATCTCAACTGCATCTTTCAAACCTTTTAACGTAAAGAAATTATCCCAATAGGAGTGCATTGGTTTTGCGGAGTAACCTTCATGACTAATGGATTCGGTAACCAAACCATAATAAGCACGAACGCTGTCATTCCCATTTTTAAAATGATCAGTCGATCGCTCAGCAATTAATGATTCAATGTACTCAACAGCTTTAATTACATTTTTATTTTTTGATCTTAAAAAAGTCGTGTCTTTAGTAAAATTGAAATATTCACGAATTAAATAAATTAGTTCGCCGTGGCTGTCGTTTTCGGGAACCGGATCAGGACCTCTTGAATCAACAACGCAAGGTACTTTACCATTTTCAAATTGATTCGCACTGTACCATTCGATAAAATCTTTAACTTCTGTTACAATTCCTGATTTTAAAAGTGCGGATGAAGTTAAAGCTCCATCTCTAATCCAGCTTCGTTCATAGGAGCGTGAACCTGGTTGTATCCCGGCGTTATCTCTATTAATTAATATATAAGCTAGATTGGATTTATAAGTATTTACAATTCTATTTGCAGATTCTGGAAGATTAAATTTTATATGATCTACTTTTTCTTTCCAGAAGTTTTTTGTTTCTTGAAATTTTTCTTCAATGACTTCTTGCATCTAAGATTTTCTGACAGTGTTTCTTCACCATAAAACGGAACTGCTAGATAAATAATTTTTTTTTCGCCGGGTTTTAATTCAAAATTATACTTTAGAAATACCATTGGCAAGATTTGATTTATCATCTAATAGATTTACTTTGACAGAGTATTTTCATTTGATATCAAATCAACAATATTTCCTTCATCAAAAGCAGCGGCACCAAATAGCGTATAATTTGTTATTGGTATTATCACTTTATCATCATACATAAATTTTATTATCGATTTCTTTAATAGAATTTATTTTGCCAACTCCACCGGGAAGATTTAAAAATTGATAATGAGGATTAACCTGGTACGGTCGGATTAGTAAAAATAAACTTCCACTTTTTTCTGAACTGAGGAATTATTAGTAACTGTATATTTCAAATAAAGTGTGGAATTTTTATTTGCTTCTCCATTTGCAAATACTTTTGTCTCGAGATTTGATATCATCACAAATCCAATTTACTTGCGGTATTGGCAAGATAGTTTTCCTCAAGCAACTGGTTTGATTTTACATTACTCCAATTAAATAATTGATTTTCAACTTTAAGCATCGGTTCAATTGAAAACTTAGCTTTATCAACTTCAACCATTCCATCTTCATTTATCAAAGCTTCTTTTACATCGTTATTTACACCAACGACCGTCCAAAAAGATGCTTCATCTAAAAAATATCTTGGATAATTTCCTTTTGGAGAATTTTTTGCAATATAGAGCATAAAATCATTTGGTGTTAAAGAGTTTCTGATATCCAGAAACTTAATTTCCGAAATGCCAAATCCTTTATCTGAAAATCCTTTTAGAAAATTTATCTTTAAAAATCTTGCTTCTGCTTCTGGTAATCTTATAAAACTTACATCAGATTTATTTGAAGAAACTGAATATACTTTTTCCCAGTTTTGTCTATCCTCAGAAAGAAGAATATCAAAAGATTGAGCACGATAACCTTCCAGCCAATCTATTTTTAATCCGCCAAATTCTCTTCGGGTTTTAAAATCAATTGTAACTGATTGATTATTTACACCTACACTTTCCCAATATGTTTTAATTGAACCATCAACAATATTATTTGGGATAAGATCAAATGATTGTGATGCGGCTGTTACAAGAGGTGTTGGATAAATATTTGTTTCAGGCTGAAGACGGTTCAAACTTCAAATCATCAAGCCAAACAGTTCCTTTCCCACCAACAAAAGAAGCGATTGTAAATTCAATTCTGTCAATTCGTTTTAATGATTGATCATCGGTTGGTCCCCACGCAAAGTTAATGTGTCTTTTCTTTACGCGGATTTTCTTCCATTCTTTAGGAAAATCGTAATTGCGATTATTTACCCACCAAACATTGTTTCCTGTACTGTCAATAAATTTAATCTCAAAATTGTTTGATGGTGATTCGGCTTTTACATTAAATGTAAATTCATAATTTTCCGGTAAATCAATCGGAAAGAATTTTTGTATTCCGCCGTAGCCTGTGCCTTTTGAAAAGTCATAATCAAATCTTATTGCATTTCCATTTAAACCGGCTTCATTTGATATATTAAAGATTAACTCCATCAGATTTAATAAAACTCCAGCCTTCAGTAGTTTCAAAATCATCAAGAGTTTTAATTTGTGCAAAGATTAAATCGTAAAATGAAACGGATAAAAAAAGAAGAATTGAAAATATTTTTTGAATAGTCATAGCGGCAATATCGATACTTATAAATTATTTAAGATATTCAAATCCAAGCTTTGTTAAACCGTTTTGAATAACTGAATCTTTCATTACATAATTCCAAACCAATCCGGTTCGAAAATTTTCAATCATTAAAAGTAATGGGCCTTGATCGATGCCAATATATTCTTTGTTAAACCAATTTAGTGTTGGATTGAATGAATCAAAGTAACCGTAAGGTCCCCATAAACTATCTGCATATTTTTTATTGAAGTTATTAATTGTTGGTAAAACAATTTCAGGTGCAAAAACTATGGATGAGATTGCAGCATAAGGTGCAATTGTTCCATCATCAAAATAATTAAGATCAGGTCCACTTGTTCCTCTTCCAGCATAACCTAAAAACTTCTTATCATCAAAATTATATTTATCTGTTGGTCCATCACTCGCAGTAATTCCCCAGCACAAGGAATCATATCCAACCCAATTATATGGATTATCAATTGCATACAGTCTTTGAACTAAAGTTGCCCGTCGTGAATTTTCAAAATAATCGATACCTTTTTCTTTCATGTATTTATCAACTAAACCACGGAAATCTATAAATGTCTGTGAGAATTGATGACCGAACAATGGAGGAAATGCTGCGTGAGAAAGATTTGGATATGGAGTTCTCCAATCGTATGAATCAAGCCATGAATTGTAAGCTGCATCAACATTTTTCATTCCAGTTCCCGCAGCAAGGATGTAAAGAAAGAGCGCTTCGTTATAACCAACCCAGCCCATTTGATGCATACCTTCTTTGGGGTCCCAGCCCATTGAAATAGAATTTGCATACTTACCAGTTGAAGACATCTCAAAAAAATCCCAGTCAAGTTTCTCTAATAACTTTTCTGCATATGCTCTAATTTTATTTTCCGTTTCGTTATCAAGGTTATAATAATTTCTTGCAAAGATAATCCCCATCATCAGCAAGCCTGTATCCACCGTTGAAAGTTCACAATTCCATTCACGCGTACCGGAATTCATTCGTAAGAAGTGATAATAAAAACCTTTGTAGCCGGTTGCATTTGTATCAGAACTTTGAACTGAGTTTAAAAAGAATGTTAAAGTATTTAGTGTAATCATTGCAGCTTCATCACGAGATATCCAATTTCTTTCAACACCAACAGCGTAGGATGGTAGAGCAAATCCTATTGCGGCAATACTTGCAGGAGCCCAGCTAGCGCTTCTGTCCTTTACTAATCCATTTTCAGGATTAGACTGCTCTTTAAAGAAAAGAAAGGAACGGTATTGAATTGAATCTAAAAGTTTTTCATCGCTATTAGAGAGAAGATAGTCAACTTTTCCATTTGATTTAAAGACAACCTGATCTTGCTGAGCCTTACATCCAACAAACACAAACAGAACAAGGAGAATTGTATGGATTGTCTTAGTATAAAAGTATCGATTCATATACCGTTCCATTTACTCTATCTAAATCCAACACTTAAAGTAATACGATGCGTTTCAGCTAATCTGCCGTAATCAGCATAAGCATAATCGAACCGGATATTATTAGTTTCATTAAAATTAGTTTGAACACCGCCGCCGAGAACCAATCCGCCTTCAGCATCGGGCATAAACAAATTTCTGTAGCCTGCACGAATTGCAAATATTTTTAACAAATTAAATTCAGCACCAAGATTTAAATATTGATCATTATCATTTGGATGAACTGCATCGGCAGCAACAAGCAATTTGTAGTCCTCTCCGAAATCAAACCAGTAAGAAACTCCTGCTCTGAATATTGTTGGCAGATTAAAATTATCTGTTCTTAACTCTGCAGGCAGTTTATCATTATCACCATATTTATCAGGATCAAAATCATAATCCAGATAAAGATCTCTTCCATCATAAGCAGCGCTTGTTCCGAAGTTAGATACGCTTGCCCCGAGAGTTAATCCGCCTTCAACAACCTGATATTGAACCCCAAAGTTTAATCCAAATGTGCTTAGTGAGCTGTGCCAGATTGCTTCATTGATATAATTAATTTGCATTCCAACAGAAACTCTGTCGGTTAACATCAAACCATAGCCTAATCCGAGAGCAAGATTTTTTACTGTAAATTTTTCTCCTGTACCCAATGGATTTTCAACTGTTCTCACGTCCATTTCACCGGAGTTAAGTAATGTTCCTACTAAAGCAAAAGTTCCAACACCTTCAACATTAATTCCGGCAGCCATATAATTATAAGTAATATCAGCCAGCCATTTATTAAATGTAAATTGGATATCAGTTCCTTGTAATCTTCCTAAACTTGCAGGATTGTAAAAGATGTTTGAAATTTCTCCCGAAAGAGATGCCCCGGCATTACCTAATCCAACTATTCTGGAGCTTGGTTCAATCTTTAGAAATTGCCCGATTGTTGTACCCGTTTTATTTTGTGCAAAGTTTTGTCCTGCAAATAATAAAATGATAAGAAAGCAGGCTGAAGCAACTTTAGTATTTAGTATTAATATTTTTTTCATTGTTTCACCTTCATCATTTAATTATTGCAAATTTGCCAATGAAAGTACCGACACCTGGTCCATCAACGTGATAGATATAAAGTCCGGGTGCAATTTCCAGATTACTTGAATTGCGTAAATCCCAGGTAACAATTCCTTCGTTGATATTACCATCGTGAGCCAAATCTTTTACGAACTCACCTGTTACAGTATAAATTCTGATCGTACAATTTGCAGGTAGATTCCTGAATTCAATTTTTCGTTCACCTCTTCCTGATACAGCAAATCTTTGAGGTTCAAAGCTGGCAGCACCTACATAAGGATTTGGAACCACATAAGGATCAGTTTCAAATTGCTGCTTGGCTAAATTAGGATCTATGTACTGTGCTTTGGTTAAAAATGTAAATTTATCCAGACTGGAATATGGGAAGAATAATCTCAGTTCATATCTATCATTTATAGTTGGTGGAACTATTGGTGCACCATTTAATCCGGTCGTATCAACTTGTAATCTCCATGTTGCTTTGCGCTGAGTAGGAGTTTCATTTGCTGCAGTAAGTATAGAAATATAATCTCCATGAGCATCTAAAATACCGTTTGTACTATTGCTGCCGCCAAAAAAAGTAAACTTTAATTTCTGATCACCGTTCTCAGTTTTTGCTATTACTGTAAACTTAACCGGGTCTCGAAGGAATAAAATTTACAGGATCAGCAACTGAGGTATCAATAACAACATCACTAAATATTACATCAATGTTCTCTGGAAATCCTGGTCTCCTTAAATTAATTGGCAGAACATCAGAGTAACGAATCGTTAGAGGAATATTTGTTCCACTGCCTGAAATCATACCTGTGTTTTGAGTGTCTATTTCAACTGTTTCAGAAGTAGATATAATTGGCAAAATGCCACTTCCTGATGGTCCTGCACCTAATCCTTCAAAGTCTTCTCCGAGAGTGAAAAGGGTGTCATTTAAAGTTTCATCAACTAAATAATACGACTGTGCACGAACGCTATCGGGTGGATTATCAAACTTTAAAGCAAAGGTATGATTTTCCGGAACGACCGCAGAATTTAGAACTTGCAAACTAACTTCTCCCGATCCTCTTCCTTCACTCTGTACAAGATTTAATGTTTGCGCATCCTGGAATCCAACTGATGGCGGATTTGGATAAACTTCGACAGCATTTGGTGGGAGTATTGTACCGCCGCGCAATGTCTGACTAATTGTAATTGCATTTTCAGAAGGATATATCTGTGAAGAATCAACTCCTCTATCATAAGAAACTACAGCATAAAAATATCTCTGTCCGTTCACAACAGTTGTATCCTTAAAAGTGTGTTTAATACCGGTGTCTTCCCCCAGAAAATATGCAATACCGTTTATAGTAACATTTGAGTAACCGGATATACCATTTATAAGATCAAATTGCGCAATCGGCTTACCGTTAAGAATCCCCCATTCTCCTGATGACTGAAAATCATTTCTTGCATCAAGAAAAGTTGGATCGGTGCTACGGTAGACTCTATAACCTTCAAAGTCATTATTGTTAGTTATTGGATCGAAAGCACGTTCACCAGCATTATCCCAGGTTAGTGTAACAAACTCATCCCCTGTAAATGCATGAACTGTTGGCAACGGCGGCGGTACAGCAAACTGATAATTAGCTTTATAAATTTGTTGAACTACTTTTGTTGTAACTCTTAACTCTCTAAGATTTGCACCGAACCCTAAGGCAAGACTAAATCTTTCCCTGGCTCCAGAACCCAAATAAAATGGTCCGGATGCAAAAAGAAAACCAATATTATAGTTAAGAGCTTCGGGAGGTCCGAAAGCACTATCAGGATTAGTAAAGATGTTAAACAATCTTTTTGGCCACTGCTTGCCGTCATCAAAAAACACAATATTATCAACGACTGTACTCGGATTTCCTGCGCCGGCTTTAATTCTATTTAATTTAAATCCTGTTAAACCAATTTGATCGGACTCATCAATATCAGTTTTATCAAAATTGGTTTCTCCATTTGTAGGTTCGCCATCTCCTTCTCCTGTATCATTTGTTCCAAAAATTCCATCGGCGCCTGTATCATAATATTCGGCTACCCAATCAAGATCTTCATCACCTGTCCACCAAACTCCTTCAGAATACGCTGGTCTATCTGAAATGGCGCCATTATAATCTTCAAATTTTGTTAGATCATAATTAGCAGTTACATAATTCATTATTGCTTCCTGCCCTATTATCTGCTGACCAGGACCGCTATCTCTTTTCTCATCCCAAATTCCATCTTCGTCGTTGTCAACACCATCAACTGCATTGCCCGGTGTTTCTAAGTAAGAGTAACCAAGGTAACCGGTAGGACCTATATATCCGTTACCAAAGTTATCCCAGGTATAAACAAGATTGAGTCCTGCTTCTTTATCAAAAAAAGCATTATCATCATCTGATTCATAAATTCCATCAGGACCAAGTGCAGAACCGCCAACACCTGTATCCATATAAAGACCAAATATTACATTATTATCATATGAGGTTGTGCTCTCGTTTGTAATATCATAGTGAAAAAATATTACCAATCCTGCTTGCGGGTTTGCCCATTGAAAGCCTCTTTGTTCGACACGCATTCCAAGACCACGTCTCGTAACATCTCTGCTATCGGGATAATAATTCCATGCATCGTAAAAGTTATCATCATAAACGACAAAACTTTCCTGATCAGCTTTGGGAGCTTTACCAAAAAAGCCATTCCAGGAACCACTCCAACCCGGGTCATCAGGATCGTTCAACTTATCATACCATTCATCCGGCCAGGTTCTTGGATCATTACTAATTGCCGATGATCTGCCTTTATTAATATTTGGATCAATCTGAAAGTATCCGAATCGAGGTTCAAAGCGCATAGTTTTATTTGTAATGGGACTTGTTCCCTGTCTTTCACGATAACCCGTTTCCATTATATATGCGGGGTTTCCATTTAACATAGTAACATTAGCGAGCACGAAAGGTGTTGTTCCATCACTATAATTCTCACCAGAGCCTTTAGGAATTTCTACTGAGTGAAATATTGAAAGATCAACATTTCCCGGGTCAGCAGGATAATCGCCGACCATACCATAATTTAGAAAAACTGTTCTAATCAGATTTGCATCATGCATACCTTCTCTTTCAGCATCTATTGCCCCTCTCCATTCAGGTGGAACAGGATCCGGCAAAATCTGAGCCTTAGTTTGAGAGACCAAAATCATTGCAAGTAAAAGCACCAAATAAGTAAAGTTTAATATTTTTACTAAATGTATTGATGTAACTGGAATATTTAATGTGTTTATTTTTTTCATAATTAATTGCTCCTCAAAGAGATACCGAATTCAATTCTGCGAGGCTGATAAAATCGTGATGGATCATACAAAGCAGCAGGATTGGAAGCCGGGTTAAGTGTATAATCAGGGCTTCCTGTTGAATTGAAGACAAATCCATTTACAAAAGTTGAGTTAAGTACATTAAACATTCTTAGAAAAACACTCAGGTTTATAAAATCAAAATCAAAATATTTTTCTGCACGAAGATCAAGTAAAACGTAACTGGCCTTTCTACCGGAGTTAGTTTCCAAGGTTGCATCAAAACCAGTTCCCATTTCAGGAGTATAAGGTTGTCCACTTCCAAATCTAAAAATTGCACTTAGTGAATAATCATTTGGAGCAGCATAAATAGCAGAAAGATTTAATGTATGTGTTTGATCCCAATTAAAAGGTAAATTTCTCGGACGCGGATCTGCACCAGCCGCAGCCCTATTTGCAGTTTCCCTGGGATCACTTGAATTACCTTCAGCAAACTGAAGTGTGTAATCAATTGAAGTATTGAAGTAACCAAGATTTCTTTGGAATAGTGATAAAGTAAATCCATAAACACTTCCAAAATCTACGTTAGCAAATCTTGCATACTCTGCCGCAGTGTACGTGCTGATAAACTCAACACCAAGAAGATCCCGAATATCTTTATAAAAGAATGAAAGCTGAACTCCAAGAAAATCAGAAACAGATTGCTTTAGTCCGAATTCATACTGAATAGTAAATTCCGGTTTTAAATCCGGATTACCCATTACACCATAACTAACTCCGCCTGCTTGCAAATCTTCTAGTATAGAATAATCAGCGTTGCTATATAAAAGGTCTAATGCAGGCATCTGATAAAAATGTCCGTAAGAAAAATAAACTGATGCGGCTGAAGTTAAAGGAAAACTTAAACCAAGTCGTGGTGCAATTTCTGTTTTAGGAGTTGTTGCGACGTAAGTTGAAGTCGGTGCACCTTCAATAGAATTGGCAGGATTTTGTAAATTACTAGGAACTTGTCCTGCAGCATCGTAATACTCAAAACGCAAACCTGCTCTTATAACCAAATCTCCAAGTTCAACTCTATCTTGCAGATAAGCTGCAAATTGCTTGGGATAATATGATTGTAGTCCGGGTTGTTGGTAAGCGCTCTCAACCGGAACAAGAACTTGAGCGCCAGTACTATCATTAAATGAAGAAATAAAAAAACCCGGTGGTCCGAACAATACATCAGAATATTGCCCTTCCAAACCTGCCTCAATCATATTAAATCTGTTTGCTTGCCAGGTATAATCTGCTTTAACAATTAAGGCGTTAGTTTTTTGTTGATATCTTCCAAGATCAACACCTTGAACAATTGCTCCATCTTCGTAATTTGCATCCCCCTTTGGCTCACCAGCTTCTAAATATCTTGGATCATACAAATCTTCATATTTATAATCTTCGTACTCAAATATATTTTGTCTGATATTTATTTTATAAAACATTTCCGGTGTAAGCGTATGAGTAACAGCCAAACCGTGACTAAGTGAATTTGTATAATTAGTTTTTATTCCATCGGGGTTCAAACGAAATGCAGTGATTATACCCTGTTCGTTCTGCATAATTATAAGTTAGTTGATAGTTGAATTGTAAATCTTTAATTGTCTGATTTGTGATTTTAAATTGTCCGTTCCACTCATCAGAAGTACCCATACTTACAAGTTCACCATCGCCTGTTGGATTATAAATCTGATTTTGAAAATCATTTTCATCAAACGGTGTAAATGTCCTCGTTCCAAACATATATCCATCGTTCAAATATTTTCTTCCGTTAACAAAGAATGTTGTTTGTGGTAACCCTGTTGGTCCGCTTAAAGATAATTGATAGTTCTGAATTGCAGTTGGATTATAGCTGTCGTTATTTGGATAACGATCAGTATCAGTAGTAAAATAATCACCCAAATATGTTTCAAGTGAATATTCAAATTTTTCAGTTCCGGTTTTTAAAACTGTATTTACAACACCGGACATTGCCTGCCCGTACTTTGCATCAAAAGTTCCGCTGATAACCTGAACTTCTTCAATAACTGAACGATCAATCTCTAACATCGAGCTATTACTGAATGGATTGTTTACCGTAACACCATCAACCTGATATTGAACTTCTCCAATTCTGCCGCCTCTAAAGTGACCATCAATAACACCTGCTTGCAGATTTACAATTTCACTTAAACTCTGTATCGGTAGATTTTTAATATCATCCTTGTTTACAGATGACACAGAACTGGTTTGATTGTACTCAACCAAAGATTTTTGGGCGACGACTACAACTTCTTCACCCACTATAACTTCTAATTCCAATACTGCATCTAATTTTGTTGTCTGATCTGCAGAGACTCTGATATTTTCTACAACCCGGGTTTTGAAACCTAAAAATCTATACCTGATAGTGTAAGTTCCTGCACGAACATTTATTATGCTGTAGTAACCTTCTAAATCTGTAGCCGCACCCATTGTGGTGCCATCAAGAATTACATTTGCACCAATTAATGGTTCTCCGCTTTCATCTGTAACTCTTCCAACAAGTTTGCCGGAAGTTTGTGAATAAAGATTTACAGAAAGAACTATTAAAAAAATAAATGTGCTCAATACTTTTGCAGTAAAAGATATGAGAGTGGTTGTCATGGTATTTATTTGCTTCATTTTTATATCCATTCTTTTGGCTTAAGATTATAAAAAAGCGAAGAGCGTATTTCAGCTCTTCGCTTTTAGTAATTACTTAAGAAGGATCATTTTTCCAACATTACTTATATAACTCTTTCCTGATGTAGAATTATTGAGAGATACTTTATAGAAATAAACTCCCGATGAAAGTGATAAAGCATTAAATGAATAATCTAATTCCCCGGCATTTTTATTAATTAGATTTACATTTTTTACTTCTTCACCAACGGTATTGTATATAGTTATGTTTACATCACCGGTTTCAGGAATAGCAAACCTAATTTTTGTTGAAGGATTAAATGGGTTTGGATAATTTCCATATAACTCAATTGAGTTTGGAACTACTGCAACATTTTCTTCTTCCACTCCAACTGGTGTATCAGGATCTAAAACACTCCAGGTTGTAACGGGTCCGCCGTCGTGTTCTCTAAACCACCAAGCACGTGTGCCATAATTTGAAAGAGGATCTTCAAATGAATCTCCGTCAGCTAACATAATACCTGTAAAAATTAATTTATCACCTAAATCAGCAGGATAACCTAAACCAGTTAAATCAATTTTCATCTCGATGGAATAACCTTCATCTATATCTGTATTAACATTTACAGTTGTAGCACCTGTTAAAGCAACACCAAATTCTGCTCTTACTGGAATCTATGAGTGATAGTTAAATATTCATAAGCTGTAGGAACACCGGTTGCATTAAAACTAATTCGCATTTGTTTAAAGACCATATTATTATCATCATTATTTCTCTGTCTCTATGTCCAATCATAACTCTTAAACCATCAATTTGATCAAAGACTTCTGTTCCCTGAACTCTGCCATCCGCAATTGTTGCAGCAACATATAAATATTGATCTTTAAAAAACATTTTTACAGTTGCTAAGGATGGATCAAGTATTGGAGGTCTTGGATTGCCGCCTAATTCTGGTTGAAAGTGTGCACTCATAAATTTTCCAACACCTGGGTAGTTTTGTCTTAAAGTTTCAATATCCCAACCTAAATCAAAACTGTATGCACCTGCCCAAACTGATTCATTTGGATTACCATCAATAACCGGATCAGCAAACGTAGCACCATTTGGAATTACAACATCCGGAGCAACAGTTGGAAGTGCGGCGGTTAAATCAACATCAGGTTTTGCATAAACACGAACAACATTGTTTGCATTTGCATTGCCCCACGGACTTTGTAAATGTGTTCTGGTAACATTGATTTTTTGTGGATTACCTTCAAAAAGATAATCACAATCCCAAATGCTAAAATTTAAACCTATAAAATCACCATCAGCATCAGTTACATCATATCCCATTGATGCTAGATCAACACGCATTTCAGTAACCCAGCCTTCATCTCTGCCGGCATCATTTGATGTTCCATTAATAACGGTTACGGCATTCCATGCTGCTCTTTGTTCTGGTGTACGGGTCGTATCAGTAAAATTACCATACTTCCCAATAAATCTGGGATAAGACCCAACAACAGGCACCTCACTTGGTAATCCCGCAGTCCAGAAAGTATAGAAAAATTCACCAGCTTTTGCTATGGTTGAAACCGGATCGAGATCTGCCTTATCTTTAATTGACATAAGTATTCCATCCCAGGTTGGCCAACCGGATCCACCTATTGATGAGTCTGGGATATCAAATGCCATCCATAATTGGTTGTCGCTTGAAACAAGAAATTTTACAGTTGCATGTGTTGGATCAGTAACAGCATCCGGATTTTGTTCTGCTCTAAAACCGCTTGTTGGTAAAGGTCCTGGCTGTCCGTAAACGATGTTTACTGTTTCTGCTTGCGACCATGCAGCTTCATTCAGAATACCATCCATAGTAATTGTACCTGCAGGAACTGTTCTTGCCCACATTACATCCTGTCTTGGGGCAAATTGTGCAAGTGATACTGCTTGTAATAGCAATACCATTACAAGAATTATTAATCTGTGTGTTTTCATACGGTCTCCTTAGTTAATTGAGTTAATTATTTATTATTAATTGATTATTGAAAAATCTGATTTCATCTATAAATAAACTTCTACTTTTACTTCTCCTTTTTTACTAATTGGAATTGTATTGCCTGCCAGTGTTTTACCATTTACTGAAATATGTTTTTTACTTTTGCGGGATTTGGATTTGTTAACAACAGTTATTTTATATGATACTCCTCTGAACAATCTTTTAACCTTAAACTCCTTCCATTCATCTGGGATGCAAGGATCAATTATTAATCCATCTTTACTAGCCCTAATTCCAAGTATCCAATCAACAATAACTTTTTGATACCAGGCAGCCGAGCCGGTGTACCATGTCCAGCCAGCCATTCCATAATTTGGTGAATCAGGTCCATCAATGTTTCCAGGTGTAACGTATGGTTCAGCAACATATTCATCCGGATTCATTCCATTATAAACAGGACATAAATTTTTATATGAACTAAATGCCTGATCATTATTCTTAAGTAATGCATAAGCCCAAACAGCCCAGGTTGCAGCATGAGTATATACTCCACCATTTTCTCTTCTGCCGGGTGCATAACGGGAAAGATATCCAATCATTTTATCTGGTTTTGTGTAGGCAGGACTTAAAAGTAAACATCCATTTTTCTTTAATAGATGTTTTGTAACAGAATCCATTGCCTTATTCTGTTTGTTTGATTCTGCTATGCCACTTATAACAGACCAGGTTTGTGCATTAAGATAAATTTTCCCTTCGGGTGAAGTTTTGCTTCCAACTTTTTTACCATCATCTTTTGTTGCACGCCAGAACCATTCACCATCCCATGCATATTTATCAAATGCTTTTTTAAGTTCACTAGCTTTTCTATTGTATCTGTTATAGAGTTTATCATTACCAATTTCTTTTGAAAGCTCAGCAAATCTTTTCAGTATCAAATAGAAAAATTCTGTCAGCCAAATAGATTCGCCCTTCATATCTAATCCAACAGCACTAAGTCCGTCATTCCAATCGCCCGCACCAATAAGAGTTAAACCACGCTTGCTCATTCTTGTTAATACTTTTTCTATAGCAGCAACCGAATGATCAAACAACGTATCTTTTTTATTTTTATTATCGTAGTAAGGTTCTTTTACAGATAGGATTTTATAATTGCCGGTTTCATCAATGTAATTCATCAGCACAAATGGAAGCCATAAAAGATCATCTGTCATTTTAGTGGGTAATCCTGTTTCAGAAATAGGATGCCACCAATGCAAAACAGTCCCGTCTTCAAACTGATGTCTTGCATGCAAACGGATTTGATCTTCTGTTTTCTTCGGATCAATTGGCAAAAAAACCATGCTGTCTTGTAGTTGATCTCTAAAACCAAAAGCGCCGCTTTGCTGATAGTAAGCTGTACGTCCCCAAAGTCTTCCTGCAATTGCCTGATATCTTAACCACTTGTTCACCATCAGATTCATTGCCTTATCTGGTGTTTCGATAACAAGTGTATTGAACATTTTATGCCAGAACAATTTTAGATCAAATAAAGCGGAATCAATTTTTTTTTGGTTGGTAAATTTCTTTAATGAAGCTGCAATCGCATTTTTATTTTCTTTAATGCCAATAAAAAAGTTTACGTTTTTAGTTGCGTTTGGTTCGATTTCAATTGCAGTTTTAACTGAAGCAATTGAATCATTCCATTTCCCTAATTTTTTACTTAAACTTTTTGCTGATAATCCGGCAGGATTTTGTATCGAGCCATATTGCCCAACAAAGGTATCTTTATCGCCATCATAATCTGATATTTTTTCTGAGCAGGAAATAAATCCAAGATAAGGATATTCAATATTCCAGTGTCCTCTGTCTCCGAGCGGAATTTCCCACAATCTTTTTGTTGCAGTCATGCAGTTCAACTTAGAATCAAAATGTGTTTCTAAAAATGTTTTATGAAATTCTCTGTGATGATCTGATGATGAACCAAGACACCATTCAAAATATGAAAAGATAGAAAGAGATTTTTTTTGTGCTGATTTATTTTCAATCTTAAAATTCCATACTTCACAATTTTCATCAATGGGAATGAAAACTGTTAATGTAATTTTAACGCCTTTATATTCTGAAGTGAATCTTGCATATCCAAAACCGTAGGCTACTTGATAAAAATCTAGTTCAGTTTTTACAGGCATCCAGGTGGGAGACCAAACATCGCCGGTTAAATTATCTTTAACGTAAAAATATTTTCCCCAATTATCCTGCACCAAATCCTGATGCCAGCGATTTAATCTGTTAAACTCTGAATGAGTATCCCAGCTAAATCCGCCGCCAGTCTGTGAAATTACTAATCCATATTTACCATTGGATATTACGTTTACCCAAGGCTTTGGTGTTCTGAAATTTGTAATAATATATTCATTTCCATCAGAAGAAAAGTGTCCATACTTTGTAGAAAATTGTTCCATCAAGTTTCCATTTATAAAAAGTTTAACAGGAATTTCTAATAATTAATTCGGTCGGGATTTTAATTAAAGAATGATGTTTCCCGTTCGAATTATTTAATCGTTCTATTAAAAGTGCGGCAGCTGCTCTACCCACCTCTTCAATTTGCACGCGTACTGTTGTTAAGCTTGGATTGATGTATTTTGACATAAATATATCGTCAAATCCGACCAAACTTATATCATCTGGTATTTTAACTTTGAAATAATTTGCAGCATCATAACAGCCGAGTGCCATCATATCATTAGCTGCAAAAATTGCTTCCGGTTTCTCCGGTAAACCATAAAGTTGGATAAATCCATGGTAACCAGAATCAATTGTAAAATTGCCATCAACAATAAAAGATTTATTGATGCGTACATCATTTTTTTTGCAGGCATCAATAAACCCTTTTTTTCTAAGATAGGCATCATAGTTTTCAGCGGGACCGGTTATGTGAGCAATTTTTTTAAATTTTTTCTTTTTAATCAAATATTCTGTTGCATTAAATGCGCCCTGATAATTATCAATTGTAACGATATCAAAATCACGCTCCTGTTTACCAGCACCAATCAGCACAACCGGAATTTTAGCTTGATCCAAAATATTCTTTAAATCATCTGTCATAGCAGACATTAATAGTATTACACCACCTACTAATCCTGTTTGTGAGAAAGTTGCAATAGAATCTGCAAGCGTACGATGTTTGTGAGAACTGGCAACCATCGTGTAATATCCGTTTTTATAAGTAATCTCATCTACACCTCGAATAATATCCGTGAAAAATTCATCGGATATATCAGGCAGGATTAAGCCAATTGCGTATGAAGTTTTTTTAACAAAATTTCTTGCAACTAAATTTGGCTTGTAGTGAAGATCGTTAGATATTCGTAAAACCTTTTCTCTTGTCTCAATTGTAACACGAATATCATTGTTAAGAGCTCTTGAAACAGTTGCGATGGATACATTAGCTTTTTTAGCTATCTGCTTTATTGTGGGTGTCATATTATTGTAAAATCAAAAGGAAGCAGAACATTTCTATTCTGCTTCCAGGAATATTTAGTAGAAAAATTACTTCAACAGCGTCATTTTTTTACTTGAGGAGAACTGTGATCCATCTTCACCAACAGCAGTTAGTGTAAAGAAATAAATTCCCGAAGATAATGATGATGCATTGAATTGTGATACATGTTTTCCAGCTTCAACATCACCTTCAAATAATGTTACAAGTTTTTGTCCGATTAGATTATAGACATCAAGTGTTACATTAGATTTTACAGGAACTGCATAAACAATATTTGTTGTTGGGTTGAAAGGATTTGGATAATTTTGTTCCAAAGCAAACTCTGTTGGTATTGTGGAACCAACATTAACAACATCTGAGTAATCAAAAGTACCGTCAAAATCAATTTGTTTTAATCGGTAAGCATGGTCAACTCCAGCGGTTACATTACGATCTGTAAAAGTATATTGTTTTTGTTCTGTAGTTGTTCCGAAACCTTCAACAAAAGCGATAGTTGCAAATGCAGATCCACTAATACTTCTTTGAATTTCGAATCCTCTGTTATTTAGTTCTGTAGCAGTAGCCCATTTTAACTGAACATCATTACCAACAAATGCACCGGTAAATGAAGTTAACTCTACTGGAACAACTAGAGGAGTAAAACGGATATAATCAAAATAACTCGTGCTTCCATATGTTCTTGGAATTGGAGAGTACTCTGGAATAATTGTTAATGTAGCAGAGGTTATACCGATGTCAGAAGAATAATCAAACGTTATTTCTTCCCACTGATTTATTACAGTATTAGGAACAGTATGATCAACGTTTGGTGGTTCTAATTTTAAGACGACATTAGAAATAACCTCTTTATAGACCAACATTTTAACTATACAATTGTCAGCGGTGATCGTCATATCAGGAAAATCGGTACAAAAAACACCAGCCCAAGGATCAGCAGTAGGAATTAATACAAGCATAGCACAACTATCTGATGTGTTTAATCCTCCTGGACTTGGGTTTGCAACAATATCAAAAGTCTCTGTAGCTCCTGAGAAAGGCGTCCACACCCAGTTATTACCAACAGTTTCAAAATCAATAACTGGTTGAGCAAACACAGAAGCAGAGAACAGAAATAGCAAAGCTAATAGAAATCGTTTCATAGCACACTCCTTTAAATAATTAATGTTTGTTGAATAAAATCACAATGTAAACGTTTACATTGTGGATTTAAACTAATTCAATATTCTTAGATTGTCAAGAGGTTGAGATGAATATTAATTTAAATTCCGCCCTTGATTCAAATAATGAACATTTTATCAAGATAATAAAGAAAAAAATGCTCACTTAAAGGAAAGAAAAGCTTTTCTTAAGTTAAATAATTCTATGATGGAGCTTAAGGAACTAAAAAAGAGGATATTTTAGAAGTAAAATCCAAACCAGGTTCCACTTGGAGAGAAACGAATTGTTGGCAATGGTAGACGAAGAAAATTGATTTCACTCTTCATAAATTTAAAGAAGTTCCAATCGTTCCATATAGGCAGTTTTCTCAGATCAATATCGAGTCCTATAAAATACTCCTTGTACCCGCCCCAGGGATAGTACCCAATATCTTTTGCGCTTACACCAAATGCCAAACCTAAAGGAGCCAGCCATTCGGAGTAATTTTTTTTCCAGCTATCGGGAAAATAATGATGGGGATTAACTGTTAGCCAGAAAGTCATTCCTTCGTAATCTTCAATTAAAGCCTGCGGATCTTTATGATATCTGTTTTCTTTCCATGCATCTGATTTATGCCAGCTAAATTTTGGATGAATTCCACCTAACGCATCATAATTAAATTGCTGAAGAACATAGAATGCAGAACCTGCAGTATTTGCAAGCATATCACCCCAGCTAAAACCCCATTCTGACATAAATGCGTCGGATAACTCTATTTCAAGCATCCATGCCCACCCTGTTAGAGCACCTACCCAAACAGAAGTATTTCCAGACATTCCAGACCATCTATATATTTTTCCGGTAAGATCGCTTGTAAAATATGCATCCGTAAAATGACCAAACTTGTCCATCTGCTGATATTTATTCCAGTCATTAATAAATTCTAAAGAATGGAATACAGTAGTTTGCTCGGTGTACCATACATTACGCTGATAGATGTAGGCAACCGTGTTCGTAACTCCCATTAAACCAATCATAGAACTCAAACGTAAATAATTAATATCAGAATTTGTTTTCCAAGTTGTTCCATCAACCATTGATATATTATCATTAATAAATTTTGGCTGGTTTGCTTTTTCAATTTCAGATTTTTTGAAACGATCAAGCGAAGAATAGTTGAAGTGATAAGTAACTGTATTAGCTAAATGAAATCTTGAGGCTGTTGAATAATTAATTATGCTTGCGTTGGAATAAGTTGAATCCTGTCCGAAGGTATAGGACAAAGTGATAAATAAAAAAATAAACACTTTATTTAGTACAAGACTCATTTTCCCAATCATGTTTTGATTGAAAAATATTTTAATTAAAGTAGAGATGCAATATAATTTCCATTTAAAAAAGAAAGATCAAACGAAATAGCTTTAAAAATTTTTATCATCTTTATTTCCTACAGCTCTTTCAAATAATCCGGACCGCCAAGTGAATTGATTTGTCTTACAATCCAGTTTTGTCTGCCTCTTACATAACCCGAGGGTTTTACTGCAGAGTATTTTAGAGGATTCGGTAATATTGCAGCTAACAATGCAGCTTGCCTGATATTTAAATTTGCTGCAGGCTTCTTAAAGTAAGCAACACTCGCAGTTCCAACTCCAAAAATTTTATCACCCATTTCTGCAATATTCATATGAACTTCAAGAATTCTCTGCTTATCCCACAGCAGCTCTATTAATAATGTAAAGTATGCTTCGATTCCTTTTCGTACAAAACTTTTTCCTTCCCAAAGAAATAAATTCTTAGCAACTTGCTGCGTGATTGTACTTGCACCTCGGACTCTTCTCCCCCGCTGGTTTTCCTTTAGTGCTTTTTCTATTTGTTTAAAATCAAATCCAAAATGTTTTGGAAAATTTTGATCCTCAGCAGCTACAATTGCAATCGGCATAAACTTAGAGACATCATCATAATTTACCCAGTGATATTTAATTAATTCAAATTCACCCTTAAATAATCCTGATATCTGTCTTTGAATCATGATTGAACTGGTAACTGGATTTATCCATCTCATAGCAAAAACTAATAATACTGTTGAGACAAAGAAAATAACGGCAAACTTTAAAATCCATTTAAAGATACTAAGGATTCTTTTTCCGAAGGATATTTTTTTTGATGATGATTTTTTTTTCATAAAGAGCAGAATTAACTCACCCTAAATCCCTCTCTTAAAAAGAGAGGGACTTTAAGAAAATTTCTTTTTCTCCCCTTCTCTTTCTAAGAGAAGGGGTTGGGGGATGAGTTTCAACGTTAATAATGTAATAAATATTTTTTATAGATTTATTTCTTTTTACGGTACCGGATCATATCCACTACCACCCCAAGGATGACAGCGTGAAATTCTTTTTATCCCCAGCCAACTGCCTTTTATCAATCCATATTTTTTTAATGCCTCTAAAGTGTAATGTGAACAAGTCGGTGTATATCTGCACGATGATGGAAATAGTGGTGATATCAGCAATTGATAAATCTTAATAAGCAGAATAAATGGAACTGCTAAAAGTTTTAAAACCGTGTCTAAATATTTTTTCAAAGTCAATTCAGTCAATAATTGTGATTCGCACATCAAATATTATCAAATTTTTCATCATAAAAACGAGCTAATTAACAATTAAATGATGTTGCTCACTAAATAACTTTGAATTTTGTTTTTTTTATCGGTTAATTTGCAAGCGTTTTTTTTAAAATAAGGAACTTATTTACACTAAATCATAATAGTTCTTAAATTAAATTAATAACAAAAATTGTCATACTTCGACTTCGCTCAGTATGACATGCATAAATAATTAAACAATTAGTCACTCTGAGCGCAGTCGAAAGAGTGAAATTATTTAATCATCTTATTTTATAGAAAATTAGATAAGATGAATAAAAGAAGATATAATGCCAAAAAATTTAGTTATAGTAGAATCACCTGCAAAAGCAAAGACAATCGAGGGATATTTAGGTAAAGATTTTCTTGTTACTTCAAGTTACGGACACATTCGCGATCTTGAAAAGAAAAATAAAGGTGTTGATATAGAAAACAACTTTAAACCTCTTTATAAAATTTCTGAGGATAAGAAAAAAGTTGTTACCGAGTTAAAAAAACTTGCAAAAAAAGCTGAAGTAGTTTGGCTTGCAACTGACGAGGACCGCGAAGGTGAAGCAATATCGTGGCATCTTAAAGAAGCTCTGGAGCTTGAGGAAGATAAAATACAGCGAATTGTTTTTGATGAAATTACGAAGACCGCAATTTTAAATGCAATAAAAAATCCACGAAAGATTGATTATCATCTTGTTGATGCTCAGCAGGCAAGAAGAATTTTGGATCGTTTAGTTGGATTTGAAGTATCCGGTATTCTATGGAGAAAAATAAAATCTAAACTATCTGCCGGCAGAGTGCAATCTGTTGCTGTTAGATTAATTGTTGAACGTGAACGTGAGATTGATGCTTTTATTCCTGAACCAAGATTTAAAGTTGTTGCGAATTTTATTGTTGAAGATGAAAAAGGAAATAAGACAAATCTAAAAGCAGAACTTGCAAGATATCTTAAAGATGAAAAAGAAGCCGATACATTTTTACAGCAATGCGCTAAATCAGAATTTATTGTTGATGATGTTGAAAAGAAACCTGTAAAGCGATCACCCGCTGCACCGTTTACAACTTCTACTTTGCAGCAGGAAGCAGCAAGAAAATTACGATACTCTGTTTCCCGAACTATGCTTCTTGCACAACGACTTTATGAAGCTGGTAAGATTACTTACATGAGAACTGATTCAGTTAATCTTTCAGACTTTGCAATTGATGCTGCTGAACAGACCATAAAACATGAATTTGGGAAAGAATATCTTCACAGAAGACAATTCAAAACAAAATCAAAATCTGCACAAGAAGCTCACGAGGCTATTCGTCCTACTGATTTTAATAAAGAAAAAGTCGATGGACCAAAAGATGAACAGGCTTTGTATGAATTGATCTGGAAGCGTGCAATTGCTTCTCAAATGAGTGATGCCGATATCGAACGAACAACAGCTAAAATAAAGATTACCGGCAACAAAGATGTGCTTACCGCAAAGGGTGAAGTAATTAAGTTTGACGGGTTTTTAAAAGTTTATCTTGAAGATACTGATGATGAGAATGGTGAAAATGGAGATGATTCTATTCTGCCTCCTTTAAAAGTTGGACAGAAACTTGACATGAAGGAAATAGTTGCCACTGAAAGATACACTCGTCCTTCTGCCAGATTTACTGAGGCCAGCCTCGTAAAAAAACTAGAAGAACTCGGAATTGGAAGACCTTCGACCTACGCACCTACAATTAGTACTATTCAAAAACGCGGATATGTTCACAAAGAAGAAAGAATGGGGACTGAACGTGCGTTTAAAGTTTTGACTCTAAATAAGAAAAAGGAAATTAAGCACGAAACAAAAACTGAAATTACAGGCGCAGATAAAGGCAAACTTTTTCCTGCAGATATTGCAATGATTGTGACCGATTTTCTCAATCAGCACTTTCCACAGATTATGGATTATCAGTTTACTGCAAAAGTTGAAGACGAACTTGATGAAGTTGCCTTGGGAAAAATCAGTTATCCTAAAATGCTGAAGGAATTTTATTTCCCTTTTCATAAAAATGTTGAACATACTACTGAAACAAGTGAACGTGCATCCGGTGAAAGAATACTTGGTGTTGATCCCAAAACTAAAAAAACTGTTTCAGTTCGTATGGCACGCTTTGGTCCCGTTGCACAGCTTACAGATCCAAATGATCCTGAGGCTAAACCGGAGTACGCTGGAATTAGAAGAGATCAGAAATTAGAACTGATTACCCTTGAAGAAGCATTAGAGTTATTTAAACTTCCAAGAGTTGTTGGAACTTTTGAAGATAAAGAAATTGTTGCGGCAATTGGAAGATTTGGTCCTTACTTAAGACACGATGGAAAATTTTATTCGCTGAAGAAAGAATATGATCCACATACAGTATCAGAAGAAGATGCAATTATTGTAATAGAGGCTAAACGTGTTGCTGATGCTGAAAAATTTATAAAAGTATTTGATGAAGATCCGACCTTCCAAATTCTTAACGGCAGATGGGGACCATACTTAAAAGCCGGTAAGAAAAACGTTAAGCTTCCAAAAGATCGTGATCCTGCTTCTTTTACTTTTGAAGAATGTGTAGAGCTTGAGAAAAATGCTGTTGAAACAAAAGGAAAGAAAAGAGTATTTAGAAAAAAAGCTGAGTAAGTATTAAGTCATTCCGGGCTCGACCCGGAATCTCTGGTATTAGTTGGAGAACCTGAACCAAGTTCAGGTTGACTCTTCTTCTTTGCATCACTTATCTCATCAAAGTATATTTACAATTAATTATAAAAACAATTATCAAACTAAAATGATTATCTCATCAATATTCTGGAATGTAAGTCCTGAAATAGTAAAACTCGGACCAATCTCATTACGCTGGTACGGATTACTTTTTGCTTTAGGATTTGTTTTCGGTTACATGATTCTTACAAAGATTTATAAATTAGAAAAAAAACCTCAAGCTGATCTTGAACAACTTTCTATTTATGTAATACTTGGAACAGTGATCGGAGCACGTTTGGGACATTGTTTGTTTTACGATCCTGTTTATTATTTATCAAATCCATTAGAGATGATAAAGGTTTGGGAAGGCGGACTCGCAAGTCATGGCGCAGCAATTGGAATACTTATTTCAATTTATCTTATCACAAAAAAGCAAAAAGATAAAACGATGTTATGGATTCTTGATCGTCTTGTGATTGTGGTTGCTCTTGCTGCAGTGCTTATTAGATTAGGAAATTTATTTAACTCAGAAATTATCGGAAAAGCGGCTGATGTTCCTTGGGCATTTATTTTTGCAAGAGTTGATAATGTGCCAAGGCATCCTGCACAATTATATGAATCTATTTTTTATTTGATCTCTTTTGTAATTGTTTACTTTACTTACATGAAAACTCAAAAGAAATTTAAACAGGGATTTATATTTGGATTATTTCTTGTTCTTATTTTTGGATTCAGATTTTTTGTTGAGTTCGTTAAAGAAAATCAATCAGCTTTTGAGCAGGGATTAACCTTAAATATGGGACAAATACTTAGCATTCCATTTGTTATTGCCGGATTGTATTTCATCTTTAGAAAAGCTAAAGAGATTGAAAATAAAAAAGTAAAATCTAAAACTGCACACTGATATTGTTTAACTTATTCTAAAATTTTTGAATAAGACCAATTCATAACAGATTGTAATAATACCAATACCATTTTTCTTCTCTTATGGAAATCCACTCAATTATTCCATAATTTTACAATGACTTAATTATACTAATTCTTTTAAGGAGCAATTATGTTTGATAAACAAGTTTATATCGATCGAAGGAAAGAACTTAAGAAAAATTTCAAAAATGGTATTCTACTATTTCCTGGTAATGATGAATCTGCAATGAACTATGCTGGCAATACTTACTCTTTCAGACAGGATAGCTCTTTTCTCTACTACTTCGGACTTGATGTACCAAACATGATTGGCTTAATTGATATTGACGAAAATAAAGAAATACTTTTCGGATATGAGTTTACTCTTGAAGATATTGTTTGGATGGGCCCGCAGCCAAAACTTGCACAGCTTGCTGAACAAATTGGTGTGGCAAATTCAGAATCAATTGATAACTTAAAAAAATATCTAAAATCAAAAAGCAGTAAGCAAGTTAAGATTCATTTTCTTCCCGCATACCGTGGTGATCAAACACTTAAGCTTGCTGATTTACTTGGAGAAAATCCTTACAAACTAAAAAGTAAATTTTCTAAAAAACTAATCGAAGCTGTTGTTGCTCAACGTTCTATCAAAGCTGAAGAAGAAATTGCAGAGATTGAGTATGCTATGGAAATTGCTTATCAAATGCATACAACTGCAATGCGCATGGCTAAACCCGGAGTGATCGAACGCGATATTGCTGGAGCAATTGAAGGTATAGCATTATCACTCGGAAGCGGAGTTTCTTTTCCACCAATCGTTTCTAAAAATGGACAAACACTTCACAATCATTATCATGGAAATGTTTTAAAAGAAGGTGATTTGCTAGTTTGTGATGCAGGTGCTGAATCACTTCTTCATTATGCAAGTGATATTACACGCACAACTCCCGTTGGCGGAAAATTTTCTTACAAGCAAAGAGAAATTTACGAGATTGTTCTTACCGCACAAAAAAATGCAATCAATATGATTAAACCCGGAGTTAAACATTTAGATGTTCACCTTACTGCTGCAAAAATAATTGCCGCCGGTTTATCTCAGGTTGGAATTATGAAAGGTGATTTGAATGCTGCAGTTAAAGCCGGGGCACATGCACTTTTCTTTCCGCATGGATTAGGACATATGATGGGACTTGATGTTCACGATATGGAAAATCTTGGTGAAGCATATGTTGGTTATGATGATAAAACAAAACGCAGCGATCAATTTGGATTGGCTTATTTAAGATTGGCCAAAGAATTACAACCTGGATTTGTTTTTACCTGCGAGCCGGGAATTTATTTCATTCCTGAATTGATTGATCAGTGGAAATCTAAGAAGAAGTTTAAAAACTATATTAATTACGATAAGGTTGAAGAGTATCGTGATTTTGGCGGAATAAGAATTGAGGACAACATCCTTGTTACACAAAACGGATACAAAGTACTTGGGCGTCCAATACCAAAAGAAGTTGATGATGTAGAGGCTTGGGCTAAGAGTTAGTATTTATTTTTAGTGCTCTTTGCGAAAAAGACATTTAACCACAAAGAGCACAAAGTTTTTCCACAAAGGACTCAAAGAATAACTCTTTTAATTCCATCTTTTAGAAGTTTAACATTAAAATTAATTAGTAAGCCGAGTTTAGAGTTGCTTAGCTTTAAATACGTTAATATTTGAGCAAGATGAACATCGTTAAGAACTTCAACAGATTTTATTTCAATAACTAATTTATTCTCAACAATAATATCCAACCGATAACCAATATCCAGTTTTACTTCTTCATAGATTAATGGCATCGGTTTTTCTTTTTCAACTTGAAGTCCTGCCTTCGTAATCTCATAATACAAACATTCTTTATAAGATGACTCTAACAATCCTGGGCCCAAATTTTTATGAACTTTTATTGCAAGACCAATTACAATATTTGATAATTCATCTGCTGTCATTTAATCTTTGTGTGCTTTGTGTTTTCTTCTTTGAGTTCTTTGTGTTTAAAACTTGCCTTTATGCAGTTCAGAAAAATCTCTTCCAGCTTTTAATGCATCTATGTTTAGCTGAACTATCTTCTCCCCTTTTCTTTCAAAGATTTTCTTTATTCCATTTTCAAGTGATTGATAAGGAATATCGATAAACGGAGAAGCAGCACCAAGTACTACCATATTTGATGAACGCGGAGATTTAACCTGTCTTGCAATTTCATCTGCGTTTATTGCAATGTGATGTGGAAGTTTTTCAATCTCTGCTAACAGCTCTTTCATATCCGGATAATCCGTTATGTTCACAAACGGAGTTGTGTTTGTAACAAGCCATCCATTTTCAGAAAGCCACGGTAAGTAACGCAATGATTCCATTGGCTCAACAGAAATTATTATATCTGCTCTGCCTTCAGGAATTAAATCACTTGCAATCTCTCTTTCAGAAATTCTAAGATGAGATTGTACAGCACCACCGCGCTGACTCATTCCGTGTACTTCTGCTTGTTTTAAGTAAAGATGATTTTCCAAAGCTGCCATACCAACAACTGCAGCGATTGAAAGAATACCTTGTCCGCCAACACCTGATAAAATTATATCTGATTTCATTGAGCAACCTCTTCCACCTTAACTTTAACCTCTTTCTTACTCCTCGCCAACGTCTGGATACATTCTCTTCTTGGTATAACAACAGAAACACCTTCATACAACATTTCTTCTCGAAGAACTTTTACCATTTCATCGTGATACTTTGGTAATGGAGTAAGTGTTCTAACGTGTTCAGGTTTTACACCAAGACCAATACAAATTTCTTCCAATCTACCTGTTGCGTGGGATGCTTGTCCGCCTGTCATTCCAGTTGTGCCGTTATCAGAAATAATAATTGTAACTGGAGTATTTTCATAAACGCAATCAAGCAAAGCTGTCATTCCGCTATGAGTAAAAGTTGAATCACCAATAACTGCTATGGATGGATGAACACCAGCATCAGCAGCACCTTTAGCCATTGTTATTGATGCACCCATATCAACACAAGAGTTAATTGAATTCCACGGAGGAAGTGCGCCAAGTGTATAACATCCGATATCAGAAAAAACTTTTTGCTTGCCAAATTCTTTCATCGTTTCATTCAATGCATTGTAAATATCACGATGACTACAGCCCGCGCATAATTCCGGCGGACGATTTGCTACGATGGCGGGAATTTTCATTCCAAACTTTTACTTCTTTGCCCAAAGGCTTTTGCTACAATATCCGGATTCAATTCACCATCACGCGGAATTGTTCCATCTAATCTTCCTTTAATCTTACTATTCTTATCTAAATATCCTTTTAACATTTCTTCAACAAGCGGATATCCATCTTCAAGAACTAAAACTTGTTCACACTCGTTAACAATCTTTTCAACTTTAGAAAAAGGAAGCGGATATTGACCAAGCTGCAAAACCGGATGAGGAAATTTTCTATCGGGATAATTTTCCATTAAATAGTTAAAAGCAATTCCACAAGCAATAACACCAAGTGATTTATTTCTTGCCGGATAAAATGTATTGAAAGATGATCTTTCGGCTTCCTGTTCCATAAGTGATTGCAACCCGAGTAAACCTTTATATCTTTTTCTTGCGTTTGATGGGAGAAGCACAAACTGAATCGGGTCTTCAGGATAAGTTAATTTATTTTCTTGCTTCAACGGGCGTGTTTCAATTCCAGCGCGCGAGTGTGATAGTCTTGTTGTTATACGCATCATTATCGGGATTTTTAATTTCTCAGAAAGCTCAAAAGCTTCATAAGCCATATCGTATGCTTCTTGTTGATTAGCCGGTTCAAGAATAGGTATCATAGCAAACTTGCCGAAGAAACGAGAGTCCTGTTCGTTTTGTGATGAGTGCATTGATGGATCATCAGCAACTGTAACTATCAATCCACCGTTAACTCCGGTTATTGCAGAGTTGATAAAGGCATCGGCTGCAACATTTAAACCAACGTGTTTCATGCAAACCATTGTACGTTTGCCTGCGTAACTCATTCCAAGTGCTGCTTCCATTGCGGTTTTTTCATTAGCAGACCATTGGCTGTGTAGTTTTCTTTCGATAGCAATTTTATTGTGTTGAACGTATTCGGTTATTTCTGTGGAAGGTGTTCCGGGATAAGCATAAACGCCGGACATTCCGCCATCAATTGCGCCTTGAGCAATAGCTTCAGCGCCAAGTAATAAAAGCTTTTCCATTATTCCTCTCTTTCTACATCAGGATGGAAATTTCAAAATTTTTAATACTTAAAAATAAGGAAAGGTTAACTGTTTTCTTACCCTAATTTGATAGAATATTGTTAATACGTTTACTAATTATTTTATTCTTCTGAAAAATTAAATAATCCATGTCATCCTGAATTTATTTCAGGATCAAATTTTCAAATTACGAGATAAACCTGCCTGTCGCAGACAGTTTCGGAACTACAATTCAATTGTATTAAAATTTTTCAGAAGTCTCTATTTATTACTTATTGTTATCCAAACAATTCTATCAACAGATTCTTACTTTTGAATTAATGTTATTTATTTTGTTATTATGATTTTAGAAGAATTGCAAAAACAAAAAACTGAAAGTGGAATTGTTTATTTAAATGAAATTGATAAATCTTTCGAAAATTTATATCAGCAAGCACTTAAAAAAGAAAAACGATTTTACGAAAACGATGAAGTAAAGCTTTTACCTTACTCATCTCAAAGAAATCCGCACAAAAAAGAATGGCAATTGCGGGTTAAAACTTTTTTAAGATTTAAAAATTATCTTTCCACAAAAAAAACAAAACTTAATATTCTTGATGTTGGCTGTGGTAATGGATGGTTAATCGGGCAGCTTGCAAAGGAATTTGATCACAACTATTTTGGAATTGACACAAACCTGATTGAACTTGAACGAGCAGGTAAATTATTTTCAAGTGAAAAAGTAATTTTTATTTATGGCGATATCTCAAAAGCATCTTTACCAACTGATACATTTAATATTGTTATACTAAACTCTACTTTACAATATTTTAAAGAGGTTGATGTTTTGTTAAAAGAATTGCTTACAATTTCTAAGTCTTATGGTGAAGTTCACATTATCGATACTCCATTTTATAATGCTAACGAACTAATGCGTGCTAAAAACAGAATTCTTAAATATTATACTTCTCTCGGCTTCCCTGAAATGGCATCAAAATATTTTCCTCATACTCTGGATGAAATTAAATATTTTAGGAATCAATTTCTTTACAATCCAAATACTTTTAAAAACAAATTATCAAGTTTAATCTTTGAAGAAGAGTCCCCTTATCCCTGGATAATGATTACGCGGTAAATAAACAGCTATGCAAAATCACATAAATGCTTCTGGAAGAATATTAAATAGTAAAATCATCTGGGTGCTTCTTGGAATTGGTGTAATTCTTTACGCTTTATATATTCTTTTCATTTCACATACGCTTACTTATGATGCACAGCCAACTGATAAACAAAAAATTCTTTTTGTTGCTCAAAGAATTTTAATTGGAATTCTTTTTTTCATAGCGATCTTAAACATTAATAAACTTCCTGTAAAAGAAACCTGGATTGCGTGGATTATTTTTACCGGATTGTTTGCCAGATTAATTTTAATTCCCTCTTCCCCAATTCTTGAAGATGATTTTTACAGATATCTCTGGGATGGTGCTGTAACCGCTAATGAGTTTAATCCTTATGTATTCAGTCCGCAGGATGTTATTGAAAAGAATCCAGATGTACCACAAAAGATTTTAAAGTTAGCAGATGAATCAGGTAACGTAATTGATAAAATAAATCATCCAAAAATAAAAACACTTTACCCTACACTTTCTCAAATCATTTTTGCATTATCATATTATCTTTTTCCCTGGAGTGTAACGGGTTGGAAATTGTTAATGTTAATGGGTGATATTTTTTTACTTTTCTTTTTAATTAAAATCTTACGGGAACTAAAACTGCCGGTTTCTTTCGTTGCAATTTATTGGCTTAACCCAATTGTGCTGCACGAGTTTTTTAACACCGGACACTATGATTTATTTGCACTGCTCTTTACAGCAATTGCTATTTACTATTATTTAAAGGATGAGTTTGTAACATCAAGTATAACATTGGCACTTGCAGTTGGATTTAAGTTATGGCCGATTTTAATATTTCCAATCCTTCTGAGAAAATTAACAAATCAAAAATGGAAATTGGTTTCCAGTGTTTTTGCTTTTTCAGTTTTTGTTATTGTAATATTTATTCCTGTTTTACGTGCCGGGTTTGATCAGAATACAGGATTTACAAAGTATGCCGCTAACTGGATTAACAACGCAGCCTTTTACACCATTTTAAAAGATAGTATTGATTTATTTACCACAACTTTTAAAATATATTATGTGTGTGCGGATTGTGTTGCCCGCTGGATAACAGGTGGAATAATTTTAAGTGTTTTATTACTGTTAATAAAAAAACCTGCAAGTGATAATCTTAACCTTGTTTACAAAATGCTGATAATAATTGCAGTTTCATTTCTTGTAAGCCCAACGCAATTTCCGTGGTATGTTACGTGGATGATATTGCCGCTTGTCTTCAGTCCAAAAATATCTTTACTGATGTATGCGTTTCTAATTCCGCTTTATCATTTAAATCCTTTGGGTGGATACTTTATTTACATTCAGCATATTCCCGTTATACTTTTATTTTTATATGAAATAAAAAAAGGCTACGGTTTTGGATTTTTTAATATGAGTGAAGAACATTACGTTAGTAATAATAAAAAGAATGGTTTATGAAGTTTTTAAGTATATTTTTCTTTGTTAGTCACCGCACTACTATTGTTTAACAACTGTGATAGTACCGACCAGAACTCGAACCTGAACTTTTACTTGAACTGAAGATCCTGCACCGAAGCCTGGTTAGAATTAACAACGAACAAGTACAATTACCATTCATTAATTTACTAAAAAACGATTTCGTGTATCATATCTTCAGTCTATGTAAGGACAATTACTCCACATTGATGTTTGGGCTAACCAGAATTTAATCTCGCCAATGCACAAGGCAACAATGTAAGCAATGATGTAACAACGCTTGACACCACCAGCCAGCAACTTTACCTGGCAAACTTTTGGGTTTAGGATCACAGCAAGTGTGCTTTACGATGTTGCAGGATTGGAATGAAAATAAGATTTGGGCAGTCGGTGCAGAATTTATAGTATGATTCAACTTGACTCCAGACCAAAAAGCTTAATAATGCAGATATGGAACGGACACAGCTGTGAGCTAAACAGAATAATATTGTTAAAGGTAGTGGCTTAACATTCCTGCACGGAACTGACGCAAATAGATATTTGGGCTTGTGGAATTGAAGGGGCTCTATATAAAAAAAATGGTGGTAGTTTGGCAAAAAATGCCCTTTGATAACAAACTAGAAATTAGGACCAATTATGGGTAGCACCAAATGGAGAAGTTTTTATGATGAGTGAATATGGTATGATTATCCAATCACAGCAGATACTGCTATAGTTTTATTTTTCGAAATATAATACATCCGCTTGGAATCTCTTGGATTCTATGCAGGTTAGTTAATATTGATGGAATCCCCACCGGTTATGGGTTTGCGGAGAAAGGGATGATTGGAATTTCTGAAAATCAAATTTATTCGGCGTGGTAGAATAAGTTTTTAGGTTTAAGCATTTGCAACAATGGAAGTATTTGGCAGGTATGAAGCTTGGGATGATTATGATTACAGAGTATTTAAAATCGAATTGAAAAAGGAATTTTCTTTGCAGCAGATGACAATCAATTCTTGGTACAATGAGATATTTAATTTAATGAGTCAGATGGTAAGATGGAATAAGTGACAATGATGTTATTGTGGGTGAAGGGTTCGTTGGTCATTGGAACGGTACAGTTACAAAGAATATCCAGAATATTCCAACAGCAACGAGCATTTAAGAGTGTAAAACTAATGCAAATACAGTATGCGCGGTAGGATTGGACTATAACAGTCCAAAATTACCCGAATGCTGTTACGGTATCGGGTAAATTAAAAATCATTAACCCATCGGAACATCAATAATTAAAAAGTTTGAATCTTCAATCATTTCTATTTCAAAATTATTTACTTCAGAAATTCCAATAGCATCACGATTAAATAATTCTTCATCACCAACTTTTAAGCTTCCATCTACAACAAAAATGTAAGCACCATTTGCAGGATTGCTTATCTGATAATTTACTTTTTTACCCTTCTCAAAATTTCCCAAGATAAATTTCTGCATCCTGATGAATATATAATGAGCCTTCTTTGTTTAACCCGGAAACTGCGGGAATAAGTTTATTCTTTCTCTCAGAAATAGGAAATGATTTTTGATCATACCTTGGTTTTATATTTTTTTCTTTTGGAAAAATCCAGATCTGAAAAAGTTTTACCGCTTCTTTATCAGATGGATTAAACTCAGAATGTGTAATTCCTGATCCCGCAGACATAACCTGAACTTCATCTTTATAAATAACAGAACCAGTGCCCATACTGTCTTTATGTTCAAGCGCACCTTCTAAAACCAAAGTAATTATTTCCATATTATCGTGCGGATGAGTTCCAAATCCCATTGCCGGAACAACAGTATCATCATTAAGAACACGCAGCATTCCAAAGTTCATCATCTTGGGATTATAATAATTTGCAAAGCTGAAACTGTATTTTGTATCAAGCCAGCCGTAGTTTGCTTTTCCCCTGTCTTCGGATCTATAAATTATCTTTTTCATTGTTACCTCTTTTTGTCTTTTTTTTAATTACAATGTATGTCATAACACGTTTTTAGTCAAATATCCAGATCACATATTGCTAGACAGAAATATTTTGGTGATATAGAATCTTTGCAAAAATTATCCTATATATGGTTAAAGACTTACCAAAATGATGAAAACCTTAATAAAAAGTAAAAGCAAAACTTTTTCTCTGTTGATCACAACTGTAATTATGCTTTTAATCTCCACAAAAGTATTGCCTCAGGATTATGTGATAAAGCAATTACGAATTGAAGACGGCTTGTCTCAAAGCACAATCTTTGCTTCTTTACAGGATAACGAAGGCTACATGTGGTTTGCAACCAGAAGCGGATTGAATCGCTATGATGGTTATAATTTTAAAGTTTACTTTAACGATCCAAAAGACTCCACTTCCCTTTCCGATGATGGAACAAACTCGCTTTATGAAGATAAGAATGGAAATCTGTGGATAGGAACGGTATACGGTAACATAAACAGATTTGATGCAAAGACTGAAACATTTACATATAAAAATATTTCTGAGTTGGTAGAAATTCGTCCCGATCAAACAGATGATTTTTATGAGTACCCCTTATCTTTTTCAAGAAATCAAAAAACTACTATTACTTCAATCACAGAAGATAAAGACGGTAAGTTATGGATTGGAACCTGGGGTAATGGTGTAATTGTAGTTGATAAGAATTTTAAAAAGTATAATCATTTTTATTATGATAGTAACAATCCAAATGCACTTAGAACAAACCGAATAATGGATCTGCATTTTGATAAAGATGGTAGATTATGGATTGCAACTTTTGGAGGTGGATTAACAAGGCTAACAAAATCAATAAAAGATTCTAAAGAAATTTTTTCTTTTGAAACTTTGCTTCAGGGAGATAATGAATTTTCTCTTTCCGATAATAAACTGCTCAATATATTTGAAGACTCAGAAAACAATATCTGGATTGGTTCTTATTACGGTGGTTTAATCCTAATCCCAAATGATCAAACAAAACTGCCTTTTGGTAAAGCAAAAATAAATTGTCAGCGCTGTCCAATCACAGCAAACTCTTCAAGTCCCAACACTGTTATGTCATTTGCAGAAGATAAAGAACATTATTTGTGGATCGGAACTTTTGGCGGCGGACTGATACGATATGATCACAATAAAAATGAGACGTTACATTTTTTCAATGATCCATTCAATCAAAATTCTTTAGGCGATAATGATGTACTCTCTCTTTGTACAGATCGCTCCGGAATAATTTGGGCGGGCTCTCATCTTGGTGCCGGCATTACAAAAATCTATAAAAATAATGCACGTTTTAATCACGTTAAACACGATCCAAGAAAAGAAAATACACTTAATGATGATGTAGTCTGGGCAATCTATAAAGACAAAGAAAATATTCTTTGGATAGGAACATACAAAGGCGGAGTTAATAGGTATGATATTGCAGCAAATACTTTTTCTTATATCACTAACTCCTCTGCGAATAAAAAAATAAGCAGCAATCACGTTAGAGCTATTGAAGAAGATACTTATGGCAACTTGTGGATCGGTACTTATGACGGCGGATTGAATATCATTAACAAAAAAACTTATAAGTCAGTTGTTTATAAAAATAATCCTGCTGATCCTTCAAGCATTGGTGCAAATCAGGTTCAGGATATTTTAATAGAATCGGATAGTGTCTATTGGATTGCAACTTTTGGGGGCGGTTTAAATAAAGTTGTTGTTAAAGGTAATCCGCTAAATCAAAAGCTGCGGTTTGAAAAATTTAAGAACATTCAGGATGATATAAATTCAATCAGTGATAATCGTGTATATAAATTGTATCGCTCACGTGATGGCATTTTTTGGATTTGTACTTACGGCGGCGGATTAAATTCATTTGATCCTGATTACACTAAAATTCAAACGATATCCCATCAACTCCGGGAAGGATGATAAATTTAACATACAGAATCTTATGACAATACATGAAGATTCTGATGGTTTAATGTGGTTGGGATCTTACGGGGGCAGCTTAACAAGTTTTGATCGCAAAACTGAAAAGTTTAAACGATATTCTTTTCAGGAAGATCTAACCAGCGGAGTTGTTTACGGGATTTTGGAAGATGATTCAAAAAATCTCTGGATAAGTTCTGATGATGGTATATTTAAACTAAATCTTGCCAGCAAAGAAATTAAGCGTTACGATATTCAGGATGGATTACAAAGTTTAGAATACAGCGGAGGTGCTTACTTTAAAGACGCAGAAGGAAATTTATATTTTGGCGGAATAAATGGATTTAACTATTTCGATCCAGATAAAATTAAATCTAACACTTTTATTCCCCAGGTGGTTATTACTTCAATTAAGGTTCTCAATGAAAATGTTAAAGGACTACCTGAAGAATTAGTACTAACTTATAAAAAAAATTTTATCACCTTTGAGTTTTCATCTTTGGATTATTCTGATCCGCAGGACAATCAGTATTCGTACATCTTAGAAGGACTGCAGGATGAATGGCAGGTAACTGAATCCTCATCACGAATGGCAACATACACTGATCTAAGACCCGGCACATACATATTTAAAGTTCGCGGCTCTAACAGCGATGGCGTTTGGAGCGAGAATTATGCTTCAATTAAAATTAAAATCTTGTATCCATTCTGGGAGACGTGGTGGTTTATTACTCTTATGATAATTTTATTAGCTGCCTTTATATATTACCTGGGTACAATGAGGACTAAAAACTTGCTTGCAATTGAAAAATTAAAATCTAAACTTGCCGCCGATTTGCATGATAACATTGGTTCTGGTTTAACTGAGATTTCTATTTTAAGTGAAGTTGCCTCAAGGAAAAATAATTCTGAGCAAAAAATATCCGGCGGCGAACTAAATAAAATCAGTGATATCTCCAGACAGCTTGTGGATAATATGAGTGATATTGTTTGGGTAGTAAATCCGAGCAGAGATTCTTTACACGATTTGATTCTTCGGTTAAAAGATAATTATAGTGAATTACTTAGCTCGTTAGGAATTTCGTTCAAATCAAAAAATCTTGAAATGCTGAAAGATGTAAAACTTCCTATGGATGTAAAACAGAATCTTTATTTAATTTTTAAGGAAGCAATTAATAATTCAATTAAACATAGCAACTGCAAACACATTACTCTTGAATCGAATTTAAGAAATGATGTATTGGAAATTTCATTAACCGATGATGGAAGTGGATTTGATGAAACAATTCATTCCAAAGGCAACGGATTAAAGAATATGGAAAAAAGAGCAGCCCAAATAAAAGGAAGAATTAAAATCAAATCCTCTGTAAACTCCGGCACCTCTATCAGATTCATTGGTAAACCCGGAACAACTAATAAATTTAAATCGTTACTAAAAAAATGATTAACGTTGCCATAGTTGAAGATAACAATACAATTAGAGAAGGTCTTGCCGCCTTAATAAATGGAACTGAAGGTTATAAATGCACCGGCGCATTTGGTGATATTGAATCATTCTTACCTAAAATTAATTCACTTCCGATTGATGTTGTTCTTATGGATATTGGATTACCTGGGATGAATGGAATTGATGGAGCAAAAGCTGCAGTAATAAAAAATCCCAACCTTAGCATCCTGATGTTAACAGTTTATGAAGAAAGTGAATTTGTTTTTGATGCACTTTGTGCGGGCGCTTGCGGCTATCTTGTAAAAAAAACTCCGCCTGCAAGATTACTTGAAGCAATAAAAGATGCTAATGACGGCGGCTCACCAATGAGTTCCAGAATTGCAAGGCAGGTAATTACAGCTTTTAAAGAAGGAAAAAATATTACAACTGATAGTGACAATTATGGTTTGAGTGATAGAGAAATTAGCGTGCTTAATCTTTTATCAGATGGATACAATTACCAGGAAATTGCAGAAACATTATTTATTAGCGTTGATACAGTTCGCCATCATATCAGAAACATCTACAAAAAACTCCACGTCCATTCACAATCCGAAGCAGTAGCAAAAGCAATAAGAAAAAAAATTATATAGGATATTCAATAAATTATCTTCTAATCTGTAATTGCGAACGACCGTCGTTGGCTGATCAATAGAAGCATATCTTTCGAAAATTAAGTCAATATCTTGGAAAAACTTCAGAATCTGCTTTCTACCCACTAAAGTGGGATTCGACAATGACTTAATATATTTTTAACCAATTCCCAGCATAATTATGCAATAATCTTGTTTTTCTAATCTGCACCTAACTAAAAAACCGCATATATATGCAGTTGCGCACCCATCAAAAATTTTGCACTTTTATCCCAGAATTTGACACTAAGTTTTACAAGGAACGAAAAAGATGAAAGATAAAAGCGACCGAATAAAATCTTTACTAACTAACAACGAGGAGGATGTTATGGAAAACATCATATATCCAAAAACAATTTCGAATCCATTAGCTGATCTTATCAGCGATGAGATTTGGGAATTACTTAACAGCCGCGGTTTGATTAATGACCGCTCAGTAAGAGATTATATTATTCGTAGAAGATTTAAAACATTACGCTCTCAAAAAGTTAGAACCGGCGATGCGATTGACACTCTAAGGGCAGAATATCCTTATCTACAATTTGATACGATTAGGAAGATAGTGCATAACCCTCCCAAAACGATAAGTAGATCATAGAACTTTTAAGGTGTTTGCCCTAACCCGTTTCGAAATTATCGAGACGGGTTTTTTATTTTAAACGGTTTTAGCATTCTGAATTTTTATTTAATTCTTTCTTTAGTTTTGGATCAGAATACAAAATATTTTTATGATAATAGAAAATCCAATAACTCCACTTACAGAAATCTTTGATCCGTTATTTGAACAGAGACAGATTAGATTTTTTATTAAGCGGGAAGATCTTACAGATGAATTTATTTCCGGAAATAAATTTTACAAACTAAAATACAATCTTATAGAGGCTGAAAAACTTGGCTATAAAACACTTCTTACTTTTGGCGGAGCTTATTCAAATCATATTCACGCAACTGCAGCCGCAGGAAAAAAATATGGATTTAATACAATCGGAATTATTCGTGGTGAAGAACATTTGCCTCTAAATCCCACATTAAGTTCTGCACAAGAAAACGGAATGATAATCGAGTATATCGATAGAAAATCTTACAGAAACAAATACGATGAAATTTTAATACAAACATTAAAAGAAAAGTTTGGTGATTTTTATTTAATCCCTGAAGGCGGTTCAAATCATCTCGCAATAAAAGGATGTGCGGAGATTATTCCAAGTATTACAACCGATTTTAATTTCGTCTGTTCTGCTTGCGGCACAGGCGGAACACTTGCTGGGTTGATTTTAGGATTAGATTCAAAATCATTTGCACTTGGATTTTCTGTTCTCAAAGGCGGTTCATTTCTCAATCAAAATGTCCGCACTCTGCTTTCATATTATCAAAAAGAAAATCTTAACAACTTTCAGATAAATCTTGATTATCATTTTGGCGGATATGCAAAAACAAATACTGAGCTAAATAATTTTTGTACAGAATTTTACGAACAACACAACATAAAAATAGAACCAATCTACACCGGCAAGATGTTTTATGGAATCTATGATTTGATAAGGAATAATTTTTTTCAACCGACAAAGTCACAATTGTTGCAATCCATACCGGCGGTTTGCAGGGTTTACAAGGATTAAAACAAAGAAAAATGATTTAGTAAAGATTTTATGTTTTAATAGTATATCCTTTATAACTTTACGCTGTAGTTTGAGTATAGTTTTTTTTAATAAATATTTTCTTAGAATCTAAAATATTTCTCAACCATCACTATTTGCAGGAAAAAATTATGTCTGAAAATCAATCACCTGAACCAACTCCACAAGAGACATCAATAAAAAGTATTGTCAAAGAAATAACGCAGCCATTTATAGATTTATTCCATTCATCACGTGCACTTTGGGGCATAAATCTTTCTTACCTGCTTGAAGGCATAACCTACTTTGGAATTGTTGGCTACCTTGTTATTTACTTTACAGATTTTGTTAAGCTTGATGATATAAGTGCCGGACAAATGGTTGGATTTCAAACTGCCGGTATTACTCTTGCGATGCTTTTTTTGGGTGCTACAGTTGATTGGATTGGCGTTAGAAAATCACTTATCTATTCTTTGATCTTTATGTTGATTGGCAGAGTGTTCTTAACCGCCGGACCAACAATAACTTCCAACACAGGTTTATGGTCTTCTGCACATCTTATAGCAATGCTTGGCATATTTGGAATTATTCTTGGTTACGGAATATATCAGCCTGCGTGTTATGCTGCCGTAAAACAATTCACAACAGAAAAAACCTCTGCAATGGGTTATGCAATGTTGTATGCGATTATGAATCTTGGTGGATTTCTACCCGGAATAATTGCCCCGCCAATAAGAAAAGCTTTTGCTACTGATCAGGAAGGTATGTTGGCTGTAATGTGGGTTTATGTTGGATTAACTGTTTTAGGAATCCTGGTTGTTGCAATTATCTTAACAAGAAAGACAATTGAAAAAACAATTGAAGAAGTTAGCACTCAAACAAGAGAACAAATTGAAGCAGATAAAAAAGCTGAAGATGAAAAATCAGCTAAAGATAAACTAATGTTCTATCTTAAAAATTTTCCAATAAGAGATTTAAGATTTATGTTTTTCATCTTTATCCTTATTCCTGTTCAAACATTATTTGCACACAACTGGTTAACACTGCCTGTTTATTATAAAAGAGCATTTACAGGAGTTGTATCAGATAACTTTGAGTTCTTCACAAATTTCAATCCGTTATTAATCTTTATCCTTACTCCGATGGTTGCAGCTTTAACAGTAAAGAAGGATACTTATAAGATGATGATATACGGAACATTTGTTATGGCATTTCCAACTTTTATACTTGCTCTCGGTCCAAGCATCTATACGGTTTTTGCTTATCTGATTTTGATGACAATAGGTGAAGCAATGTGGCAGCCAAGATTTTTACAATGGGTTGCAGAAATTGCACCTAAAGGAATGACAGGAATTTATATGGGAATTGGACAATTTCCATGGTTTTTAACTAAAGTTGTAACAAGTTTATATTCAGGCTGGTTCTTAATGCACTATGCACCAGAAGGAGTTGATCCTTCACAAATGAATACTGAAACAATGTGGCTTATTTACGGATGCATTGCTATGGTTAGCAGCATTGGATTGTTTTTTGCCCGCGGCTGGATGCAGAAAGGTTTTAAAACAAAACACGGCGAATAAAAAATTTATTAGATTTATCAAATAGTATTTAAAGGATATTAGTTATGAGGAAAAGGAATTTAGTTTCAACAACCTGTTTACTGATATCCTTTTTTATTTTTATCAGTTGTTCATCTATCACATACGAAAAAATTTATCCGACATTAGGAGATGGAAAATACGATAGCGAATTTCCATACAAATCTACTTCTGATGAATTAAATAAAATCAGTGAAACAATACAAAGAGTAAACACTACCGCGTTTTATAAAATTTATTTGTTTGATGAAAAAAATAATTTTGTACTAGATGATCTGAAGAATAAAAAGCTAAGAGATATCGCTTCAACAGAAGCTCTTGCTGATAATTCATCATCAGGAACAGCGGTTGTTGTTCATTCTGAAAACGGAAATGTTGCTTTATTAACATGCGCACACACGCTTTCTTTTCCAGATACAATCATCGCATACAAATACGATGATCTGGGTTTTGCAACTGATTATATCGAATCTATTTCAATAAAAGAAAAACAAGTGATTTATGTTGCTGGATTTCCGGAAGGCAGCCAGGTAGAAATTTTAGCAATTGATAATCAATCAGATATTGCTTTGATTGGTAAAAAATTCGGAGCTCAAAAGGGAATTTTCTTTCAATCTTTCAACTATCCTTTAGGAAAAGCTAAAGAAGTTGAGTGGGGCACATTTGTTTATCTGGCTGGATATCCTATAAATTTTAAGATTATTACAAAAGCAATTGTCAGCAGTCCACGCAGGGATGCTGATGGTTCTTTTCTTGTAGATGCTGTAATCAATCCAGGATTTAGCGGCGGATTTGTACTTGCAATTCGTGATGGTGTCCCGAATTTTGAATTAATCGGAATGGTGCAATGGGTTCCCGAAGAAGAAGAAAGTTTAATTTATCCTGAAAACCCCAAAACTAAATCATCATATAATCCGGTGGTGCCTTATGAAGGTAATTTGTACGTTAGAAAACATTCGTCAATTCGTTATGGAATTGCAAAAGTTATCCCCGTTGAAAGTATTATGACTTTTCTAATTAAAAATAAATCATATCTTAACCAACAAGGATTTTATATTTTTGGACAATAAATATTTTTATAACACAGTAACTTTTTTGGCTTTTAAAGCGTCTTAAGTTTACTTAGAGCGCATCAATGACTAAAGAAATTGAACAAATAGAAATACAAACCACTTGCCCAATCTGCAATAAAACTATTTCTGAATTGTGGATTGCAAAGCTGGATTCTGTGATAGGAATACGATATGCTTATATCTGTACGAATTGCAAAAACTTGATTAAGATAACTAAAGAAAAATATTTAGATACTGCAAATCTTAATCAAATTCTTTTTTCACAATCATCCACTGCTTAATTCAGATTTGCCTTATTTGAATCGAATATTATTCTAAGATAACGCTCCCGCCAAGACAAATATCATCTTTATAAAATACAGCAAACTGTCCCGGGGCAATTCCTCTGTCTTCTTTTTCTGATATAACTTTTGCGGTGTCACCGTCAAATGTTAAACTGCAATTATAGAAATGTTCACCGTGCCGAATTTTTACTAAATAATTTCCATCCTCAGGTTTTTCTTCGGATATCCAGTTGAACTTACCAACTGTAAATTCTTTTCTTGCACGATTTGTAATATTTTCTTTTGAGATGTAAACAATATTTTTTTCAATATCCTTGCTGATAACATACCACGGACCGCCGCCTAATCTTAATCCTGAACGCTGTCCGATAGTATAAAAATAAAATCCTTTATGCTTGCCCATTACTTTGTTTGTGTCGATATCAATTATTTCCCCTTCTAATTCGCCAAGATGATGCTTAATGAAATCAGAAAATTTAATCTTACCAAGAAAGCAAATACCCTGACTGTCTTTTCTGATCATATTTGGTAAATCATAATTATGAGCAAGTTCTCTAATTTGCTTTTTCTTATATAATCCGATTGGAAAAAGCGCACGGCTTAATTGCTGTTGAGTAAGGTAAGCAAGAAAATATGTTTGGTCTTTAATAGGATCCGGTGAAGTTTTTAAAATAAATTTTTCATTTACTTTTTCAATTTTGGCATAATGTCCTGATGCAACTTTTTCAAAAGAGTTATCAATCTTATTAATAAACTGTCCGAACTTTATTAATCTATTGCAGAACATATCCGGATTTGGAGTTCTACCTTCTTTGATTTCAGAAATTGTATAAGACACAACAGAATCCCAATACTCGGTTTGCATATTGATGGTTTCGAGTGGAACATTAGCTTGCTTACAAACGGCTCGTGCAAACTCAAGATCTTCTTCCCACGGGCAATCACCAAGAAAAGAGAATTCATCTTGCAGCCATATCTTTAGATAAAAAGCTGTAACATCGTGCCCTTCATCCTTAAGCAAACGAAGTGCAACAGAACTATCAACTCCACCGGAAAGTAAAACTGCAATTTTCATTTACTTTTTATTTCCGGTTTAATTTTTAGCGGATTGAATTTGCTCAATTACTTTATCATAAATCTTCTTATCCACTTTACTAAGAATTAGTGTAACAAGTTTACTTGAGTTAGTTAGTCTGTCAAAAAATCCAATGCACAGTTTGTTCTTTCCATCACAGACTTTCATCAGTCCGCGGTATCGTCCATCAAATATTCCACCGGAAATAGATTCAATATCTTTTATAAAAATTGTAACCGTCTTATCTCTAAATAGAAATTCACTGCAAAATATTTTATCATCATCAACTTCAATTCTATATGGTACAAGCTTATAAAAGTTTATGTACGATTTATTTAAAAAGTAAAGTATAAAAAGTGATAGCAGAAATGGAATTAGAACGATAAGATTTTTATCTATAAGAGTTACCAGCGATAAAGCATACAAAAGTAATAACGGAGTTATAACCAGATTACCATAACGATAAATAAATTTCCAAATTATAGGGTATGTAAATGTTTGCATAAATTTTTATTGATTTCTTAATTCAAATTTACTCAAGTATAGTTAAACCATAAAATGTATAATTGATGCATAAGCAATAAAAAAGGGCTCAACTGAGCCCTTATAGAAAGCAAACTTTTTTATTATTAATTTATTTCAGCGCCAATACCTTTTATCTGATAAAGAGTAATTGGTCCCGTAACAGTTGCGGCATCAAACTCGGTTCCTTGTTCAGCAGCAACATGCTCGTAATATTCAATTGCTTCTTCTTTTGTTAAATCAATTTGATAAACTGTTCCTTCAACAAGTGCAGATTTACCTTTTGCTTCAACCGGAAAAACAATATCGCCATCTTTAACTTTTATTTTAATTTTCTGATTTTCAGCATCACTCTTCAATTCCATCCAGCACCCAGCCATTGCACAAACTTCAAGAATTTCACCTTCCACCAAAACTGTTTTGCCAACATATTCTTCAGGATTTGCAAGTATTTTTGAAATACTGGTTTTTTCTTTTAATGAAATTTCTTTACCATATTTATCAGATTGTGAGTATGCTGTAACTGTTATCAATATTAAGAATAGAATTACAAATTTGTTCATTGAGTCTCCGTATTTTATTTATGATTTAAAATTTTATAGTTACCTGTTCTTTAAATTCAATTTTAATTCCCTCAACATCACCAACAACTTCCTTAAACTCTTCCATTGTTTCCGGTTTAGCACCCTGGAATTTTTTAAAGACTTCTTTGTTCTTAATTATTTCTGAAAAATCAATTTCCATAATGTAACCTTAGAGCCATCAACAAAAGAGGCATCTGTTTCATCGATTCCATCTTTAAAGTTAAAGTATAAAGCCATTTTCATTCCATCAAACATTTCTATCATTTTCTGTTCAGCTTGTTCGTTCATAGTGGAATCCTCAAATTCAGTTGTTTCCTCAGTCTCTGGTTTATCTTCCAACAGTGGTTTTGGAAAATTAATAACTAAGCTTGAAGGATTTCCTTTCTTAAAATTAAACTTTAATAAATCTTCAGCAGATTTTTCTTCTTCAACCTCTCCAAGTTCAGCGCCGTAAGGAATTTTATCTTCGGGACTTGGATTAAGTTTTAGTTTATTAATATCTTTAAAAGAATAGATAGCTTTAAATCCTTCATAATTATCCATTGTTATTTTTTCCCCTGAAACATATTCAACACCCTCACCGTAGTTTATCGCTTTATCTATTAACTCCTTTTCATTAAACATATTAAACTCCTCAGTTTTTGCAGAGTCAAAAGCCATTGCAAATTCTTTCATCATATTTATAACTTCAGTTTTCATTACAAATATTTCTTCAATCGTTCCAGATCCATCTTTGTTAAGATTTACAGTTGTGCTTACCTGCAAACAGCCTGTAAGAAATAATGAAAAAATAATTCCAACAAATAAGTATTTGACATGTTTCATCTTATTTCCTTTTTAAGTTTATAATAAATTACTTGCAAGTTCTGCCAACTCTGATCTCTCACCTTTTTCAAGATTTATGTGTGCATATAGTTTTTGTCCTTTAAATCTATCGATAAGATATGAAAGTCCGTTTGACTGTCCATCTAAATATGGATGATCTATTTGATAAATATCGCCTGTAAATACAACCTTTGCACCTTCACCAGCACGAGTTATAATTGTTTTAATTTCGTGCGGAGTAAGATTCTGTGCTTCATCAACAATAAAAAATATTCTTTGTAAACTTCTTCCGCGAATGTATGATAAAGGTTCGATAACAAGCTTCTGATCTTTAACCATTGTATCAATAGCTGTATGCTGTTTATCATTTTCAGGAAACTGATCCTGAATAACTTTTAAATTATCCCATAACGGCTGCATATAAGGTGCAAGTTTACTTTCAACATCACCCGGAAGAAATCCGATATCTTTATTACTAAGTGGAACGATTGGACGAGCAATAAATATTTGTCTGTAATTTCTTTTTACATGCAATGCACTTGCCAGTGCAAGAAGTGTTTTACCTGTTCCTGCTTTTCCGGTCATAGATACAAGTTGTATAGCTGGATTGATTAATGCATCAACCGCAAATGTTTGTTCTGCGTTTCGAGGATTTATTCCGTATATATTTGTTTTATCAACCTTAACAATAAATTCTTTATTCTGATCAAGATGTGCAAGTACAGATCGATTCGTGTTTCGTAAAATATAATATTTGTTAGCCAGCGCTTCTCCATTTAGTTTTTTAATAAATGGTTTGGCAGGCACCTGATAGGGCGGCTGAAATAGTTTAACCAACAAATCATCATCAACATTTTCAACAACACCTTTGCCGCTGTAAAGTTCTTCAATACTTTTTACTCTGTCTGTTGTATAATCTTCTGCAAGAATGCCAAGTGCTTTTGATTTCATTCTAAGATTAACATCTTTAGTAACAAGAATTACCTGAGATTTATTTCTTAATTTTTCCTGCCACTCGTAAGCAACACTAAGCACTCGATGATCCGGTGTATCATCTTTAAAAACATCACGGATTGCAGGTGCCAATCCTTTTGATATTGCAATGCGGAGTTTGCCTCTTCCCTTGCCCATAGATATTCCGCCATTAAACAATGCTGATCCTGTCATTGAATCAAGAGTTCGTGCAAACTCGCGTGCATTAAGATTAATAACCTGGCTGCCGCGCTTAAAGTGATCAAGTTCTTCTATTACGGCAAGTGGAATGATGACATCATTTTCCTGAAACATATTAATTGAATCTGCATCGTGTAGTATAACATTCGTATCCAGCACAAACGTTTTAGGAATTTTTTTTGTGGATGTGGGACTTTTTTTAGCTGCCATATATGTGAAATTTAATTATTGATTTAATTTGCAAAATATTTGCGGGAAATGAATTAGATTTTTCTGCTGTGAGATTTGATTTTTTATGAGTCAAATAAATAACGACGTTCTTTAGTTATGATAGATATGCAAAAATCAGAAATAAGATTGTCAAATTCAAATTATATAATTTTATGTTTTTGTTAACAGAATATCCGACTTAGTTAGGAATTATAACCATAAACTCACTGCCCGCATTTACCTTACTTTTAACTTCAATTTTCCAGTTTAGTTTTTCCACAAGTTCTTTTACTAAAACCAAACCTAAACCGGTACCGCCTTCACCAAGTGTACCTCTGCCAGTAGAAATTTTGCCAAGTAAAAATATATTTCTAAGCTGTGATTCTTCAATGCCTATTCCGTGATCTTTAATCACAAGCTTATAGTCACCATTTGAGTTTGTAAAACTTACATTTACTATCGCTATGCTGATTCGAAAATTTAATTGCGTTATTTACCAGGTTGCCAACTATTGTCTGCAAAATAAATTTATCGGTATCAATTGTAAGTTGTTCCGGAACATCAACATTTATTTTTATTTTTTTGTTTTGTGCTGATTGTAAATATGGATGTATAGCTGATTCAAGCACATCTTTAATTAAAAGATTTTCGGGATACACATCAATTTTATTGTTTGATAATCGGGCCCAGGTAAGAAGGTTTTCTAATAGCATTATCAAATTCTTCGATGAAGAATTCATCTGACTGATAATTTCCCGTTTATCCTTATCGCTCATCCGATCATATTCCAATTCGAGCAGTTCAGATATATTCACAAATGCGGCAATAGGATTTCTAAGATCGTGGGCAATAATTGAAAAGAATTTATCCTTAGTTGCATTTAATCCGGCAAGTACTTCATTCTTTTCGCTTATCTCAATCCTGTTATTTTCTATCTCTTCATTTTTAAATTGTAAAAGATTTTTTGCCTTAAGGATATTATTTCTATTCCTTAAAAGAATCCAAATAAAAATTATCGAGATGATAGCAAGCAAAGAAATTACCAGAGCAATTATCTTTTGAGAACTTATGACTTTCTTTTGGAGTTCATTTTCATTTATTAATAGTTCAGTCTCACGTTCTTTTTGTCTAAGCTCTTGTTTTGTCTGAATCTCTAAAAGTTTTTCACTATTAGAAAGCGCATACAAGCTGTCGCTGTAAATTTTATATTTTTCATGATACTCATATGCTTTTTTGAATTCCTGTTTTTTATAATATAGCGAAGAAAGTTCACCGTATATCAAATTTAGATCCGATAGAGAATTTATTTCATTGCTCAGTCGGAGTGCCTCACTTAAATTTTCTTCGGCTTTTGAAAAATTATTTGTTGTGTTATAAAATTTTCCAAGATCAGTCAAAGCGTGAATAATCTCAAGCTTGAACTCAGTTTTGCGTGCAAGAGTCAATGACTCCTTGAAATAATTTTCTGCTGCACTAAAATTCTTTTTATCAATTTCAATCCTGCCCAAACTTGAATAAGCCCAAATCAGACTATTTGTGTCGTTTGATAGTTTAGAATTTTCAACAGCATATTTAAGATACTCTTCTGCTTTTTCATTGTTCTTTAATGTTAAATAAACTTCAGCAATATAACTTTGAAGTAATGCTACTGAAGATCGATCAGCATTGTCTGAATATTTTAGTGCTTCATAATAGTAGTAAAGACACTTATCATAATTACTATTATTGTCATACATTATTCCGATGTTTAGTAAGGTATTAAAAACCGTTGTCTTATCGCCCATCTTTTTTGCGTAATCAAGCGAGTGAAGAAAAGTTTCAAACGCAAGATCAACATTTCCCTTCATTTGATGATTGATAGCTTGAGAATTAAATACTTTAATCATGCTTAGCGAATCATTAAACTCATCATAAATCTTTATGGCATCATCATAGTATTTATCTGATTGAGTAATTTCTCCTAAATGCCAGAGCGCAACACCCTTGTTAAATAAGGCATCAGCTTTATTCCAATTATTATTGGTCCTGTCCGAAAGTTCAATAGCTTCATCGAGATATTTAATTGCTTCACTTGGATTTTCTGAAGAAAGGAAATATCCAATTTTAACGAGGAGTTTAATTTTTGTTTTCCCATCAGATTTTTCAAGCAATCCTTTTAGTGAATCAACTTGGTTCTGAGATTGAGCGGAACTGAAAAGGAACAAGAAACAAACAATTGTTGAAATAATATTAATTTTACTTTTCATCGTATGTTAAAAGGTCTTTTACGTGATGCTTTAAGCTAAAATCCATGGGTAATAAATAGAATTGTTAAAAATATAAAAAAGGCTATCGGATTTATAATAGATTATCATATATTTGCGCAGTAAAAATAAGAACGCCATTGCTTAAAAACTATTTAAAAATATTCGTTTGATTTGAAGTATTTAGCCACTTTAGGAGTGGCTATTTTTTTATCTGAAAACACTTGATGAATTATGAATAAACAAAAAACAAAAGCCAAACTAATTCTTGAAGACGGAACTGAATTTTCCGGTTACAGTTTTGGATATGAAGGAAATACGAACGGTGAAGTTGTCTTTAATACCGGAATGGTTGGTTATCCGGAAACAATGACTGATCCATCATATCGCGGACAAATTCTTGTTTGCACTTATCCGCTTATTGGCAACTATGGAATACCATCCAAAGAAAAAGAAGATGGATTGTTTAAAAATTTTGAATCCGATAATATTCATTGCCGTGCTTTAATTGTTACTGATTATTCATTTGAATATTCACATTGGAGTGCAGAACGTTCTTTATCTGATTGGATGATTGAAGAAAAGATTCCTGGCATTTATGGAATTGATACGAGAATGTTAACAAGAAAACTTCGTGATAAAGGAACAATGCTTGGGAAAATTGTTGTTGATGGTAAACCTGATGTTGGATTACAGGATCCAAATAAAACAAATCTGGTTGGTGAAGTAAGCGTAAAAGAAGTTGTTGAGTACAAAGCAGGTAAACAAAAAATAATTCTTGTCGATTGCGGAACAAAGAATAATATAATTCGTGCTTTTCTTGGTAGAGATATTACTGTTATTCGTGTTCCTTATGATTATGATTTTACAAAGATCGATGCAAACGGAATTGTAATTTCAAATGGTCCCGGGGATCCAAAACTAAATAAAAAAACTATTGAACACGTTAAGATTGCAATGCAATCCAACAAACCAATTCTTGGTATTTGTCTTGGTTCTCAAATACTTGCACTTGCGGCAGGAGCTGATACCTACAAATTAAAATATGGTCATCGCGGACACAACCAACCGTGTAATGAACTTGGAACAAAGCGTTGTTACATTACTTCGCAAAATCATGGTTACGCGGTTGATGCAAAAACTTTGGCTCAAGATTGGCGTGAATGGTTTGTAAATGATAACGACGGAACTAACGAAGGAATAATTCATATATCAAAACCATTTTTTGCTTCACAGTTTCATCCGGAAGCTTCTCCAGGACCGGACGACAGCGAATTTATATTTGATATGTTTGTTAGAGCTTTAAAATAAACTCAGTGGCTCTCCGTGCTAACCTCTGTGTTTCTCCGTGAAAGAATTCTTACACTGAGAACCACAGAGAAGCCACAGAGTTACACAGAGAAAGAAAAAGATTATGATAAAAAAAGGTAAACCTAAAAAAGTTTTAATTCTTGGCAGCGGTGCTTTGCAAATCGGGCAGGCTGGTGAGTTTGATTACTCCGGCTCGCAGGCAATTAAAGCACTTAAAGAAGATGGAATTACAACTGTACTTGTCAATCCAAACATTGCAACAATTCAAACATCAGAAAACTTTGCTGATAAAGTTTACTTTGTTCCAATCAAAACTGAGTTTGTTGAAAAGATAATTCTTAAAGAACAGCCTGATTCAATTCTACTTCAATTCGGTGGACAAACAGCATTAAATGTTGGTGTTGATTTATACGATAAAGGAATTTTAGAAAAGTATAATATTAAAGTTCTTGGAACTCCCGTTGATACAATTAAAGATACTGAAGATAGATTATTGTTTGGTGATCGTGTTGCAGAAGTTGGATTAAAGATTGCAAGAAGTAAAACCGCAAAAAGCGTAGATGAAGCTGTAAAAGCAGCTGAAGAAATTAATTTTCCTGTTATGGTTCGTATTGCTTATGCACTTGGCGGATTAGGTTCCGGAATTGTAAACAACAAAGAAGAATTAATTGAAAAAGCAAAGCGAGCATTTTCATTTACAAAACAAATTTTGATTGAAGAATCTCTTTACGGCTGGAAAGAAGTTGAATACGAAATTGTTCGTGATAATTATGATAATTGCATTACAATCTGCTCAATGGAAAATATTGATCCGATGGGAATACACACTGGCGACAGCGTTGTAATTGCTCCTGTTCAAACTCTATCTGCCAGAGAAAATTTTAAACTTCGTTCAATCGGAATAAAATTAATTCGTCATCTCGGAATTATTGGCGAGTGCAACATCCAATATGCACTTGATCCAAATTCTGAAGATTACAGAATTATTGAAGTTAATGCACGATTAAGTCGAAGCTCTGCACTTGCATCAAAAGCAACAGGTTATCCGCTTGCATTCATCGCAACAAAACTTGCACTTGGATATGCACTTAATGAAGTTGTAAATATTATCACGCAGGAAACATCTGCAAACTTTGAACCTGCACTTAGATTATGTTGCTTTAAAATTTCCACGTTGGGATCTTACAAAAATTTCAGCAAGTAAGCACACAACTTGGTTCAGAAATGAAATCTGTTGGTGAAGTGATGTCGCTCGGCAGAAGCTTTGAAGAAGTTTTGCAAAAAGCAATTCGTATGCTTGATGTGGGAATGCAGGGATTTGTTGGCAACGAAATGCAATTTACAAATCTTGATAAAGAATTATCCGAACCAACCGATAAAAGAATTTTTGCAATTGCTGTTGCACTTAAACAAGGTTACTCTGTTGATAAGATTCACGATCTTACAAAAATTACAAAATGGTTTTTGTATAAGATGAAAAATATTGTTGATCTTGAAAATCATATTGCAAATAAAAAATTAAAAGATGTTGATACTGAGTTAATGCGGCACTTGAAACAGAATGGATTTTCGGATTATCAAATCGGCAAACAAACCAACACAAAAGAACTTGAAGTACGTGAGTATCGCAAATCATTAAATGTAATTCCTGTTGTAAAACAGATTGATACAATGGCTGCAGAGTTTCCTGCACAAACAAATTATCTCTACTTAACTTATCACGGAGTTGAAGATGATATTTCACTTGGTGAAAGAGATCAGATAGTTGTACTTGGCAGCGGTGCATATCGCATCGGTTCATCAGTTGAGTTTGATTGGTGCTGTGTTAATGCGGTAAACCAGGTAAACAAGATCTGGTTACAAATCAATTATGATTAATTGCAATCCTGAAACCGTAAGCACTGATTATGACATTTGTGATAAACTTTATTTTGAACAGTTAACTTTTGAACGTGTGCTTGATATTTATGATAAAGAAAATCCTCGTGGAGTAATTGTTTCGATGGGCGGACAGGTTCCGAATAATCTTTCAATGAAACTCCATAATGCCGGATTAAAAATTATTGGCACTTCTCCAGAGCAAATTGATAATGCTGAAAGCCGACATAAGTTTTCACAAATTCTTGATAGAATTGGTGTCGATCAACCTGAATGGAATGAAGTGACCACTCTTGCAGATGCAAAAGTTTTTGCGGAGAGTGTTGGTTATCCTGTTTTGATAAGACCAAGCTATGTTCTTAGCGGTGCGGCAATGAGCATCGTGCTTACAAAAGATGAACTTGAAATGTATCTTAAAAAAGCAACCGATCTTAATTCTGAGCATCCTGTTGTGATAAGCAAGTTTATTACTGATGCACGTGAAATTGAAGTTGATGCGGTTGCATCTGAAGGTGAGCTTTTCTGTTACGCAATTGCTGAGCATGTTGAAAATGCAGGAGTTCATTCCGGTGATGCAACAATTGTACTTCCTCCCCAGCGTACTTATCTTAGAAACGATGCGTAAAGTAAAAATGATTACTCGCGAAATTGCAAAAGAATTAGAAATCACGGGACCATTTAATATTCAGTTTATTGCAAAGGATAACGAAGTAAAAGTTATTGAGTGCAATCTTCGTGCATCAAGAAGTTTTCCATTCGTTTCTAAAACTCTGAAAATAAATTTTATAGAAATTGCAACACGCTTAATGCTCGGAGAAAAAGTTCCAAGAATTGATAAATCATCTTTCGATCTTGATTACGTTGGAGTTAAAGCTTCTCAGTTTTCTTTTACAAGATTAAAAGGATCCGATCCTGTAACCGGAGTTGAAATGTCATCGACAGGAGAAGTTGCTTGTTTGGGTGATGATTTTAATGAAGCATTTCTAAAAAGTTTATTAGCAATTGGACAAAGAGTTCCAACAAAAGGTGTTTTACTTTCAACCGGAACACCAAAAAATAAAGCTGAACTTATTGATGAATTAAAAATCCTGCAAAAAATGGGATTAAAATTTTACGGAACAAAAGGAACATCAGAATTCTATAAAGAAAATGGCGGACTTGATGTTGAAGTTCTTTATCGTCCGTTTGATAACCAGGAACCAAGCATATTAAGTTATATGGGCAATGGTGAAATTGATCTTGTAATAAACATTCCAAAGACTTCTGAAAAAGTTGAACTTGACAGCGATTACATAATCAGAAGAAAAGCTGTTGATCTTAACATTGCACTTTTTACGAATGTACAAATTGCAAAAAGATTTGTTAAAGCGCTTAAGAATTATAAACCATCAGAACTAAAAATGAAAAGTTGGGATGAGTATGAATGATATTTTGTAACTTGCAGTATGAAAATAAAATCTAAGTTACTTCTCGCTGCAATTACAATTTGTTCAACACTTTTTATAGGCTGGGGAAATGTTGGACATCGAATTATTAATACCAGAACTATTCTTTCTGTTACTCCATCAATGAGTTTCTGGGGAAGTTGGTCTGATTCACTTGCCGCTCACGGTTCGGATGCGGACTAACCGAAAATCTTCTGATCCTACTGAAGAACCAAAGCATTATATCGATATTGATAATTATGCTGAGTTTATATCAAACGGATATATCTCACAAAGTTTTGATTCCTTGGTACTGCAACACGGATACTCTTTTGTAATGGATCAGGGTATTTTGCCCTTTGCAATTATGAAAACATTTGATTCGCTACAAACAGCTTTTCAGAATAATCAATTTCACAAAGCAATGCTTCTTGCTGCTGATCTTGGTCACTATGTTGGCGATATGTCTATGCCTCTACACATCACAAGAAACTACAACGGGCAATACACGGGACAAACAGGTGTTCACAGTCGATTCGAATCAAATATGATTAACACTTATAACTCACAGATTATTTATTCCGGCGATAGTTTGATTTATATAAATGATATCTCAGATTTTGTTTTTAATTTGCTTTACAATAATTACAATTATGTTGATTCTGTTTTAAAAGCTGATAGTTTAGCAAAGGCATTTGCAGGCAATACAACAAGTACTGCATACTATTCAAAGATGTGGGAAGTGAGTAAAGGATTTACGACAAAATTATTTAAAGATGCTTCTCACAAATTAACTTGTTTAATTTATACTGCATGGATAAATGCCGGAAGTCCGGTTTCTGTAGACGATGAAAATACTCTGCAATCTCCCATTACCTTTAACTTATATCAGAATTATCCAAACCCGTTTAATCCAACAACTAAAATCAGTTGGCAGTCTACTGTCAGCAGTTGGCAATCGTTAAAAGTTTACGATGTTCTCGGCAATGAAGTTGCAACCCTAGTGAATGAAGAAAAACCTGCTGGAAGTTACGAAGTAAATTTTGATGCCGAGGGATTATCAAGTGGAATATATTTTTACAAGTTGCAAGCAGGAAGTTTTGTTGAAACAAAAAAGATGATATTGCTGAGGTGATAAGTAATCCCTAAGCCCTCCCATTGAGAAGGGCTGGGAGAGACTTTTATTACTTTTTATAATAACTCATTGCTTCAGGCAAATTCTTTTTTATATCCGCAATTCGTGTTTGATCTGAAGGGTGTGTGCTTAAAAATTCGGGTGGAGCACCGCCGCCTTTGTTTTGGGACATTCTTGTCCAAAAATCCACAGCAGCATTTGGATCATATCCAGCCATTGCCATAAACACCAAGCCTAACCTATCAGCTTCACTTTCGTGAGTTCTGCTAAAAGGCAGCATCACACCTACAGTTGTGCCAACGCCATAAGCAGTATAAAAAAGAGATTGAGTTTCAGCAGGTTCATTTGCTAATGCAACAGAAAGAGCAACTCCGCCAAGTTCCTGCAATAATCCCTGACTCATTCTCTCGGCTCCGTGTTGTGCAACTGCGTGAGCAATTTCATGTCCCATTACAACTGCTAACCCGGTTTCATCCCTTGTAATTGGAAGGATGCCTGTGTAAACAACAACTTTTCCACCGGGCATACACCAGGCGTTTACTTCTTCACTTTCAACAACATTAAATTCCCATGCATATCCTTGTAATTCTTGAGATAGGTTATGCTGAGCAAAATAAGTTTCAACCGCTCTTTGAATATTTCCACCAACACGTCTTACCATATCAACACTAGATTTATTTGAGCTAAGTTTACTTTCTTTTAGGAATTCACCATACTGCTGAAAACTCATTGCGTTCATTTCGCTTGCAGAAACTAAACTAAGCTGCGATCTGCCTGTAATTGGAACTGTGCTGCAGTAATATACTGTTAGCGCAAGCAGAATTATTGGAACAAATATTTTGAATGCTTTCATTTTAGACCTCTTAACTGAAAAAGATAATTATGACTAATACTTTTATTGATAGAAATATATAAAAAGTTTTTCTAAGGACAATCCAGCAAAAGGATGAAAAAGGAACTACATCTTTTTATTAAAGATGACATCTTTTTAAAAGATGTCATCTTTGAATTTATAACTAAATTGCAACAGGAGTATCTAATTCTCTTAATGCAGAATAAAGCTCTGTATCGGTTAATTCATGATCTTGTAACTCGCCATTAAAGTAAGCTTGATAGGCACTCATATCAAAATAACCGTGCCCGCAAAGATTAAACAGAATAGTTTTTTGTTTTCCTTCAATCTTAGCTTTCTTTGCTTCTCGAATTACCTGTGCAATTCCGTGAGTTGCTTCAGGGGCAGGAATAATTCCTTCAGTCTGAGCAAATTTAACTCCAGCCTCAAAACATTCAAGCTGAGCAATTGCTGAGGCTTCAATTAACTTATCTTTTAATAATTGACTTACAATTGCACCGGCACCATGATAACGCAATCCGCCGGCATGAATAGGCTCCGGAACAAAATTATGCCCGAGTGTGTACATTGGAATGAGCGGAGTTAATCCAGCAGTGTCACCAAAATCATATCGAAAATCTCCTTTAGTTAATTTTGGACATGATGCAGGTTCAACTGCAATACATCGAACATTTTTTCCTTCCTGAAAATTGTAACGTAAAAATGGAAATGCAATCCCGGCAAAGTTTGATCCACCGCCAAAAGGTGCAACAACAATATCAGGAAAATCGCCAGCCATCTCTAATTGCTTAATTGCTTCCTGTCCGATAACTGTCTGATGAAGCAGAACATGATTTAACACACTGCCAAGTGCATAGTTTATTCCTTCGGTTGTTGCGGCTCTTTCAACTGCTTCAGAAATTGCGATTCCCAAACTGCCGGGTGAATCCGGATCCTGAGCTAAAATTGTTCTGCCTGAATTTGTATTTCTACTAGGAGAAGCAATTACAGTTGCACCCCACGTATTCATCATAACTTTTCTGTAGGGCTTTTGATCGTAGCTGATCTTAACCATATAAACTTCACAGCTTAAACCGAATTTTTGACACGCAAAACTTAATGCGCTGCCCCACTGTCCTGCACCTGTTTCAGTAACTAATCCTTTAGCTCCTTCCATCTTGTTGTAATAAGCCTGCGCAATTGCTGTGTTTGGTTTATGTGAGCCTGCGGGACTAACACCTTCGTACTTGTAATAAATTTTTGCCGGGGTATCTAATAATTTTTCTAATTCAAATGCGCGGTAAAGCGGAGTTGGACGATAAAGCTTATAAATTTTTCTTACTTCCTCAGGAATTTCGATATATCTTTCTTTAGAAACTTCTTGTTTGATAAGCTCCATAGGAAAAATTGCAGCAAGGTCTTCCGGTCCGATTGGCTGCTTTGTGCCGGGATGAAGCGGCGGCAGCATTGGATTTGGCATATCAGCCTGAATGTTATAATAGTTTTCAGGCATTTCAGATTCGTTTAACAGAATTTTTTTTGATGTACTCATTGAGCACTCCTTTAAATAATTAATGAATAAAATAATTAGTGATTATCTAAGATTTAAAAAGATTGTACGGATTTTTAGAATATGTAAAAGATTAACGGCGCCAAGGCCAAGTAAGACTAGCAGAAAGAGATAAGTTTTTATATGTAAGTTTTTTGTTCAAGATTTTTTATTTGAATTTCTGCTGCAAGATAGAATTTGATGTTTCTAATGTCAAGAGAGTTATAGAAAGTTTATAAATATAATGTGTCATTCCCGCGAAGGCGGGAATCTAATTATGTAACTGGGATGGATTTCACAGTTTACACGGGAATGACTTTCATTTTCTTACAACAACTAAATCTTAATACAAGCTAATCTTTGTATATTTGCACATAATCATTAAGAATTTTAACCAGAGGAATAAATGCAAATAGGAATTGTTGGACTGCCTTTTACAGGAAAATCAACTCTCTTTCAAACAATAACAAAAACTTTACTTGATCCAAACGAACTTTCAAAATCAGAAGCTCATCAGGCGATGATTAAAGTACCGGATGCACGATTGGATAAGTTAACAGAAATGTTCGTTCCAAAGAAAAAAGTTAATGCCACAATTGAAGTGGTTGATGTTGTTGGATTGCAAAAAGGTGATTCTGGCTCAACACAGTTTACAGGAAATTTTTTAGGCAAAGTAAAAACAAATGATGCACTTGTTCAGGTTGTAAGATTATTTGAGAATGAAACTGTCCCCCATCCTGACGGATCAATAAATATGATGCGCGATATAAATTCATTTGAAACAGAATTTATTTTATCTGATCTGGCAATTCTTGAAAAAAGATTAGAAACCATTAAAAAGCAAATCTTAAAAACTCAGGATGAAAATCTTAAACGTGAATTACCTGTTCTTGAAAAGTGTTATGAGATTCTGCAAACTGAAAAACCATTACGCGATGCAAATCTTACAAAAGATGAATTACATATTTTAAAAACTTATCAATTACTTTCTGTTAAGCCAATGCTTATAGCTTTAAACTTTGATGAATCACAAATAAAAGATACCGGAAAGTATTTAGAAGAACTCGTAAAAAATAAACTTGCACCTAACACAAAAGCATTATCATTTTTCGGTCAGATTGAAAAAGAAATGGCTGATCTTCCTGAAGAAGATGCAAAAGTTTTTATGAATGATTATGGAATTACTGAATCTGCTTTGGATAAATTGATTAGAGAAGCTTATGATTTACTTGGACTTCAATCCTTCCTAACTGCCGGCGAAGATGAGTGCCGTGCATGGACAATTAAAAAAGGAATGACAGCACAGGAAGCTGCGGGAGAAATCCATACAGATTTTTTCAAAAAGTTTATTCGTGCAGAAGTTGTTTCTTATGATGATTTTATTGAAACAGGTTCATTCGCAAAAGCAAAAGAACTTGGCAAATGGCGACTTGAAGGAAAAGAATATATTGTTAAAGATGGAGATATAATTTCTGTAAGGCATAGTTAAGGGCTATTAAGTTTAAAGGATTCCTTGACAACTAGAAATATTCACACTCCCAAATGCTTATAAATTATTATATCTATTTCAATATATTATAGCTGAGAACCACACCCCAAAATGATTTTGATGTTTTTTCAACAAGTCCGTTTGGATAATCGATGTTCAGATTAAAATCTGCTTTAATCTCGTTTTCAAACAAATTAAAATCTGTACCTATTGAAATAGAATTCTGATCATAATTATTATTTTCTATCGATGTACTTGTTAAATATGAATTCCATCCAAGTCTTATGTTCAAATGTCCAAAGCTGTATTTAGTTTCAATTTTGGTCGCTATTGCAGTACCTGAAGGTCTTGAATTTACAGAAAATCAAATATCCGGGTTCAACTTTTAATAGTAGATTCAAATTCTGTATTTAAATCGACTTTCGTATTCGCTTCAATCGTAATCGGAACAACATTCATCAGCCAGATAAATGGATCACTCCAGCCAAATGCATTATTAGCGTTATTGTAATTAAATTCAGTTAATCTGTTCGAAGGTATATTCCCCGGAAAAGTTGCAAGCGGCACTCCAATATTTAACGTAGCGTCAGTTTTTATATTATCATAATCAATAGCATTTATTAATCCGCCCCTTACTATAATATTTCCTATATCGAATGAATTTTCGGTTTGATAATCCATACGATTTAGTCTAACAAAACTAACTCCAAATTTAGCACCAATAAAGTATTTTTTGCTTAGGTTGTAGTTAAAAATTAATAATGGACTAACACTTGTTGTGTTAATATCCGTCGCTGAAGGAGTAAATGCTAACGCAATTGAAGTTCTCAATCCAAAGTTTTTTGTTTGTGAAAAAACAATGTTTTGGCTGTTAATAATTATTATGCTAATTAAAACTATTATTTTCATCATCAGATTTGCCCATCTATAATTGTCAATACATCTCCAGCAGAATTCAATCTGTAAATTTTATTTGCATCAACATCTGTTATCCATATAGAGTTTTCTTCATCGACAAAAATTCCGTGCGCTCTCTCAAAAATTCCCTCTCCAATCTCATTGATTAGTTGCCCATTATTTGCATTCAATAATAGAATTGGTTCGCCTTCACCATCAAGCGTTACATATAAAATCTCATTTTTATATGCTATACCTAATGGTGCTTTGTCTGGCTTAGATGAAATATCTGCCCACTCTGAATCAACAGTATAATTATCATAATTCTGGTTAGTAGAAATAAACTTCTGAACGCGTGCATTCTTTAGATCGACTGCAAATACCTTATCACCATTATTGGAAACTGCTATCGAATGCCCCCAATTCAATTCGCCAGGGTCAGTTCCGAATGAACTAAATCTGCAGATTAATTCTCCCGTTGCAGATAATTTAATAATTCCAGATCTCGGATTATCTTCATCTTGATCTCCCCCATCGATACTGTAAATAAAACCGTACTCATCAATATCTAAACTCCAGGGTCTTCCAAGTTCTTCACTGTGCCATTCACTTAAATAGTTACCCGCCTTATCAAATAACTGTATACGACCATTATCCCTGTCCGCTACAAGCAATCTCCCTTCTTTATCAAAAACTAAATCGTGTGGGTTCTGTACTTGCCCTCTTCCGTATCCTTTAGACCCCCAGGTATAAAGGAATTTTCCTGTTAAATCATATACGACAATTCTTGAATTGTAGTAACCGTCACCAACATATAGGTTTTGATCAGGTCCAACTATGGCAATTGTCGGCCCATCCATTCTCACATTACTTTCGTACTCATTCACACAAGAAATTAATGCAAATACACCTAAAACAAATAATAAGCCGCCGAACCATTTTCTAAACATTATAACCTCAAATTTTTAGAGCACAAAAATGCAGTGCTTATAATGTCAATTCAATTACCCTTTAGGGTGATTTATGCTTATAAAAGCATTTTTAATGTTATGACCCTTTGGGGTGATGTTCAAATTTTTCAAATAAGAGAGTTCTCTAATTCAATTATTTTACATTAGGGGAGGTTAACCTGGAGATAAGATTTGCTAATTCCATTCTATTACCAACATTTAATTTTTGATATGCTTTTCGGCTATGTGATTTAACTGTGTTCACTGATATGAATAAATCCTCTGCAATTGATAAGTAAGCTTTTCCCTTTATTAATAATTCTGCAACTTCTATTTCTCTCGCGGTTAAGCTGTACTGTGAGGCCAGTTTTTCTTTAGGAAATATTTTATTGTTGATCTGAAGATTTTCACTACCGGAATTCTGAAGGCTTTCCTTAATAATTTTGATATAGTAGTTGAAAAACATAAGACCAATCAGAACATATACAACTGGGAAAAACTTAAATCTTATATATTCCAGGAAAAATGTATCAGAAATGATGGCCGGCAGAAGTAAAAGCAAAAGGAACACAATTTTTCTAAACAAACTTTTTTCATCACTATCATCAAGGCTTTTAAAATATCCCGCAATTATCAGGATGCAATACAATATTATGGCTATGAATATTACATCTTTGATAAGTATTCTCCAATTATTCTCAATTTTACTTGGTTCAACGAAAATAAATAGCAAATTGAAAACAAATAATATGATTGCAATTATCGCAATAAAAATATTTTTACTCTTGCTTTTTTCGTCATTTATCAGATGATGTATAAAATATGGTGTTGTGAATAAAAGTAAGATGAGTACAACGGGATTTTCCAAATATCTTAAGAAGTAATAGAGATCGCCCTTCAGGTTTATTTTTAGATATGTTGATATTAGATTTAGAAACGAAATTAAAGTAAACGTACCATAAAAAATTAAAAAATAGTTCAGCTCTTTTTGTTTATTTAAAATTCGGTAAAATAAAAAACTCCCGAATATTAAAAACCCTGCGCAAAAAGTTATGAAGAAATAGAATAGAATAAGATGATCCAATTTTGACTCAAAGTTTTATTAAAACTTATAAAATATAATCTAATTAACTTAAACTTTTGATTAACTAAGTAATATTAAATTATTTATCCACTGTCAAGCTTTCACTTTACAGTATAAATGAGGCTACTTCAATAAACCTTTTTCTAAGAATAAAACACCAATTTATAGTAAAGACGAGCTGGTGGCTCGTCTTTATTAAATAGTCCTTCAAAATATTTATATCTCTACAATGGTATAAAAAAAGACGACTCACCGAGTCGTCTTTACATTATTTCCTATACACTTTGAATGTTATATGCCCCACTAAAAAACGAGCTAAACATTGACCACAATGCTGCAAAGACAATTATTGCAAGCACTATCATTATTAATGCAAATATTAATGACGCCTGTGCCCACGACTTTTTACTTGGGTGTGAACCATCACCAAAAGCCCAAACGAAGAGCATAATAAATCCCACAAGTGGAATTGCCTGAATTAAAAAAGTAATTAACCAATCACCAATTGACATTGGTCTGTAGTTAGTATTAAATCCGGTATTCAATGGATCCATCTTACCTCCTGATAAGTTTATGATTAGTAAGCAAGCAATTTAGATTCTTTACAAATTTAGATTATTACATTATTAATCACAATTATTTTCTTGGAATAGGTATAAAGGTATAGGCGGGAATGGAAAATTGGAGTGTTGGAATATTGGAATAAAACGTTCTTATACCTTATAACCCTTTACCCTTGCACCTGTATTCCTCTATCCACTAAAAGACTATTTTGCAAATTAAAACTGCTTCCTTTCACAAAATATTATTCTTAAAAGTGGGAAATACACCTCTCCTAATTTCTTCACATTTAAAATAATTCTTTGTTTATTGCTCAAATTCTTGATTTTTAGGGCTATTTGCTTGGTACTATTATTGGGTAAACACAGGCACTTAATAACCGAAAAAATTTCAAACTAATAACTAAACGGTATAATAATGGACAGAAAAAAAGTAACTATCGATGGTAATGAAGCAGCCGCGTATGTAGCATACAATACAAACGAAGTAATTGCTATTTATCCTATCACTCCTTCTTCTAATATGGGCGAGTGGTGTGATGCATGGGCTGCAGTTAACAAAAAAAATATTTGGGGAATGATTCCTTCAGTAAGTGAACTTCAAAGTGAAGGCGGTGCTTCCGGAAGTGTGCACGGCGCATTACAAACCGGTGCACTTACAACTACATTTACAGCTTCGCAAGGATTGCTGTTAATGATTCCAAATATGTTTAAGATTGCTGGCGAATTAACCTCAACAGTATTTCACGTTTCAGCAAGATCAATTGCTGCTGCGGCACTTTCAATCTTTGGTGACCACTCAGATGTTATGGCAACACGATCAACAGGTTTTGCATTACTTTCATCAAACTCAGTTCAGGAAGTAATGGATTTTGCATTAATCGCACAAGCTTCAACTTTAGAAGCACGTATTCCTTTCATTCATTTCTTTGATGGATTCAGAACTTCACACGAAGTGATGAAAATTGAAGAGTTGACAAAAGAAGATATGAAAACAATGATGAGTGATGATTTAATTATTGCACATCGTAACAGAGGATTAACTCCTGACAGACCTGTAATGAGAGGAACTGCACAAAATCCTGATGTTTATTTCCAGGGAAGAGAAACTGTTAATCCATTTTACAATGCTTGTCCCGGCAATTGTTCAAAAGTATATGGATAAGTTTGCAAAGCTTACCGGAAGACAATACAATTTATTTGACTATGTTGGCGCACCTGATGCAGAAAAAATAATTATAATGATGGGCTCAGGAAGTGAGGCTGCTGAAGAAACTGTGAACTATTTAGTTAGCAAAGGCGAAAAAGTCGGATTACTAAAAGTAAGATTATACAGACCATTTTCATTAGATTATTTTATAAATGCACTTCCTAAAACAACAAAATCAATTGCAGTTTTAGACAGAACAAAAGAACCAGGTGCCGGTGGCGAACCTCTTTATCTTGATGTTGTTAATGCAATTTCAGAAAAGTATATGGCTGGCGAACTTCAGTTTGCTTATCCAAAAATAATCGGCGGCAGATATGGACTTTCTTCAAAAGAATTTACTCCTGCAATGGTTAAATCAGTTTTTGATAATCTATCAAAAAGATAAACCTAAATCACATTTTACAGTTGGAATTATTGAAGATGTTACAAACAGCAGTTTAGATTTTGATCCAACATTTTCCGTGGAAGCTGAAGAAACTTTCCGCGGTAAGTTTTATGGTCTTGGTGCAGATGGAACTGTTGGTGCAAACAAAAACTCAATTAAAATTATCGGCGAAGGAACAGATTATTTTGCTCAGGGATATTTTGTTTACGATTCTAAAAAATCCGGTTCAACAACTGTCTCTCATTTAAGATTCGGACCAAAAGAAATCAAATCAACTTATCTTATTAACAAAGCAAGATTTGTTGCATGTCATCAGCAGGTATTTCTTAGAGCAATGGGATATGTTAAAAGATGCAAGTGAAGGCGCTACATTCTTGTTGAATACTAAAGTTGATAAAGATCATGTCTGGGATTCTTTACCTGAAAAAGTTCAGAAAGATCTTTTAGATAAGAAAATGAAATTCTGGATTATCGATGCTTATAAAGTTGGTGAAGAAACCGGAATGGGTGTTAGAATAAATACAATCATGCAAACCTGCTTTTTTGCGATCTCAAATATATTTCCGCAAAATGAAGCAATAGCTATGATTAAAGATTCTATCAAGAAAACTTACGGAGCTAAAGGCGATAAAATAGTTCAGATGAACTTTGATGCAGTTGACAAAACAGTAGCAAACTTATTTGAAGTTACCGTTCCAAATAAAATCACAAGTAACAAACAAATGCAGCCGCCTGTTTCTGGCAATGCTCCTGATTTCGTAAAAGAAGTTACTGCAAGAATTATTGCCGGCGAAGGTGATTTACTTCCTGTAAGTAAAATGCCTGTGGATGGAACGTTTCCGCTAACAACAACCAGATGGGAAAAAAGAAATATTGCTTTGGAAGTTCCTGTTTGGGATATGGAGACTTGTATTCAATGTAACAAATGCGTTATGGTTTGTCCTCATGCTACAATACGTGCAAAGATTTATGATGAAAAAGATTTAGCTGGTGCACCTGCAACATTTAAATCTACAAAGTTCAAAGCAAAAGATTATGGTGAAGGATTATACTACTCATTACAGGTTGCAGTTGAAGATTGTACTGGCTGTGGTCTTTGCGTCGATGTTTGTCCTGCAAAGAATAAAAAAGAAACAAAACTTAAAGCAATTAACATGGCTGAGCAGCTTCCGATACGTGAACAGGAAAGAGCAAACTGGGATTTCTTCTTCAACATTCCTGATCTGGATAGAAAAGTTGTTGCAGTATCAAAAGTTAAAGACTCACAATTCCTTGAACCACTTATTTGAATTTTCCGGTGCTTGCTCAGGCTGCGGTGAAACTCCTTATGTAAAATTAGTAAGCCAGTTATTTGGCGATAGAACAATCATTGCAAATGCAACAGGCTGTTCTTCAATTTACGGTGGAAATTTACCAACAACTCCATGGGCATCTAATAAAGATGGTCGCGGACCAGCATGGTCAAATTCATTGTTTGAAGATAATGCTGAGTTCGGTTATGGATTTAGATTAGCAATTGATAATCATAATCTACAGGCAAAAGATTTATTAAAAGATTTGCCTCAGAAGTTGGCAGTGATTTAGTTGATGCTTTAATAAATGCAGCACAAAAAGATGAAGCAGAAATTTATGAGCAGAGAGAAAGAGTAAGTGCTCTGAAGAATAAATTGAATGATATGCTCAAAACAGGTGCTAATGGCAAAACCAGTGATATCAACCATCTCTTAAGTCTTGCAGATTATCTTGTTAAAAAATCTGTTTGGATTATGGGCGGTGATGGCTGGGCTTATGATATCGGTTATGGCGGATTAGATCACGTACTTGCATCCGGAAAAAATGTAAATGTTTTGGTGCTTGATACTGAGGTTTATTCCAACACAGGTGGACAATGTTCAAAATCTACTCCACGTGCAGCAGTTGCAAAATTTGCAGCAGCAGGAAAACCCGGAGCTAAAAAAGATCTTGGTATGATGGCAATGACTTATGGAAATGTTTATGTTGCTAAAGTTGCAATGGGTGCAAATGATCAGCATACACTTAGAGCTTTTCTTGAAGCAGAAGCTTATGATGGTCCTTCATTGATTATCGCTTACAGCCATTGTATTGCACACGGAATAAATATGGGAACAGCAATGCAGAATCAAAAAGCTGCTGTGGATTCAGGTCACTGGCCATTATTCCGTTATCATCCTGATCTTGAAAAAGAAGGAAAGAATCCATTTAAACTTGATTCTAAAGGTTTGAAGATTCCATTAAAAGATTATGCTTATATGGAAACAAGATATAAGATGTTAACAAAATCTCATCCAACAGAAGCTGCTGTACTTATTAAAGAAGCGCAGGAAGATGTTATCAGAAAATGGAAAGAGTATGAGAGACTTGCAGCTTACGAACCCGAGAAATTATCGTAATTAAAAATTGTTGTCATTCCGTTTATAATTGTGTTGAATATATGGTTTTCAATAAACGGAATGGCAGCAAATAAATTTTGAAATAAAAATTAGTTAAGGAAAATAAAATGGATATCACAACAACTTATTTAGGATTAAAACTAAAGTCTCCTATTGTCTCTTCTGCAGGTCCGCTTTCTGAAAAGATTTCTAACATTAGAGAGATGGAAGATGCCGGTGCAGGTGCTGTTGTTCTTTATTCGATCTTTGAAGAACAAATTGAGCATGAACAATTAGAATTAGATTATCATACTTCTGCTCATACCGAAAGTTTTGCAGAAGCAACAACATACTTACCTGAACCATTTGAGTATAAACTTGGTCCGGATGAATATTTAAACCACATTCGCAAAGCAAAAGAAGCGGTTGATATACCGATCATTGCAAGCTTAAATGGTAAATCAATCGGCGGCTGGACAGACTACGCAAAGAAGATGGAACAGGCCGGTGCAGATGCACTTGAGTTAAATATTTATTTGCTTCCAACAGATGTAAAAAAATCCGGAAGCGAAATTGAAAAAACTTATATCGATATAGTTAAAGCTGTAAAATCAACTGTTAAAATTCCTTTTGCAGTTAAGATGCATCCTTTCTTTAGCTCAACAAGCTATATGGCAACAGAATTAAGCAACGCAGGTGCAAGCGGGTTGGTTATGTTCAATCGTTTCTATCAGCCTGATATTGATTTAGAAACACTTGATGTTGTACCAAATGTAATTTTATCTACTCCAATGGCAATGAGATTACCTTTAAGATGGATTGCAATGCTGTACGGAAAAGTTAATGCTGATCTTGCTGCCACAAGCGGAATTTATTCTGCTGAAGATGTTTTGAAAATGGTTATGGCTGGAGCAAAAGTTACACAAATGTTATCTGCATTATTAAAGTTTGGTATTGGTCATATTGCAGATGTAACCACAAACTTAAAAGCATGGATGGAAGAAAAAGAATACGAATCAATTGAACAGATGCGCGGAAGTATGAGCTATATGAATGTTGATGATCCATCTAAGTTTGAACGTGCAAATTATATGAAAGTGCTTAACTCTTATAAATAAGAGTTTGTTTTTGTGTTTTTAGATTATTGTTTGTCGCGCTAATATGTCATCCCGAGCGAAGACGAGGGACGAAGTGTGACACATTATAATTTCATCCATTGCCGGATAAGTCTCAGAGGAGAATCCTGATCTTAAATGAAGCAGAATGCGACTTAACCGGCAGTGGATTTTTTATTTTAAAATCTTTTCCCTTGTCATTTCGAACCCGACTTCAGTCGGTGAGAAATCTATATTAATTCAAGGTTCAAGATTTCTCCTTCCTTTAGTCGTCGAAATGACTTCCTACACAGACGATTAACTGCTGTGATTCACACCAAAATACAATTGAACTAATCTGTCTATTTTTTGTTAGCAATTAAAAACATTAAGGGACTATGGCTTTATTTTTCATCATTTTCTTTACCGTTTACACATCACTTAATTTCTATGTGTTTTTACGCGGTTGGCAGGTTATTTCGGCATATCCAATATTTAAACCTATTTATGCAATACTATTCATCATTATTGCATACGGATATGTGCTTGCAAAAGTGCTATATAAATTTCTTCATCCACTTGCTTATGATATTTTATTAGGAGTTGGAGCAATCTGGTTTGCTTTTCTTGCTTACTTTATTTTGTCACTCCTACTGATTGACATTGTAAGACTATTTAACGGCTGGTTTCATTTTTTCCCTTCAATCATTACAAACAATTATGAAAGCGCAAAAAGATTTACAGCAATTATTGTAATCGCTTTAGTCGGGTTGATTGTTTTTCTTGGGAACCTTAACAAAAGAAATATTGAAATAAGAACTCTTGAAATATCTATTCCAAAAGGTAACAGCAAACTTGATGAACTAAACATCGTTATGGCTTCTGATATTCACCTTTCCCCTATCGATGGTGAAAGACTGCTTGTTAAAATTGTGGATAAAATGAATTCACTTAATCCGGATGTAATTTTACTTGCGGGTGATATTGTTGATGATAAAGCAAAAGTTCTGGATGAACGAGGAATCGGAGAATCATTCAGAAAATTAAAATCTAAATATGGTGTTTATTCAATAAATGGTAATCACGAGTTTATAAACGGAGTTGATTCCTGTGTAAGATATGCTGAAAAGTTTGGAATAAAATTCTTACGCGATGGATATGAATTAATCGACAGCAGTTTTTATGTAATTGGAAGAGAAGACAGCTCAATGCCCCAGTTTACGGGTAAGCAAAGAAAATCTTTAGAAGAAATTGTAAAAAATATTCCAGCTAATTATCCAAAGATTTTATTAGACCACACGCCATTTAAATTAGAGCAGGCTCAGCAAAACAATATTGATCTGCAGCTTTCCGGTCATACACATCACGGACAAATATGGCCGGCTAACTTAATTACAAAAATGATTTATGAAATTAGCTGGGGTTACAAGAAAAAAGGTAACACACATTACTACGTTTCATCCGGTGCCGGTACCTGGGGACCCCCTGTAAGAACGGGAAGCAGTTCTGAGATTGTAAATATCAAAGTGAAATTTGAGTAATTGAAATCATAAAACAAACCCAATTCATTTACTGAATTGGGTTTGAAAATTTAGATTTAATCTAGAATACGAAAGTCATCCCAACCTTAAACTGATCGTAAGCTAGTGACGGTGCACTTGGGAATGGCCAGTTCATTTCATCCTGTCTAAGCTCATAAATTCCGTAAGCTAAAGCATTTTTAAGCAAAAAGTTTACAACTGGGCCTGCAGTAGGCGAAGATTTAAATATTTTATTAATAAACCCATCCAGCAAACCCTGAGCGGCTGCTTCGATTAAAGCACTGCCTGCCCATTTCCAAAAAAGATGTCTCTCAAAAACTATTGATCTTTCATAACCGGCATCCAGCATTAGGTTATTTATAATTTGAAATCTCACACCGCCTTCACTGCTTGTTCCGAACCTGAATGATCCCTCAATATAGTTAAGTGTTTTTATATCTTCTTCAGGAAGAGTCGGATCTTCTGGCAATGTGAAATCTATATCTGACCAGTTGAGTGAATAAGTATAGTAAGGAACGATCGATGAACTCTCACCGAGTTTATATCCATAACCACTAGACCAAGCTGCACCAAAGCGCCACATATCGGATTCAACTTCAGCTCCAACAGCTTCTTTACCTGCAAGTTTACTGGACTCATTACTGAGATATAAATAATTGTAAGTATGTTTAATTATATTTTCTGTATTCCAGGCATTTCTGCTTTTAATGTAGCCTAACTTAAGCTCCCATAAATTTGGATCTACAAACTGGGATTGAATATCTGTTCGGCTCATTTCTGCAAAACCATAATGCAATGAGATTGCAGGGTGGGACTTATTAAATCCAATGTCAACAGTCCAATCCTCCCATTCATCCCAGTGCCAATCCCATTCATCATCAGTTTTTGTTGTATCCTGCTGAGCAAATGAAGAAAATGAACAGAGTATTAACGACAATACTATTAGTAAATTAAATTTTAACATATATCCTCCGAATAAATTAGCTTAAAAAATATTTTATAGTACATTATGCTTAAATATTTGCATACCCAAAATATACACTAAATAAGTATTTAGATATTCAATTATCACAAAGAATCATTTGTTCTGATGAAAGGTTAATAGAAATTATATTAGGTTATTAGAACAATCAGAACTCTTTTTTTATATTTGATAAAACTCTAAAGGAATTTATTTACTCTATGCCCGAATTAAAATCAAAAGAAAATTTATACAGGATTTCACGATTGAATAAGAATTATCCCAGATACGATGAGATAATAAAATTGCACAAAGAGGCTATTGATGAAAGAAATGATATTTACATTGATCCTGAAACAGGATTTGCAGTGCTTACCGCCGAGTTTTTATTAAAGCGCGGATACTGCTGCGGAAGCGGTTGCCGCCATTGTCCCTATGATGAAAAAGCTTAACAAAAAAGCGATCAAACGATCGCTTTTTTAATGCTCAATTTTTAGTACTGAATATTCAATTATTTTAAAAGAATCATCTTTTTCGTCTCAACATAATCCCCTGCTTTTAACTGATAAAAATAAATTCCACTTGCCAGGGTAGGACTGGAGTCCCGCCCTACGTTAAAATCTAATTCATAAATTCCAGCATTTCTAAATTCATCAACTAATGTTGCAACTTCATTACCTAAGACATCATAAACTTTTAATGTTTGATGTCCGGCAACTGGCGACTGCCAACTGATTTTTGTGCTTGGATTAAATGGATTTGGATAGTTTTGGTTTAATCTAAATTCTGATAACTTGAACAGGGATTATCTTCAAAGACATCAGTTATATATTCACTATTGTACAGGATCAGTCCTCCACTTCCTGATATCCATTTATGTGCAGTATTTCCTTCTCTGTAAACAGCAATTGAAGTAAGCCAACCATTTGTGTAACTATCCTCCTGGTAACCGTATTCCCAATCTTCATAATATCTAAAAATACTTCCTTCCAATCCAGCAAAAGTAACCTGAATTCTGCCAAAATAATCTCTTCCTACAATAACCACGTCAGAAGTTTGATTCATGTAGGGTTTCATTAGTGTTGTCCAGGTTAAGCCGCCATCTTCTGTATATTTTATTTTATCCTGCCGTCCATCCATATGCGCAACCCAGCCATTCAGAGAATCAAGAAAATCAAATCCGGCACCCCAGCCTTCAACTTCAGTACTAATTTTTGTCCAGGTTTTTACGGTATCTCTTGAAAGCCATACTCCCTGCTGATTAACAACCCAGATATGTGAAGGATCAGTTCTTTTTATTTTCAGGAAAGAAGTTAAGAATGGTTCATCACCCATTTGATATTTTTGCCAGGTTTCTCCGCCATCAGTCGTAAGATAGTTTAAAGTATAATTGTTAAATCTCTGTTGCACTTCAAAAACTACTCCCAGATTATCATTAAAAAATTCAACTCCTCTTATAAAATCTAATAGAGTATCAACAAAAACTTCTGTCCATTCAGAGCCGCCGTTTGTTGTTTTTAAAAGTCGATTGTGTTCTGTTACCCAGCCGTTAAGTGAATCCTGCATAAAAAATCCGTTGAACGAACTGTTAGGATTACCATCATACAATTTTGCCCAGTTATATCCGCCGTCAGATGTTTTATAGAAAGATGATCCACCATAATAACCATCGCCGCCAATTCCAAAACCTAAACTTGTATTTAAGAATTGAATTTTAAAGAAGTTTGGTTTTATAGAATCATCGACTTTATTCCAGTTGATACCGCTGTTTGTAGTTACCCATAAATCCGGACCAAAGACAAATCCATTTTGATCATTAATAAAATAGAGATTAAAATATGATGGGTAGTAAGAGTAAGGCATTATAGAAGTAGTATCCCAACTTACACCTCCATTTAAGGAAGAAATAATTTTCCCTTTTGTGGTAACAGCAAAAACTTTTAAAGGATCTATTGCTTTAATTTTGGAAATTGAACTGAATTGATCAGGATTAAGTTCCGAATAATTTACCTGCCAGCTAATTCCTCCATTGGTGGTTTTATAAATTTTATTTCCATTTCCACCCATCCAACCAAAATTATCATCTGCAAATGAGAACGCTGATAAAATCTCAGGCAAATCACACCACAGAGAATCCCACGTGCTGCCATTATCATCGCTGTACAGAATAAATGCAACTGAATCAGTTATGAAATTGATTTGAAAAGCTCTCCAGCTTGAACCAAGTGCGAGGATTCTACCGGAGTTTAATTTTTCAAATTGCTTTATATCTCCATACGGCACATCAATATCCCATTCAAAATATGTAGGCATACGATATTGCTCGCTCCAAAGGCCAAAAAAATTATCCAGTTTAGATATCGTACCCTGATCTCCGCTTTTAATAATTTCTGATGTGGATAAAGGCAGAAAAGTTAAGGCATCACTTGTACCAAGATATGTTGATTGCCAGTAACTGCCTCCATCGGTTGTAAACATAAAATCCTGGGAATCTCCAATGTATGAATGAGGTGAGATACTGAATCCGTTTTGGTCATCAACAAATTCTATTTCAGTAATATAATCTCTTTGGTAGTGTTTTGTAATACTCCAATGTAAACCGCCATCAGTTGTTTTTAAAATACTGCCCGAACCATTAACGGCGAATCCAACTGATTGATTAAGAAAGAACATATCATTAATTCCATTTGTTGGCTGAGCAGGGTATCTCATTTCCCATTGGGCGTGTGTAGTAGATAAGAATGAATAAATTAGATAAACGAAAACAAAACATATTTTTTTCATATCTAACCAGTATGACTTAATGATGTATCAAACTTAAGAAATGATTATTGGAAAGTAAAGAAATTATTATTTGCTGATCGTTCACAAAAAACCCCTCCTTTTGGGAGGGGCTTTTCCATAGGAATTACTTTGCCAGAGGTAGGCTTTTTTACAAAATAAACTTACTTAAATCTCTGTCTTTAACAATTTTTTCAAGTTTATCTTTTACAAATTTTGCATCAATCTTAACTGTATCAGAAGGAATTTTATCCGGCACATCAAAAAGTATTTCATCAAGCAAGGTTGTAAGAATTGTATGCAGTCTTCTTGCACCTATGTTTTCAACTTGCTCGTTTACTTCTGTTGCAATGCGTGCAATTTCTCTTATTCCATCTTTGCTAAAACTTAATTTAACTCCTTCTGTTTCCAGCAACGCACCATATTGTTTTAATAATGCATTTTGCGGAGTAGTTAATATCTGAACAAAGTCCTCTTCAGTTAAGCTGTTAAGTTCAACACGAATTGGAAATCTACCCTGCAATTCAGGAATTAAATCCGATGGCTTTGAAACGTGAAAGGCTCCGGAAGCAATAAACAAAATGTGATCTGTTCTAACAACACCATATTTAGTGTTTACATTTGAACCTTCAACAATTGGAAGAAGATCGCGCTGCACACCTTCACGACTAACATCGGGACCTTGTCCTTTTCCGCCGCCTGCAACTTTATCGATCTCATCAATAAATATCATCCCGGAATTTTCAACTCTTTCAATAGCTTCTTTCTGAACCACATCCATATCAATAAGTTTTTGCATTTCTTCCTGCGCAAGAATTTGTCTGGCTTCTTTAACAGTAGTTTTTCTTTTCTTTCTCTTCTTAGGCATAATGTTGCCCATAATTTCCTGGATATTAATTCCCATATCATCCATACCAAACGGTCCCAGACACTTGCATACCGATTGAAGACTGAGCCTGCGAATCAAACTCAATCATCTTCTCATCCATCTCACCGTTTTTAACTTTTTGCTTCATCCACTCGCGGGTTTTTTGATTTTGATACGCTTCGTTCTCTTCACCGTTTGCAGGTTGTTCTTCCCCTTCTTGAATTACGGGTGCTGTTTTAGTTTTTTTAACAGGTGGAATTAATAAATCAAGTACTCTTTCATCTGCAAGTTCTTCCGCCTTTGCCTGAACTTCGATAGCTTTTTCTGCTTTAACAAGATTAACACCAACTTCTATAAGATCGCGCACCATTGATTCGACATCTCTTCCAACATACCCAACTTCTGTAAATTTTGATGCTTCAACTTTTACAAATGGAGCCTGAGAAAGTTTTGCAAGTCTGCGTGCAATTTCTGTTTTACCTACTCCGGTTGGACCAATAAGAATAATATTGTTCGGCATAATTTCTTCGCGAAGAATATCTTTTACCTGCTGTCTTCTCCAGCGATTACGAATTGCAATTGCTACCGCGCGTTTAGCTTCTGTCTGTCCGATTATATACTTATCAAGTTCCTTAACAATCTGAGAAGGAGTAAATAATTTCATATCAAAAGATTTCTTTTCCATAACTATTCTATAACCTCTACATTAATTTTATCATTTGTGTAAATACAAATATCGGCGGCTGTTTTTAATGCTTCGTGCTACAATTTCTTTTGCATTAAGTTTACTATGCTTCTTAAGCATTTGTGCAGCAGCTAGTGCATACATTCCACCTGAACCAATTGCAACAATCTTATCATCAGGTTCAATAACATCACCGGTTCCGGAAATTACAAGTGCTGTATCTTTGGAGATAACAGCAAGCATTGCTTCTAATTTTCTAAGATATTTATCTGTACGCCAATCTTTTGCAAGTTCAACTGCAGCACGACTTACATTTCCCCGGTACTGTTCAAGTTTATCTTCAAATTTTTCCATAAGAGTAAATGCATCTGATGTTGCACCGGCAAATCCGCAAAGCACTTTTCCGTTTGCGATTTTTCTGATCTTCATTGCATTGTGTTTCATAACAGTGTTACCCAAAGATACCTGTCCATCGCCGCCAAGTGCTGCAACTCCGTTGTGTAAAATTCCAAGTATAGTTGTTGATTTTATTTTTCGTTTCATAATAATTTCTTTCTTTTCAAATTCAATATTTTATTCCTAATTAACATATTAGATTCCGGCTTCGCCGGAATGACAGCTACAGACTATCGCAAAATCTTTAAAGGAAATATTCTTGGTACTTTCTTTTGATAATCTCTGTAATCATCGCCAAACAATCTAACCATTTTCTTTTCCTCATAGTATGAACCGATGTAAAAATATGCCGTAAACGAAATGAACATTGTGAGATAAAACAAGCTCATCTCAGCTCTAAACATCAAAATAATAATTGAGAAAAAATAAATTGGATGTCGGCTGTATTTGTAAGGTCCTTCAATCCTCAATGTATAATTTTCATCTAAATCATTATCGGAATACTCATTTCTTAAATAACGATCTATCTGATTTAATCCAATAAACTCTTTGTAGCAGATATACTTGAAACACCAGATTATTCCGGCAAGAGAAATAAATTGTGGAATTAAAACAAGATAATCATAAGGTGGTGGAAGTTTATAAATTTGTAAGGATGGATGAGGTGCTAAATCCCAAATGAGATACAATCCAACAACAGCAAAAACATTAAATCCAAATCGATAGAAGGCAATTAGTTTACCAAATACTTTTTTAAATAATATTTTTACTTTTTCCGAGGCAGCAACTGAATGGACAAATCCATAAAGAGCAAAAAGAAGAAATATAACTATTACATCGAACAATTTTTGAAGATCCATAATTGATGTCATTTCGACCGAAGGGAGAAATCTTTCTGAATAAAGAGTAGAAGATTTCTCAGTCGAAGACTCCTTCGAAATGACTTCTTAAATTTATAAAAATAATGCTGAGAAAATAATTCATTTACATCATTTGTTTACGCAAGCGCGCCACGGGTAGTTTTAATTGCTCACGATATTTTGCAACTGTTCTTCTTGCAATGTGAATACCTTCTTCGTTAAGAAGTTCTGCAAGCCTATCATCGCTGAATGGTGATTTCTTATCTTCCGCTTCTATGATCTCTTTTAATCTTTCGCGGATGTGTTTGTTGGAAACTTCTTCACCGGAATCAGTAGATAAACCTTCGCTGAAAAAATATTTTAATTCGTGTATGCCCATTGGACTTTGAACATATTTACCATTTACAACACGACTGATTGTTGAAATATCCATTTGAATTTCTTCAGCAATGTCTTTGTAAATCATTGGCTTTAAAAGCTTTGGACCTTTTTCAAAAAACTCATATTGTCTTTCCAAAATAGCACGCATAATTTTCATCAGCGTCTCCCGGCGCTGTTGAATACAGGCAATAAACCATTTTGCTGACTCAAATTTTTCTCTTAAGAATTTGTAGGTTTCTTTTTCACGTGGATTTTTCTTTCCACGTTTATTAGAATCGATCATCTCCAGATAATGCTTGCTGATTGTAACCGACGGCATACTTCTATCGTTTAAAGTTATGATCCAGTTTTCATCAACTTTTTCTACAAGAAAATCAGGTGTTACCTGGTTACTTTCCATCGAAGAAATATTTCCTTCGCCGGGTTTGGGATTCATACTTTGAATCAGTGCGATCGTATCACGCAAACTTTCATCAGTAAAATTCATTCGATGTTTAATCAGATCAAATCTGCGTTTGGTAAATTCATCGTAATGTTCTTCAAGAAGTTTGATTGCAAGAAATTTTGTGTATGGATCGGATTTACTTTCACGAAGCTGAACTATTAAACATTCCTGTAAACTTCTGCAAGCAATACCAATCGGATCAAATTTTTGAATTCGTTTTAATAGTTCTTCACCTGTTTGAGCATCTATTTTAATATGATCGAACATATCAAGTTCATTAAGTATCTCAGCAAGATCACGTTTTAAATATCCGTCTTCATCAAGGTTGCCAATAATTTCTTCACCAAGAATAAATAGATTTTCTTCAAGATTAAGTAATCTTAATTGATCGGTTAAATGTTCACTTAAAGATTCTCTTTGCGGTGCAAGGGGTTGATAAATTTCTTCATCTGCACTGCGGTTTATTTTCTCATGATCAAAATCATCGTCATTGGAATAATCTTCAAGATCAAACTCTTCGTTATCTTTATCAGAAAACTCGTCTTCTTTTTCAGTTTCAGAATCGGAGTCTTTCTCCTTATCATCCTGCTCTAAAGTCATTTCCATTTCTTCTTCAAGAACAGGATTCATTTCCAATTCAGTTTTAATTCTCTGCTCTAACGCAAGAGTATTTAACTGCAGAAGTTTTTGATACTGTATCTGCTGAGGCGAAAGTTTTTGGCTTTGTGTAAGCCTTTGGCTGAGTGAAAGCATTTTATCTACCTGAATAATTCATAAGTTTATTGTACCAATCTTCCCCATATAATCTTATTAAAGAATCTTTACAAAACTCGGCGATAGTGATATTATCTTCTTTGCCTTTTTCCAATGCCGGCGCACACTCGCTAAATTTTTCATATCGTAAAACATCACCGCTAAAATCCGTAACTCTAATTGGAAAAAGATGACATGAAATTGGTTTCCTAAATTTAACTTCGCCATCAAAGTAAGCTCGTTCTATTGCGCACTTTGCAATTCCATTATCCCAAAACGAAAAAACGCAATCACGATTATTCACACTTGCAATCATCATTTCGCCGTCTTTTGTTTCGTAGAAATTACGTTCTTCAATCTCATCAATATTAGTCTGTAAAAGATATTTTTTTATAACGGGTAATATTTTTTCAATCTCTTCTATTTCAGCTTTTGTAACCGGCGCGCCAAGTTCACTTTCCAAAGTACAGCACGCACCCTTGCATTTCTTCAAATCACAGGAAAAGGGAATTTCTACTATCTCGTCCCGTACTAAAACGTCATTTATTGCAAATATTTTATCAGATGGCATTGGAATAATTTTTGCTATTATTGTGCCAAAATATACGGTAAAAATTCTTTTTATCGCAACTTGATTTTTAATTTTATTCATCACTTCTTACAAAACCTGTAAATTTTATTTACCATTCAGTTGATTTTAATCCCCCAAATCGATTATTTGCCACATCTTAAAACTCGGATTTATCATGAATTTCAAAAATTCGGTTATTCTAATTACCGGTGCTTCATCTGGAATCGGATATCAGCTTGTAAAGGACTTAGCACTCGAAGGGGCAAAACTGGCTTTGCTTTCACGAAGAATAGAACTTTTAGATTCATTGGCTAACGATTTAAAAGATCAAACTATAATACATAATTATAGATGCGATGTTACCAATAAAGTTGAGGTTGCAGAAACGATTTCAAAAGTTAAAAAAGATTTTGGCAGGATTGATATTGCCATTCTTAATTCCGGTGTGGCATTCAGATCAAGTGTGCTGGATTATAAATCTGAGGAAGCGGAAAAAACTTTTAACACAAATGTTCTTGGTGCGGTTTATTGTATCGAGCAGCTTCTCCCTGATTTTATTTCTGAAAAACGTGGAGTCATTGTTGGTATTTCAAGTCTTGGTGATGGAAAAGGTTTTCCCAAGAGTGGATTTTATTCAGCTAGCAAAGCTGCATTTACAATTTTATTAGAAAGTTTAAGGATAGAACTTAAAAAGTATAATGTTAAAGTTGTAACTGTTAAACCGGGATTTGTTAAAACAGCAATGACAGATAAAAACGAATTTAAAATGCCTTTCCTAATGAGCGTTGAAGAAGGCAGTAAAATTATTTTAGATGGATTGAAGAAAGATAAAAGGATAATCGAGTTTCCGTGGCAAACAACAATTGGGGCAAAAATTTTACGAATGATGCCCACTAAATGGTTTGAAGCAATCGCTTCTAAGGAGCCGCCGGTAAAAGAATAAAGAACAATTGGTTTATTGTATAAATATTTATTGGGTTTAAAATGATTCAGAAAATATTTTCTCTTGCTTTTTTATTTATGACTTTAACATACTCCCAATCAGATACTCTAATAACATTTTCTGAAGTAATGTTCTCGCCAACTTCCGGTAATAATGAATTTGTTGAGATTTATAATCTTAGCAGCACCGAGTCGATTAATCTTAGCGGCTTTAAAATAAAATATTATACTGCAAATGCAGATCAACTAGTCGATGCTGGTTTTGGAATGACACTTCCACCAAATTCTTTTGCAATAGTTTTTGAAAATGATTATGATATTGCGGCGGGAATTTACAGCGGTCTTGTTCCCGCAAATGCTTTAATTTTAAAGATTGCCGATAATTCATTCGGTTCAACCGGAATGGCAAATACCACTAGCAGACCTTTATGGTTATTAAATGGTGTTAACGATACAATAGATTATTATTTCTATTCTGCCAACAATTCAACTGCAATTTCTGATGAGAAAAAAATATTAAATCGCGATTCGCTGCAAACTAATTGGGCTAACTCACTCGTTGTTAACGGCACACCGGGATTTACAAATTCAGTTACTCCAACTAATTATGATTTACAATTAAGCTCACTTACTTTTTCACCTCCAAATCCAATTGTGGGAAACGATGTAACAATAACAGCAAAAGTTAAAAATAATGGAATTCTAAATGCAGTAAATTTCTCTTTAGAAATTTTCAATGATGTTAATCAAGATTCAATCGCTGATTTAAATGAAAGAATATTTAATCAGTCTTATTCAAATCTTTCTTCAAACGATTCTGTAACTGCATCAACAGTTCTCAACTCACTTCCTGCTGATCTTTATCAGATAATTGCACGAGTTAATTTTGCAGAGGATCAAAATCTTACAAACAATATTTTGATAAAACAGTTTACCGTTTCACCACCGGGAAATAATTTTAATGATATTGTGATTAATGAAATTATGTACGCACCATCTTCAGGTGAGCCCGAATGGTTAGAAATATTTAACAGAACTTCAAATGCAATCAATCTTAAAAATTGGAAATTATCTGATGCTTCAACAACAATTACAATAACAACTCAGGATAAGTTTATTGATGCAAATTCGTTTCTTAGTGATTTCTCGTGATTCATCAATACGAAATTACTACAATGTACCTTCACAAATAATTATTGCAAACATTCCATCTTTGAATAATACGGGTGATGCAGTTGTAATTAAAGATTTTAATGGAACTAAAATAGATTCTGTTTCATACTTACCAACATGGGGCGGAAATGCTGGTGGAAAATCTTTAGAGCGAATATCTGTTGATTCATTAAGTAATAATCCAGCAAATTGGAGAACTTCAAAAAGTATTTTTAATGCAACACCCGGAACTTTTAATTCGGTCACTCAAAAAGATTTTGATTTGCTTGCTGATGATATTTTATTCACTCCAAAGTTTCCATTAGTTGGTGATAATGTTAACATTTCTGCTTTTGTAAAAAATATTGGAAAGAATTCAGCAGCATTTTCAATTGATCTTTATGAAGATACAAATCTTGATTCAATTCCTGATTTATTTATTGAAACAATTTCGAATCTTAATCTTTAGCGAGTCTGGATTCTTCAACTTATCAATTCAATTATATGATTCAGAATCTCCAAGATAAAAAAGCATTTTATGTAAAAGTTTTGTTTTTACAGGATCAGGACACAACTAACAATTCATTTTACAAAACCATTGAGCCAGGTTTTCCAAATCAAACAATTGTAGTAAATGAAATTATGTTTGCACCTTTTGGCGGTGAACCCGAATGGATTGAATTGTTTAATAATTCGGATGTGGAAATTAATTTAAAAGATTGGACAGTTTGGGATGTTGTTACAACTCCGGTTAAAGCAACAATTAAAAATGATTTTATAATTCCTGCAAATGGTTATGTTGTTTTAACAAAAGATTCATCAATAATAAATTATCACAGATTTATCTCATCAGAAATTTTAGAAATCTCGCTTCCCTCTTTTAATAATGATAGGGATGGAGTTGTTTTAAAAGATAATCGCGGAATTGCAATTGATTCTGTTTTCTATTCTAATCAATGGGGCGGCACAAATGGATTTTCTCTTGAAAGAATTTCTACAAGTAATTTGTCAAACAATCAATTTAATTGGTTAAGCAGTATTGATATTGAACAAAGTACGCCGGGCAGAATAAACAGCATTACTCCAAAAGAATATGATTTATCTGTTTCAGAAATTTCATTCTCGCCAAGATTTCCAATTCCAGGAGAAAATGTTTCTATCACAGCAAAAATTAAAAATAATGGAAATCAATCTGCACAAAATTTTATTACAGAATTTTATATCGATACTGATTCAAACAATGTTGTTGATTTTCTTTTAAGTTCTGTTAATTCTTCAAATTTAAATTCCGGAGATTCAATTTCTATTACTTCTACAACTCAAATCATAGATTTGCAGAAAAAAATTTTAACTGCTGTTAGAGTTGTTTTTGATATCTGATGAAGATACACTTAACAATTATTTTGAAAAATCTGTTGAACCGGGATTTTGCAGCAAAACATTATTAAGATAAATGAAGTTATGTACAATCCTGCTGATGGAAACCCTGAATGGGTGGAACTTGTAAATGCAAGTTCAGATTCAATCAATATTAAAAATTGGTTTATAAGTGATGTGCTTACAACTCCAACTAAAAACTTTATTACTAGTGATGATGTGTTTATTGCTCCGAACTGAAATATTTATAGTAGCTAAAGACACTTCTTTTAATTCAGCACATCCAAATGCAAACTATAAAGTCTTTTATACAAACTTTGGAAGTTTAGGAAATACTTCTGATGGCGTAGTGATTTATGATTTCAGAAATGGAATTATCGATAGTCTGTTTTATGAATCCAAATGGGGCGGAAAGAAAGGATATTCTTTAGAAAGAATTTCTATTAATGAACAAACAAATGACAGCACAAATTGGGTAACTTCACTTGATGAAAGCGGCAGCACACCCGGTATAGAGAACTCAATCTATAATGTTCCATCTTACGATCGCAACGTTCTTATAATTAATGAAATTATGTACGATCCGGAAACAAATAATAGCGAGTATGTTGAGTTTTATAATTTAAGTTCCGATCCTGTAAACATTGGCGGATGGAAGTTTGAAGATGAAAATGGAAATACAAATAAATTAATTGAAACAAGTTTTGTCATTCAACCAAAAGAATATTTTATCTTGCATTTCTGATTCATCTGCATTAATTAATTACAATCTGTTTGAATATCAAAATAAAAATATTGTTGGTGCTACAAGTCTGGGACTTGTAAATACAGGCGAGTTAATTTTATTAAAAGATGTAAGAGGTAATGTAATTGATTCTGTTTTTTACAGTGATAAATGGAATAACCGAAATATTGCATCAACGTAAAGGAAAATCATTAGAAAGAATAAATCCAAATCTAAACGGAAATGATCCTTTAAACTGGAGCACTTCAGTAAATTCAATTGGCGGAACTCCGGGAAATCAAAACAGCATCTTTGCAGAAAACTTAAATCAATCTGCTAATATCTCTGTTAGTCCAAATCCATTTTCACCTGACAATGATGGCTTTGAAGATTTTGCAGTTATCAATTACAATTTATCTCAAGCAACTGCGCAGGTGCGAATAAAGATATTTGATAACAAAGGAAGATTGGTTAGAACATTATTAAACAATCAAGCAAGCGGCTCGAGTGGTTCTGTAATTTTTGATGGACTTGATGATGAAACACATGCTTTGCGAATGGGAATTTATATCATATTCTTAGAAGCGTTAAATGATAATTCAGGAATTGTGGAGACAATTAAATCTACGGTGGTAGTAGCGCGGAGGTTATGATTTTTAGATACTTGATTCTTGATTCTTAAGTAATGAATGTCACTCATTGTCATTAAGCCATTATTTGTTTTCTGCAGATTGCAGACTGCCAACTGAAGGGTCGTTGCATAAATTTTAATAGTCATTTCGAGGGAATCTTCGACTGAAAAATCTTTATACTATTCAGCATAAAAGATTTCTCCCTTCGGTCGAAATGACGCCAATTAGAATTCTGCAATACAAACTGAATATTGTATACTTCTAATTTATCTTGTCACTATTTCTAAACTAATTGCACTTATTCAATATCTTAAAACACCTAGAAAAAATGTTTGTATGTTATAACACTATTTATAATATTCACAACAGAATAACTAACCATTCAAGGAGAAATATGAAGAAAACAATTTTAACGTTTTTGTTTTTTGTGCTATGCATAACTTCTTTTGATTTGCTGGCATTGCCAAGATTTTCAGTTAAACTTGGCGATAAGTGCAGCGACTGTCATTACAATCCGAGCGGAGGATTAATTAGAAATGAAGACGGATGGAACTGGGGCAAAAATACTTTAAGCATGATCTCTGCACGAGATAAAGATTTTATTATGTCTCCACGAATATCCGATAACATTTCAATCGGACTTGATTACAGAACACAATACATATACTCACAATCAAGCGGCAGAACATATTTCCAGAATATGACTGCAGCACTTCACACAAACTTTGCATTATCAAAGCAAATAAATCTTGTTGGTAAATATGATTTTGTAAATGAGCTTTGGGAAGGTTACGGAGTTGCAAATATTCTTCCGGGCAAAGGATATATTAAAGCAGGTGTTTACACTCCAAACTTTGGAATCCGATTGGATGACCACACGGCTTATACAAGGCAAGGATTAATATTTAATCCATTTTATCGTGAAGCAGGAGTTGAAGTTGGATTTTTTGCAGATAAATGGCTATACGCAAGTGCAAGTGCCGGTTCAAATCTTTCTGATGTTACCAGTAACTACACTAAAGATCCCACATATACAGCGCGTGTAGAAGTTACTCCGCGTTTTGGAGAAGTTGGTTTAATGCTTGGTGGTTCTTATGCTGCTGTAAAACTTGTAGGAAGTGCAGGAACTCTTAATACAAATATGTATGGCGGATTTTTCGGATTTGGTTATACTGACTTTTCATTGCTTGCGGAATACGATATTGCAAATGATCTTTCCTCGCCGGATGTAAAATCTAATATGCTTATGGTAGAAGCCGCTTATGTGATTTTAACAGGACTTGAAGCAATTGTTCGTTACGATAGAATTGATTACAACGCTGATGTTGATGCAGACGAAACCTCAAGATTTGTTTTTGGATTTGAATTTCATCCATACAGTTTTATAGAAGTTCGTCCACAGTACAGATTAGTTTTGGAAGATCCTTCTGTTGATAATGATTCGTTTGTACTGCAATTACATTTTTGGTATTAAAAAGTGTGGAGTCCACCTTTTAGGTGGCCTCCACTTTTCTTCTCTTTATCTGCAACTCATAATTCCTTTCATTATTTTTGAACCAATCAAATAATCGGTTTAAAATGTGCAAATCAATAAAAACAGTTCTTATACTTTCACTCTTTTTATCATTCCACTCACTTGCTCAAGAAGAAATAAACCTTGTAAACGGAAGTGTTGCTGAGTATGATAAATGCGGATTCCCAATGGATGATTCTGATTTGGGTCAATATATTTCTCCGGAATATATGGGCTACAGTTATGACAGTTTATTAATTGATCTTGAACTCTGGCGGATGAGTGAATATGTAAAGATAGATTCCATCGGTTTAAGTGTGCAGGGCAGACCATTATGGCAGTTAACAATTTCCAGCGATCCAAATAATGTTGCAGGCAAACGAACTGTTCATATCCACGCAAGAACGCATCCGCAGGAAACAGAAGGATTTTATGTTACAGATGAGATGATTAAAATTCTTTTATCTGAAAGTGAATTTGCTCAAACAGCCAGAGCAAATTGTGTGTTCTATGTTATTCCAATGTACAATCCCGATGGTGTTGAATTGGGTTTGCCAAGAAGAAATGCAAACAACATAGATCTTGAAGCAAACTGGAATACATTTCCGCATCAGCCGGAAGTTGCAGCGTTAAAAGCAAGGTTTACTCAGTTAATGGCTTCACCAAATCCAATTGAAGTTATGCTTAATATGCATTCATCATCTTTATGTACAAGATATTTTGTATATCATCATGAAAACGGAACTTCTCCAAACTACGCTGTATTGCAGCAGCAAGTTTTATAAACGGAGTGCGATCTTTTTATCCAAATGCAATTGAGCCTTATAATTATTTTGTAAGCTGGACTTCCGGAACAGCACTGCAGTATCCGGAAAGTTGGTGTTGGCTAAATCACGGTGAAAATATTATGGCAATTACTTATGAAGATAAATATAAACCATCGTGCTCAACTTCGGGGAATTATGATTCAACAGCAAATGCAATTCTGCGCGGAGTTTTAGATTATATGGATATTACCACCGATGTTGAACAAGTTGCAGATCTTTCTCCAATTGAATTTGAATTGGAGCAAAATTATCCGAACCCGTTTAATCCAAGTACAATATTAGTTTTCAGTCCCAAATGTCACACTAGAGCGGAGTCAGGCAAGGTTTGAGTACAACTTAAAGTTTATGATATTCTTGGAAATGAAGTTGCGACTCTTAGTTGATGAATACAAAGCAGCAGGAATTTATAATGTACAATTTACAATGCACAATTTAGCTTCAGGAATATATTTCTATAGGTTGCAGGCGGGAGATTTTGTTGAATCAAAGAAAATGATACTTTTAAAATAATCTCAGCGGCTTTGCGTCTCTGTGGTTAAACAATTTTTCACCGCAGAGTCGCTAGAGAAAAAATATAAAATTTTCTAAATCTTACCCTCGCTCTTAATATCAATCTTCATTATTTTTCCGCCAACAATTTTATCATCACAATGCTCAAATCACTAGAAATAAAAGACTACGCACTTATCGATCATATTAATGTTGAGTTTGGAAAAGGACTTAATATTATTACCGGAGAAACAGGTGCAGGTAAATCAATTTTAATTGATGCAATGAGTTTGCTGCTTGGTGAACGTGCATCTACAGAGGTTGTTCGTAAAGGCGCACAAAAATCTTTTGTAGAAGGAATCTTTGATGTTGAGCTGAATAAAAAAGTAAAATCACTTCTTGAAGAAAACGAAATTGAATTCCAACCGGAATTAATTATCCGCAGAGAAATTTCTCTTAAAGGATCAAACAGATGTTTTGTTAATGATTCCCCTGTTTCATTAAATATCATTAAAGAACTTGGCGATTTACTTGTTGATTTACACGGACAGCATGAACATCAATCATTACTACGAACTGAAACTCATATTGAATTTTTAGATGAGTTTGCAAATAACCACAAACTGCTTGAAGATTATAAAGTTGTATCATAAAGAATTAAACAGCAAACAAAATGAGTTAAGAGAATTAAAATCAAAAGAAGAATCTTTAAAAGAGAAAAAAGAGATTTACGGTTTTCAGATAAAAGAGATTGATAATATAAATCCACTTCCAAATGAAGACGAATTAATTATTAACGAATTAAACATTCTTGAAAATTCTGAAAAACTTTTGGAGTTAACAGATGATGTTTACAATAAGTTGTACGAAGGCGAACCTTCTGTAATTGATTTGCTTGGCGAAACAAAACATAAATTAAATCAACTTGCAAATATTGATAAATCCTTTTTAGAGTCGGAAGGTGAATGTGATTCCGCTTTAGCTGTTGTTAAGGAACTCGCAAGCTCGCTTCGTAATTACAAATCAAGGATTGATGTTGATCCAAAAGAAATAGAAAATAAACGCGAACGACTTGGATCATTAAATCTACTAAAGAAAAAATACGGCGGCTCAATTACAAAAATAATTGAGCATCGTGAAAAGATTGGAAAAGAGTTTGAGCTTGCAGATAATTTTTCCGCGGCTATAAATAATCTGGAAAAGGAAATTTTAAGCTTAAGAAAATCAGCAGGAGATGCAGCAGAAAAACTTTCTGCATCCAGAAAAAAATATGCTGTTAAAGTTGAGATGGAAGTCAAAAAAGTATTAGCACAACTGGGAATTCCTGATGCAATATTTAAAGTTAATATCAAACAGAATGAAACAGAGAGAAATGACAATCATTCAGTGATCTTAAAAAATAAAAACTATATTTGCACAGAAACAGGAATTGATGAAGTTGAATTTTACATCAGCACAAATGCAGGAGAGGATGTAAAACCATTAGTTAAAGTTGCTTCCGGCGGAGAAATATCACGCATAATGCTTTCACTAAAAACTATTCTTGCAAAATCAGATAAACTTCCTTTATTAATCTTTGATGAAATTGATACCGGTGTTAGCGGAAGAATTGCACAGAAGGTTGGCGCTGCTTTAAAAGATCTCGCATCTTTTCATCAAATAATTTCAATCACACACCTTCCGCAAATAGCCGGAATGGCGGATTATCATTTTGCTGTTGAGAAAAAGCAAATTGATAATCGTGCTGTAAGTTCTATAAAAAAACTTTCTGATAATGAACGAATAAATGAAGTTGCAAAACTTATAAGCGGCGAAGAACTTACTAAAGCCAGTATCGAAAGTGCAAAACAATTGATCTTAAATAAATAAAATAGTTTTTGTATCTAAAAATAAATTATTGGAACTTTGTACCAGTAATTCTGATTGAAAGGAAACAAATATGAAATTATTTTTATCAGTAATCCTCTTTTCTTTACTGCTGTTCAGTTCAATATCCTTCTCACAAAATATTAATGTAAACAGCCTTCAACCAATTGATGCCGAAGCATATACAAAGCCTCTTTCTACGTGGTTCGGTACTTATTTCAATTCGGGTGCCTACTACGATGCTGATGTTCCGGAGGTTTTTGGATTTAAATTTAGTATAATCGGTATGTGGTCAGTTGTACCTGAGGACCAAAAAGCATTTCAACCAAATCCGCCAGATAATGCTATTGGAGATGTTGCCCCTACTGCAACAGTTTTTGGTAATAAGAGCAGCTACTATCTGAGCAGTAATGGATTTTATACTTATCCATCGGGACTATCCTTAAATGCGGTCCCTTCAGGTATATTTCAATTTGCAGGAAGTTTATTTAATACCGAGCTAATGGTAAGATTTTTTCCTGAAGTTAAGTTTGATAATGCAAAAGTTGGACTTTTAGGTTTTGGACTAAAGCACGAAATAAGCAGCCACTTTCCGGAAATACCACTGGATATTGCTGTTCAAATTCTTATTAACAATTTTAATTTTGAATTTGATGATGGTGATCCGGTTAATTATACAAAGGTTAAATCAAGCAATTTTGCTTTCAATGTCCATGCAAGTAAAAGTTTTTCTGCTTTTACTGTTTACGGCGGATTGCAGTATGAATCAACAAGCATGGATTTTAGCTATTATTTTGAAGACACAAATAATTATTATCCTGCAACTGGCAACCGAATACAGGATATATCTGTAGACGGTGATAATAATTTTAGATTAACATTTGGCGGCGCATTTAAATTTGCTGCTTTTGTAATTAATGCTGATGTTAATATTACCAAGTTTACGACCTATACCACCGGTCTATCATTAGATTTTTAAGGAGTAAGAAATGAAACAAATTAAAAAATTATTTATAACAGTAATTATTGTATTAACATCCGTTGCAATTAATGGCTGTGATCCTTTTGATGATATTTATTTAACACTTGCATTGGAAACTGAATTTAGTACTCTTGGAGCTGGTTCAAATATTTTTATTTCAAGTGGTCTATGTTTGTCTGATTTTGACGACTATAATGATAACAATGAAAATCTTGAAGAGATCAGATATGTTACATCTGCATACTTTACAATAAGTGCAACACAAGGCTTGCAGGGACAAAATCTTACACTAACACTTTATCAGGCGGATGGCTCTACACAATTATTCAGGTATGTTATTCCAACATTTGTTGCGGCTAATTACGTAAACAATCCTTTGGAGATTGAGCTTACTCAGCAGGAGATAGATAATATGAATTCATATCTTACAAATCCAAAGGAAGATAAATGTTTTGTAGCAACGCTTGAAGTTTCAAATGTTTCTGCTTCCAGCACGCCTTATAATTTAAGCAGTAAACTTGAATTTTTAACGGAGCTAAAAATTAAACCATAATATTTGGGTTTCTTCAACTAAAAAGATGAGACTGTCTCAGAAGTCCGATTTCGTCAATCTGAACTTGTTTCAGGTTCTAAAATTTTTTGAAAATCGAACTATTAGATTCCGAAATAAATTCGGAAAGACACTTTTGAGACAGCCTCATCTTTTATTTTTAGCAAAGACTTATAATTGAAAAACTGTGCTCTATATATTCATATTCCCTTCTGTGATCACAAATGTATATACTGTGATTTTTATTCTATAATAACCTCTGATAATGTTCAATCATTTTTAACGGCACTAAAAAAAGAGATTGAATATTTCTCTAAACTTTATTCTAAGGATCGAATTTTTACTTCAATATTCTTTGGCGGCGGAACTCCGTCTTTAATGGAACCACAATATCTCAATGAAATTCTGAATCACCTTAAAAAATATTTTAATGTAGATGAAAATGCTGAGATTACGATGGAAACAAATCCAGGTACAGTTGATAAAGCCAAATTAAAACAGTTCAAAGAAACTGGAATAAATCGCATAAGTATTGGTATTCAATCATTTGATGAAGAGGAGTTAAAATTTCTAACACGTATTCATGATAAGCAAACAGCAATCAAACAGTTTATAATGCAGCAGAAGTTGGATTTGAAAACATAAGTGTTGATTTAATTTTTAATCTTCCAAATCAAACAAAAGAAAAATGGATTAACAATCTTGAAACCGCAATTCAACTTCCAATAAAACACATTTCAACATACAGTTTAATTCTTGAGCGAGGAACAATTCTTAACAAAATGGTTTTGGATAAAAAAGTAACAATGCAGGATGATGACTATGATGCTGATCTTTATGAAACTACAATTGATTTTCTTATCTCAAAAGGATTTTATCAATACGAAGTTTCTAACTTTACAAAACCCGGATATGAATGTGTGCACAATAATGCCTATTGGAGATACAGGGATTATTTAAGTTTCGGAACATCATCACACTCTTTTATGGATGGTAAACGTTGGTGGAATTATTCCAGCCTGAAAAAATATATTTCAGAAGTTGAAATAAACAATCACGCAATTAAGAATTCTGAAGTTATATCTAAAGATCAAATGCACGATGAGTATGTTATGCTTGCATTACGCAGTTCCGGTTTGGATTTAGACGATTACCGAAAAAGATTTTCTGATGATTGGATTAAAAAGAATTATTCCTATTTTAAATTATTAGAGAACGAACATCATTTATCAATAGATAATAATTGGATAAAACTAACTTCTAAAGGTTATGCTGTTTGTGATGAGATCTTAAAAAATATTTTGTAGATGTTTTGAGTGATAAAAACTAATTTATAATCGATAAGAGAAATCTAGATTTAACGATTTTCGTCGGGACTGAAATTTTAATATTTTTTACGAGAATAATTTAAAACAAATATACATATGCTTAAACTAAAACTACACTGGCAAATACTTATTGCATTTGTAATCGCAATAATTTTAGGAATTACAATTCCGGAACATTCTGGTTATGTAAGATGGCTGGGTGATCTTTTTCTTCGCGCTTTAAAGATGATAATTGTTCCATTGGTTTTTTCATCAATTGTCTCAGGAGTTGCAAATCTTGGAAGCACCAGCAGCCTGGGCAGACTCGGTATAAAAACAATTACTTATTACCTCACAACTAGTGTCTTTGCAATATTAACAGGATTGTTTCTTGTGGATATCATAAAACCCGGCGTTGGGGCTGATCTTGGTTTCAGAATGGATGTACCTGAAATGACTTCATCAACAGGATCGCTGGGTGATATTATTTTAAGGATGATTCCCACCAATATTTTTGATGCTCTTGCTTCCGCAGATATGCTTGCAATAATTTTCTTTGCGATAATGATTGGTTTTTTTATTCCACGAGTTCAAAGTGAATATTCAGATTTTATGATCAAAATCTTTAATGCCGTTTTTGAAGTGATGATGAAACTAACATCCTTCATTATAAAATTTGCTCCACTCGGTATTCTTGGAATTGTAACCGGTGTAGTTGCTGATCAGGCTGCAGATAAATCCAAACTTGTATCAATGATACAGCATCTTGGAATTTATATGATTACTGTACTTGCCGGATTATCGATTCATTTTTTTATAACACTACCTTTAATCTTAAAATTTATTGGCAAGGTAAATCCATTTTTACATTTTAAAGCAATGTCTCTTCCAATCATAACAGCATTTTCAACTTCATCATCATCTGCAACTTTACCTTTAACAATAGAAGCAGTTGAAAATAATTCAGGTGTATCTAATAAAATTTCCAGTTTTGTTCTTCCGCTTGGCGCGACAATTAATATGGATGGAACCGCTTTATATGAATGTGTTGCTGCTATGTTTATAGCCCAAGCATATGGAATTGAATTAGGATTTGTCCAGCAATTAATTGTAGTTGTAACTGCATTATTAGCATCCATTGGTGCAGCAGGAATCCCGATGGCTGGTTTGGTTATGATGTCTGTTGTTCTTACCGCTGTTGGATTGCCATTAGAAGGTGTAGGATTAATTCTTGCCGTTGATAGAATTCTTGATATGTGCAGAACAGTAGTTAATGTTTTTAGTGATACCTGCGGTACGGTTGTAATTGCTAAATCAGAAGGTGAAACTCTTAAGGTTTAATAATTAGTTTAATCCTTCTTTTAAAATAACCTTAGCGACTTTGCGTCTCTGCGTGAGAAAAACTTTCACGCAAAGACGCTAAGACGCAGTTAACACATAATCTTATTCTTCATAAATCATATTTTGATCAATAAACTCAAGCGGAAGCATTGGCATTGGTATTCCGTTATACTGCAAACGGAATTTCAAATCTCTTATAAACGGATCTTCAACTATCTTTTGTTCGATTCTTAAAAAGCTCGGCAGAAATGAATTCAGATCAAACCATTCACGCTCCGGCATTTCAATAATTTCATATTCGCTGTTTGTAAGATTAGTTTTTTGTAGTGCTATTTTTATTGCAGCATCCAATCCGCCAAGCACATCAACTAATCCGTTCTTTAAACCATCACTTCCGGACCACACTCTTCCCTGCGCAATTTTTTCTATATCATCAAAAGATTTTTTTCTGCCCAACGCAACTTTATCAACAAAACCTTTGTAAAGAGTTTTGATTCCTGTTTCTGCCATTTTCAATTCTTCATCAGTAAAATCACGATCAGGAAGTGAAATACCAATCAATGGAAGTGTTGCACCAAAACCGAGATCAGCAAATTTTCCTTTTTGAACATGATCAACTGAAAGTCCGAGATCTTGTTTTAAAGATTTGTTAAACATAAAAGAACCAATCACACCAATCGAACCCGTAATTGTATTTGGTGCTGCAACAATTGTATCCGCAAACATAGAAAGCCAATAACCGCCGGATGCAGCAACATAACCCTGCGAAACAATTATCGGCTTCTTCCCTTTTCCTTTTCGCAGCACTTCAGCAATAAGATCAGAAGCCAGAGCATCACCGCCGGGAGAATCAACACGAAGAACAATTGCTTTAACATTGCTGCTGTTCATCGCGGCTTCAACATACTTAACCAAACTTCTTGCTTTAATTCCATCGTCCATACTTGTTCCGCCGATAGCATAGATTACAGCAATCTTTGGTTTTGATCCCCAATAATCATCCGGCACATTAAATTCTTCTAATGAGTTTGCACTTATTAAACTTTTATTTTCTAGTTCATACTTTTTAATTATTTCGCCAATGTCACTCCAGCGAGCTAGTGTATCAATAAGTTTAAGTTTTACTGCATCATCAGGTAAAAACATAAAAGTGCTGTCAACAAGTTTATCAAAGTATGATGGTGTGAATTTTCTTCCTTCGCAGATATCTCTTTGAGCAAGAGTATAATTATCATCCACTAGTTTTTGTCTTTGCTCGCGGTCTGCTTCACTAAAATCTTCACGCGCGTAACTTTCTGCAGCGGATTTATATTTAAAGTATCTTAACTCTCTAAAGCCCAGACCCAACATATCCAATGTGCCTTTAAAGAATGTTCTGCCCATTATATATCCATTAAGAGAAATACTTCCCATTGGATCAAGAATAATTTTATCCGCAACAGATGCAAAATGATATTCATCCATTCCTGCACGATCTATATAGATATAAACTTTTTTACCATAAGATTTTATTTCGCGTAACTTCTCACGCAATTCCCAATACATTTCTTTATTGATATTTGCACCGGAAAGATTTATTGCAATTCCAGAAACTGATTTATCATTTTTTACAGCATCAAGTTGCTCAAGAAGATTAAAAAGTGTTTTGCTGTTATCAAAAAGCTTAAAGTTTTGATATTTGATTCCACCTTGAAGATTCATACTTACATAATTGTCATTCCCGGAAAAGATCCTTAAAATATTTCTATCATCAGCACCTATCCTGATTCCATAAGTATTGTGAGATCTATTAGATTCATCATCGTAATGCGCTATGGTAGTCAATCCTAAAATGCCAAATCCCAATTGAACACCAACATTAAAACTCTTTCCTTCAAAATATCTTCCAACAATTCTTAGCCCATCGATTGGTTCCACAATCGCGCCGGCACTCCAGGTAATATTTTCTGGAATAGTATCTTGTGTAAAAATATAATCACCAAAAAAAGTTAGGTTATAGTTTCCAAAAGGTCTTACACCAACACCAATAATTCCTTCTCTCTCATTATTTGCAGGAAGATTCCCGATCAAGCTAAATGATAGAAAATTGGCAGGGCGATAAATTGCACCAAGTGTAAATAGATTAGATCTGTTGTAGTAACTAACATCACCAGATGACCATCCGTAACCTATTCCAAGACTAAAAGATTCGGAGCCGAAAGCAGTAGAAAGTTTATAATCTGTAATTGAGTAACCATTAGTTTTATTATCCACAAAGCTAAACCCAAAATTCGGCAATGATGCGAAGAGACCGAAATTATTAAAATCATTAAGATCAGAATTTTGATCATTCCAGGTAAAGTAAAGATTTGGCTGAGATAAGTATGACAATGTAGCCGGATTAAGATATCCTCCCAACCCAAAGATTATAGTTCCTGGTGTAGCAAGCTCCATATCGTTTTGCGAGTAATATGATGGAAATCGTTCTTGGGAATGCAAGGTTGAATAAGTGATCACTAAAAAACCTGTAATAACAAATAATAAAGTTCTGTTCATAGCAATCTCCGGTTACGGTCGTTTTTTGTTTCCTTAAAGATAATACAATAAATATTTAAAGGGGTAAATAAGTACCCTAAAACTTTGGGAACTCATTTCGAACTAGTTCTGTTATGCATATAGGTAACACAAATAAACAATATAATATATATCAGGAGGTTCAAATGTTCGCAAGAAAATATCTTTCAATGTTCTTAATGTTGATTTTCGGAATAACCGTTTTCACCGGCTGTAGTGAAGATGATGAAGTAATGGCACCAGTTCCCTCAACTTCTAAAGTTTTAGTAACTCATGCTTCCCCGGATGCGCCTGGAGTTGATATTTTGGTAGATAACACTGTAGCTGCAACAAATCTTACATTTCCTAATAGTGTTGGATATGCAGAGTTAACTGCAGGTACCAGAAATATAAAAGTTAATGTAACTGGTACATCAACCACTGCTTTACAGGCAAATTTACCTTTAGAAGCAAATAAAAATTACTCAATTTTTGCAGTTAATACTGTTTCTGCAATCGAAGCAATAGTATTGGAAGATAATCTTACTGCACCTGCAAGCGGTAAAGCTCATGTAAGATTCTTACATCTTTCACCAGATGCTCCGGCAGTTGATATAACTCTAACCAACGGTACTGTTGTATTTGGAGATTATACATTCAAAGAGGCTTCAGCTTTTACTCCTCTTGATGCAGGAACATATGATTTGCAAGTAAGACTTGCTGGAACTTCTACAGTAGTTTTGAATTTACCTGGCATAGCTCTTTCAAATGGCAAAATCTATACAGTATTTGCTAAAGGACTTGTAAGCGGTACAGGTTCACAAGCTTTAGGTGCTCAGATAATCGTGAATAACTAATGCTTAGGTAACGATTAGATGATGATGATGAAAGCCGGGTTTGAAAAAATCCGGCTTTTTTATTTTTAAACTTTTGTCAGAGTCATAAGTTAATCTTTTTCTTTATTTTTGATCACCATTAAATTTATTTAATATGATTGAAATAAAAGACCTACATAAAAGCTTCGGAACTAAAAAAGTTTTGCAAGGTGTTAACCTAACAATTGAACAAGGTGAAACTATTGTAATCATTGGCAGAAGCGGCTGCGGTAAAAGTGTTTTGATAAAACATATTGTTGGATTACTTAGCCCTGATTCCGGTTACGTTAAAGTTGAAAACAAAATTGTAAACGATCTTTCACAAAAAGAACTTTACGATTTAAGAAAAAAGTTTGGGTTTTTATTTCAGGGAGCAGCTTTATTTGATTCTATGACTGTTGAAGAAAACGTAGGCTTACCGTTAGTCGAATCAAAAACTGAATTTTCTAAAAGTGATATTAAAAAAATCGTTGAAGAAAAGTTATCATTAGTAGGACTTGAAGAAATCTTAAACTTAAAACCTTCAGAACTTTCCGGTGGAATGAAAAAACGTGTTGCACTAGCGCGTGCACTTGTTACAGATCCTTCATACATTTTATACGATGAACCTACAACCGGACTTGATCCAATAATGTCTGATTCGATCGATCAAATGATAAAAGACCTTTCAGAAAAATTAAATGTTACCTCGGTTGTTGTTACGCACGATATGTACAGTGTTAAAAACGTAGCTAACCGCGTTGCGATGATGAATGACGGAATTATCTATTTTACAGGCAAACCTGATGAACTGATAAATTCATCCGATAAAGTGATTGAAGATTTTATAAGAAGAACTGAAGTTTAAACGCTTTTTATAGACTTTTTAATCCTTTTCCCCTTTTTGCACACCGATAACTTTTTATTTCACTAAATAATCCCTCTTTGCACTTCTCGATAAAAAGATTATATTTCTAAAAAAATTTTTGGAGTAAAAGAAATGGATTCACTTAAAGATTTATTAAAAGGGCGCGAAGTTTTTACCGTTCGATCCGGGGCAACAATAAAAGAAACTGTAAACTACATGGCTTCAAAGGGAGTTGGGCTCGTTCCCGTTATGAAGGATGAAAAGTTAGTAGGCGTTTTTTCTGAACGCGACTTAGTGAAAAGAATAATTGCAAAGGATAGAGATCTTATCTCAACTCTTGTTGATGATGTAATGAGTACAAGCCTTGTTATCGCAAAGATAGATGAATCAAATGAATCTGTGCTTGCTAAAATGAAGGAAGCTAAGACAAGACATATTTTAATTATTGATAATGAAAAACTTGTTGGCGTAATTTCATTGCGTGATCTCCTGGAGATTGATCTTAATCAATGCAAAACAACTGTTGAGGTTTTAAATAATTATATTTACTCCAAGTAAAAAAAATTATTTAAATACATGCCTAACATTACTTCAATTGTTGAAATCATTCAGCTTATGCTTGCACCGGGAATTATGATTTCTGCGTGCGGACTTTTATTACTCGGAATGAATAATAAATATTCGCTTGTTGTAAATAGGATCCGTTTGCTTAATGAAGAAAGAAGAAAAATAATTCACAAAACAGTAGATGATAAAGACTTTGATTATCAGCAAACTCAACGAGTTGAAAGTATATCAATGCAAATAACTAAACTTGTTTATAGGGTTGGACTTGTAAGAAATGCGGTTTTAGCTTACACAACTGCTGTTGCTTTATTTGTGCTTACTTCTCTTTTGATAGGATTCGGGTTTTTGTTTGATTTAACAAAATTAAATTCTTTTATTACAATTCTTTTTTTGCTTGGAATGATTTCTGTTTTATGCGGAGTGATCTTCGCGGCTTATGAAACTTACAAGGGTTATGAGATTGTAAATTTTGAAGTAAAGATTGATGAATGATTTCTCATTATTAGAGGCTGTCTTAATAGTTAAAAATACTGGATCGTCATTCCCACGAAAGTGGGAATCCATTTTGTATTATAAGGTCTTGGATTCCCGTTTTCACGGGAATGACACATAAAACTTGACTTTTGAGACAACCCCTTTATTGGAAAATTTTTAACAAAATTACATAACCAACGCCATTATCGCCTTCTGAACATGCAATCTATTTTCCGCTTCATCAAAAATTACTGAGTTAACCGAATCAGCAACTTCATTCACAACTTCATCACCGCGGTGTGCAGGTAAGCAGTGCATAAATAAATAATCATCTTTTGCATTCTTAACTAACTTTGGATTTACCTGATACTTCATAAATTTCTTTCTGCGTTCGGCCGCTTCGGCTTCCTGTCCCATGCTTGCCCAAACATCAGTGTAAACAATATCAGCATTCTTTACTGCCGCAACAGGATCTTCAAGAATTTCAACTTTGCTGCCCATATATTTTGCAGACTTTTTAGCGTTCTCAACAATTTCTTTATCCGGTTTGTAGCCTGATGGAGAAGCAATGGCTATATTCATTCCAACTTTTGAACAGCCGTTTAATAAACTATGCGCCATATTGTTTCCGTCACCGATATAAGCAAGTTTTAATCCTTTTAAATTTCTTTTCTTTTCAAGTATCGTAAACAAGTCTGTTAAAACCTGGCAGGGATGAAGAAGATCAGTCAATCCATTTATAACTGGAATGTTTGCATATTTTGCAAGATTAGTTACATCGCTGTGTGCAAAAGTACGGATCATAATTCCATCTAAGTATCTTGCAAGAACTTTTGCTGTGTCTTCAATACTTTCGCTGGTTCCAAGCTGTAAATCATTTGGACCAAAGTATAAACCAATTCCTCCGAGCTGATAAATGCCAACTTCAAAAGAAACTCTTGTTCTTGTAGATCTTTTTGTGAAGATCATTCCAAGTGTTTTGCCTTCAAGCAAACGATGTGGTTCGCCTGTATATTTTTTTTCCTTAAGAGATTTACTTACATCAAAAATCTCATAAATTTCTTCAAGTGTAAGATCAGCAATAGAAATTAAATCTTTGCCTTTCATGTTAATTGCCATAAGTGCTCCAATTTTATTTTATAGAAATAATTATTTTATTCGACCAATTATATTTGCAGTTAATAAATGTTGCAAAATTTAATTTAATTTGTCATTTCGACCTAAGGGAGAAATCTGATAACAGTAACTAAAAAGATTTCTCAATCGAGGACTCTTTCGAAATGACTTAAGAAATTTTTGCAAATAGATTAATAGGCAACCCCAAGAAAACAACAAACTACCTACTACTAACTATCCTCGTTCCGCCTTCAGGATTACCAAGCATAGTTGACTCAGTAATGACGGTTTCTTTTCCGCCGCCCTTTACAAATTTTATTGCAGCAAGAATTTTTGGTCCCATACTTCCTGCGGCAAACTCGCCATCATCAAAATATTTTTGTGCTTCATCTGCTGTAATTACATCCAATGCTTTTTGATCCGATTTATGAAATCTTAAATAAACTTTTGGAACATCAGTAAGAATATAAAAAGCTTCAGCTCCAATTTCTTGAGCAAGCAAAGCAGAAGCATGATCTTTATCGATAACCGCTTCAACTCCATATAATTTTTTGTCTTCACCGCGATAAACAGGAACACCGCCGCCGCCGGAAGCAATAACTAAATTTCCTTTACTTACTAAATCTTTAATCACTTTTTTATTTAAGATATCAATCGGCTGTGGTGATGGAACAACTCTTCTCCAGCCTCGTTTTCTAGGATCTTCTTTGAACACAAAATTATTTACTCTTGCAAGAAGATCGGCTTCTTCTTTAAGATAAAATGCACCAACAGGTTTTGTAGGATTTTCAAACGCCGGATCGTCTTTATCTACTAAAACTTGTGTAACAAGAGTTACAACATTTTTTTTAATCTTCTGATCTTTAAACAGATTATAAATTTGTCTTTCAATCATATAACCAATTCCGCCTTGAGAATCAGCAACGCAAATATCTAATGGCATTTTAGGAATTTTATAGTTGTTGTATCCAGCTTCGTTACGGAGCATAATATTTCCAACCTGCGGACCGTTACCGTGAGTAATTACAAGATTGTAATCCTCTTTAAGAAGATTTAAAAGATTGATACACGTATCGTATGTGTTTTTTTCTTGCTGCTGGATAGTGCCGATTTCATTTCCCCGAAGAAGCGCGTTTCCTCCTAGAGCAACTACTGCTATTTTTTTCATCAAAACTTTAAAGAATTACAGTGTTTACAAAGAATTAAAAAAATTTATGTGTTAACTTAAGTAAGGTAATTTTCAAAAAAAAAATGATTCGAAAATTTGCATTTAAGTGATAAAAATGAGCACTAAAGAAAGTGAAAATTTAGACGAATTTTTAAAACCCAATAATATGCTTAGGCTTTATGCTACGGGTGCGTTTCCTATGGCTGATCAGGAATCCGGAGCAATAGAATGGTATTTACCGGAAACCAGATGTATCATCCCAATTAATAATTTTAACATTCCGCGTTCTACAAAAAAAGAAATTAATAAATTAGACTTTGAAATCCGTTTTGATTCAGATACTATTTCTGTAATTAGAGGCTGCGCTAATCGTGAACATACATGGATTTCTGAAAGACTAATTGAAGCATATAAAAGATTAATTAAGCGTGGTCATGTTCACTCAGTTGAAACTTGGAAAGATGGAATTCTTGTTGGTGGATTATACGGTGTTACTTTTCGCGGGGCGTTTTTTGGAGAGTCGATGTTTTCAAAATTTTCCCAGGCTTCCAAGGCGGCATTAATTGCTCTTCTTTATCATCTTAAAGAAAAAGATTTTGCTCTTCTTGATGTGCAGTACATGACTGAACATCTTAAAATGTTTGGAGCAATTGAAATTAGTTTAGATGAGTACAAAGAAAATCTACTCGAGGCTTATCAGCGTATATGCGAATTTTAGTTTTGTTTAGTAAGCCCTTCCATTACCGTTTCTATTAGTAACCCAATTACGGACTTTATTTACTAGATCTTTTTTGGCAAACGGTTTTGATAGGTAATCATCGAAACCTGATGATAAAAACTTTTCTTTATCGCCAACCATTGCATGAGCGGTTACAGCAACAATGGGAACATTTTTATATGAAGGCAGCGATTTTATATTTTGAAGCAGATCCACACCGCTGATGCCTTTGCCAAGGCTAATATCCATTAGGATAAGAGAATAAACATCATTGTTTATCATATCTGTAGCTTCTTTACTGTTGGAAGCTGATTCAAGTTCAATTTCACCACGTAAAAACAGCTCCACAATTTTTCTCGTAGCAAAATCATCATCAACCACCAAAACTTTTTTGGATTTGCCTACTGCTGGCGGGAGATTATTTTCTCTTGCTACAATTTTTGCAGGCTCTGTTATTACAATTTCTTCTTCTGCGGGAAATACAACAGTAAATGTAGAACCTTTACCAACTTCACTTTCCAGTGAAATACTGCCGCCCATTTTTTCTGTAAACTTTTTAGCAATTGTAAGACCTAATCCCGCACCTTCAAAATGGCGATTGTAACCTTCGCTCACCTGTCTAAACTCATCAAAAATTGTTTCCTGATCTTCTTTGGCTATTCCTATTCCTGTATCAACAACTCTAATCATTGCATAATTTTTGTCGTTTCTCTTATCAATACTTAGATCAATATTCACTCCACCACTGTGAGTATATTTGATTGCATTATTTACAAGATTGGTTATGATAGAATGTAAAATTCTTTTATCAAGTTTAGAAAGTATAACTTCCTTTTCAACTACAGCTTTAAGATAGAGATTTTTTTTCTGTGCAACAGGGGTAAGCATCGTTACAATATCATTTACTTCTTTAGAAATATTTATTTCTTTATAGTTTATCTGAACTTTATCTGATTCAACTTTGGATAGATCCAAAATTAAATTTAGAGTTTCAAGCAGCCTTTTTCCGCTGTGCATAATTGTGGAAATCATTTCATTCCATTCCGGATGCTCAATTTCAGTTTTTAAAATTTCCGTATAACCAAGAATTGCAATTAGCGGAGTTCTAAGTTCGTGACTCATATTAGCAAGAAAGTTGGATTTTAATTTGCTCATTTCTTCTGCAGTATTTTTTGCTTCTATCAGTTCAGTCTTAGCAAGTTCCCGCTCTATTACTCCGCCTAAGTTAGCCGCAGTTGTTTGCAAAATGGATATTACACTTTCACTCCAAATTCTATCTGACTTACAATAATCAAATCCGATAAATCCCCAGAATTTATTCTTAACCAATATCGGAACAAGTAGAATTGATTTGATGTTTTGATCAGAAAGTAAGTCTCTTAATTCGGGACTCAAGTCCTTTACCAGACTATTAACTATTCCTCCGCTATTTAATATTGGATACCAACTTTCAAACATGGGATAGTAATAAAGATTTTGAAGATCGGCGTTATTTATTTCAGAAGAAACCGTTCCGTTAGTCCATTCAAATTTCTGACTCATAATCGGTTCACCGGTAACACTGTCTATTGAATTTTCAAAAATATAAACTCTATCAATATCTGACGATTGCCCAAGAGATTTTAACGTATTTGTTATCGCCAGATCAAAATCTTTTTCAGTTAATAGAATATTAGCCGCATCTGCAACACCTTTAAAAAGATTTTTTTGATTTAGTAAAATCTCTTCCAACTTTTTCTGATGCGTTACATCTTTAATGGTACCAATAGTAGCTTTTTTACCCTGATAGTTAATTACTCTCGCACTCATATTCACAAAAACTTTTCCGCCGTTTTTGTGAAACATACGCCATTCATACGATGATGGTGCAGGTTTACCTTCCTGTCTTGGTTTATAATTGCTAACAACAAGATCAATATCTTCTGGTGCAACCAATTTTATAAAAGAACTACCTTCAATTTCAGTAGTTTCATATCCAATCATCTCACAAAATGCTCTATTAACAAAAGAACTATTCTCATCCACAATTAGAAAACACACCATCTTGAATGCTATCAATAAGCGTTCTGTATTTTTCTTCGGATTGTAGCAAGTTCTGTTTCCGCTTTTTTTCTAGCGGTTATATCCCTGCAGGAAAAAATTAAACCATAAGGAGAATTATCAGAGGTTCTTAAAATTTCACGCTGAATTTCAAATAGAAATTTTTCTCCATTTTTATTTTTAAAACCATATTCCTGAGTTCCAATATTTTTCTGAAATATTTTTTTAAAGTTTAATCCAGCACGTTCTCTCTCTTCCTCAGAAATAAAATTAATAAAATTCTGATGTTTAACTTCTTCAAAACTTGAATACCCGGTAAATCTAACACCAATTTCATTTAAGAAAATTATATTTCCTTTAACATCGGTGATAGCGATAATATCGGGCAATGTTGCTATAAGTTTTCTGTAAAGTTCTTCACTTTCCTTTAGTGCCTCCTCAGCATTAATGCGACTCGAAATATCGGCAATGAATCCTTCTAAACTTTCTACTTTACCTTTCTTGGAGATTTGTGCATTTCCTTTTTCCCAAACCCATTTTTCTCCGCTATCTTTTGTTCTTATTCGATAAACAATCTGATAAGGAGTTTTTTTCTTTATTGATTCCCTAACTGTAACAAAAACATTTTCTTTGTCTTCGGGATGAATAAGTTCTGCATACGAAATTTTATTATTCAAAATTAATTCATCGGACAAATAACCTGTTAATTCTAAAGAGCCCTGGCTTACAAATTCCATTGTCCAATCATGATCATATCTGCAGCGATATGCCATACCCGGTAAGCTTGACATAAGATTTGATAAGTGTTTTTCACTTTGATAAAGTTTTGCTTCTGTTTTTTTACGCTCTGTAACATTTCTTAAAATTACCTGAACACCTATCAAATCATCTTTTTCCTGTATAGGAACTCCCCTTAATTCGTATCTGATTAAATTAGAATCTTTTTTAATTGCATCAATTTCAAAAATGGGTATTTCTTTTCCTACTAATAATGTCGAAAGATAAAACGCAGCGGAAACAGCAGACTTTGAAGTCAGCATCCCAGCTTCAAAAATATTTACACCAATTATTTCTTCTCTCTTATACCCGGTTTCAGCTTCAAAAATATTATTTATATCCAGAACTTTTCCGTTTGGATCAATTATCGCAATAAGATCGGCAGCTTTATCAAACAAAAGTCTGTAGCGTTCTTCACTTATTTTTAATTGATTATGTGTTCTGGTTCTCTCAATTGCAAGTGCAATCTGATCAGATACATAGATCAAAACATTTAAATCACGTTCGCCTAACCTTATGTTTTCATTATATGATTGAACAACAATAACACCAATTGTATTATCTCCTATCCTAAGCGGAACACCAATCCAATCAAGTGAATCTGTTCCTACAAGATCAACTTCACCGGCTTCAACAAGTGACTTAAATATTTCCTGATTAACATGTAATGGTTTACCAGTTCTTAAAACATATTCAGTTAATCCTCTGCCGGGCGGTTCTGTTTCATATGGTTCATCAAATTCATCAACAAAGTAAGGAAAACTTAATAGGTTTTTTTGTTGATCGTAAAGTGCAATAAAAAGATTTTCTACCGGAAGAACATCTGCAAGTGATTTATGTATTGATGCATAAAGATCAGATAAATTTTCATTATTAATAACCGAGTGTGAAATTTGGTAAAGTGCTTTTTCTAATTTTTCAGATTTTTTATGCTCACTAATATCTTCTTTAACCGCAAGATAGTTTGTTATTTTTCCTTCTCTGTTTTTAACAGGAGATATTGAAACTAACTCCCAAAAAAGTTCACCATTCTTCTTTTTGTTTAGTAATTCTCCCTGCCATTCTTTTCCAATTGAAATTGTACTCCAAAGTTCAGTGTATGTATCATCATCGTGCTTGCCTGATTTAAGAATGCGTGTACTGTTTCCTATAACTTCTTCGGCAGTATAACCTGTAACTTCTGAAAATCTGGGGTTAACATATTCAATATTTCCATCCATATCAGTTATAACAACGGTAGATTTACTTTGTTCAACAGCGGCAGAAATTTTACTTAAATGTTCTTCAAGAAGTTTATGCTCGGATATATCATGCCCGACTGCTTGATATTCAAATCCACTTGAATTTTTTTCAGCTATTCTATTAATTGTCCATTCAATCCAGTGAATTGAATCATCACTAAGCTTTAAAGAAAATTGCTTTTTAAATTGATTTAAGAAATGTTTTTGCGAATCTGTTTTTTCCAGTTCTGAAGACGATATAAAAAACTTACTACCTAATAAATTTTCTTTAGCGGTGTTAAAAAATTTGGAGTATGCTTTATTAACAAAAAAGATTGTTCCATCTTTTTTGAAACGGCATAACAAAACAGGAAGATCATCCGCAAGAAGATGATACTCTGATAAATTTGTATTTTCCAATACTCCTAAATTATTATCATTCCAAAATGTCTTATCGTTTTTCAAGTTTTCTCACATCTGTATAAGTCTAATAATTGCTTTTTGTCTTTTTTAGATTCGTAATTAAACAATATTCATTCCAATAAAGACAAATAAACGCTCAAAACATCATTGATTTTTTTAAAAATTAGTACACTTTAATCAAGAATAGCTGAGAAGTGAAATAGAATTGTTGTAAAAATGACCGAAACTGTAGAAATGTTAATAGTTCTTTGCAGACAAATATTTCCGGCTTGGCACATTTAACCAAGCCGGATTTAATACTTAAGCCTTAATTAAGATAAGTTCTTTCTGTGGCTTGGAAATAAATTTACAACCATTATCAGTCAAGTAAACTTCCTCCTCAAGTGTAGAAACTCCGTATCCTTCAACAGGTAATCTTGGTTCGATAGTAAAGACTTGATTCTTTTCTAACTTAAGAAAAGGTGCGTTGCCATATTTTTCCCAACGTGGAAAAAGTCCAGCACCGCCATCGTGTACTTCTTTTCCAACCTGATGACCAAGTCCGTGTGGATATTCCGGGTAACCATTTTTAACAATATAATTTCTTGCAATGTCATCCATCTCAACTCCTGTTACTCCTGGTTTTAAAGCATCAGCAACCATTTGAATAGAATCACGAATAATTTCAAAACCTTTTTGAACTTCTGCGGGAGCTTTGGTTTCACCATCTTTTAAAACATACCACGTTCTCTGTAAATCGGAACAATAGCCTTTGTAGTAAATACCAAAATCCATATTAATCAAATGTCCCTTTTCAATTTTTCTATCAGTAGGACCGGAATGCGGATTAGATGGATTTGGACCTGTAAAAACAGCAGGACAAGTTTCTTCATCCCACGCTAAACCAAAATCCTTTTCCTTTTGTGATTTTTAAAACAAAATCAGCAATATCTTTTTCACTTAATCCTGGTTTGATGTAATCAGTAACCATATCAAAAATTTTAAGAGTTTCATCAACAGCTTCCTGCATTATCGCTAACTCTTTATCAGATTTTCTTCCACGCAATGGTGAAATAATTTCTTCTGCACTTACAATTTTATTTTCGTATCCTGTTCCTTTTAGATAATCCATCAACAGCAAATACATTCCGTGTGTCAATCCATCTGAAAGAACTGAGTTTACAGAATAATTAATTGCAATTGTTTGCGGATTTTTTTTCTTAACATATTCTACAAAAGGTTCTTTAAAGGATTTTAAATATCCAATAATGTTTTTATAAACACCGGACTTAACAAAATTCTCCTCTTCCATATCGCCAACAATTGCAGTTGTATCTCCGTCTTTATTAATGATAAAAGCAGATTTCCAGGTTGAGTGATCTCCGACTGTCATATCCATAATTGGATCCTTCAAAACCTTGGTTTCCTGGACAAATGTAACCCACATATCAATATTTTTTTCTTTTAAAATATCAACGGCTTGAGCAACTTTTTCCTTAATTATTTCTACAGACATATTAACCTCACTTAAAAATGTTAAAATATTAATTCATTAATTTTCTTCTTACGATATTAAAAATATGATTTGAATTATTGAACTGACTATGCAATAATATTTTCTGTTAAAAATCATTAACTGAAAAATAGAGTGTTACTAATGCAAACTCAAATAGATAAAACTATTTATTACAAATAAAAGTATTTACATTTTAGTGTAAGTAATTTTTTTACTTACTTGTATAAATATTTACCGACTATATTGACGGTAGCTTAATATTTGTTTTTTTAATGAAGTATTTTTTAGGAACATTTTTTGCGATGAATTAACTACAGTGGAGAACACAACCAATGCTTAAGCTTAAATTAATTAATTTGCGTTTTCTAAAATCACAACTCATAAGTAAAAACTTTAAAGTATTTTTTCTTTTATGTTTATCAATTCTTGCGCAGTTTAGCTGTGACACAACCGATCCGCCGCCGGTAATACCCCCAAAAGACCCGAGAACATATACCTGGACTATTGACACATTAATAAATAATAGTTTTCAGACATCGTTAAGAAGAATTTGGGGTACTGCACCAAATGATGTATATGTTGGAGGGCACAATGCCGATACACCTGGGTGTTTGTGGCATTTTAACGGAAATAGTTGGGAACCAGTAGATTTACCAATTACAACGTTTGATGTAAATGGTATTTACGGTTTTTCATCAAATGATGTTTGGGTTGTGGGAGAAACTGCGACAGATTTTAGCCTGATCTTACATTTTAACGGTACAACCTGGCAAAACTATTCTAACTCAACTGGTAAAGCGCTTAGATGTATTTGGGGCAGTTCGTCAAATAATATTTGGGCTGGTGGTACTAACACATTGCTGCATTTTGATGGTTCAACCTGGAATAAATTTCCTTTCTTTATTCCACCACAGGGTGTTCAAATTCTTAGTATGAGTGGTTTAAATTCAAATGATATTTATATGGTAGGTGGTAGAAATGATGTTGTTCAGCCAATTGATACTTCGTTTTACTACCTGTACCATTTCAGTGGCAGTCGATGGGCAATAATCGATTCATCATACTCCACACCTAACAGTTATGCTTGGAATTTTGGAGTTATACTCAAAAATATCGGTACTGAATATTATAGCGCAGGGGACAGACTATTTAAAATAGAAGGGAGTGGCTGGAAAATAATAAATGACGATCAACTTGTATTCAGTTTAGGTGGCAGTAGTTCTAAGAATATATTCGGAGCTGGAATTAATGCAACGGTTTATCATTTTAATGGCTCAGACTGGCAGAAAATAACAATCAAGGAAGGATTTCAAGAAATTATTTTAGATGTATGGACAGATGGAACAGAAGCATTTATGATAGCTTCTGATGGCAGGCAGTCTTATGTAATTCACGGAAAATAAAAATTATAGAGTCTGTAAATAATTTGTGCAAATCTATTTTAGTATCAAAAAAATTATTACTCCAATTATTTGATTGGGGTTTTTATTTTTAACCACCCCCGATTTAATAATTTTCCCTCATTAAAATATCAAACGGCTTGAGCAACTTTTTCCTTAATTATTTCTACAGACATGTTAACCTCACTTATAAATTTAGATAAACAGTTAATTCAAATTTATTGATTAAAAACCCTGCTAAAAATAGGTCTAAGATTCAAATAATGCCTCTTTTATTTGCCTTAATTATTTAGGGAATTACTCTTTTTCTTTCTAATTTTGATGTACAAAAAATATTGATTTTAACACTAAATGCTAAACGCAACAGTAATATTTCTAGGGGAAAAAGTGCTTTACACTCCGAAAATTCTGTGTCCATTTATACAATTAATAAAAAATTATTTATCACAAACTTAATTCATCATTGATGAACAACAAACAAAAATAGAGGTCTTTTATGTCTGACTACACAAATAAAATATTGGCTGATGTCAAAGCCAAAAACCCTTCTGAACCGGAATTCCACCAGGCAGTTGAAGAAGTAATGGGTTCACTTGAACTTGTACTTCAACGCCATCCGGAATATCGCTCAATGAAAATATTAGAGAGAATGGTTGAACCGGAAAGAACAATTATATTCCGTGTCCCCTGGCTTGATGATCAGGGAGAAATACACATAAATCGCGGATACAGAATTGAAATGAACTCTGCTATCGGTCCTTACAAAGGCGGATTAAGATTTCACCCATCTGTTACAATGGGCATTTTAAAATTCTTAGCATTTGAACAAGTATTTAAAAACTCATTTAACAACATTACCTATGGGCGGCGGCAAGGGCGGATCTGATTTTGATCCTAAAGGAAAATCTGATAACGAAGTTATGCGTTTCTGCCAGAGCTTTATGACTGAACTTCAAAGACACATTGGTCCTAATACAGACGTGCCTGCCGGTGATATTGGTGTTGGCGGAAGAGAAATCGGATTTTTATTCGGGCAATACAAAAGATTACGCAATGAATTTACAGGCGTGTTAACTGGTAAAGGTATAAATTGGGGCGGCTCACTTGTTCGTCCTGAAGCAACAGGATACGGAGTAGTTTACTTTGCACAAGAAATGTTAAAGACAAAGAAAACAAGTTTTGATGGAAAGACAGTTGCTGTTTCTGGATTTGGAAACGTTGCTTGGGGAGCTGTTCAAAAAGCAACGCAGCTTGGCGGCAAAGTGGTTACTCTTTCCGGACCTGATGGATACGTTTATGATCCGGATGGAATTAAAGGTGAAAAAATTGATTATATGTTAAAACTTCGTGCAAGCAACAAAGATGCAGTTGAAGATTATGCAAAAGAATTTAAAGTAAAATTTGTTCCTGGTAAGAGACCCTGGGAAGTTAAATGCGATGTTGCTCTTCCTTGTGCTACACAAAACGAATTGAACGCAGATAACGCAACAGAATTAATAAAGAATGGCTGTATGTGTGTTTGCGAAGGTGCAAATATGCCTACAACTTTAGATGGTTATAAAGTATTTAGTGATGCTAAAATTCTTTATTCACCAGGTAAAGCTTCCAACGCAGGCGGCGTAGCAACTTCAGGATTAGAAATGTCACAGAACTCTATGCGCCTACCATGGAGCAGCGAAGAAGTTGACAAGAGATTGCACGAAATTATGGTTAGAATTCATGATACCTGCATTACCACAGCAGAAAAATATGGCAAACCCGGTAACTATGTTGATGGTGCTAACATTGCAGGTTTCCTAAAAGTTGCTGATGCAATGTTGGATCAGGGACTTGTTTAATTAATTTATAATTAACAATTTACAATGTACAATTAAGGCGGTCTTCGGATCGCCTTTTTTATAAGAAACACTCCCTCACTCCAACATTCCATTAAAAGAAATCTGAAATCTCGTCTCAATTTTATTATATTTTAACCATCAAAAATCAATCTCATCTTATTTATGGAAAACAGATCAGCAAAAGTTAAACAGCACAGTTTGGATGACGTATTCGGTTCACGAATAAAAAAATTCCAAAAACTAATGCGTTATAAAATTCGTGAAATACTTCTCGTTTCAAGTATCTATGATAATTATCTCTTTGAAGAAGACGGCAGACTCTATGAGTTGATCAGAGAAGAATATCAAGCATTAAACCTAAGTTTTGCTCCTGAACTTATACACGTTACAACCGGTGAAGAAGCCCTTGAAATGCTTAGTGGTATGCATAATTATGATCTTATAATCACAACCATGCACATTGAGGATATGCACGTTATAAAGTTTGCACAGATGGTAAGACAATCCGGAATAAATCTTCCGATAATATTACTCGCTTATGATAATCGTGAAAGAAAAGAACTTACTACAAATTATGATACTTCAATCTTTGAAAGAATTTTTATCTGGAACGGTGATTACAGACTTCTTATAGCAATTGTAAAATATGTTGAGGACCGCGCTAATGTTGAAAATGATACAAAGAACATTGGCGTTCAATCTATAATAGTTGTTGAAGACAATATAAAATTTTATTCATCTTACCTGCCAATAATTTTTAGTGAAGTGTTTCAGCAATCGCAAAGATTGGTAAGAGAAGGAATTAATCTTACGCATAAATTTTTAAGAATGCGTGCACGTCCTAAAATTCTTCTCTGTACAACTTATGAAGAAGCGTGGGATTATTATGAAAAATATCAGGAGTATGTTTTAGGACTTATACTGGATGTAAACTTTAAACATCACGGAATAAAAGATCCACAGGCAGGAATAAAATTTGCAACCGCTGTAAAATCTCAGCACGATGATATACCAATATTACTGCAATCCAGCGATGCAAGCTTTAGAGAAAGAGCATATCAAATCGGAGCTTCGTTTATGCACAAGAACTCTCCACGATTGCTGCAAGAACTAAGAGAGTTTATGCTTCAGAATTTCGGTTTTGGAGATTTTGTATTTGTAAATAACAGCGGGCAGGAAGTATTTAGAGCAGCTAACTTATCTCAATTAGAGGAAGCACTAATAAAAATTCCAGATGAAAGTTTGGTTTATCACGCTTCCAGAAATCATTTTTCTAAATGGCTGAAAGCGCGTACAGAATTTTATCTTTCGTTAAAATTAAGACCACACAAAGTTACAGATTTTGGCTCGGTTCAGGGATTGCGCGATAGACTGCTCACTTCGCTTCAGGAGTACAGAAAAATTCAGCAAAGCGGAATTATTCTTGATTTTAGAAAAGATATGTTTGATCCTAAAAATAGTTTTGCAAGAATCGGCGGCGGTTCAATCGGTGGTAAGGCAAGAGGTTTGGGATTTATTAATACTCTAATAATTAATTATGGTCTTAAAAATAAATTTGAGGATGTAGAGATAAGTGTTCCATCGGCGATTGTTATAGGCACAGAAGTTTTTGATAAATTTATCAGCACAAATGCATTAGAACAGCTTGCATTTACTGATGTTGCCGATCTTGAGATTACACAAAAGTTTGTGGATTCACAAAATTATCCGGAAGATATTATTTTAAAATTAAGAGAGTTTCTCGAGATAACAAATTGTCCTCTTGCGGTAAGATCGTCCAGCCTGTTAGAAGATTCACAGTTTCTTCCGTTTGCCGGGGTCTATGAAACTTACATGATTCCAAACAGCAATCCTGATTTAGAAGTTAGGTTATCAGAGTTATTGCAATCCATAAAAAGTGTTTACGCTTCTACGTTTCATAAAAAAGCCAAAGACTATATAAAATCTACTTCGTATGGATTAGAGCAGGAAAAAATGGCTGTGATTATTCAAAGATTAGTTGGCTCAAAAAAAGAACAACGGTTTTATCCTGATTTTGCGGGGGTTGCAAAGTCCTATAACTTCTATCCTATTGCTCCGCAAAAATCCACAGATGGGATTGCACTAGTTGCGCTCGGCTTAGGTAAAACAGTTGTTGAAGGCGGTAACGCAATAAGATTTTGTCCCAAATATCCAAAACATATGCTTCAATTTTTTTCTGCTAAAGAAACTTTAAAAAATGCTCAGCAGGAATTTTTTGCATTAGATTTAAATTCTAAATTAAAACATCACCCGGATAGCATTGAAGATCCATTGGTAAAGAGTTTTGATTTATCCGACTCTGAAAAAGATGGAACGCTAAATTCCGTTGGCTCAACTTACTCAGCCGAGAACGATGGAATATATGATGGAATTTCTCGCGATGGAATTAGAGTTGTAACTTTTGCCCCCATCTTAAAACATAAAATTTTTCCGCTGCCTGAAATACTCGATCTGCTGCTTGATTTTGGTTCCTGGGGCATGGGCACTCCTGTTGAAATTGAATTTGCAGTTAATCTAAGTGTACCGGAAGGTGAGAGAAAAGAATTTGCAATGCTTCAAATGCGCCCAATGGTGCTTAGCCGTGAAAGCGAAGAACTTACAATTGGTGAAGTGAAAGATGAAGATACAATCTGTTACAGCAAACAGGTTCTTGGTAACGGAGCAGTAAATGGTTTGTATGATGTTATTGTAGTTGATTATGAAAAATTTGATCGAGGTAAAAGTAAAGATGTTGCAATGGAAGTGAGTAAATTAAATTCAAAGCTGCTGGCAGAAAGAAAACCATACCTGTTAATAGGTGTTGGCAGATGGGGTTCAATGGATTCGTGGCTTGGGATTCCCGTTACCTGGGATCAAATCTCAGGTGCGTCCGTAATTGTTGAATCAGGATTAAAAGATATAAGCGTTACTCCTTCTCAAGGATCACACTTCTTCCAAAACCTAACTTCATTCAGAGTTGGGTATTTTACTGTGAACTTAAATGATCAGCCCAGTTTTATTGATTGGGATTGGTTGACAAAACAAGATGCTATTGAAGAGCTTGTCTTTACACGCCATTTACGATTTGATAAACCAATTAATGTTAGAATGAATGGACACGAAAGCCGCGGTATAATTTTAAAACCCGGAGTTGAAATAGTTGAAGTATAAAAATTTAAATATTGCTTTTTTGATTGAAATCTTTGTTGGATTCGGTACAATAATTTCAATTAGTTTATTGGGCACTAAAGGATTGGCTGCTTTGGCAATATTAGCACTGCGTCCTTTTATTCTTCAAAAAGAAAACATAGAGGATAGTAAATCTTATCTGGAATTTTCATATAAAATTTTATCAAATAGTTTATCAATTATTTTTATAATGATAATATCCATCATCATCATTCTTCAATTTATTCCTGTATGGAAAGCAAAACTACCGCCTATTGAAGTAATGTTTGTTGTCCTAATTCCTTTTTTTCTGTTGACTCACGGAGTAATTGGCATCATAAATTTACCAGCTAAGAAGTAGTATGCAGGAATTTTTAATTATTCAAGATATTGTTGTAATTCTTCTGGTATCTCTACCGATCATTTTTCTATTTAAAAAAATTAATCTTCCGAGCATAGTTGGATTTCTAATTTCTGGTATGATAATCGGACCTTACGGATTTAAATTAATAAAATCTGTAAATCAGATTGAAGCTATGGCAGAAATCGGCATTATACTTTTACTTTTTACAATCGGGTTGGAGCTATCCTTTACGCAAATGCTCAAGATGAAAAAGTTTGTCTTTGTAGTTGGCGGTCTTCAGGTTCTTTTAACAATATTAATTTCTTTTGTTGTTTATTTGATTATAGGTTTCACTCCACAGCAGTCAATCTTTTTTGGAATGCTAATAAGCATCTCCAGCACATCAATAATATTAACATTGCTTTCACAACGTAATGAACTCGATGCCCCACATGGAAAAATTGCAATCAGTGTTTCCATTTTTCAGGATCTCGCTGTTGTTCCAATGGTATTACTTTTACCGTTATTAAGTGCAACGGAAAAATCTTCAATGGGTACAATACTAATTCAGATACTTATAGCTTTTGGTGCAGTAGTCTTTGTTTTTGTGGCTGCAAAATTCTTAATGCCAAAAATTATATTTCAATTAGCAAAACTTAGAATGCGTGATGCTTTTACTATCGGGATATTACTTTTGCTTTTGGGAACAGCATATGTAACTCACTTATTTGGTTTATCGTTTGCAATTGGTGCCTTTATTGCCGGCTTAATACTTTCGGAGTCGGAATACAGTTATCAAATTGTTTCTGATATATTACCATTAAAAGATGCCTTTAATAGTATTTTTTTCGTTTCGATAGGATTGTTATTAAATATTCAATTTGTTGTTGAATTTCCTTTAACTGTTTTATTGATTACGGTAGGAGTGATTGTTACAAAAGCACTGATTGTTTTATTTATAGTTATAATGATTAAGTATCCGATACGCGTTGCTGTGTTATCGGCATTAACTCTTGCTCAGATTGGTGAATTCGCTTTTGTTTTGGCTCAAGAGGGAGCTAATTTAAATTTAATTAGTGGTGATTATTACAATGCTTTTTTAGCATCAACAATTTTTACAATTATACTAACACCTTTTTTATTTAAGCTCTCTCCTTTTATTTCTACTGCAAGTGGCAGCCTTGAAAGCACAAAACAGCCGTCAACTGATAATCAAGAAAATTTACATGGTCACGTTATCATTGCAGGATTTGGACTTAACGGAAGTAATCTTGCAAGAGTTTTAAAGGAAACGGGAATTAAATATGTTGTTACGGAACTTAATCCCGATACCGTTAAAAGAGAAAAAGCAAAGGGTGAGAAAATAATTTATGGTGATATAAGTAAGGAAGAAATTTTAAAAGCTATCAATATTGATAAAGCAAACATAATTGTTTTTGCAATTTCAGATCCAGCAGTAACCAGAATGTCTTTGCAGCTTGTAAAAAAACTTAATCCCCATATATACGCGTTAGTAAGAACAAGATATGTAACTGAGGTTGATGAATTAATAAAACTTGGAGCCGATGATGTTATCCCCGAAGAGTTTGAAACTGCTTTACAAATATTTAGAAAAGTATTGGAGAGATATCACATCCCGCTTAATGTTATTATGAAACAAACCACAATACTTAGGCAGGAGTCTTACAGTTTTTTAAGAAAAGAAGGATTGGATATAAGCTCGTTTACTCATCTTGACGAAATTCTTGCTCAGGGGTTAACAGAAACATATTATGTTAACGATGACAATATTCACATCAACAAAAATCTCACGGAAATTGATCTGCGTGCAAAAACGGATGCAACAATTATTGCAATAGTGCGTAATGGTAAAACGATTTCAAATCCTTCTGCAAAAGAGATAATTAAACCTGCGGATACACTCGTAATTTACGGTACTCATCTTTCAGTTGATAAGGCAGTGGATCTGCTTGATGCAGAGTAAATTAATTTGCGGCTCTCACCTTCCTTTAATCATCAAATTTTACCGATCACTAATAAAGCTTTTAATCTATAGTAACCATAAACTAGTTTTGGGTGTCTAATGGATAAAATCTAATAGGAGTTTTAAATGAAAACATTTACTAAGTATTTAGTCGCTTTAACCTTAATCTTTACCATATCATTAACTCACACATTTGCTTCATCAAACCACGATGACAAAAAAGTAATCAAAGAAAAAACTTTTCAAATAGTTGAAGGTAAAAAAATAAGTGTTACTTGCGATGGCGGCGATATTGTTTTTACTCCCTGGGATAAATCAGAAGTTTACGTTAAGATAACCGGTAATGACAAAGCTGCAGAAAAATATAATTTTATTTTTGAATCTAATTCAGATGAAATAACAGTTAAAGCAGAAAGAAATAATGGCTGGAATTGGTTCTCAAATCTCAGTCTCAAAATAGAGGTTAAAGTCCCTGCAAGATTTAACATTTATACCAATACAAGCGGCGGAGATATTAAAGTTGCTGGTGTACAAGGTGGAATTTATTTAGAAACTTCTGGCGGAGATATTTGGGGCGATAGATTTGAAGGAGACTTTTATGCAAGCACTTCAGGCGGTGATATAAATTTATTTTGCAGCAATGCAAAGATTGAAGCAAGTACTTCCGGTGGAGATATTACTGTTGAATACACGGGAGTAAATCAGGGCATAGAGCTTTCAACAAGCGGCGGAGATATTGATGTAAGAGTTCCTTCGGATTTTAACGCAAAAGTAAATTTAGAAACTTCCGGTGGTGATGTTGATTGTAACTTAACTTTAAATGATGTAAAAAAACTAAGCGATACAAAAATTATTGCAAATATAAATAAAGGAGGCAACCCTTTATCAGCCAGTACATCCGGAGGAGATGTTTCAGTTTATAAAAAATAGTTTTCATCTCATCTGTTCTCCATAAAGCGCATCGTAAGGTGCGCTTTTTTTTGTTTTGTCATCCCGAACTTGTTTCGGGATCTACCGTACACATTGAAAAAAACTGTCTGTCAATTGGCAGATTGCTTCGTCCAACAAAGTCGAGACTCGCAATGACTTTTTTGTATAAGGATTAAAAGTCATTTCGAAGGAGTCCCCGACTGAGAAATCTAAATAGTATAAAACTCAGATTTCTCTCCCGATAAATCGGGATCGAAATGACATTTTCTGGTTTGTCGTTTCTCGTCTTACGTCTCTCGTTTCTCATTTTCCGTTTGACATTAACCCAACTCTTTTGAATTTTGACTTTAGAATTTTGAATTAAAAGGAAAATGTCTAAAAAATTTATCTACAAATACCTAAGTGAAGAAGATCTAAAATCAATCTCTGCAAAGATTAATGAGATTGAAAAAACTACTTCAGGTGAACTTGTAATTACAATTAAAGAAAAACGCGGATGGTTTGAAAAGACTAAATCTGTCCGCACGCTTGCAGAAAAAGAATTTATTGATGCTAAGATTGGTAAAACCAAAGGCGCAACGGGAATTTTAATCTTTATGCTTTTTAATGCAAAAGAGTTTTGCATTCTTGCAGATAAAAAAATCAATGAATTTGTAGAACAATCTGTGTGGGATGAAATATCAAACAGTATGAGTTTAGACTTTAAACAGGAAAATTTCTGTAAAGGAATATTAAACGCAGTTGAGCAAGCAGGAAAAATTCTTTCCACTCACTTCCCCATCCAGCCCGGTGATGTTAATGAACTTTCTAATGAAGTGAGAATATTGGATTAGATTTAATTTCTTCTTCCAATTTCTACTAATAGCCTTTACCTTATAATTTCCAGCTATCGCAACAATATTACCTTTAAAGTTAATCTTAATATTCCTTTAAGATAATTATTGTTATATATCTGCCAGATTAATTCCATTAAAATGAGCAATAAATCCATAATCATCCAACTACAAAAATATCATTAATGTCATTTCCACGTATTGAGTTTGTTCCTACTGGTTGTAAAATAATTTCGCTCCCAAGTGCCAAACTTATTTACAAAAACACCTTCACCACATACGTATAAAAAGTTTTCATTGTTTGTCCACGCTGAGTATAAGTCTTACATCTCTATTCCAACTTACTGAATCAACTTTTCCATCAACTATTTTTAATATCTTTTTATCCCCGGTGACTAAAGAATGATGAAACAGCACAATATACATATTGTTTTATTTTGTTCATTTGAAATTCCCCAAGCATCATTTATATATTGATGTTGTTCCACTCTCAATCTTTACTCCAACTGCTGCCGTTGTAGTGAGCAATGTTGCCATCATTACCAACTACGTACAAATCATTACTGCTGCTGCCCCAGATTTTGTTCATTTGATACAGGCCCACAAACATTTGTTGGAATGGGTACTGGAATATAATTGATCCATTCCAATGAACTAACACCATTACCACAAAACCAAATATCATTTTCATCAAATGCAAATACTGATTGGATCGGATTATAAAATGGCTGTCCTTGAATAATAGTAAGGTATTCTTATTAACTCCCAATTTGTTCCATTCCAATGGACAGCATTATATCATTTTGGATCAGGATTACCAAGCGAATCATTCATATAAATCTCACCAACAGCCCAAATATTATTTTCATTTATTATTGCAACATCATAAAGCGTACTGCTGCTGTGCTGCCCAAAGTCAAAAGTTTGCCAGGTAAAGTTGTGGCTGGTGGTGTCTAAGGTTGTAAATGTAACGGGATTGCTTTTTACTTCTTTGCCGTCTTCGTAAGTAACAGCATCAAACTTGTAGGTTGTGTTTGGCAATAAGCCATCAAAATAAAATAGAGTCTCAGACTCACCAACATTTACAGTCTGTATAATCTCATCATTTTTTTTAATGTAGATGTTTGCAGTTTTATCGTTGCTGCCAATCTGCACTTCAATCCAGGCTTCTGTGCAGGAAAAATCCTGCAAATCCAAACCCAGTGCTGCCTGTGAAAAATCATAGCCTTCATTGCAGGATAACGAAAAAAACAAAACAACTAATACCAGAAATGAAACCAGAACAAACTTCATAAAAACCCATTATAATAAAAATTAACAATGTAAGTTTAATAAAAGATTCTGAGTTTTGAACCCCACCTAACCTCCCCTTTCGTAAAGGGGAGGAATTTTATACTCCCTTCCTTTTAAAGGACTGTGTAAAATTTGAGATTATCACTTCGACCAAAAGGAGAAGTTCTAATAATTTGTTCAGATTTCTTAGTCGAATACTCCTTCGAAATTACTTTGACATGATTATCACACAAGTTCTCTAAAAAAGGAGAATTTAAACTCCCTCCCTTTGCGAAAGGGAGGGACGGGGAGGGTTCCCTTTTTGCAACTCTTTTACTTTTTGAGTTATACTATTTATAACTCCATCATTATCAGCAAAAACTTCTTCATTCCTAAATCTTAAAAATTCAATTCCAAGATTTTCAATAAAATCTTGTCGCTCTTTATCATAATCAATTACATCCTGATTAATAAAATGTGAGTCGCCATCAATTTCAATCGCTAGCTTTAATCTTGGACAGTAAAAATCTAACACATAATATTCAACGCTAAACTGTCTTAAAAATCTTTCGCTTAATATTTGTTTTCTTCTTAGGTAAGTCCAAACAATTTTTTCGGAAGCAGTTGTATTCTTTCGGAGGATTCTTCTTTTTTCTTTTTCGGTATGTTTGTTAAAAAGTTGTGTCATAAAGTTTTATATCCTTAATCCGAACCCCTCCTAGCCTCCCCTTTCGTAAAGGGGAGGAACCAAAACTCCCTCTCTTTAAGAAACGGAGGGTTGGGGTGGGTTAAACTTACTCATTCTGCATTTCAAGCTCATAACTTTCGCGGTATTTTTTTATTCCGTTAAAAACATACTCGGCAAATTTTTGCTGCCCGGAAGATGTGTTTAAATGTTTTGCATCATTTGTGTTGGAAAGAAATCCGCTTTCAATAAGTACGCTTGGCATGGATGCACCAACCAGAACATAAAATCCTGCCTGTTTAACTCCGCGTGAAGAAAGATGTGGGATGATTACTAAATTCTTTATGCAAATACTCGGCAAAGCGTTCAGAGTATTTCATATAAGATGAGTGCGCCATACTAACAAGAATAAAATTTTCATCAGTTAGTTTTTCATAACGGTTAGGATTTTCTTCATACTGTATTACACTGTTTTCAAACTCGGCAATTGAAATTGCTTCTTTGGTTCTGCCCGGACGAAGAAGATAAACTTCAAATCCGTTTGCAGTGCTTGGCTTCTTTGGTGTTGAGTTGCAATGAATTGAAATAAAAAGCTTTCCATTATTTTCATTTGCAATTTTACCGCGTTTGTAAAGATCAATAAACTTATCAGTCTTGCGCGTGTAAACAACTTTAACATCCTTCATATTTTCTTCGATAAGTTTACCAAGTTTTAGTGCAATGGAAAGATTAATATCTTTTTCCTTAACACCGTTTACACCTATTGCACCAGCATCCTGCCCGCCGTGTCCAGCATCAATAACAATAACATCAAACTCCCATTTATCCTTTAACTTGTTTGATGAAGTAGTTTGATTAAATAACTTGTTATGTATTGTAATCTGAATATCATTACTGTTTTCAATATTCATTACTTCGTTTGTTGTGTACTCTTTACCAACAGTAATGTTGATTATTGCATCTGCACCAACATTTTTTGCTTCAATCTTTTTAACGACTCCCTCAGAGCCTATGTGCTTAACCTTTTCAACATCAACATTTACTTTTCTAAAAGTGAGCGTAAGAATATTATTCTTAAATGCACTGTGATATGATGGAATTCGTTTATTTGATTTAACAGTTATTAAAGTTCCGTTTGCTTTTTCGTTTAGTACAATTCCGGTTATGTTGTATTTGGTGGATATCTCTTCGGTTAGTTCTGTTGTTGCATCAATACTTTTTCCAATTACAATTTTATTTGGTGCTTCATACTTTAGCTCATAGCCGTAAGCTGCCTGCAGAGCACTTAAGCTATACTTTAGTGGAACATAAACTTTTTTATTAATCAAATATGTCGAGGTTGGAAGTTGAATGACTAATTGCTTATCGCCGTTCTTTTCATTTAAAACTAAAAAAGGATTTCTTGCAGAAGCTTTTACGAAATATCTATTGAACTTTATTTCTATTTTTTGTGCATCTTCGTTGTAATAGTAATTAACACCAACGGCATCAGCAAAATCTTTTAGTGAAAAATAAACAGTTCCTTCTCTCACATAAGCGGGAATATTTTTCATTCCGTCTTTTGTTACAACAAGAACATTATTTCCATCCTGTGCAAAAGTCTGGAATAAAGAAATGGATCATGAAAAATATTAATAGATTGAATTTCATTGCAATAAACATCTTACCCTATGAATGGTATTATCATTCCGGTTTTCTTTTTATATGATCTGAAATTCTCGCCAAAATGTTTTTCAAGAAGTTTATCTTCCATAGAGGCACGCATAAACAAGAACGGAATCTGAATTAAAGCTAAAGGCGCTAGTATAAAACTTAAAGTTGCCGCCGCTCCGCCAAGATCCATTAAAAATTGTGAAAGGTATTGGGGATGCCGGATAAACTTAAATGGTCCGTTTGTTACAAGATGATGTTCTTTTTTTATCGCAATGTCCTGTGAAAAATAATCACCTAATGTTTTTGTAGACCAAATCTGCACCCAGGAAAAGACTATGTAGAATGCTAATCCGATAACTCTTATTGTTTGGTAGTCAGTTTTATATTCCAGAGTTCCAATTTGAAATAGGCTTACTATCAATACAACAAGCGCTATTGTTGATAGTACAAGTGGTAAAGTTTGAAGATATGTTTTGGGTTTATCCTTAAATACTCCAACCTTATCTTTTATTCCTTTTTTAGCTGCTCCAACGTTAGCCCCAAATGTTGCGATGATATTTAGTCCGATGATAATATTAATTGGATCCATTGTTATGTCGATTTTTGATTAAAAAATATGAACAAATGTAGTTCAAAGATAGGTATTAATATTTTTTGACGCACTTAGTGATTTTGTGATTTAGCGGCAATAATTTTTGTAAGATTTTTCAGTAGACATTGCTGCCACAAAAACACCAACTCCCAAAATATCACTAAAAGAAATTAAACACCTTTACCATGCTTTTTCATGATGGAAGTCCATTCATCAATACTAAGCTGCTCAGATTCTTCAATAAGCATAATAGGAATATCATCTTCGATTCTATATCGTCTTCTTGTATTTTTATCAACGGATACAAGAGTGTTTCCATCTAAAACTAAGATCTGCTTTTGTTTCCGGGCAGCATAAAATGTCTAACAATTCCTGACTGATCATAAATATACCTTAAATAATTAAGTGATAAATTTTCCTGCACAATTTAATAAAGGCAATCCAAATCATAAACAAGATTTGAAAGAGTAATTTATTGTTGTTTGTGCAATTAAAAAGATATCCGACAACTATTGTGATGCAAATGTATTTTTCTTAGTTTTCTATCGTTCGATCCGATAACTAATTAGATCCTCAAATAATTCTGGGTGAAAATAATTAATAATTAAGGAGTTAGTATGACAAATAAATTATTAGTGCTTGCCCTTACCGCTTCTACTTCTAAGATTTTAAGATAACTATGGAAAAACCCGACATAATTAAAAATCAATATTCAAATACAATTTTATTACTGGATAACCAAAATTAGACGCATTAATCACAATTATAGGAGTACAATATGAATCTTGTTGACCGTGCTAAAAATATTCTTATTACACCTAAAACCGAATGGGAAGTAATTAAGAATGAACAAACCTCAACTTCTGATTTGTTCACAAAGTATGTACTGATTCTGGCACTTATCCCGGTTATTGCAACGTTCATCGGTCAATCTTTAATTGGAATTTCTTTAGGACCCTTCGGCTCTTATAAAATTCCGGTTTCAAACGGATTAATTTATGCAGTTGTTTATTACATTCTTAGTATAGTCGGGGTTTATCTTGTAGCTTTTATTATAGATGCATTGGCTCCATCATTCGGCTCTACAAAAAATATGGATGCATCTTTAAAGGTTGCTGTTTATTCTTACACTGCCGCCTGGATTGCAGGAATATTCGGCATTATTCCAATACTTGGAATTTTAGGAATATTAGGATTGTATTCGCTCTATCTTATGTACTTAGGATTAAAAATAGTTAAGGATACACCACAGGATAAATTAGTAGGTTATCTTGTTGTTGTAATTATTATTGCGATTGTTATATACTTTGTGATAGGAATGATTGTAACAGCAATTGCGTTACCAAGTTTTGGTGATCTGGATAGCTTAAAGGGATTAAATTTTGGAAATTAGTATCTGATATTAGTAAAGACTTAAATGCTTGCTCTAAAGGGCAGGCATTTTTTATTTGGAGGCTAAAAGATTTTCAAGAAGTGCAATATCGGGTTCAGAATTTATTTTTTTAAAGTACTCAAGTGCAAGTTTAAAGTTTTCTTTGCTCAGTTTTGATTTACCCATCTCTTTGTACAGGACACCAAGTTCCTGATAAGTTTCTGCTCTGTTCAATTGATTTCCGGCTTCACTATTTATACGTAAACTTGTTTCCAGGTAATTTTCTGCAAGAATATAATTCTGCAAATTTCTTTGTATGATTCCTTTAATTTTATAAACATCTGCAATCGTCAACTTATCATTTAGCTTATGAGCAACTTCCATTGATTTATCAGCAAAAGCATTTGCCAGAGAAAAATCCTTCAGTTTTGTGTAAACAAAAGCTTTGCTAAGATAAACTATGCCTATGTTTTGTAAGTAATTATTTTCGACTGAAGATTCAAGACTTTCATCAAACTCGTTAATTGCAAGTTTGTACTCGCCTTTTTTAGAATACACCATTCCAATGTTTTGATGAATTTCTGCAATTCTATTTTTATCACCAACTTTACTGTAATTGATAAGAGCACGTTTGAAATTAATTAATGCTTCATCGAACAATCCCTTAATATTACTTATGATGCCTAAATTAATTTCAATCTTACCTTTTTCGATATAATTTGATTCATCATTAGATTTTTCAAGTGCGGATTCAAAATTTTCGATGGCTTTTTTAACATCTCCAAGATCACCGTGAATAGTGCCAAGAAGATTTTCACTCTTAGCAATGCCTTTTATATCGTTAATAGTCGAGTAAATATCTAATGCTTTATTAACATAATTAAAACTATCCTGCCACTTAGCCTGCCTGCTGTAAATCTCACCAATTAAAAGATGAGCATTTGCATACAGATCAATCATGTCACCATCATTATCAGTAAGCGAAATTATTTTTTGGTTTATATCAATAGCAGTAGAAAACTCACCATTAGTTATTGATGCCTGACTGATATAGAGCAGTAACGATAGAAATTTTTCTTTTGCAAGATTGTTTCCGGCAAATGTAACAAGCAGATCAACCTGCGAACGATAATTTATTCCATCCTGAATTTTATAATCAAGCTGCTTTAAAGCCGGAGAGGAAGCAGAATCAAATTTATCAAACTTTGAAGATTGGTATAGTGAGATAAACTCATCAAATTGATTCTTATTGAAAAAATCCCGTAGTACTTCGGATATGCTTTTATTTATTTGATCGGTCACTTAATAATTCGGGCTAATATATATTAATATTGCGTTTAACGATCAAAAATTTGCAACACTTATGCCAAGTTATTTAGACCAATAGTAAGGTTGGAAAATCTAGATAATCTCCACTTTTAGAAATATTTACCCGACAAAAGTGGTAATAATTGCTTTAGTAAAAAATTTTTAACGTCTCACAATCAAACAAGAGTAAATGAGTCGATTAATTTTTCCGAATGGTAATTTTTTTTTGCAGGACAGAAGTATCAAATGTTGTAAGAAAATATTACAAAATAATCTTATCAGAAGAAAAATAAGTTGATATCAAATTCAATTATCACATTAATTCTTTTATCCTTTCAGGAGGTCTTGCCAGTATAGCTCTGTTCCCTTTTTCAACTATCGGTCTTTGAACGAGATCAGGATGTTTAATCATCAAATCTAAAATTTCATCCTCTGTAAGCTGTGCAATTTTTGATTTTAATTTTTTATATGCTTCATCATTTTTTCTTAACAATTCAGATGGCTTCATACTCATTTGGGTTAAAAGTTCTTTTAGTTTACTCTTTGTAAATGGTTTGATGTAATAATTAACCTTTTCGAAATCGATGCCTTGCTCTGAGAAAGCTTTGGCTACTTTTCTACAAGTTGTACAAGTCGGTTTTTCATAAACTGTTATTTTGGTCATAGATTCTACTTTCTAGTTTTTTATTTTCGCACAATATTTGACGAAGCTGAAACTGATCAAATGCCTGGTTTTTCTATAAAAAATTGATTTAACCTGCGACTAATTTAAATAAAACTTGTAATTTGAACCTATTAAAAAAATCATTTTCTACAAAGGCTACTTATGAAATTTATTTTAACACTTTTGCTTTCATTTTCATTTTTACTTTCAGTTAATGCACAGAACTATAAACAAGTAAAAATTTATATTCAAAGTTTGCAGGATATTTCCGAATTGCAGAATGCAGGATTAGAATTTGATCATCCAAACGTAACTAAAGATAACGCAGTAATTGTTTTTTTGGATGATACTGATTTTCAAAAACTTCAAATGACAAACTTTAGTTATGAAGTACAGATTGATGACTGGTTTGATTATTATTCAAAACAGCCAAAACTTACTGAGACAGAAAAATCATTAATCATAAAGAACAGCAAAGATAATTTTGGAGTTGAAGGATTTGGTTTCGGCTCGATGGGCGGATTTTATACACTTGCTGAAGCAATAGCTCAGTTAGATAGTATGAAATCTCACTTCCCAAATTTGATTACAACAAAAGTTTCAATCGGAAATACCGTTGAAAGCAGACCTATTTACATGGTTAAGATTTCTGATAATCCTGACGTAGATGAAGCAGAGCCTGAAATTCTTTACACTGCACTTCACCACGCACGTGAACCACAAAGCATGATGCAGATGATTTATTTTATGTACTATCTTTTAGAAAATTATAATACAGACCCATCCGTTCAATATATAGTGAACAATAGAGAATTATACTTTATTCCTGTTCTTAATCCAGATGGATATGAATATAATCGCATTACATATCCTAGCGGCGGTGGAATGTGGAGAAAGAACCGTAAAAATAATGGCAGTAGTTATGGCGTTGATCTAAATAGAAATTACGGTCCGTACACTTACTGGAATGCACCTAATGGCGGCTCAAGTACAGATCCTTCCAGCGATACATATAGAGGAACCGCGCCTTTCTCTGAGCCTGAAACAAGTAGCATAAAGAATTTTCTTACTACAAGATATTTTAAAAACGCACTAAACTATCACACATACAGCAACTTATTAATTTATCCTTACGGCGCACTTGAGCAGGAAACTCCGGATTCGGCAATCTTTCGTGAGTTTGCGCGCGACATGACTTCTTATAACGGATATACCTACGGAACTGATCAACAAACTGTTGGATACAGCACACGTGGAAACAGTGATGATTATTTTTATGACGGCGATATACTTCTTAACCATGGAAAAATATTTGCTATGACACCCGAAGTTGGAAGCACAGGATTTTGGCCAAGTCAGCCGGAAATATTTCCCTTAGCGATAGAAAATTTAAAACCTAATCTATACTATGCTTACGTTGCCGGAGAATATGTATCGGCTATCAATCCATATTTCTCACAGCAGTATTTTAATCCCGGAGATAATGTTGATTTAATAATTCCGCAATTAAAAAATAAAGGATTAAGTGATGCATCAAATATTTCTCTTTCACTTAGTTCAGATAATCCTTTAATTACCATAAACTCTGGGGTAGTGAATGTTGGAAGCATTCCCGCACGCACAACTTTAAATATAAATCAGAATTTATCTTTTACAATTGGCAGTACAATGCCTGCCGATGTAAATGTTAAAATGCTGCTTACTGTGTCCACATCCGGCACACCAATGTTTGTAGATACACTAAGTTTTATTACCGGCACACCAATTATGATTTTTGCAGATTCAACAAATGATCCAACACTTTTATGGAATGTTACTGCAACACCATCTATACCAAAGTGGGAATCTACCACCCTTGCTTTTCATTCTTCGCCAACGTCTTTTACGGATAGTAAAACTGGAGAGTATGCTAATACAGCTACTGTAACGATGACATTGAAGGATGCGATAGATCTTTCATCAAATGCTCACCCAAGATTGAACTTTTGGACAAAGTATGATATTGAGAGCAACTATGATTATGGTCAGGTTGAAGTATCAACAAACAATGGAAGTTCCTGGGTACCGCTAAATGGGTTATATACTACTCCAGGTTCCGGATCATTCCAACCGACCGGCGAACCTTTATATGATGGAATCCAGAGCACATGGGTAAATGAAATAATGGATTTATCAAACTATAATTCAAATCAGGTTAAATTAAAATTTGAATTAAGGACCGATGGTTCTGTTACTGAAGACGGATGGTTTGTTGATGATATCGGAATTGTTGTTTATGGAATTATTCCAGTTGAACTTACTTCATTCACTGCAATTACCAAGGATGATAATGTATTGTTAAACTGGATCACTTCTACCGAGACCAACAATATGGGATTTGATATTGAAAGAAGATCAACAAAATCAAATTCGGGCTGGCAAAAATTGGGATTTATAAATGGCAAGGGAACGACAACTGAAAAATCTAATTATTCTTTTGTGGATAAAAATCCCGCTGAAGGAAAATCTTATTATAGATTAAGACAGATTGATTTTGATGGGACTTCTAAAATTTATAATTCTGTTGAAGTGGATTTTGAAACTGTAAAAGAATATTCACTATCACAAAATTATCCTAATCCGTTTAATCCGAGTACTGAAATAAATTATACTCTCACAAAATCAGGAAATGTAACTTTAAAGGTTTACAATCTTCTTGGTTCAGAGGTTGCAACACTTGTAAATGGATTTATGGAGTCGGGAAAACACTCGGTTAAGTTTGATGCGAATGATATTACATCGGGAATTTATTTTTATACAATAAAAGCTGATAATTTTACATCCACTCGTAAAATGATATTGATGAAATAAATTTCTGAACTACTAACGCTGTTTAACAAAAAAGGCACGAGCAATCGTGCCTTAATTTTGTAGATCAGGACTCCAGCCCTGAGATTTCTAATATTTATAAAACGTAAGTTCAGGTTTGGAAACTCGAACTACAAACAATTATTTCAACAACATTAATTTCTTTGTTGCTGAATAATTTTCACTCTCTATTTTGTAGAAATATATTCCTGATGAAAGTCCTGAAGCATTAAACATCATTTCGTGATAACCTTCTTCAAGTTCACCGTTAAATATTTCTGCAACTTTTTCACCAAGTGTGTTGTAAACACTTAAGCTTAAGTTTGTTTTAACTGGTAGAAGCAAACTTAATTGTTGTACTGGGGTTAAATGGATTAGGATAGTTATGATATAAAGCAAAATCTTTTGGTCCGGTTACTTCAACTTCTATTTCGTTGCTGTAAGTAAATGTTCCGTCAAAATCGATTTGCTTTAATCTGTACAAATATGTTCCTGGTTTTTCATTCTTATCAGAATATGAGTAGAATGTTTTTTCAGTTGTTGTTCCCTTACCTGAAACAAATCCAACAGAACTAAATTCCGTTTGACCTTTGACATTTGACTTTTCACGTTTTTCAATTTGAAATCCATTGTTATTCGTTTCAGTAGCAGTGCTCCAGTTAAGAACAACATTTCCATCAACCATTTCTGCATTAAATGAAACGAGCTCTACAGGAACTTCATTATCAATTGTCATTGTAATAGGGACTATCATTAATGGATGAACAGGATCGTTAGTTGTGATTTCCATATCCATAGAATAATCGCCCAGATCCATTCCATCTGTATTTATCATTAAGCCAACATTAATTGAGTTACCGCTATAGATTGTACCACTATAATTATTAAGTGTTAGCCATTCAGGATCAGCAGCAATCTGAACTGCTAAGCTATTTGCAAGATAAGTTGCATCATAAGTTATTTGAAGTCCATCAGTGCCGGCACCATTTTCAATTCCAACAGTAGCACTTGTTAACGTTGCATTAAGATTATTATAATAGAACATTATTCTATCATTAGATTTTAATACAATCTGAAAAGTAAGTGAACCTGTTCCAGAATATTTTTGCCAGTTAGTGTATTGAATTGTAAGTTTATCTGCTTCTCGTAAGTAATGAACTGTGCCCTGTGTTCTACCATCAAGATCATCCCAAAAAGGTGCAATAATATTGTTTGGAACATCAGAATCAGGAATTCCATAATTAGAATAATATGCAGATGTTAATGCACTAAAACTTAAAAATCCATTTGTGCTTAAATAAATATTTGAGTAATTGGTTCCATAAAATTTGAAATCAAACCCAACAGGAATAGCATTTGTATAACCATCATCAAGAGTACCGTTCCAAGTTGTAACTTTTACTGCACTTGGATTTGCTGCGATATCTGTCCAAACATAAGCAGGACCATTTGGATCGTTACTGTCTTTCCATTTGTAACCAAATGCATCAGGACCACCAGCATCTTTAAAGCTATATCCATTATAAATTGGTGGAAAATCTTTGTTGTAATCTGTCGATCCTTCAAGATTCTGATTAACACCTGTTAATACTATCTGCACATTATCCGGAAAGGTGCTATTGGTAAGTTCGATTGAATAATCAAGCGTAGAGTTTTGTGTTGATGTATTTGATAATAAAAGATATTCTGTAAATGTTGTATCAGGAACTGAAATACAATGCATTGAATCAACACTAAGTGTTGCAGCAGGTGGAAACAATGTTACATCCGGTAGGCACGTTAGACATAGGCGATTTATTATTCCACATATCTAAAGCTTTTGCAGCAAAATAATAAGTTGTGTTAAAATCTAATCCATCAATCGTAAAAGATTTTGGTGTCCAGCAGTATCGGAAACTGCTGTGTATAATTTTTGTGCTGCGTTATTAAAATCAACATCGTTTGTAATTGGATTTGTTGAATATCTTAAATCATAAGTAGTTACTCCGCCAAAAGTTGAATCATACGGTGCAGTCCAGTTTAACGCAAGTGAATTTGATGTTGCATCACCCACACTTAAATCTGTTATTGCATTTGGTGGAGTTGTATCTGGAGCAATATGTCGTTCAACAGGCATTGAAGGATCACCCATTAAATTATACATTTCCATATAACGTAGAACTGTTGCTGTTACTCCGCCGTAATGTGTTGCAAGATCAAATTTTGCTTTATCAAACATTGGAGTAACACGAGTTAAATCGTGTAAGAACATTGCATCAATTAATCATTTTTTCAAGAATATCATCTTCATCCCAATAAGAGTTTACTGATGATCCATAAAAAGTTGATCCACCGTTTGTTGTTCATATCAAGGTTTCACCAAAAGATTCTGCGATCTGATATGAACCTGTTATACATGCAAATGAATAAACAAAAGGATAGATAAGAGTGTTCGTTAATGATCTGACTTGCGATTGACTGAGAACCGGACCATCTGCCCAGGAAGTTTCTGCGCCATGTCCTGAGTAAATTGCAAATCTTTGATTAGCATTGAGTGCATCAATCAATTGCTGTGTTGTTGCATTATAAGTAACCGTATATAGTTTTAGATTATTGCCACCCAGCAGGTTGAAAGTGTGTATTGATAACGTAGTTATGAGTGCCTTCAGTGATAGAATAATTATCTGTTGAAGCCATAAAAACATTTTTCTTTGCAAGAGTTGCAATATAGCTTTGCATATAAATGGATTTTGCTAATGCATTCTGGAGCTCCTGAGTAGTTGTAACAGAAAATCTTCCAATGAATGCATCAGCAAACTTATCTGTACCTGCAAGCTGTGCATAATTTAAATCTGTATTTGGATTTCCTTCTCCCGTTCCTATCCATGAAGGAATATGCTGAACATCGCCAACTAGCAATATAAATTCAGGACGTGTTGCAAATCATTATATCTGTTTTGGATAAAAGTTTTAATTGCTGTTGTTGTAGTTCCGGTTGTTGTTGTATTAAAAACATCAACTGTAAAACTCTGTGAGGATTTATGATTAATAAATGATGCTAATCCAGCTTCAAATGTTGGTGCTGTGATTATCAAATATCTCATTGAAAGTAAAGACACAGTCGGATGATATCCAACTAGAACGTTTTTCAAGAACTCATTATATGCGTTTGATTTATAAACAGTAGGCTCTAACTCTGCATTAATCTTAATCTCGAATGTTGCAGAACTTGTGACTGAAAGTTTATTATCCTTAGGATTATATGAGAATGGAAAAACTGTAACCATTACTCCACTTACACCGCCAATCACAAATGGTTCAGAAATATTAACCAAAGGTTTTTCAATTCCGTTCGAATTATAGTAATCAGAATTAATTGTAAACGGTCTTTCGCTCAAAGATCTTTCCCTGCTCCAGTACATTTGTTTTGGATAAACTTTTTTATCCAGTATCTGTGTTGATTGATCAAAAGAGTTTATACTAACTGTTGGTTTTAGATCTTCACTTGGAATAAAAAGATTAAAAGAAATTTGTGGTAAGGCCGGCATTCCAACATCTGGCGTAACGCCGTATCCTGGAATTTGAATATCAAAATATTCGCTTCCTTCTTTACTGATAGAAGCAAAATCATATTGCTGCAAAGAAAAATTTACTGTGTAACCGTTAGTAGATTTTACTACGGAAATTCCCTCAGGTTGAGCAAACAATGTTGTAATCATTAATGAAAATGAAAACAACGCGACGAATATGAAACTGTAAATGCGCTTCATCTCTGTTCCTGTATGTAGTTTAAAAATAGCCCCTGTAATAGAGCGGAGTAATTAATTAGAAATAATCATTGGTAAAAATACTTTAAATGTTGTTCCTTCGCCATAGTCAGATTCAACTTCTATTTTACCGGAGTATGAATCAACAATACGTTTGACGATTGACAATCCCAAACCTGTGCCGCTTATATTTTTTGTTTTTTCATTTTTAGCACGGAAAAATTCCGTAAACAATTTATTTTTTTCTTCCGGCTTCAAACCGATTCCGGTGTCTTTAATTGTTGTAAGAAGATAATCATCAGACAGAGAAAGTTTAATTGTAATTGTTCCCTGCTCACGATTATACTTAATTGCATTGCTTATAAGATTTGTAAACAATCTGGTAATCTCATCACTATCAGCTTTTATACATTGTTTGTATTCATCCTGATCAAATATTACATGAATACCTTTTTTGTTGATATCAATCTGAAATAGTTCAAGAATTGAAGAGATAACTTCGTGAATGCAAACCCGCTTTATTTCACGATGCACTGTTTGCATTTCCATTCTAGATATATCTAAAAGATCGTTTACCATTTTTAATAAACCATCAAGCCTTATCATTGATCGGTTTTCATATTCCTTTTTTTGTTCAGGACTAAGTTTAATCGAATCATCGTTAAATAATTTTAAAAACCCATACACCGCGGCAATGGGAGCTTTAAGCTCATGCGATACCATTGAAACGAATTGGGATTTTACAAACTCGATTTTTTTAAGTGCCGTTATATCTTTAAAAACGAACACAACTCCTGCAATGTTTTCACCGGGATGACGAACAGCAGATGCTGTAATTTCAATGAAAAATTCTCTGTTAGGCTTAAGCTCAATTTGTATATTGTAAGATTTATGCTCGGCGGAGGTATCCTTTACAATATTATTAAAGAGTTTAAGAATTTCTGGTCGAAATTTATCTAGTATTTGTTCTTCAACAGCAATTCGTGGTAACTCTAAAAATCTTAAAGCTGCAGGATTATAAAGAACCGCAAGACCTTCAGTGTTTACAACAAGAACACCATCCGTAATTGAGTTTACGATAGTATTCATTCTTGTTTTTTCAAAAGCAACTTCTAGTAATCTTTCTTCGCGTTCCTTTCGCCACTTTTCAGCTTCCAGATTTACTAATCTTTTTTGATAACCTTCTTTAAGATTTGATAAGAGTTCTTCAGGTGTAAAGGGTTTGGGAATATAACTTTGGGCGCCTATACGAGTTGCTTCTACAGCTGTTTCATAACTGGCATAAGCTGTTGCTATAAAACAGACAGTGTGCGGATATTTTTTTTTGATTTGCTGCAGAACTTCAAGTCCATCTATATCCGGCATTTTTAAATCAATTATTGCAAGATCAAATTCTGATTCTGTTCCGAACTTAATTCCGTCTGTTCCATTCTCAGCTGCAGTAACTTCGTAACCTTCTCTGGTAAGCAATCTTTGCGCACCAACACGAAGACCTTTTTCGTCATCAACAATCAGAACTTTTGGTTTGTAGGTGTTCATAATTTTTGTTTTGTCATTCCGTCCGCCGAGGCGGATTGACGCGGAATCAGTGTAACCAAATCTTAGATTCCCGCTTTCGCGGGAATGACATTAAAGAATAATTGTCATCCTGAGCGAAGACTAAGGATGACCTTTAATTTATAAATAATAGACAATCACACTTCGACTTCGCTCAGTGGGACAAGATGTGTTACTTATTCTTCAATTCAAAAAACGCTTCAAGTTTTTGAACAAACTCATCTATAATTACTGGTTTATTTAGAAGTGCATCAGCCTTTATCCATTCTTTTTCTTCGGATGTTGATGCGCCAAACTTAAAACCGGTATCATAAGTTGCAGAAGTAAGAATGAAAACGGGAATGTTTTTTCCGTACTCATCTTTTTTAATTCTGTAACAAAGTATAAAACCAGAGTCGTGTTCTTCCATAATTAAATCAACCACACAGGCATCCGGTTTGGTTTTCTTAAAGACCTCAAAACCTTCCTTACCACTGCTAGCAGTAATTACTTCATAACCTTTGGATTCAATTAATAATTTATTTTGTTCAAGAAGATCTAAATCGTCATCTACTAAAAGTATTTTCTTTGAATTACTCATAAAGCTTTCGCTCCTTCGTTTCCTTCATATGTTTGGTATGTGTTATGTTTAGGTAATAAAACCTTAAATGTAGTACCTATTCCTGGTTCACTTGTAAATGTAATATTTCCTTTGTGCATTTTTATTATACCGTAAGAAATTGCAAGTCCCAATCCGGTTCCTTTGCCCATACTTTTTGTAGTAAAGAAAGGTGTAAAGACTTTGCTATGATTTTCTTTGGGAATTCCATTTCCTGTATCGGTTATTTCGATTTTAAAATTATGGCTATCTGAATAAGATTGAGAACAATTTCTAATTCTTTATGAACAGTTTCACTCATCGCATCGCAGGCATTTTTAACTAACATTTATTATCACCTGCTTAATCTGATCTTCATCGCCTGTTATTGTATAATTGTTTTCTATGAATATCAAATTTAAATACTATTTGTCTGTAAACTGGATTAACTGTAAATGGTTTTAAAACTTCTCTTATAGTTTCTGTTAATATCAAATTCTTTAAGATTTAGTTTTCCCTGTCGTGCAAAGTTTAAAAGATTAGCAACAATATTTTTGCATCTGTTTGCTTCTTCAACAATCAACTCTAAATCTTCTGTTCTCTGATCATCATTATAAATTTTTTCTAAATCTCTTTTTAACATCGAGGCATACAGCAAAATCGTTCCAAGCGGATTATTTATTTCGTGCGCAACTCCCGCAGCAAGCTGCCCGATTGATGCAAGCTTTTCAGCAACTCTTAATTGTTCTTCAGTATCGCTTAGATTATCATAAGCAATTTTTAATTCATCCAGAACATAAGGCAAGCACATTTCTTTTTCTGCAAGATCTTTTGCAATTGCTACGGCATATTCTCTGCAGGTTGGATAACCGCAAGCGCCGCAATTTAACTCGTCTTTGATAGAGAATTTTTTAGTCTGTGCTAATATCTCTTTAATCTTTTCTTCGGTTGGATATGGTCTTCTTTGATTATCAATTCTGAATGTTCTTTGCAGATTTAATTTTCTTGCATTGTAAAGATTACTCTTCCATACACGTTTATCAACATTATTAATTTTTTCATCAATATAGTTTATAACTTTTTCGCGTCTTGCATAATAGTTTAACTTTGTATCAATGGCCGGTCCGCTTATGCAGCCCTCACAAAAAAGAATATCTGTAAACTTTGCATTGATATGATTGTTTGAGATCTCTTCAATTATCTCTAATACTTTTTTCTTCCCTTCAACAACAATTATATCTTTTTCAAGTATATCACCGCTAACATCAATAGTTTTAATCAAACCGCCAGCAAGCGGATATGCTTTCCCCATCATAGCATGCGGTTCATCAAAATCACTATCCTCAAGTTCGCTAACGTTCATTCCATTTTCATCAAACATCTGTTTTAATTCGGTGAATGTTAAGACAGAATCTATAACACCAACAACGTCTTCATCCTGAGCTTCGTGTTTCTTTGCAACGCAGGGACCAATGAAAACAATTTTTACATCCTCTCCTAAATCTTTTTTAAGATATCTCCCCAGTGCAATCATTGGAGAAACAACTTGCGCAAGATTCGGAACCAGCTCTATGTAATATTTCTGGATAAAACTTACAACGGCAGGACAAGCAGAGCTGATAACCGTTTTATCATTATCAGCTTTGATTAAATTCATATAATCATTTGAAATAAGATCAGCACCAAAGGCTGTTTCAATTACTTTTGTAAATCCAAGTTTTCTTAGTGCAGCAGGAACTTTTTTATATTCATCCGGAAATGATGCGGCAAACGATGGAGCAATTATTGCAATTGCATTTCCTGATTGAAGAAGCTGATATGTGTCATCAATCTCAGAAAAAATTTGTTTTGCATCTTGTGAACAGACTTTAACACA
>CAWEUT010000012.1:0-113807 GCA_963812305.1 uncultured Ignavibacteriaceae bacterium
ACTCCTTACCACTTTCATCATATCCAAACATCATCCCTGCATTTGCATCTTCAATTATCTTTTTTACTTCTTCGTTGTTATCACCAAAAGCTATTATGGGATTTCCTGTTCGCAGTGCTTCAAATAACTTACCAGGAACGTGCCTTGGCTCTGTAGAGCAAACTAACAGCATATCTGCTTGCAGAATTTCTTTTATCATTTCTTTGTATGGAAGAAAACCCGTTAACTGTACTTTATCTTTTAAGCCGCTTGAATTTAAATAGTTTAAAATCTCAGTATCCACAGAACCAACAAAACGGATTACTATTTTATTTCCTTTGTCGTTTTCGATTTTTATCTGTTTCCAAAAATTTTTAGGATTTTGATATGCAAACATATTTCCCGCATGCACTAAAATCTTTTCTATCTTTAGATCGGAATGAATTTCTGAGGCGTCATTTTCTATGTTGTCATTCCCACGTAAGTGGGAATCCATATTATCTTTTGTTTTTTGGATTCCCGTTTTCACGGGAATGACCTTGAAATCAGTGCTTTTTGACAGACTATTTACTGGCAGGCTCTCAAAAACTTCTTCATCATAACCCCAGTAAAGCACAGTTGATTTATTTTTGATAAAATTATATTTCTTCTGATAATCTTCTTCTGTTGAGTTATTAACGAATACAACATGCTTTGCATTTTTTAGAACTGATCTTTCAAAATGATTATCAATCTTTTTTGTTACACAACTTCTTTTAAGATTTTTGTAATAAACAATATCCACCCAGGGATCTATTAAAACAGGTATGTGAGGAATATTTAATCGCTTGCTGAGTTTTAACCCAATTAAATGAGAACTATGCGGCGGACCAATTGAAACGATGGCATCAATATTTTCTTTTTCGATAAATCTACTTGCAGCTCTTATTGCTGTAAAATTCCAGCCTACCCGTGCATCTGGAATAAACAAGTTTAGTCTTATCCACAAAGCAATGCGATGAGTCAGGCTTTTATTTTCAGTCGATATTGTTTCAGACGATATAAGTTTTTCGTTTCTCTTTTTGCCGATAAAAATTCTATAAATATCAAACGGTTCTAAAGCTTTTGATTTTATTATTCGCCAGTTTGGATCAACTTTACTTAAAAGACTTTCATCTTTCTGTGTAAATGTTTCCTCTTCAACGGTAAGTATGATTGGTTCGATTTCATCTTTGGGAAGATGACGAATAATATCCAATGGCCAGTGAAGCGATGCTTTACCGGATGGAGGCCAGAAGTAAGTTATGAACAAGACTTTCTTCATCGGTTAACTTTTTACTCCGACATATCTTACAACATCCGCTTTACCTTTGTGATACTCTCCTTCATCTAATTCTATTGATTTAGATTCAATCGTTTCAGTTCTCAGATCTTTAACTAACCCTAACACGTCATTTTCTGAATAAAGCAAATCTAACGACTGTGGTCCGCCGGACGAATTATTAATCTGATTTTTGTTAAAAGCCTCGACTAAAAGTATTCCGTTACGTTTCAATGAATTTATAGAATCTTTAAAAACTTTTTCTCTCAATTCAAGTGGAAGATGCAGAAAGATCATCACAACTAAATCATAATAATTTTCTTTAAACCCGTACTCATTCAGATCAAAAACTTCATAATTAATCTTAGCATTATTCTTTTCTGCTAACTTTAATGCTTTAACTTTTGCAGATGAACTAAAATCAACAGCATCAACCTGCCAGCCAAGCGTAGCCGCATAAACGGCATTTCTTCCTTCACCTTCGCCAAGAAACAATGCTGTTCCTGATTTAATTTTTTCTAATCGTTCTCTAAGGAATGCATTTGGCTGAGTTCCGTATGCAAATTCCTGTTCAGAATATCTACTATTCCAGAAATCTTTACTCATTTTACTTTCTATTAAAATATGGATTCAAATTTATACAAGTAAAATGGAATTTGAAACGAATCTTCTATTCTTTATGTTAAACTATAAACTAATAGAGGAAATATGTTAATAGATATTGTAACTGCTTCGCCACCTTTTAAAGTCTCTCAAAGTTATGCAGCCAGTGAGTTGAAAAAACGTATGGGCGGAACATCAGCTATAAGCAGAATGATTGATATGGCAGCAAATCAATCAGGTATCGATCATCGATTTTTTGTAATAAAAGACGGCGAAGAAAATTCTTCTGAAAAGTTTTTTACCAAAGACGGAAATTACTTCTCGCCGGACACTAAATCCCGAATGACTGAATATGAAAAATGGTCTATCTTATTAACTAAGCAAGCGGTTAAAGAATTAGCCGAAAAGAATAATATAGATTTTGGTTCGATAGACAGAATAATTACAATTTCCTGCACGGGATTTTTTGCACCCGGTTTAGATTATGAACTGATTAAAGAGTTCAATATTTCGCCGAGTGTTAAAAGAACCAATATCGGTTTTATGGGTTGTGCAGCTTCCTTAGTTGGAGTTAATTCAGTTTGGGAGGCTATGAAACAGCAGGGCAATGAAAATATATTAATGGTTTCTGTTGAGCTTTGCAGTTTGCATCTTCAAACTGAACCAACACGAGATAATATTTTAGCAAATATGATTTTTGCTGATGGTGCCGCGGCTGCTTACTTTTCTAAAACAAATATTTCAAACGAAAAAAAACTTGAAATACAATTTGCTGAATCATTTTTGTTTCAGGACTCAGCGAAGTTTATGGGATGGAAGATTGGAAACAATGGATTTGAAATGATGCTATCATCCGAACTTCCTAAAATTATTCTTAACTCTGCAGCACCCAAAGCGAAGGAAATTTTAACTCAAAAGGGAATAGATATATCCCAAATTAAACATTGGGCACTTCATCCCGGCGGCAGGGCAATTTTAGATTCATTACAAAACGGACTCGCACTTTCTGATGAGCAGTTAAAACCTTCACGTGAAGTATTGAAAAATTTTGGTAATCTTTCATCTGTATCAATTCTTTTTGTTCTTAAAAATATTTTAGAAAATAGTCAGTTGAATAAGGATGATTATCTTTGTGCAATAGCATTCGGTCCGGGTTTAACAATGGAGTTAGTACTTTTTAAAGTAGTTTAGAATGAAGCGATCATACGATGCAGAAATAATGGATGATTTTTCAATTCAAGATGAGCGGATTGATAAAGCTTTACACGAATTAAAAATCATCAATAAATTCCTTGGTGGGATTTCTACAACAAAATCAGCATTAAAATATTTTCCTGAATCTGAAAATGACAAATTGAAAATAGTTGATGTTGGATCAGGTTCTTCGGATAATCTTTTAGCCGCAAAAAGTAAATATCCCAATCTGCAAATTCTTTCAATCGATAAAAATCTGCGAGCACTAAGCAACTCAGAAAATCTAATAGATAGAATTAATTCTGATGCTTTTGAGCTTCCATTTAAGAATAATAGCTGCGATATTATTCACACTGCATTGTTTCTTCATCATTTTACTGAAGAACAAATACATTTATTGTTAAAGGAATTTTTAAGAATAGCTAGTAAAGGAATTATCATTAACGATCTGCAAAGATCTTATTTTGCTTTGATGGGAATTAAAATCCTAACAGTTCTTTTTTCAAAAAGTGAAATGGTAAAAAACGATGCACCTCTTTCAGTTAAACGAGGATTTACAAAACAAGAAATACTAAACCTATTAGAAGATGTTGGAGTAAAAAATTTTGTTATCAAAAAAAAGTGGGCATTTAGATGGATGGTCGTGATAAAGAAATGATTGAACAAACAACAGACATATTAATTATTGGCGGCGGACCGGCGGGATCAACATCAGCTCTTTACTTGTCTCAATTAGGTTTTGATATAACCTTAGTAGAAAAAAAGGTATTTCCTCGCGAGACCTTGTGCGGTGAATTTCTTTCAAAAGAAGTAACCGATATCTTGAAAGAATTAAATCTCTTCAATGATTTCATCTCTCTGAACCCAAATAAACTTAAATCGTTTCGCGCTGTAGATGAATCTGGAATCGAATTAAAATCGGATCTAAATTTTGAAGCTTATGCAATGAAGCGCTCTGTTTTTGATTTGTTATTAGTTGAAAAAGCAAAAGCCAGAAAAGTTAATATTATCCAACCTGCAGAAGTCATCTCGACTACAAAATCAAACTCAAATTTTATTTCAGAAATTGATAGATGGATCTGGTAATAAACTTCAAATAAAATCTAAGCTGGTGATTGCAGCTTACGGTAAACAGAATATTTTGGACAAAAAACTTGAAAGAGATTTTGTAAATAAAAAATCAAACTTAAATGGAGTAAAATTTCATCTGCCAATTAATTTGCTGAAAAATTCATTTAACGATGAGATTAGAATTTATACTGATAAAGAACTTTATTGTGGAATGAATCAGGTTAGTGATACTGAAATGACAGTATGTTTTCTTGAGAATCGCAAGCAATCCAAAATTCCATCTCGCGAAAGATTAATTGATGTAATTAAATCAAATAAATATTTTCAAAAAGTATTTTCTGATGAAGCAATTGAGTATATCAAATCAGCAAATATTTACGGAACAGGCAATATTTATTTTGGAAGCAGGGAAGTGGTTGAAAATGGAATTATTATGGTTGGTGATGCCGCGCGAGTAATTTCTCCTGTAGCCGGCGATGGAATAGGAATGGCGATGGAATCTGCTAAGCTTCTTTTTGAAATTATAAGTGAATTTGGAATCGATGAAACTAATCGTGAAAAAATATATTCACTATATAAAAAGCGATATGAAAAAACATTTAAGAAAAGACTTTCAACTGCAAAAATTATTCAAGGAATAATATTGAATAGAAAATCACGCCGGTTAGGTTTTGGCTTGGCGAAAAATTATCCATCTCTGCTTCCGTACCTGATTAAGTTCACAAGAAATTCTAAAACAGCTTAAAGTATTTTTTTATATTTGTACTGAATCAATTAATAATTTGAAAAAATCATGAATGTAAATATTAAAAACCTCCAAAAGTTTATCGTAGTTGGCGATAGAGTATTAATAAGACCACAAGAGGATACCAACAAAACAAACAGCGGATTATATTTGCCCGTAGGTGTATCCGAAAAAGAAAAAATTCAAAGTGGTTATGTAATAAAAGTTGGTCCCGGTTATGCAACATCAGCGCAAAATGAAGATGAATTGTGGAAGGGAAAAGATGATCAGGTAAAATATATACCGCTTCAGGCTAAAGATGGGGATCTTGCAATATTTTTAAGGAAGGAAGCGTTTGAAATAGAATTTGAAAAAGAAAAATTTTTAATCGTACCTAACTCCGCAATTCTGCTGCTAATCAGGAATGATGATTTTACTATCTGATATTTAGAAGATTAAAACTGCAACTGCAAACAAAAATGATGAAGCAATAACCAGTTTCATTATAATAGAAAAATCATTTTTTCTTTCGGTTGCAAAAACTTTTCCGTAGTTGAAATCTGTTATGATATTGGCATTAGTTGATATTGTTTTCATAAGCCCATCTCTCATTTATCTATTATCATTAAATACTTTTATACTATTTCACTTATTTATTTAGTATAAAAGCTTACCATTATTATGCAATTTGCGTGCAAGAAAAATTTGGGAAAATTTGTTTCGATTTTTGAAGTAAAATGAAGAAATATTGGAGTGTAGGAATTATTTAAATATTAGGCGACAAATTAGACGCTAAAATTTACGTGTATAGCAAAGCCTGTCTTAGTCTTCGCGGATTTTTTTAAGTCTCCTTTGCAAGTGTTCTTTCGCTTACGCCAAGAATGGATGCTGCTTTTCTAACATTATTATTCAAGGCGCCCATTACATTTATGATGTGCTTTTTCTCAACCTCTTCAAACGAAATCAATAGTTCAGATTTTTGCATTTCAATTTCTCTTCGCTCAGTTACTTTTGGAATTTCCACAAACGCTAACCGCTGATTGTCTTCAGCCTGCACAACCGAATTAAAAATAATATTTTCTAACTCTCTAACATTACCGGGAAAAGGATAATTTCTTAACTGAGCACTTGCTTCACGGGTTAAGCCTAAAATATTTTTGTTGTATGTAGCGTTTGCAACCTTAATAAGATGATTAGAAATAAGTAACACATCATTTCCTCTTCTTCTTAACGGAGGCAAGCTTATGTGTCCGCGATTCAATCTGTAATAAAGATCAGCACGGAAGTTTCCTTTGTTTACATCATCAACAAGATCTCTGTTAGTGGCGGCGATAATTCTAATATCTAACTTTATTGGACTTGAACTTCCAATCTTAAAAATTTCATTGTATTGAATAGCGCGTAAAAGTTTTCCCTGAAGTTCTTTTGGCAGTTCACCAATCTCATCAAGAAAAATTGTTCCTCCATTTGCGGCTTCAAAATATCCCTGCTTATCACTAGTAGAGCCTGTAAACGAGCCTTTAATATTTCCAAACAACTCACTTTCAAAAAGGGAAGCGGATATTGATGCAAGATTTACGGCAACATAAGGATTGTATTTTCTGGAAGATAGATCGTGGATTTTTTTTGCTATAAGATCTTTACCTGTTCCGGTTTCACCGACGATAAGAATTGTTTCATTGGTGGGTGCAAAAATTTCAACAAGATTAAACACCCTACGCATTGTATCTGAGTCAGTGATAATATTTGAAAATTTATTATCATCAACTTTGGGCATTGATGATTCACCTCTTAAAACATCTCTTTCCTTTTCAAGAAGTTTGTAGCCAATCGCTCTTCGTATTGTAAGGAGAAGGCGATCAGTATCTGGCGGCTTGATTATAAATTCATACGCACCAAATTTAATTGCCTCAAGAGCAATATCTTTATCATCAACTGCAGTTACAATTATAACTGGTATGTTGGGATATTCCGGAGTTATTTGTTCAAGAAGCTGCAGACCATTCATCTGCGGCATATAAATATCAAGTAGAATAAGATCTATATTTTGTGTTTTTAAAAGATGAGGTACATTTAAAGGATTGGATTCTGTAATAACATTGGTATAGCCTTCCTGCTGAAGAATACTTTTAAGTAATTCCAGATAGGTTAACTCATCATCTACTAATAAAATTGTTTCTTTCAAACTAAAAACCTGCTTGTTATCCTAAATGTAAAAATAATGATATGAATATACCAGAAATGTAATAAAAATTGTTCCCCCAATTGTTTATTAATTTTCTTATTCTAACCAGGAAACAATTTCAAATCCGCCTGTACCAGGGAAAAATGGTGGGGATGCAGTCATAAATCTATCATCATATTTATATCTTTTAGCAAATCCATGATTTATTGCTGATCCACTAAAAGTACCAACAGCAGCACGAGTTTTTTGAATTATTCCGCCAAGCAAATTAATATTACCGCTTATAGGTCTAGTGTCATAATCCTGCGCTCCAAACCCACCTTTTTCACAATAAACAGAAGCGTGAATATTTATACTTGAATTGTTAGCAGTATTTTTTGTAATCCACACATTATTTTCTGCACAAATACCCAGCATGTCCGTAGAGTTTGAATACAAACGCGGATCTTTGTTGTAAACAATATTGTCATCTAACCAAACTGTGCCTTTACCCGTTGAGGTTGTAGTACTATTACATCCAATAGTGTACTGACCTTTAACGGTACCTTTTAATCTAACAACGGCATTCTTTGCAAATATCATCCCATTTGGTGCAGCATCTGGTAAATAGACAGTTGTGTAAGAAGCGCCATAAGAAAATTTGTATTTGAGTGAATCATTTACAAAAAACATATGTACCGTATCTTTTCCGCTAAATTCTAATCCTCCCGCATCTGCAGCAGTCTCCATTTCATCTACAGCACTAGTTGGTAATGGGAGGTTAATACCAGTTTCATATCCGCCTAAAAATTTGGGTTTATCAGTCTTTTGATTGGTATAATATATAAGTGATTTTAAACTGGATGCTTTACCATAAAACGTAGGATGATTCGCAGCTCTTAAATTATCTTGAGTATGTATTGGACCCCAAACTGTATCGCTTGCATTCCACCAAATTGTTCCACCCTCACTAACCGAATAGTAAGCGAACTTTGAAAATTTACTTGGTGAAAGTGTTACTGTAACTGTGCTTGTTAATCCATGATAAGTTCCAGTCGAAACTATTTGTCGGATGTTTTTATAAGCGTCAACAATTTGAACTGAAACATTTAATTTGCCACCTGAAAAGTTTTCATCGGAATATCCATCATCCCATGTTGGATCGACAAAAATTTGATTTGATGCAAGATTAGCACCGCTAACAGCAATATTATGTGCTATCATTTCAGTGTAATAGCTAACCATATTCCCTACAGCATCTGTTGAAATACGTCCGAAATTTTTTATAGCGACCATGAATACAAGGGTAAAACCAATAATTACAAGAAAAGTTGCTTTGCCTGCCATTTTATACCTACCTGTTCTTTAAATTTCTTGAAACCATTCTTATTTGTCGCCAAAATGCTTTTGAAAATTTCTGATCATAAGCATCCGTATTTTCTACAGTTAAATTAATCTCGATTGAAGTAACTCCTCCGTTTAGACCAATAGGGGGTGTAAGTGTATCACCGAGCGCGTCAAAATAAACCAATTTAAATTGCGTGATACCAAGATTTGCACTTTTGTGCTGTTCGCCGTTCAGTACCCGATATAGCAATCTGTCTCTTGGATTTGCTGTCCCAGATAGTTCAGAAGTTGGACCTAAATAGTAATGAATAGAGTCTACATCACCATCGTTATCAATATCTGTATAGAATTTTATTGCCGATGTATCTGCATATAATAGAGCTTTAGTTGGATCAGGTATCAAATTCCAGTTTTTACAATATCCAATTTTTCTAAAATCATATTCAATTATTTGGGCAGAAGTTGCAAGATTTTGCTGGATAGTTAGTTCACCGCTGTGGTTATAAGTTCTTTCAGTTATGGTGTCACTTAATCGATACGCGATTGTCATCATTACACCGCCAATTATTACAGAGCCAAGTATGTCAAGTAAAGTAGTAAATCCCATAGTATTTCCTATCTAAAATGCCAATAACTATAAATGGTAGACATCCTGATTGTATCTCTCATAGATTCGCTTGTCACAACTACATCCATCTTTTTATGCCAGGTTCTATATCCAACTTTTACTTCCGGATTTGAAGGATCGACGTAATAGACATCACAGTTCAAATCGTATTCAGCCGCAGGCAAGTAATCATAGTGATAATGGTAACCATCATAGTCATCAAAATCATTAAATGTTTGACTTGAATCTGCAATTTCACCAGTACCCCGACCTAACGGATAGTTTGTTAATAAACTGCATGCGGCAACTTCGGCAGATACTGTATTGGCATCAAATGCTTTTTTACTTGCTTCTTCAATAAGCGAGGTTCCTAATGATACTGCTAGAATCCCAAGTTTGGAGTCCATCATAACTGTATCGTTAGCAAGTATAAAATTATTCATCTTAAGTACGGTTAAAGAAAGTATCAATAATGCCCCGATGCTAAAAAGTGATTGACCTGTATTCATAAAACTTCTGTTTAATTTTGGTGTCCCATAATCAACTATCGTACAATTAATTTTCTCTTTATGAAACAGCAAATCTTTTAATTTTGAGCAATTTTAATTTTAATAGATGTGTCTTGGATAATCTTTACTTGGATGTGGAAATTTTTACCTATCCGATTTGATTTACTAAAAATACTTGGCGACAAATTAATCGTCAATTTGTGACATTTGAATCGTTATTAATATTCAAATCTTAATTTCTTATCTTTGTTTACGAAAAAACAAATACAATTTTACTTAAGGAAAAATTATGACGGCAAATTATGATATGATCAAAAAAGTTTATACCAACTATAAAAGCAAACTTAGCGAAGTACGAAAAGTTGTTAATCGTCCATTAACTTATGCTGAAAAAGTTTTGTACACTCATCTTTATGATAAAGCAACAAAAGAATTTTCAGGTGGAAAAGATTATGTAGATTTAGCTCCAGACCGTGTTGCGATGCAGGATGCAACAGCACAAATGGCTTTACTTCAGTTTATGTCCGCAGGAAGAAAAACTACTGCAGTTCCATCAACAGTTCATTGCGATCATTTAATTCAAGCTCAGGTTGGTGCTGTTGATGATTTAAACAGAGCAACAACTGAGAATAAAGAAGTTTATGATTTTCTTGAAAGCATATCGCAAAAATATGGAATTGGATTCTGGAAACCCGGTGCCGGAATTATTCATCAGGTTGTTTTAGAAAATTATGCTTTCCCGGGTGGAATGATGATCGGAACTGATTCACATACTGCAAATGCCGGTGGACTTGGAATGATTGCAATTGGTGTTGGCGGTGCTGATGCTGTGGATGTTATGGCTGGAATGCCGTGGGAATTAAAATTGCCAAAACTTATTGGTGTTAAACTAACAGGTAAATTAAATGGATGGACTTCTGCAAAAGATGTTATTCTTAAAGTTGCAGGAATCCTAACTGTAAAAGGCGGAACCGGTGCAATTGTTGAATATTTTGGCGATGGAGCAAATTCAATTTCCTGCACAGGCAAAGGAACAATTTGTAATATGGGTGCTGAAATTGGTGCAACAACTTCAATATTTCGGTTACGATGAAAAAATGGCTGATCATACTTAAGAATTACAAAACGTGCTGATGTTGCAGCATTAGCTGAAGGTTTAGCTGATGAACTTTGTGCTGATAAAGAAGTATTTGCAAAACCCGGAAAAATATTATGATCAGGTTATTGAAATTAATTTAAGTGAACTTGAACCACATCTAAACGGACCATTTACTCCCGATAAAGCATGGCCAATTTCTAAAATGAAGGAAGCGGTTAAAAGTGAAAATTATCCTGAAAAGTTTGAAGTTGGATTAATTGGTAGCTGTACAAATTCATAGTTATGAAGATATTGACCGCGTGCAGCATCAGTTGCAAAACAGGCAGTTGCAAAAGGACTAAAAGCAAAATCTGCAGTTTACAATTACTCCTGGCTCTGAACAGGTTCGGTGCAACTATTGAACGAGATGGACAACTTAAAAGCGTTTAACAGATATTGGTGGAGTTGTTCTGGCAAATGCTTGCGGACCTTGTATTGGACATGTGGAAAAGAATGGATATGAAAACCGGAGAGAGAAATACAATCATAACTTCATTTAACCGAAATTTTGCAAAACGAAATGATGGAAATCCGAATACACTTGCATTTGTTGCTTCACCGGAAATTGTTACAGCACTTGCAATTGCAGGAGATTTATCTTTCAATCCCATTACAGATGACCTTGTTAAATGAAAAAGGTGAAAAAGTAAAACTTGATGCACCAAGCGGGAATGAATTACCACCGAGCGGATTTGATGAAGGAAGATGCCGGATTTACTTGCACCTGCTGAAGATGGAACGTAAAGTAGAAGTTACAGTTGATCCTAAAAGTGATAGACTTACAATTACTTAACTCCATTTACTCCCTGGGATGGAAAAGATTTGGTTGGATCTTCCATTATTGATAAAAGCAAAAGGCAAATGTACAACCGATCATATTTCAATGGCTGGTCCATGGTTAAGTATCGCGGACATCTTGATAATATTTCGAACAATATGTTGATTGGTGCGATAAATGCTTTTTCAAGAAGAAGCAGGCAAAGTTAAAAATACTATTTACAGGTGAAACTATAATCAGTTCCTGCAGTTGCACGAGCTTACAAAGCTAAAGGATGTAGGTTCGATTGTAGTTGGTGATGAAAATTATGGCGAAGGTTCATCACGTGAGCATGCTGCAATGGAACCACGATTTCTTGGCGGTAGAGCAATAATCGTAAAATGTTTTGCCCGTATCCACGAAACAAACTTAAAGAAACAAGGAATGCTTGCGCTTACTTTTGCTGACCCGAAAGATTATGATAAGATAAAAGAAGATGATAAAGTTGATATACTCATTTCATCATTAGCACCGGAAAAACAAGTTAAGATGATTGTTAAGCATAAAGATGGTAGCAAAGATGAGGTAATGTTAAATCAAACATTTAACGCTGCACAGATAGAATGGTTTAAAGCTGGCAGTGCATTAAACCTTATTGCAAGTAAACAAAAGTAATACATAATAAATTTGTTGTCTTTAAAGGCGATTCATTAGAGTCGCCTTTTTTATTTTGTACTCTTCGTGTGCTTTGTGAAAACCTTTGAGTGCTTGGTGGTAAAAACAGAAACACTCCCAAAGGGATTGCTTTGCCAAAAGGTCACTAAGTGAAATCAACACAAAGCTCACAAAGGAAAAAGAGTTTACTTTACTTCTGATCCATAAATTTTTTCCAGCAAATCAGAAAGAGTTTTCTTTTCAGTATTTGTGAGAGTAGAGGATATGTAATTTTCCAAAGCCTGAACTTCCGGATGTGCTTTATCCAAAAGCTTTATACCTTTTTCAGTAATGCGAGTCATAGAAAGTCGTTTATCTTCAGTCGAATTAAATCTTTCAACCAACTTATCCTTTATCAATCTATCTATAATTCTGGTTACATCGGGAGCCGGTTCAATCATTCTGGAAATAATATCGCATCGTGGATGACCATTTGGATAAACACCTTTAAGAATGCGCAGCACATTATATTGCGGCATCGTAACTCCGTGCTTGTTCATAACTTCTTCATGTTTAGAACGGAGAAAATATGCAGTTACAAATAAATTTAATCCAACTTCCTGATCAAGACTTTCAAACTTTGTTTGTTTAAGCCATTGTTTTAGTTTTTCGCCCATAAATCTCTTTTAAATAATTAAATGTGTTATCACACTAAAATTAGATTATATTGTCTATAATTCAAAGTTCAATTTTAATATGGCATTCTATCTAGTATCGATAAGTGGAGTAATGGATGATTGGAGTATTGGAAATTGGATACAAAAAATTCCATAACTTCAATATGCCTATATCAAAATATGGATAGCATTCTCAAATCATTATTGCTATTTTTTGATCATTAAAAAAGGACAACCACACAGAACTTATGATATTTCTTAATCCCGCAATTTTATTCGGTTTGCTTGCTGCATCTATTCCTGTAATTATTCACTTATTCAATCTTAGAAAACTTAAAAAGATTGAATTTAGCACGCTTACCTTTTTAAAAGAACTGCAGAAGAATAAAATCCGGAAAATAAAATTAAAGCAGTGGATTTTACTTGCACTGCGAGTTTTAATAATTCTTTTTGTTGTGATGGCATTTGCGCGTCCGGCGTTGCAGTCTATTCAAATTGGCGGAACTACATCTGCTGCAAAAACTACAGCAATATTTATTCTTGATGATACCTTTAGCATGGCAGTTGTTGATCAGAAAGGATCATACTTCAATCAATCGAAAGAAATTATTAAGCAAGTTCTTTCGCAATTGCAAGAAGGTGATGAAGTTGGATTGATTTTAGTTTCAAATCCCCAAGGTGAAAATAAGCTTACATCAAACTTATCCGAGTTTGTAAAAAATGTTGATCAACTTGATTTATCATTTGCATCAGGTGATTTGAATTCAGCGATTACTAAAGCATGCTCAGGTAATTTCTGAAAGTAAAAACTTTAACAAAGAGATTTATGTTTTATCAGATTTTCAGAAAAACAAAATCACAAAAGAAAATCTTAATAATGATTTAAGTGAATTGTTGAATGAAAGTATCAGACTGTACTCTTTTGATTTATCAGATAAAGAAGTTTTTAATCTTTCTGTTGATGAATTGAAAATCAATAACCAGATCTTTGAGAAAGATAAGCCGGTTAGTTTTTCAGTTACAATTACAAACAACTCTAAACAGGATGTGAACAGTGCTGTCGTTTCACTATTCCTAAATGATGAACGATCCGCACAAAAAAGTTTTGATGTGAATGCCGGACAATCAACAATTGTTGAGATTGAAGCGACTCCAAAATCCACAGGATTTATTGATGTTGTTGCAGAAATTGAAACTGATGAAATTGAGCAGGATAATAAACGGTTTGCAAGTTTATTTATACCTGAAAAAATTTCTGTTGGATTGTTTTCAGAAAATCCAAATGATTTAACTTTTGTTGATCTTGCTTTGCAAACAGCAGGCGAAGGTAAGTATCAGATTGAAAAAAAGAATGTTAACCAACTAACATCTCAGCAAATAAGTAAATATCAAACAATTATTATCTCAGCAAATACTATCTCATCCGGAATTGAGCAGTTAAAAAACTTTGTACAAAATGGCGGTGGATTGATTTTGTTTCCCTCATCAAATCAGGATGCAGTTAGATTAAATCAACTTTATTCACAGTTAGGATTAAGAATTAGTTCTTCATTCGTTGGTAAAGTTAATAGTTCTGATTTGAAAATTAAGTTTGATAAAACTGATTTTAATCATCCGGTTTTTCAAAATATTTTTCAGAATGATGAAAAGAAAAAATATGAATCACCGGAACTTAATGCTTATTACAAATTATCATCATCAGGTAATCAAATAATTTCTTTGGTTGATGGATCATCTTTTCTAAGTGAGTATAAAATTGGAAAAGGAAAAGTGTTTGTGTTTAATTCTGCACCAGTATTAAGCTGGAGCGATTTCCCAATCAAAAGTATTTTTGCCCCGTTGATGAATAAATCAATAGCATATCTTTCATCAAAAGAAAGAGAGCAAAATATTTTTCTTGCAGGTGAAGAAGTAAATATCAATTTGAAGAACACAAATGTATCTCAGATTAAAATTACAAAGCCTGATAAAACAGATGAGTTTATAAATTTAAAGGATAATTCGGGTAGAGATTACTTGGCTTATTCAAATACAAACATTTCTGGTTCTTACAAATTTTATTCTGGTGAAAATCAGATTGAAAATATTTCAATAAATGCTGATCCAACGGAATCTAAAACTGAGTATGCTGATGAATCTGAGTTTGAGAATTATTTGGAACAGATTAAGTTTGCCGGCAAGTATGTTTCTATTGATAAAGAAAGCAGCATAACAGAAAAAATTATGCAGGCAAGATTTGGTTCCGAGTTGTGGAGATATTTTTTACTCGTTGCAATAATTTTGGCATTGGTTGAAATGACAATTGCAAGAAATGCAAAAAAAGATTTGGAAGGAATTGAATAACTGTCATTGCGATGTCTAAGTGGAGCAATCTAGTTCTCATTGGTAAAAGAAGATTGCTTCACCCCGATAGACATCAGGGCATTCGAAATGACAGACAGAAAACAATATTATGATAGAAATAACAAAAAAAATAGTCGAACGAGCAATGCTCGTTGCACTTGATACCAAAGCTTACAGCAAAGAAGTTGTTGAAGAACATCTTGCCGAACTTGAAGAGCTTGCAAACACTGCTGGAGCAGAAACGATTTTTAAAATCATTCAAAGCAAAGCAAGAATGGATTCTGCTTATTACATCGGTAAAGGAAAAGCAGAAGAACTTGCACAACTTATTGAATTGAACGACATCAACATAATTATTTTTGATGATGATTTGACTCCCGTGCAGGTAAGAAATCTTTCTGATCTTTTTAAAAGAAAAGTGATTGATAGAAGCGGACTGATCCTGGATATTTTTGCATCACGCGCAAAAAGCAAAGAAGCTAAAACTCAGGTTGAGCTTGCACAGCTTGCAATATCTTTTACCAAGATTAACTAGAGCATGGACTCACTTATCAAAACAATATGGCGGAATTGGAACTAAAGGTCCCGGTGAAACTCAGATTGAAACTGATAGAAGAATTATCCGTACGAGAATATCTCATCTTAAAGAAAAACTTGGTGAGATTGAGAATCACAGAATTACACAAAGTGCAGGAAGAAAAAACTCAACACGGATTGCGATTGCAGGATACACAAATGCGGGCAAATCAACTCTGTTTAATTTATTAACAAGCGCAGATGTTTTTGCTGAAGATAAATTATTTGCAACACTGGATTCGACAACCCGTTCACTGGAGGTTCACGATACAGAAAAAATATTGATTAGCGATACCGTCGGTTTTATTCGAAAACTTCCACCGCAGCTTGTTGCTTCTTTTAAAAGTACACTTAGTGAAGTGAGAGAAGCGGATATAATTTTTCATGTTGTTGATGTTTCGCATCCTTTTTATGAGGATCATATTAAAGTAGTTGAAGAGACGTTAAAAGAATTTGGAAGCAGTGATAAAAAAGTTATTAGAATTTTTAACAAGATTGACTTGATAAAAGATAAAGCTAAAATTGATTTCATCCGTAATTCGCATAAGGAAAGCATAATGATTTCTGCAATGCGTGGAATGAATATTTCAGCATTAAAGTCATTGTTGAATGATATTATTGAAGATCAGTTTGTTGAAGCAAAAATAAAATTACAATTAACAGATTCAAAAAAAGTTTCGCAAATTCATTCGCTAGCTGAAGTTCTTAAAATAGATTATGATGAAAACGGAATTAAAATTCATTACAAAACAAGTAAACAAAATTCAGATAAAATAAAGAAGATAATTCATGGCTCGTAAAAAATTAATCGTTGATGGCAAATCACTAACATTAGATAAAATAGAATTATTTCTTAAAAGAAAATCCAATTGTTTCTTTATCAAATGAATCTAAAAGAAAATGTAATAAAAGCTCGCAAGCTTATTGATAAATGGGTTGATGAAGGGAAAGTAATTTACGGAGTTACAACTGGTTTTGGTGAGTTTGCAAATGTTTCAATTTCTAAAAAAGATATTGAGAAGCTTCAGGAAAATTTAATTGTCAGTCACTCAACTGGAGTTGGTGATCCGCTGCCTCCGTTTATTGTTAAGATAATGATGCTGCTTCGTGTTAATGCACTTGCAAGCGGACATTCAGGAATTCGACTTGAAACACTTGAGCTATTAATTGCGATGATTAACAACAACATCATTCCAGTTATTCCTTCACAAGGTTCTGTTGGATCAAGCGGAGATCTTGCGCCTCTTTCTCATCTTGTGCTTGCAATGATTGGAAAAGGTGAAGCGCAGATTTATAAAGATGTGATGAAAGATGATCAGCATAAAGTTAAAGTTTTAAAATCATCTTTTGCACTAAAGAAATTTGGATTAACTCCAGTTAAGCTTGCTGCTAAAGAAGGTTTAGCTTTAATTAACGGCACTCAAATGATGACTGCCTTTGCATCATACATTTGTATTGAAGCAAAGAAATTTGAAAAGATTGCAGATATAGCCGGAGCTTTATCACACGAAACATTGCGCGGAACTGATAATGCATTTGATTTACGATTACATAAACTTAGACCTTTTCCCGGACAAATTGCAGTTGCAAAAAATATTCTTGCAATGATTAAAGGAAGTGAGATTCGTGAATCGCACAGAGAAAATGATCCTCGTGTTCAGGATTCATATTCAATACGCTGCATTCCGCAAATTCATGGTGCTTCAAGAGATTCGATAGATTATGTTTGTTCACGAGTTGAGATTGAACTTAATTCTGTAAATGATAATCCATTAATTTTTCCAGATGATGAAGCTCATCTTGAAGGTGGAAATTTTCATGGTCAGCCAATAGCACTTAGCAATGGATTTTATGGCAATTGCACTTTCTGAGTATGCAAACGTTTCTGAGAGAAGAACGGAAAGAATGTTAAATGGTTCACTCAGCAGCTTACCAAGATTTCTTGCTAAGAACGGCGGATTAAATTCAGGTTTGATGATTGCACAATACACTGCGGCGGCTCTTGTTTCAGAAAATAAAGTTCTTGCTCATCCTGCAAGTGTGGATTCAATTCCGACTTCTGCAAATCAGGAGGATCATAATTCAATGGGATCAATCGCTGCAAGAAAATGTTTTCAGATCTTAAAAAATGTTCAAGCAGTTTTAGCGATTGAAATTCTTACAGCCTGCCAGGGATTGGAATTTCATAAACCAATGAAACCAGGTTTGGGAAATCAGATTGCATTATAATGTAATTCGTAAAAAAATTCCTGCTTTAGAAAATGATAGAATTCTTTATAAGGATATTGAGAGTGTTAAAGCATTATTGATTGAAAATATTCTTTTAAACGAAGTAACTAAAAAAATAGTACTTCAATAATCAGAGGCAAATAATATGAACAAAACATTTTTATTAACATTTGTCCAGGGTCCAAATTATCAAGCTGAAAAAAGTTTTCATGATCAGCCTTATTGGGAAAATCATTCGCGTTTTTCAGATAAACTTTTTTTACAAGGCAAGATAACAATGTGCGGACCACTTACAGATGCTTCAAAAACTTTAGTTGTTGCATTAGGTAAAAGTGAAAGCTCAATGCGTAATTTATTTAAAGACGATCCTTTCGTTAAAAATGGTGTTCTAACTCTTACTCACGTTGATGAATGGGAACTTCATTTAAATCCTGAACATATTGAAGAATAAACTCCGATCGTCATTGCGAACGAGTCTGCGAGTGAAGCAATCTGTTACAATATTTAGCGTATAAAAGTATTTACCATCTTGTAAAATTTGAGATTACTTCGTCGAAGACTCCTCGCAATGACTATCAAAAATTTTCTTAAACTTAAACCTGAACTTGAACTAATCTTTCTTAAATTTGAACATTAAAATTTTCATCACTCGGAGGAATAATGTCAATCATTCTCGATGGATCAAATCTTACAGTAGAAAAATTAGTTAAAATAGCCCGCCACAAAGAAAAAGTAGAACTTAGCAGTGAAGCACTTCAGCGAATTAAAACCTGTCGCGCAATGCTTGAAGAAAAAATTCAGGCACACGAAATTATGTACGGAGTTAATACAGGCATCGGCGAATTTTCTGAAGTTGTTCTTAATGATGATCAGGTAAAAGATTTTCAAAAATATCTTATCTATAATCATTCGGCAGGAATTGGTGATCCAATGCCGATTGAACATGTTCGTGGTGCAATTGCAGGAAGAATAAATGTTCACGCTCACGGAAACTCTGGCTGCAGACCTGAAATTACTTTAACACTTGTTGAAATGCTAAACAAAGATTGCATTCCTGTTGTTTGTGAAAAAGGTTCTGTTGGTGCTTGCGGCGATTTAGCTCCAATGTCACAAATTGCATTGTTGTTGATGGGAGAAGGAGAAGCATTTTATAAAGGGGAAAGACTTCACGGGAAATGTTGCATTTGAAAAAGCAGGAATAAAAATTCCCGGACTACAAGCACGAGATGGACTTGCAACAATTAATGGATCAAATTTTATTACAGCAATAAGTGCAATTACAATTATATGATATTAATCGCTGGTTAAAACAGGCAGAGATTGCTGCGGCAATGTCACTCGAAGCACTTCAGGCAAATATGAAACCTTACGATGTTCGTCTTCATAAGATTCGTGGATTTTCCGGTGCAGTTCAGAAGTTCGCAAGCAATAAAAAAATGTGTTGAAGGAAGTGATCTTCTTACAGGAAAAATAAAACAAAAAGTTCAGGATGCATATTCAATGCGTTCAACTCCGCAGGTTATTGGTGCTGCACACGATGCAGTTGCTTATGCAAAATCACAAATTGAAATTGAATTAAATGGAGTTGGTGATAATCCAATTTTTATTCCTGAAGATAAAATAACTTTAACAGGTGCAAATTTTCAGGGAACACCTGTTTCTCTTCCAATGGATATGATTAGTGCTGCTGTTACAATGGTTAGTGTGCTTTCTGAAAGAAGAATGAACAGATTAAACAATCCTGCTTTAAGTGTTGGATTACCTGCATTTCTTAACAAAAGGTGCCGGAATGTTTTCCGGTTTGATGTTGAGTCAATATACTGCAGATACATTAATTGTTGAACAAAGAATTTTATCTGCTCCTGCTTCTGTTCAATCAATTCCTGCTGCTGCGGATCAGGAAGATTTTGTTTCGATGGGAATGAATACTGTTCTTAAGAATCAGCAAATTTTGGATAATGCTTACGGAATATTGGGAATAGAATTTATGGCTGCTGCACAGGCACTTGATTTCCGTGAACATATTCCTGGAAAAGGAGTTGCAAAAGCAAAAGAAGTTATTCGTAAGCACGTTGAGTTTCTGGATATTGATCGTCCGCTTTATGCTGATCATAACAAGATGAAAGCACTTGTAAAATCTTGTGAGATACTTGAGGAAGTTGAAAAAACTGTTGGTAGTTTGGAATAAAATAATAGAACGCGGATGACACAGATCACACTGGTTATCACAGATTAATCAGTGTAAATCCGTTTAATCCGCGTCATCCGTGTTCTATTGCGATTAAAAATTTTAGGAGTAGAAAATGGAAATAATATATCTCATCATTGGTTTAGTAGTTGGATTTGTAATTGCTTACTTCTTTTTAAAAAGCAAAAAAACAATTTCAATTGATGAAGCAAATAAATTAAACGAACAAATCAACTCATTAAAAGTTGATGCGGGTAAACTTGCTGAGCGAATTAAACTATTTGAGGAAGATAAACTTTCACTTCAATCAGAATTAAAAAATGAAAGAGAAAAATCTGAAAAACTTAATTCAGAAAATTCATCACTTAAATCTGATTACACAAATCTTCAAGAAAAATTGTCTGAACAAAAATCTGAAATAGAAAAATTGCAGGAAAAATTCACAAAGGAATTTGAAAATCTTGCAAACAAAATATTTGAGGAAAAAGGAAATAAGTTTTCTGAGCAGAACAAAGAAAAGTTGAGTGAGATATTAAATCCATTAAAAGAAAAAATTTCTGATTTTGAAAAGAAAGTTGAAGAAACAAATAAAGAAAGCATTAAAGGACACGCATCGTTAAAAGAACAGCTTCAAATGCTTAAAGGAAATGAATCAGCAGATAACTCAGGAAGCAAAGAATTTAACAACTGCATTAAAAGGACAAAGTAAAACTCAAGGTAATTGGGGTGAATTTATTCTTGAAAGTATTCTTGAAAAATCAGGATTAGTAAAAGGAAGAGAATATGTTGTTCAGGAAAGTTTAACTGCGGAATCCGGTAAAAGATTTCAACCTGATGTGATAATTAATCTTCCTGAAAATAAAAGCATTATTATTGATTCTAAAGTTTCACTTGTTGGCTACGAAAGATTTATTTCATGCAGAAGATGAACATCGAAAAACAGCTTGGTTTGAGAGAACATATAAATTCAATTCGTTCGCACATAAAAAATTTAAGTGGAAAGAACTATCAAAATCTTTATCAGCTTGAAAGTCTGGATTTTGTTTTAATGTTTATGCCAATCGAACCAGCATTTGCTTATGCTGTTCAAAGTGATCCTTCACTTTTTAGTGATGCGTTTGAACAGAATATTGTAATTGTTAGTCCATCAACTTTACTTGCAACACTTAGAACAATTTCAAGTATATGGCGACAGGAAAATCAAAATAAAAATGCTTTGGAAATTGCAAGACAAAGCGGTGAGATGCTTGATAAGTTTGCTGCTTTTGTTGATGATTTAATTTCTGTTGGAAAAGGATTAGTTGGAGCAAAAGATAATTATGATAAAGCAATGAACAAGCTTACTGAGGGAAGAGGAAATCTTATCAGTCGTTCTGAAAAAATTAAAAAGCTTGGTGCAAAAGCAAGCAAATCTTTACCACCGAATATTCTTAATCGTGCTGATATTGATGATGAAAATAATTTATTGGATAATTAATGATTGTAAGACCACCACAAACTCCGGAAGAATTTGAACGATACAGAGATTTACGATGGCGAATTCTTCGCGCTCCGTGGAATCAGCCAAGAGGAAGTGAAGTTGATGAACTTAGAATCAAAAGCATTTCCAATTATGGTTTGTGAAGTTGATGGAATTCCAATTGGAGTTGGCAGAGTTCATTTCAATTCTGAAACAGAAGCACAAATCCGTTCTATGGCTGTTGAAGAAGAATGGAGAGGAAAAGGAATTGGCTCAATTGTAATTAAAGAATTAGAAAAAATTGCAATTGAAAAAGGTGCAAAGAAAATAATTCTGCATGCTCGAGATAATGCTGTTAAGTTTTACGAAAGAAATGGTTATAAAGTTGTTAAATCTTCACACACTTTGTTTGGAAGCATTCCGCATTACTTAATGGAAAAGAAAATGCAATAGCACACGGATGACGCAGATTTTGCGGATCAACGCAGATCGGAAAATAAAACTAATGTGGAGCTGATCGGGATCGAACCGACGACCTGTTCGTTGCGAACGAACCGCTCTCCCAACTGAGCTACAGCCCCGGGATTTTAATTTCCCATCTTTTCTATCTCATCAAATTCTTCTTTTGTTACCGGCATAACAGATAATCTGATTTCCACGAGCAATCAATTTCATATTTTTTAGTTTTGGATTTGATTTGATTGCATCAAGTGTAACAGGAGTTTTAAACTCTTTTACAAATTTTATATCAACCATTATCCACGTTGGATTTTTGGGATCAGCTTTTGGATCGTAATGATCGTTATCAGGATCAAATTGTGTATGATCTGGATAACCTTCTTTTACAACTTCACAAACTCCAACCACAGCAAGTGAATCTGAGTTGCTGTGATAAAATAAAACCTGATCACCTTTTTTCATTTCATCACGTAAGTAATTTCTTGCCTGGTAATTTCTAACTCCATCCCAAAACGTTGTTTGATTTTTACATTTCTTCAAATCATCAATTGAAAAATTGTCTGGTTCGGATTTTACAAGCCAATATTTTTTCATAATTATTTTCCCGTATTATTCATACTATTTTTCTAAATTGCTATTCACTTTAAGTGTAAATATATTAAATCGTAATGATTATTAAGAAAACAATATTTCTATTTATTCTCTTATTTTATTTTGTAAATCTATATTCACAAAATGAAACGGGATTTCAAATCGCACGTCTTAAGTACAGCGGCGGCGGAGATTGGTATAATGATCCATCTGCAGAAGTAAATTTACTTAAGTTTGTTCAAGCAAATACAAATATAAAAGTTAAGGCAGAGTATAAATTTGTTGATGTTTCCAGCGATGAAATATTTTCTTATCCATTTTTGTTTTTAACCGGACATGGAAATGTAGTTTTTTCTGCTGATGAAGCTAAGCGTTTAAGAAGTTATTTAGAAAATGGTGGCTTTCTTTACATTGATGATGATTATGGACTGGATAAAGCTATTCGAAGAGAAATGAAAAAAGTATTTCCTGATAATGATTTTATCGAAGTTCCATTTTCGCATAAGATATTTAACATCTTTTATAAGTTTGAAAATGGAATTCCCAAAACACACGAGCACGATAAAAAGCCGCCACAGACATTTGGAATATTTTTAGGTGAAAGATTAGCGGTGCTTTATACTTATGAATCAAACCCAAGCGATGGCTGGGCTGATCCAGAGGTACACAATGATCCAAAAGACAAAAGAGAAGAAGCACTTAAGTTTGGTGCCAATATAATTATTTATGCTTTAAGCAAATAAGAAAAATGAATACAAGTTTTTATAAAGAAATAATAAGCAAGTTAGAAGCACTAATTAAAAAGGAATACTTTGTATTATTCCTAAAGGGATTGCTGATTACTCTGATTATTATTTTGGGTCTGATTTGTTTTATTTAGTTTGATAGAAACTCTCTCTTATTTCAAATCTTCAGTAAGAACAATTTTGTTTTTTGTTTTACTGCTGGTCTCAATTGGTTCACTGGGATATTTAGTTTTACTTCCTTTGCTAAAATACTTTAATGTCTTTAGGAACAGAGATTATTATCACTCAGCAGAAAAAGTTGGAAGATATTTTCCCGAAGTAAAAGATGATTTGCTAAATGCACTTCAGCTTGTATCGATAGATAAAACAAATAGTTTGTATTCAACATCTTTACTTGATGCAGCATTTAAGAATGTTTACGAACGAGCTAAACCAATTAGGTTTGAATCAATTGTTGATCTAAGCAAAGTAAAAAAACTAGCCATTTATTTCTTTTCATTATTAGCTTTTTGTGTTTTGCTTTTTGCATTTGTTCCAGGATTACAGGCAGCTTCAAATAGATTAGTTAATTTCAATCAGGAATTTATTCCACCGGCAAAATTTTATTTTGAAGTTTATCCTGGAAATATGAATTAACAAAAGGTGAGAATGTTGATTTTGTAATAAGAGTTAAAGGTGAAATTCCTAAAAAAGTTTTTCTGTTTACTCGAGAAGAATCTCAAACAAATTTTGAAGAACACGAACTGCAAAAAGATTCATTGGGTGAATACAAATTCTCAATTCAACAGTTAAGATCATCTTTATTTTATTATGCTTCTGCCGAGGATATTCAAAGCGAAGAATATCAAATAAAAGTAATTGATCGCCCGGTAATTCGTTCGTTAGATGTGAAAGTTATTTCACCATCTTACTCAAACATTCCGGTTCTTGAACAAAAAGATAACGGAAATATTTCTGCTTTAGTTGGAAGTAATGTTGAGATCAGTTTGCTTTCAAATAAAGAATTAAAATCTGCACATATAGAATTTGAAGACACAACAACCGTAGAATTAAAAGTGCAGGGTAATTTAGTTAAAGGTTCTTTCAGGATTCGAAAAGATAATTCATACATTATTGTGCTGAATGATCTTTCTGAAAATAGCAACCTTCAACCAGTTCGGTATTATATCAAATCGTTATTTGATTCAAATCCTGCAATTGAATTGATTTATCCGAAGCAGGATGTAAATCTTGCAAACGATAGCAGGGTTCCGATTGAAGTTAAGATTAATGATGATTATGGATTTTCAAAATTGAATCTTAATTATAAACTTACTTCATCACGATATGAACCTGCTCAGGAAAAATTTTCATCTATTGAAGTTTCCATAGATAAAAAAATAAAAGAACAAATTGTTGATCATATCTGGAACCTAACACAACTTAATCCTGCAGTTAATGATGTTTATTCTTTTTACCTGGAAGTTTTTGATAATGATAATGTTAGCGGACCAAAATCTGCAAAGACACAAATAATAAACGTACGCGTTCCATCGCTTGATGAAATTCTTGCTGAGGCTGATGAAACTCAGGATAATGTTCAGGATGAAATGCAAGAAACTTTAAAAGAAGCTGAAGAACTAAAAAAAGAATTAGAAAAAATTGATAAAGATTTAAAGCAGGATAAACAGCAACTAACATGGGAAGAAAAAGAAAAGATTGAACAGGCTTTGAACAAGTTTGAAAAACTTCAGGATAAAATGGAAAGTGCTAGTGAGCAATTAAAACAAATGCAGAATGAACTTCAGCAGAATAATTTGCTTTCTGAAGAAACGCTGGAGAAGTATATGGAACTTCAGAAGTTGATGGATGAGATGACAAGCGATGAGATGAAGAAAGCTATGCAGAAAATGCAGGATGCACTTGAAAAGATGAATCGTAATCAAACTCAGGATGCAATGAATCAAATGAAAATGGATGAGGAGAAGTTTAAGAAGAGTATTGAGCGAACGATGAATTTGTTGAAACGAATTCAGATTGAACAGAAAATGGATGAGATGATTAAGCGAACTGAAAATCTTGAACAGAAACAAAACGAATTAAATGAACAAACAAATAAAAGTGATCTTTCTGATCAAAAGACAATCTGAACGAACTGAGTAAAAAGCAAGAAGAAATATCAAAAGAATTAGATCGTTTACAAGAAAAGATGGATGAGCTTTCTGAAAAGATGAGTGAACTTAAGGATATGCCTCAAGAAGAAATGGAAAAACTTAAAGAAGAATTTGAAAAACAAGAATAATGAAGAACTATCTGAAGAAGACATCAAAAGATTTAAAGCAAAATCAAAAACAAAAAGCTCAACAAGAATCAACAGCAGCTTTCTAAAAATATGCAGCAGATGAAATCAGTCAATGCAGAAAATGCAGGAACAGATGCAGCAGGAAAATCAAATGCAGACTTTTACGGATATGATGCGTATTCTTGATAATATTTTGTCTTTATCAAAACAACAGGAAGAGTTAAAGAATAAACTTCAAAATGTTGATCCAAATTCTTCACAGTTTGAAGAGAATTTGCAGAAGCAAAATGAAATCAAAAAAAATCTTAATAAGCTTTTAGAACAGATGTCTGAGTTATCACAAAAAACTTTTGCTATCTCACCTGAAATGGGTAAAGCACTTGGTAATGCAAATCAAAAAATGAATCAATCAATGCAATCGATGCAAAACAGAAATGGTAGTATGGCAACGCTTTCGCAAGGTGATGCAATGATGCATTTGAATGAGGCTGCAAATATGATGAAGAGCTCGTTGGAATCTATGATGCAAGGCGGCAGCGGCAGCGGTGGAATGATGTCGTTAATGCAGCAGTTGCAAAAAATGTCCGGACAGCAAATGGATTTGAATAATATGACTCAAATGCTTCAGCAGATGCAGCAGGGACAGTTATCTCAAGAGCAGCAAGGACAAATGCAAAGATTAGCGCAGCAGCAGCAAATGATTCAAAAATCTCTTGAGGAATTAAATAAAGAAGCAAAACAAAGCGGCGAGTCTAAAAAAATTCCTGCTGATCTTGAAAATATTGTTAATCAAATGAGAGAAGTTGTTAGCGATATGAACACAGAAAAACTTAGCGATGACTTAATTCAGAAACAGGAAAAAATCTTATCAAAACTTTTAGATGCTCAAAAATCTATAAACGAACGAGATTTTGAGAAAGAAAGAAAATCGGAAAGTGGAAATAATGTTGTGCGCAATAGTCCCGCAGAATTAAATCTAAAAAATCAGCAGGGTAAAGAAAAATTAAAAGATGAATTAAATCGTGCTGTTCAGGAAGGTTACAATAAAGATTATGAGGAGCTTATAAGGAAGTATTATGAAGCTTTACAACAGGAAAGAATTAACAATTAATCGTCAACAATGTATTCGTATAGTTTCTTCCACGATTGATTTCCACTCAAAATCCTGCTATTTTCAGTGCCGTTATTCATCATAACTTTACACATTATTCATATCATTAGATGTTGGAAGAGATAATAGAAGAAACATCAAATTTGGGATCAAATGACAATTTTGATCTTGAAAAATTACAAAAGCTTGGAGATTGGAAAGAACTTTTTTTAGGACTTTTTGATGTTGCGAGACAATTACTTTTTATACTTGATGAAGATGGTTCAATAATTTCTATAAATCAGTTTGGTGCTTCTGCTTTAGATTTCACTCCGCAAGAATTAATTGGCAAACATTTTATGGATCTAATAGATCCAATTCACGCCCAGCTGGTAAGTGCATCAATAAACCTTGCTCTTAAAAACGACAGTTCATTTTTTGAAGCCTCACTTATTAATAAATACGAAAATGTAAACCGTTATCAAATCAGCATCAGAACTGTAAGAAAGGATGAACGAGTTATAGGTCTGATTGGTGTGGGAAAAGATGTATCGGTGCAAAGAAAAATTGAAAATGAGTTGTCTGAACTAAAACCAAAATTAGTTGAGGCTGAGAGACTTATCGCATTAGAAAGAGCAAGATCATCTCATCAAAAAATGATGCTTGATGAAGTTAATCAAATGAAAAGTGAATTTGTTTCAAATATATCTCACGAGCTGCGTACGCCTCTTGCATCAATAGTTGGTTTTTCTGAAACAATTGCATCTGATCCTAATATGCCGGTGGAAATGCGAAATGAATTTAATCTTATTATTCTTAATGAAGGTAAAAGATTAGCAAAACTTATTAATGATGTTCTTGATCTATCCAGAATGGAAACTGGAAGAATTGTAATAAATAAATCAAAGGTTAATATTGTTAAGTTAATTCAGAGAATGATTAATAATAATCGGGGACTAGTTGATGCCAAAAATTTAAGTCTTACGACAGAATTACCCTCAGATGAAATAATAATAGAGGTGGATGAAGAAAGATTACTGCAGGCATTAGACTCATTGATGGACAACGCTATTAAGTTTACTAGTGAGGGTGGACGAATAAAAGTAATTTTGAATAATCTTTATCGTGAAGTTGAAATTATTATAACCGATACCGGAATAGGTATTCCTCGGAAAGACATACCATTTCTTTTTCAGAAGTTTTATAAAGTAAATAGACCGGATTCTGATATTCCGGGTGCAGGCATGGGATTGGTTTTTGTAAAACAAATTGTAGATTTGCACAAAGGTTTAATCAATATTCAGAGTGAACCCAATAAAGGGACCTCTGTTTTAATAAAATTATTAAAGAGTAATAGAGACTAGAAAAAAATAGGACTAAAAAAGTGGAAAAACTGATCTTTATAGTAGATGATGAACAAGCTATTTCAAAACTACTTAGTTACTGGGCTAAAGATAAATGGAAATATCAAGTAGAAACATTTGCAAATGCAGAAGACGCTTTACGAAATCTTGGTAAAAAGCCGGATGTAATTCTGCTGGATATAATGCTTCCGGGTATGGATGGTATTGAAACTCTAAAAAGAATTAAGCAGTTCGATGAACATATTCCGGTAATTATGCTTTCCGCACAGGGCAGTATTGAAGTAGCTGTTGAGGCTCTTCAGATACGGTGCATTCGATTATTTTACAAAACCCATCGATCAGCAAAAATTAGAACTTGCCATTAAAAATTCTATAAAGAGTTATGATCTTACACGTGAATTACAAAATCTAAAAGAAAATGTAAAAAAAGAATATAGCTTTGATAGCATTATCTCTTCAGATGGCAAAATGCAGGATGTATTTAAACTGGTAACAAAAGTTTTACATAATGATATAACTGTTTTAATTTATGGTGAAAGCGGAACGGGTAAGGAACTGATTGCACGTGCAATCCATTACAACGGACAAAGAAAAGATAAACCTTTTGTTGTGGTTAATTGTGCCTCTATTCCTCGCGAACTTCTTGAAAGCGAATTGTTCGGTCACGAAAAAGGATCATTTACGGGTGCGCATGCACGCAAGCTTGGTAAGTTTGAAATTGCAAAAGGCGGAACAATATTTTTGGATGAGGTTGGCGAACTTGAAATGCTGCTCCAGGCAAAACTTCTGCGTGTAATCCAGCAAAAAGAATTTGAAAGAGTTGGCGGAACTGACTTAATTAAAACTGATGTTAGAATTATATCAGCAACAAACAGGGATTTGAAAAAGGCTGTAGAAAATAAAGAGTTTAGAGAAGATCTTTATTACAGATTAAATTCTTTCCCGATTTCTATTCCACCTTTAAGACATCGCAAAAGTGATATATTAGTTTTATCAGAACATTTTATTCAAAAGTTTAGTGCTAAACTTCAAAAGAGCACAAAAGGATTTTCCAAGCGGGCTTTAAAACTTATTTATGAGTATAACTGGCCGGGCAATGTTCGTGAAATTGAAAATACGATTGAAAGATGTTTGATCATCACTGATAAAGATATTATTGATGTTGAAGATCTTCCGGCACATTTAAGAACCGGGGAAAGCTCAAGCGGAGTTGAATATACAGGTCCATTATTTAGTGATGAAACAGTTATTCCATTTGAAAAATTAAAAGAAGAAGCTATCAGACATGCGCTTAGTATAACAAATGGAAATATTGTAGAAGCAGCAAAAAGATTACAGCTTGGAAGAGCAACAATCTACAGGCTAATGGAAAAATATAAAATCGAAAACAGGACAGCAGAATAGAGGTAAAATACTATGGAATTTTTTAGAGAAGAAAAAGGTGACGTTGTAGTTATTACTGTTAATTTAAAACGTGCTACAATGGTTGAAGCTGAAGAATTTAAGCAAGTTTTAGTTAATGATATTCAACGAGATTTTAAAAAAATAGTTGTTGATCTTTCAAGTTGTGAGTTTATTGATTCAACTTTTCTTGGAAGTCTGGTAGTTTCATTAAAAAAATTAACAGGCTTGGGAGGCGATCTTCGTTTGGTTGGATTTCAACCTGCCGTTCATTCAATGTTTGAACTGACAAGAATGTACAGAGTCTTTGAATCCTTCAAATCGGCAGATGAAGCTGTCCAAAGTTTTAATTAACAATAGTATTTTTTAAGTATAGTTATTCAAATTGTAAGGATTGTTAATCTAATTAATAGTATAAGCTGCTTATAAATGCCCGAATCAGAAAAAAGATCTATCCTAATAATTGATGATGATAAGACAATTAGAAAACTTATTAACCATCATCTTAAACTCAATAACTTCACTCCTTTTGAAGCCGAAAATTCATTGCAGGCATTTGACATCTTAAAAAAAGAAAAAATTGATTTAGTACTTTCTGATGTAACAATGGAGGGGATGGATGGTTTTGAGTTTTGTAAAAAAGTGCGTGAGAATGAAAATCATAGGTTTCTTCCTTTCATATTTGTAACTGCAAAAAATACGCTTGAAGATAAATCCAGGGCTGTTGAATCCGGTGGCGATGATATAATAACAAAGCCTTTTGAAATAAATGAGTTGATCCTAAAAACGCAAGCACTAATCAGAAGATCAGATATCTATAGAACTTATGGAATAAGAAAAAGTCTTCAGAAATCTTTTGATGAAGTTACTCCTAAAATTTTATTCGTTGATGATGATCCTTCGATGTCCAGACTTTTCAAATTTAATTTGGAAAAGGCGGGATACGAATGCAGTGTTGCAGATAGTGTTGATGATGCAATGGAAATGTTGAAGAAAAATATTCCAGATGTAATTGTTTCAGATATAATGATGCCAAAGACGGACGGATTTGAATTTAGAAGAATGTTATTAGAGCAGCCATCATTAAAAGATATTCCGTTTATATTTCTCACCGCAAAGGGAAGTGAAGAAGATATTTTAGAGGGATACGATTTAGGTATTACAGATTATGTTGTTAAAACCGCAGGACCAAAATTAGTTGTAGCTAAAGTTTCTGCGATAATTAATAGTCTGGGTAATGAAAGAAAAAAAGTAATCTCTGAATTGCAGGAAGCAACTAGTTCATTAAGAACTAAAGTAGTTCCGGATACATTTCCGGTGTTTGATGGTTTTTCAATTTCACATATTCATATTCCTTATAAAGGAATTCCTGGTGGAGATTTTCTGGATTACTATCAATTAGATGAAAATAATTTAGCTGTAATTCTTGGCGATGTAATGGGTAAAAAATGGGGTGCATGGTATTTTGCTTATGCTTATGCAGGTTATATCAGAAGTGCGTTGCGAAGTGTTCTGCAAAATGCTAAAGATTATTCTCCATCTGAAATCTTACAGCAGGTTAACCTAACTGTTTACGGCGATACAAAAATTTCTGAAGTATTTGCAACTTTATCAATCATAATCATTAATAATAAAACTAATGAACTTAAATATTCGGGAGCAGGTGATATCCCAATTATTTATAAAAATTCAGAAGGCGAATTGTTAAGTATAAAATCTAAAGGCTTGCTGCTTGGTTTTTCTAAGATGGGTGATTACGAGGATAACATTATCCAATTAAAAGCAGGCGAACAGGTTTACTTAACAACTGATGGAATTACTGATTCAAGAGCTAAATCTTTAGAATCTTTTGGAGAACATAGGCTTTTTGAAATTATAAGAGAAATTAAACCTAATGAAAACCCTCTTGAAATTATTCAAAAGAAATTTGATGAGTTCACAGGTTCAGAGTACGATGATGATATAAGTTTAATTTTAATAAGCGTAAAAAGTTAGAAGTCATAAAACAATTAAAACTGCTCTGCCTCAGCCGATTGAAGCTTTTCAGTTTTATCAGCAATCTTTAACTGCTCAATCAATTCTTCGCAATGTCCTTCCATTATATTTGATAAGTTATACAATGTAAGTCCAATTCTGTGGTCGGTAATTCTATTTTGCGGATAATTATATGTTCTTATTTTATCACTTCTATCACCGCTTCCAACCATAGATTTTCTTATAGCAGATTGTTCTGCATTCTGCTTCTTTAATTCCATATCATACAGTCTTGCTTTCAAAACTTTCATCGCTTTAATTCTATTCTTTAACTGCGATCTTTCATCCTGGCATTGAACAACAAGACCGGTGGGTAAATGAGTCATTCGCACAGCAGTCTCAACTTTATTTACGTTCTGTCCTCCTGCACCACCTGATCTGAAAATATCAATCTTTACATCATTCATATTTACATCAACTTCAACATCTTCAACCTCAAGCATAACAGCTACAGATGCCGCTGAAGTGTGAACTCTTCCGCTTCCTTCAGTTTCGGGAACACGTTGAACACGATGAACACCGGACTCAAATTTTAAATTTCCATAAACAGTTTGTCCACTAATTGAAAACACTACTTCCTTAATTCCGCCCAAACCAGTTTCATTTAATTCAATCAGTTCATATTTCCATCCGCATATTTCTGCATAACGCGTGTACATTCTAAAAAGATCATTGGCGAATAATGCAGCCTCTTCGCCTCCGGTGCCGGCACGAATTTCCATTATCACATCTTTATCGTCATTTGGATCTTTAGGAAGCAGTAATGCTTTTATCTCTTCTTCCATAACCTCTTTTTTATTTCTTAATTCATCAAGTTCCATCTCAGCCATTTCAATTAGCTCAGCTTCCCGGGATGAATTGATTATCTCAAGATTTCCATCAATATTTTTTATTAAAGAGGAGTATTTTTCGTAAGCCGCAATGATCTCTTCTAAATTTATTCTTTCCTTATTCAGAGTTCTTATTTTCTCATAATTATTTTCATTTGCGGCATCAGAAAGCTGCGAGTTTATCTGGTCAAATCGTGTTTTAATTTTTTCTAATCGCTCTAATAAATTCATTTCATTTCTCTAAATTTGGAAAGCAAATATACTGAAGTAGCTTCAGATTTCTAAGAATGTATTAATCACAGATTATTGGCATTAAAAAATGAGCAACGAAAACTCTTCAATATTTAAAAGTTTCTTTCAAACATTAAACATTATATTTATTGCTTTATTGTCCGGGCAGACAATCTATTTTTTTATAGGGTTATACATGATTCAATCAGGTAATATTGATGGATTTGGCGGGATGAATACTATCTTTATGTTTATAACTCCTGTGGTTGTTCTTTCAAGTATTCTTGCATCAAAATTTATTTACTCAAAACAAGTAGCTGAATTTGATAAAAGTTTACCTTTAGAAAATAAATTGGTGTCTTATCGTACAGCAAATATTATTAAATTAGCTTTACTAGAAGGAGCTAACATTTTTAATATATCAATAATGATTATAACCGTTGACTATTTTTTTGCCGCTCTTTTTATAATCATAATAGTGCTATTTTTCTTTAATAGACCAACTAAAGAAAAATTTATTATGGATTATGAAGTTTCCGCTGATGATGCATTGAAATTATTAGTATAAACGAACCAAACTGTTTATGAAATTGTTATAAGGTTACAACAAAATAATTATAGTAAATGAAGAAATTTGAAATCCCAAATATTTATAGAAGCTCTTTTATTACAAGAATAAAAAATGCTCGAAAAGATCTTGACCCGCGTAAAAAAGATTTTACTCCGACACTTTTAGATTTTGGTCCGGTTAGATTTTATTTAGCACGCCATTTTGGTTTCTGTTACGGAGTCGAAAATGCAATCGAAATTGCTTACAAAACAATTGAAGAAAATCCCGGTAAAAGAATTTATTTATTAAGCGAGATGATTCATAATCCCGGCGTTAATAATGATCTTGAAAAACTTGGTGTTAAGTTTTTAATGGATACTTCAGGGAAACAATTAATTGATTGGAATCAATTAAGCAAAGATGATATTGTGATAATTCCAGCATTTGGAACGACGCTTGAAATAGAAAAAAAATTAAATGAGATTGGAATTAATCCTTATCGTTACAATACAACCTGTCCTTTTGTAGAAAAAGTCTGGAACAGAAGCGAACAATTAGGTAATGATGATTTTACAGTTATTATTCATGGTAAATCTTATCACGAAGAAACACGTGCGACTTTTTCGCATAGTAAAACAAAAGCCGCATCAGTTATTGTTCGCGATATTGAAGAAACAAAATTACTTGCTTCATTTATTCTGGATGAAAAACCAATAGATGAATTTTATGAGATTTTTGCTGGAAAATTTTCTGATGGGTTTGATGTTGAAAAAGATTTGCAAAAGGTTGGAGTCGTAAATCAGACAACAATGCTTGCAACAGAAACACAGGCTATTGCTGATTTGCTTAAAGACACAATGATAAAAAAATATGGTGCTGAGAATATTAAGAATCATTTTGCTGATACACGAGATACACTTTGCTATGCAACGAATGATAACCAGGAAGCAACTTATGGTTTGTTAAAAGAAAGCGCTGATTTTGCTATTGTTGTTGGTGGATACAACAGTTCAAATACATCTCACATTGTTGAGTTGTGTGAAGAAAAATTGCCAACTTATTTTATTTCATCCGAAGAAAAGATTTTGAGTGATAAATCAATTATCACATTTTGATATTCATCATCATAAAGAAATTGAAACTGAAAATTATCTTCCTCAAAAAGAAGTTGTGGATATTATTCTTACCAGTGGTGCAAGCTGTCCGGATGCAGTTGTTGAAGCGGTATTAAGAAAAATTCATTCATTCTTTCCAACTGCAAAAGATGTTGATGAGGTGATTGACAGGTTTTTAATTAAACGAGAATAGAACACGGTATTTAATCAGTGAAAATCCGTTCAATCCGTGTCATCCGCGTTCCATTGTCTTAAATTTGTTTTAGCAATTTTGTATTCTTTAGTAAATCTCTCAAACAAATCTTTAACGGTTGGAATATCATTTATTAATCCAACACCTTGCCCGGCTTCAAGTTCACCTTCAATTAAATCACCTTCAAAAATTCCTGCACGTTCACGTTTTGCTCCAAGTAATTCTCGTAATTGGGCTTCATTCCATCCTTCATTTTCAGCCTTCATCGCACGGATTGCAAAATCATTTTTCATCATTCTTACTAAACCAATTTTCTTAAATGCTAATGTTGTATCCTGATCACCGGATTTTACAATTTCCTGTTTATAATTATCGTGAGCAGAAGATTCAACTGTTGCTGCAAAACGAGTTCCGATTTGTACTCCTTCTGCACCAAGAGAAAGTGCGGCTAAGAATTCCTCTTCCATCAACAATTCCACCTGCAGCAATAACAGGAATGTTTAACTTATCAACCAATTGTGGAATCAAACAAAATGTTGTTAGCTGATCAGCACCATTATGCCCGCCAGCTTCAACACCTTCACCAACAACAGCATCGCAGCCAGCTTCCTGAGCTTTCAATCCATATTTAAGATTTGCAACAACGTGAATAACTGTACATTCTATTTTCTTTTAACAACGGAGTAAAAGTTTTAGGATTTCCAGCAGAAGTAAAAAATATTTTTACTCCTTCATCCAAGACAAACTTTAACAAGTTCATCAGCATCTTTTCTGAGTAAAGGAATGTTTACTCCAAATGGTTTAGTCTGTTGCCGCTTTACATTTTTGTATATGCTCTTTCAGTAATTCAGGTTTCATCGAACCAGCACCAATCAAACCTAATCCACCGCAATTAGAAACAGCAGATGCCAATCTCCAGCCTGATACCCAAACCATACCGGCTTGTATTATTGGATAATCTATCTTTAATAGTTCAGTTATTTTGGTCTTCATTAATATCACAAGTTTTCGTTAAATAGTGTTCAAAAGATAGCTAAATCCTATTAAAGTTATTTTGTATATCATGAGGGGATTAGTTAAATTTGACACTCAAAAATCAGAATAGCATATTAAAAATCATTCAAAGGAATAGTAAAACATGTCATTTTTCTTCACATCAGAATCAGTTTCTGAAGGTCATCCGGATAAAGTAAGTGATGCGATATCCGATGGAATACTTGATGCAATTTATGCGCACGATCCGCAAGCACGTGTAGCTTGTGAAACTTTTGTTACAACAGGTTTAGTTTTAGTCGGTGGTGAAATTACTACAAAGACATATATTGATGTTCCCGCAGTAGTTAGAAAGACAGTTGAGAATATCGGTTACACCAAAGCTGATTATAAATTTGATTCTGAGTCTTGTTCTGTATTAAATGCAATTCACTCTCAATCACCGGATATTGCAATGGGAGTTGATACTGGCGGCGCAGGTGACCAGGGAATTATGTTTGGTTATGCTTGTGATCAAACACCTGAACTTATGCCAATGCCAATAGTGTTTGCACATAAGCTTGTAAAAAAACTTGCGGATATCAGAAAGAAAAATGCAAAGTTAATGCCTTATCTTCGTCCTGATTCAAAATCACAAGTTACAATTGAATATGATGATAACGGAAAACCATTAAGAGTTGATGCTGTTGTAATTTCTACTCAACACGATGGAGATGCAAAACAAAGCAAGATTAAATCGGATGTAATTCAGCATGTAATTAAAAAAGTTATTCCTGCAAAATATCTTGATAAGAATACAAAATATTTTGTAAATCCAACCGGAAGATTTGAAATCGGTGGACCACACGGAGACAGCGGATTAACAGGAAGAAAAATTATTGTTGATACTTACGGCGGCTGGGCTCCTCACGGCGGCGGTGCATTTTCCGGTAAAGATCCAAGCAAGGTTGATAGAAGTGCAACTTATGCTGCAAGACATATTGCAAAGAATGTTGTTGCTGCAAAACTTGCTAAAGAATGTTTGGTTCAGGTTTCTTATGCAATTGGTGTTGCACAACCAATTTCTGTTTTTGTTGATACAAAAGGAACCGGAGTAATTCCTGATTCTGAAATTTCTAAAATGATTCAGAAAGAAGTTGATCTTACACCAAAAGGAATTATTTCAAGATTAAAATTAAGAAGACCTATTTATCAAAAGACTTCTGCTTATGGTCACTTTGGCAGAAATGATAAGGACTTTACATGGGAACATCTTGATCTTGTTCCAGTTTTTAAGAAATATGCAAAAAAATAATCTTAAGATTGTGAACTTTTTATTGATTGTTTATTGTTCTGTTAATAATGAATAATCACAAGAAATTATTATTAAAAAAAGTAAAGGTTAAAAAATGAGTGAAGTATTAGATAAGAAAATTGATTTCTCGTTAAAGTATAAAGTAAAAGATATTTCGCTGGCTGAATGGGGAAGAAAAGAAATTGAATTAGCTGAAGTGGAAATGCCAGGTTTGATGGCTTTGAGAGAAGAGTTTAAAGGTAAGAAACCCCTTAAAGGTGCACGAATTGCTGGATGTCTGCATATGACAATTCAAACTGCTGTGTTGATTGAAACATTAGTTGAACTTGGTGCAGAAGTTAAATGGTCATCATGCAATATTTTTTCTACTCAGGATCATGCCGCTGCTGCAATTGCTGCCGCTGGAGTTCCTGTTTTTGCCTGGAAAGGTATGAACGAAGAAGAATTTAACTGGTGTATCGAACAAACATTATTTTTTGGAGATGAATCAAGACCATTAAATATGATTCTTGATGATGGTGGTGATCTTACAAATATGGTTCTTGATGTTTATCCTGAATTAGCTGCAGGAATTAAAGGATTATCTGAAGAAACAACAACCGGTGTTCATCGTTTATATGAAAGAATGGAAAAAGGAACACTTCCAATTCCAGCAATCAATGTAAATGATTCAGTTACAAAATCTAAGTTTGATAATAAGTATGGCTGTCGCGAATCTCTTAGTTGATGCAATTCGCAGAGCTACAGATTTAATGCTTGCTGGTAAAGTTGCAGTTGTTGCAGGATTTGGTGATGTCGGCAAAGGTTCAGCAGAATCATTGAAAAATAATCACGTTAGGGTTATTGTTACCGAGATTGATCCTATTTGTGCATTGCAAGCTGCGATGGAAGGTTATGAAGTAAAGAAAATGGATGATGCAGTTAAAGAAGCTGATATAATTGTTACTGCAACAGGAAATATGAATATTGTAACTGAAAAACATTTTAAACTGATGAAAGATAAGACTGTTGTTTGTAACATCGGACATTTTGATACTGAAATTGATATGGCTTGGTTGAATAAAAATTATGGCAACACTAAAAACACAATCAAACCACAGGTTGATAAGTATACAATTGATGGTAAAGATATAATTGTTCTTGCAGAAGGAAGATTAGTAAATCTTGGCTGTGCAACAGGTCATCCATCATTTGTAATGTCAAACTCATTTACAAATCAAACACTTGCACAATTAGAACTCTGGAATCATCCTGAAAGATATGAAAACAAAGTTTATACTTTGCCAAAACATTTGGATGAAAAAGTAGCAAGATTGCATTTAAAGAAAATTGGTGTTGAACTTGATACACTTACTCCAGAACAAGCAAAGTATATTGGTGTAACAGTTGAAGGACCATTTAAACCTGATTATTACAGATATTAATAATTCGTAAATACTTAAAGTTAGTTAAGGCTGTACATAAAGTGCAGCCTTTTTTATTTGTTTGGAGGCATTTCCAAATGTGTTGCTGTTTGCAATCCTTGTGATACTTCAGGTAGAATTCCAAGTTTTATATAATGAGGTCTAATGTGTTTTCTCAATTCGGGCAAATATACTGCAAAGGCAATAGCACCCATCAAACAAATTATTCCACCGGATAATACTGTAAATGAGGCTCCGAATTTACTTGCTAAAGTTCCGGCAACTAAACTTCCAATAGGTGCCGTTCCCATAAATGCCATCACATAAAGACTCATTACCCTGCCGCGTTTATCATCATCTACCAGGGTTTGCAATAGTGTATTTGTAGAAGCCATCTGAACCATCATTCCGAAACCTGTAAAGATCATTAAGGCAAGAGATAAAAATAAATTTTGTGAGATAGAAAAGAGTATTAAACCCACAGCAAAAACTGATGAAGAAATTGCTATCCATCTGCCAAGACCTAAAACAGTTTTGCGTGATGCAAGATAGACGGCCCCAATCAAAGCACCGATACCTACTGCACCAAAAAGGAATCCCAATGTATTTGCATTACCCTTAAGTATATCCTTTGCAAAGACAGGCATTAAAACTGTGTATGGTCCACCCGTTAAACTCACAAGTCCAAGAAATATTAGAAGAATTCTGATAGGTTTAAAACTGTAAGCATATTTTATTCCTTCTTTTAATCCTTTTAACACCTTTGCTTGTTTTTGGTTTTCATTTTTAGAGGTGATATTCATCATAAATAGAGCAATAATTACTGCTATGTAGCTAATTGCATTAAGTAAAAAACAAAGACCCTCTCCCAATACTGCAATTAAAATTCCTGCAACGGTTGGTCCTACCAATCTAGCAGTATTAAACATAGATGAATTCAGTGCGATGGCGTTTGGTAAATCAGATTTATCATCAACAAGATCGATCACAAAAGATTGTCTGGTAGGCATATCAAATGCATTTACTATTCCAACAACTATGCTAAGAAAAATTATATGCCATATCTGAATAGTATGAGTTAAGGTTAGAATAGCAAGCACTGCTGCCTGAATCATTGCCAGGGTTTGGGTTATAATAATTATTTTGTGTTTATTATATCTGTCTGCCAGAACTCCTGCGAACGATGCTAAAATAAACGTGGGAATTTGACCTGCGAAACCAACCAATCCCAATAGAAAAGCTGAATCAGTTAATCTATAAACTAACCATCCTAAGGCGATCTGCTGCATCCAGGTACCTATTAAAGAAATTCCCTGTCCGCCAAAAAACAAACGATAATTTCTATGTCGTAAGGATCTTAGTACCTGATTAAGAGTTGATGTGCCAAGCATAAATAATTATTTCAATCTTTAAAATAAATTAACGAATATGCTGGAATGATGAAATAATCTGGAGCACAACAAAGATAAATTATTTTTAAAGTGATTATCTTGTTTAAAAGATTCTGAAATGCGTTATATAAATCAGGAAATTTAAATTTGTATCCACTATTGAGGATTTTCTGGGCATCTACTTTTTGACTTGCAGTTACAACCTCTGCTGCTTCTCCTACGACAATCTTCAAAACAAATTTTGGAACGGGAAAAATTGATGGACGATGCAAAGCTTTACCCAAAGTTTTTGCAAACTCCTTCATCCTTACTGGATTTGGTGCGGCTGCGTTTACCGCTCCAGATAAATTTTTGTTATCGATAGCGTGTAAATAAATTCCAACAATGTCATCAATATGCAGCCAGGATGACCATTGTTTTCCATTTCCCAGCGGCCCACCGATAAAAAATTTAAATGGAGGAAGCATTTGTTTTAGCGCACCATCTTCAGGACTTAAAACTAATCCAGTTCTAATTTGAACATTTCTAATTCCATATTCACCAATCTTTCGAGCTTCACTTTCCCATACCTTACAAACATCGGCAAGAAAATCATTTCCCTTTGGAGAGTTTTCATCAAGCACAGTTTCACCGCAATCTCCATAATACCCAATTCCGGATGCGGATATAAAAACTTCAGGTTTATTAGCGCAGGATTTAATTGCCTCAACTAAATTTTTTGTACTTACTTCTCTTGATTCTAAAACTGCTTTCTTAAAATCTTTCATTCCATCTTTTAGAAAAAAGATTTATTCCTGCAAGATGAATTACTGCATCAGCATTTTCTAATTTTGATTTCCATAAATCAGGTCTTGCGGTAATTCCATTCAACACATTCTTTAGCTTTTGGGAAAATGGATTTAGCTCTTTCTAGCATCTCTGCTAAAAATGATTACCTCATCGCCTCTATCGATCAAAGCAGTTTGCAAGCTTTTTACCAATTAAACCGGTAGCACCGGTTATAATAATTCTTCTTGACATATTAATTCTTTTTAGTAATAAACAAATAAAAAGAGTATTCGTTCAAAAATAAAAAAGCCCCGAAGAAATCCGGGGCTTAAGAGACAATATTAAATCTTAATTACTTAAGCAGAGTCATCTTTCTAACTTGAGTAAAATTGTTCATCTCAATTTTGTAAAGATAAATTCCGCTTGAAAGATTACTTGCATCAAAGTTAACTGTGTAAGCACCAGCAGTTCTAAATCCATTAACCAAAGTTTTAACTTCCTGTCCGAGTAAATTGTAAACAGCAAGTTTTACATTACCAGCTTCTGGGATATTAAACTTGATAGAAGTTGTTGGGTTAAAAGGATTTGGATAATTCTGAGATAACTCAAAATTATTTGGAGTTACAACTTCAACTTCAACAACTTTTGAATATTCATAAGTACCATTAAAATCAACTTGTTTTAGTCTGTAGCTGTAATTACCTGTAACTAGATTATTATCTGAATATGAATAATTCTTAGCTTCAGTTGTTGTTCCATTGACCTTTAACAAATCCAATTTTAGTCCAGCAAGACTTCACCTGATTTTCTTTCTATTTCAAATCCGTTAGTTATTTATTTCTGTTGCTGTTGACCAATTAAGATTAACAGAAGTTCCATTTACAGATGCTGCAAATGAGGTCAATTCAACAGGAATTGTTCCCGCTGGAAGAAAATCACTAGCATAAAACCTTGGAAATATTTGATAACCACCATTATAAGGTGCACTATTATCAAACTGGCTTCCAATACCAAGTACATCTACCGGCCATGCTGGTTCTGGGTTACCATCAATATCTGTGTCACTATCTATCCTAAACACGACGGTATCAATACCATCAGTAAGACTTAGATTAGCGCTTCCACTTGCAGGCCAAGTGCCTGCTGCCTTATTTAAAGAAACAAAACCCACGAGTGACCCTTCATACAATTCTGGATCTGCCTTATACTGTGCAAGTGTGATTACAACTGGCTCAGGAGTTGGGTTTCCTGAACTAATTAATATCCATCCAGAAGCTGAACTAGGAACTATTTCCGTCATCCCATTAAATTGAGTAACAACACCTGTTACATTAAGTTCATCGCCCATAGCCCATAAAAGCACTGGTCCAGGCATAAATATATCAGTACCCGCAGTTCCGTCATAGATATAATAAGAATTATTAGTTGTTTGATAATTCGGTGAGAAAACAACTCCCTGAACTGTAACCGTATCACCTAATCTGTCAGGTACAAAATCATTATTAAGATCTTCAATTGCTTCAGCAATTGTCAATACAGGAGTTGATGCTACTAAATCATTCCAATTGGTAGTGATTATCACACCATCTAGTGTTAAAAATGGACCTGAGGCTGACCCGCCTTGACGAAATGCATAACTCCCAATAGTAACATCTGATTGTGAAGCATCATTAATCAATAAAAGTGGACTTGGTTCAGCTCCAGATAAATCTGGATTTACCCATAATTTTACAATGTCATTGCTGCTACCGTCAACTATTTCATAAGCAACTACAATTAGATAAGTTGTTCCTTGGGTATAAATTGAATCACCGTAAACAGGAGGATTTGATGCACTGGTAGATCCTTTGGATAAACCAAATGCTAGATTGCCATTTTGAGCTTTCTTAACAAATAATCTTGCTCTATAACTTGTAGAAAAAGGATCAGAAATAAGATGAAAAAAATAGTCCCCAAGAGTACGAGCTGAATCAATATTAACTAAAAATGATGCGTAAACAGTTCCAGAAGAAACAGGAGAAGAAATTGGTTTATAAACATCTTCACCTGTATTAAACAGTCTAATCATACCTCCAAGACCAGCCGGATTGATAACCAGAATAAGTGAGATTACCATCAATTACTGCAATAAAATTTGTTGTCACCAGTATTATTTGTATAACCATGAGCCGTTAGGAGATCACCAATAGGGTATTCAAATTCTTCAGTAGCGAGTGGTTGTGCAAAAATATTTCCGATCGAAAAGGAAAAAAGCACAATAAAAAGTAAGTAAAGTTTCTTCATAGCATACCTCTAATATTAATAAATGATGATTTGTAATTCTTTACTTAAAATTAGTAAAACATTCTATAAAAGTGAAGTAAATAGTAGATTTTTTTAATTTCTTAATCTTGGATATGCCAAATTCTAAGCGTATGCACTGTTTTAAGTTTAAGTTTTAATATTTATTGAGTGCAAAAAAAATCCCGATTTCTCGGGACTTAATATAAAATATTGGAGCGACCTAAAATTATTTTACAAGCGTCATTTTTCGTGTTTGTGTAAATGAACCACTTTCTAATTTGTAAATGTACATTCCGCTGTTAAGTTCACTTGCATCAAAGTTTATTGTATGAATGCCAGATTCTTTAAATTCATTAACAAGTGTTTTTACTTCCTGTCCAAGTATATTGAACAAAGTAAGCTTTACATTACCCGCCTCAGGAAGGCTAAATTGAATTGTTGTAGTTGGATTAAATGGATTAGGATAATTCTGGCTTAACTCAAATTTCTTAGGTGCACCAAAATCAACTTCAATTGTTTTTGAGTATTCAAACTGTCCATCATTATCAATTTGTTTTAATCTGTAAGAATATTTTCCTGCAGTTAATTTCTTATCTTCAAAAGAATAACTCTTTGGTGAATTGCTGTTACCATTACCATTTACAAATCCAATCTTTTCCCACACTCTGGCGCTGAGCGCGTTGAAGCGTGACTTCGTTCTACTTCAAATCCATAATTATTAACTTCTGTTTCAGTTTTCCAGTTTAGCTTTACAGTATCGACCCAATTATTGAAGCTGAGAAGGATGAAAGTTCTACAGGTAGAGTGGTGAGCTCGAAGTTCGCTGCAACATAAAATGTATTAGCTAAAGTGGACTGTGTCAAACCTGTTCGGTTAACCTGTGGATTAGAAGTTGTACCACCGGGAGATAGAATAAGCGCCATCTGCAGCAGTTGAAGCAAGGCTAATATTTAAATCACCGACAGCATTGATTCCCGGTATTCCGCTTCCTTGAATCCTTAAAGACAAAGCTGAACCAGCAAAACTATTTGCGTTGGATAAAGTCCAGCCCATATTAGTTCTTTTATTAAAGTTCTGTGAGTTTTCCACGAATGACAAAGCTGTAGTACCTGTAACATTTGCATGTTGAAACCGATACCGTACCACCGGTTGAGGGGAGTACCGCCTATCCAAACACTTCTATTATTGGTTCCATTGCCCATTGGGAATAATCCAAGAACATTGCCTATAGTTATTGAGCGGTTGAATACCATCTGGTAAATGAACCTGAGCCACTACCATTCAAGACCATTTGTCCAGCTGTAAAGTTCCAGTATTAGTTGTACTAGTACCAAGAGTTAATGTATTTCCATTTAGATAAATTACAATTGTCCGCCACCGGGAAATGTCAACTGAAGTTAATAATGTAATCCGGCAGAACTGTTTACAGTAAAATTAATAGTATTAGAAATCGTTCCACCACCAGTATAAGATTGATTATTGCTACCATTAAAAACAATCAAGCCGCTTCCTGTTACCTGTTTCAGTAATCGTTCCGCCAGTGTGAGAAAAATTTCCAGCAATATTTAAGGTACCAACTGCACTACCACTTGACATTAAAAGAGTTCCTCCGTTAATAGATAAATTACCTCCAACAGTTTAGTGTTCTCGCAGTATTTGATCCAATTCTTACTGTTGCCGCCTGTTTGAGAGTAATTACCTGCTACTATTATTCAGTATTTCCCATTCGAAATTGTACCAGTGCCAGTACTTTGAATTTTAAATTTCCTTGGATATTAAATGGTAGTTGGTGTAGATGATACTGTTTGACCAGGACAATTCCAGGTTAGATCACCAAAAGCTTGTCCTAATCCCAGTGGAGTTGTACCAGCTATACCAGTAATTAAACAAGTAGAGTTTACATTCCAGGTTGCAGTTGGGATTGTTCCACCATTTTGAGAATGCTGGTATGTTGATCCACTGAAAAAGTAAGTCTAGCTGCTACAGTATTTGTAACCGTTCCAAATTTACTAATGACACCAGAAACAGTTGTACGACAGTGTAGTTCCATTAGTATTATAGTTGTACGACCAGTGTTGATAGTAATTAAGTACCACCAATAGTTGCTAGTAGCATTTGATGCAAGTGTTATATTAACATTTGTTAAAATAAGGATGCTCCACTAGCTACGATGAAATCTGTGCTGACGTTTCCACCAAGAGTAAATAGCCTATTTGCACCAGCCAGGGTTACTGTTACCTTGTAAAATGGAAAGTGAATTATAAGCAATATCTGCCATCGGCAAGGTTGAAAATGTTATTGTACCAGCGGTGTTAAATACAATATCATCGCCTGCGACTGGTTGACCTGTAGGAAGCCAATTACCTGCCGTAGTCCAGTTTTTTCCTGCACCGGTACCACCATTCCAGGTTTTAGTTGCGGCAAAATTATTTGGGGTTACTATAAGAATAATCAGTATAAAAAATAAAAATATTGTTCTCATTTTGTTCTCTATATTATTAAACCAAAAAAATTAAAATTATTTTAAGATAACTAATGTGTAATTGTGCAACACTTGAAAGATTAGAACTGCAAGAACCTGACAGATAAAAATTTCTCCAAGTTAATGCGCCATTTACAATTGTGCTTCTGTTTATGTTCGTTATGTTGTTTGATAGATAAACATTTGAAAGTTAATTTCTGCAACACCACTATTTAGCGGAGTTCCAATTTCCCTTACAATATCATTACTTTGTCTTATAACGACTGAATTAGTGCCGCTAAAAGAAAATACATATAAAACAATTGCATCTTCAGTTACATCACAAGGACTATTTGTCCAGGTTTTCATATAGTTGGATTTGTTAGGCTAATTGCTTTCCAGCATGATAGCTATCAAAATTCTCTTCAAACATTATGGCTTATCCAATTGCAATTGTTGATAAAAATATTGCAGTAACAAAGCTTAAATAGAAGATGTATATTTTGGTCATTCAAAGATTCCTGAAAAATTTAATGGATTAGATTTTTAACTTACTCAAATAAAAAGCCTAAATTGCTGCGCATAAATAATCAACTAAAAAATAAGAAGCAAATTTTTTCTTATCCTAACTTATTAAAAATAAAAGAATTATGCGATTCAGCTAACTTGCGGGTTGAGAAACAATTCTCTCTATAAACAATTGTGATAATTGAGATTAGCGTAAAAACTGCTTGTGTAAAAATATATTATACTTCTTGGATTTTGATTTTAGGCTTTGATCCTATCAGAAATTTCAAGATTATTAAATAAAATCTTAACTAATCATAAAGTTTTGAAAGTAATCTGTAATAAAAACTCTATTACTCTCTCGATAAAATACGATGTATATTTTCTATGAACTTATCCTTATTTTTATCTCAATAATTTTATAATATAAATTCAGGATCAAATGTTCGGATTTGTAAAAACAGAAGAAAAAAATAAACTTGACGATAATAACAATCTTCTTGTTGAGCGGAAAAGAAAAGAGAGACTTTTTACAATTGCTTTTTCCATTATAGCATTTTTGGTTTTAAATCTTGCACTTTACTTGATGACAAATTCTTTATAACCTTTTCACTTCTATTCAATTTTTCTATGCAAAAAAATAATGTTTATATAGAAACATATGGCTGCCAAATGAATCTTGCTGATACCGAGATTGTTCTTGGTATTTTAAAAAAACAGGGCTATGATGTAACTGATAAACCCGAAGATGCTGATGTAGTGCTTATTAATACTTGCAGCATTCGAGATAATGCTGAACAAAGAATTTATGGTAGAATTGGAAATCTTAAAACATTAAAACAAAACAAACCTGAGCTTGTACTTGGCATCCTTGGTTGTATGGCTGAGAGATTACGCAAAGATCTTGTTGAAGATAAAAAAGCTGTTGATCTGGTTGTTGGTCCTGATGAATACAGAAGACTGCCGGAATATATTGATGTTGCATTAAATGGTGATAAAGGTATTGGAGTTAAACTTTCCCGTACAGAAACTTATGATGATATTGAACCTCATCGTGAAGATGGACTTTCTGCATGGATTTCTGTTATGAGAGGGTGTGATAAGTTTTGTACATTTTGTGTTGTTCCTTTCACTCGCGGCAGAGAACGAAGCCGTTCACTTCAATCAATTATTACTGAATTAGAAAATCTTTCTGCTCGTGGATTTAAAGATGTAACATTACTTGGACAGAATGTTAACTCATATTTAGATGAAACATCTGCCACCGGCGGAGATTTTGCCGATTTACTTTCTGCTGCTGCTAAAGTTGATAGAACATTGAGAATAAGATTTAGCACATCACATCCGCAGGATATTTCTGATAAACTTTTATACACAATTGCAGAGCATCCAAATCTTTGTAATTATATTCATCTTCCGGTTCAGTCCGGATCAAACAGAATTCTTGAATTGATGAATCGAACTTATACTGTTGAGCATTATCTTAACTTGATTGAGAAAGCAAAAAAAATAATTCCTGGAGTTAGTTTTTCGACTGATATTATTTCAGGATTTCCAACAGAAACATGGGAAGATCATTTTGCAACTTTGGAAGTTTTGAAACAAGTGCGTTACGATGGAGCTTATATGTTTAAATATTCACCTCGTGAAGGAACAAAAGCATTTAGAATGGAAGATGATGTTCCGGAAGAAGTGAAATCAAAAAGACTGCAGGAGATTATTGATTTACAGCATCAGATTTCTTTGGAAAAAAATCAGGATATGATTGGAACTGAAGAAATTATTCTTGTTGAAGGCTTCAGCAAAAAATCCAACGAATTTATTGCAGGCAGAACAGATACAAACAAAACAGTAATTGTTCCAATAAATGATAAAATAAAAACCAGCGATTACATAAAAGTTAAAATTAATAGAGCAACATCGGGTACTTTATTTGGCGATTACCTCTCACACATCCAGACTGAAAAAGAAGGTATTGCTCTTACAGCATAAACAAACTAATTTGTGTTAAACAATTTTTAGTCTGTTTCAGAATTATGAAAAAACACTTTTCGATATTTCTTTTTGTTATTTCAATTTTATCATCTTCACAAATTTTAGCTCAGGAAGTTGATATTGTTCCTTACTTAAAAATGATTGAGCAAGGAAAAATTGAAGAAGTAAAAGGCAAGCTGCTCGATTTAAAGACTGATTATCCCAAAAGCTCCAATCTAATTTTTTTAGAAGGTGTTCTAACAGAAAACGGACAGGATGCAGTTGTACTGTATCAAACTTTAGTTGAAAAGTATCCTAAAAGTGCTTACGCCGATGCCGCGATTTACAGAATATATTCTTACTATTTTGCTTTGGGTTTGTACAACACTGCGGATAAAAATCTTGAAAAGTTAAAGAAAGAATATCCCGAATCACCATACATAAAAATGGCTTCTGCAAATGTTGTAAAAAATGAAGATGAAGCACCCCAGCAAAACGGTGAAACTCCTGTGGAAACTGTAGATGCTGAAAAACAATTTTCTTACAGTGTGCAGGCAGGAGCTTTTACAAATGTTGATAATGCAAATTCACTAAAAAAAGATATTGAGAATGCAGGGATGGTATCTTTTATTCAAGATAAAAATGTTGCGGGTACGGTATTTAAAGTAGTTTACATTGGCAAGTTTGAAACGCGAAAAGAAGCAGATGATTTTCTTCCGATTGCAAATACAAGATTTAAAATTGCAGGCAGAGTTGTAGAGATAAATCAGTGAAGATAAAATTTTTAGGAACAGGCTCCGCCCAAACTTCTCTCAATCGTTTTCACTCATCTTTTCTTATTTCATCTTCAAATCATAATTTATTAGTTGATTGCGGCGATGGAATTTCAAAAGCGATTCTAAAACAAAATATTGATTTCAATTCAATCGATTCAATTTTAATTTCTCACTTTCACGCCGATCATTTTTCCGGGTTACCATCTCTTATAACTCAGATGAAATTATTATCAAGAAAAAATGATCTTACGATTTTTGTTCACTCATCTGAAAAAGATTTTTTAGAAGATTTTATTTTTCATTCATATCTTTTTAAAGAGCGAATGACTTTTAATTTAATCATTGTTTCGTTTGATGAAGGAAAAGAAGTTTTACTTTCTGATGATTTAAAATTTACTTCAAAGTTTAATTCACACTTAGATAAATATAAAAAATATGATCAACAAATAGAATTGGGTTTTGCTTCGTTAAGTTTTTTTTTTAAGGATGATGAAAACTCAGTCATATTATTCTGGAGATGTCGGAAGCGAAAATGATTTATATCTTTTTAATCAAAAAGTTGATTGGTTTATAACCGAAACAACTCATATCAAACCTGAAGAAATTACTTGTCCTTTTCAATAAATTAGATCCATCAAAATTAATCTTAACTCACATCGGGGATGATTTTGAAAAACCACTCAATGATTTTCATCAATCTTTACCAGAGCATCTAAAATCTCGTATTATTATAGCTTTTGATGGGCTTGAGTTAAATCAATCTACCCAAAATCCTCTTTAATAAAATCCCGCATTGTGCTATATTTGGCGTACAATTTTTACAAATTGGCAGACAAATCTTAAACTATTGAATGACAAGAGAAGAATTTAAAATAAAAAATGGCATAATCGGTAAGACCAAAGAGATTAACGACTTGGTTGATATAATTATGCAGGTTGCACAATCCGATATTTCTATTTTAATTTTTGGTGAAAGCGGAGTTGGTAAAGAGATTTTTGCGAAGGCAATTCATGCTCACAGTAATCGTTCAAACAAAAATATGGTTTCCGTAAACTGCGGTGCAATTCCGGAAGGTATAATTGAAAGCGAATTGTTTGGTCATAAAAAAGGTTCATTCACGGGGGCAGTAGAATCCCGCAAAGGCTATTTTGAAATTGCAGACAACAGCACATTATTTTTAGATGAGATTGGCGAACTGCCGCTTACAACTCAAGTAAAATTATTACGCGTACTTGAGAATAAAGAATTTATGAAACTCGGTGCTGAAACTGTTGTAAGAGTGGATGTTAGAATTATAGCGGCAACAAATAAAGATCTGCAAAAAGAAGTTGACGCACGAAGATTTCGGGAAGATTTATTTTTCAGACTAAAAGCAGTTTCATTAAACATCCCTCCTTTAAGAAAAAGAAAACCGGATATTGAAGAACTTGCAAAACATTTTATCAAAGGCTATGCTGAAAACAATAAACTTGCAGTTCCTGAAATAACACCAGGAGCTATGGAAATTTTAACAAACTATACCTGGCCCGGTAACATCCGCGAATTGAAAAATACTGTTGAAACGGCAATTGCACTTAATCGCGGTAAAACTTTAACTGAAGAAATGTTTACAGAACTTAGATCTGATTATGTTGATTATGATGAACAAAGAAATTTACCTGTGTTTCTCAGAAAATCACCTGAAGATGCTGATAGAGAATTGATGTATCGTGCACTTTTCGAAATCAAAAAAGATATAATGGAATTAAAAGATATAATTGTTCATCGCTTTAATGTTGATGATTTTAATAGAAGAGAAAAAGAAGATGATGTTTTATCAATAAGAGATCTTGAAAAAGATGCAATTGTAAAAGCTTTGGATAAAACAAAAGGAAGTAAACGAAAAGCCGCTAAATTGTTGAACATAAGCGAAAGAACTTTATACAGAAAATTAAAAGAATATGATATTGTTGACTCGTAAAAAAAATAAGATAATACTATTCTACAGTTTTGAATCTATTGTTTGTAGGATTAATTGCAATTAATTTTACTTCGTGCTGTGCGTATTCTTTTACCGGTGCATCTGTTCCGGAGCACTTAAAAACTATTGCAATTCCAATTGCAGATGATAGAAGCGGTTCCGGTGAGCCTGGCTTAAGAGAGGATTTAACACAAACATTAATAGAAAAATTTATTAATGATAACACTTTACAGGTTTCAGAACGAACATCTGCAAATGCACTTTTAGAATGTTCTATCGTATCACTTAATGATGCTCCTGCAATTGTTTCTGCGGGAGAAGATATTACATCAAGAAGAATTACAATTGGTGTTAGAGTTATTTATCGAGATTTGGTAAAACGAATAACAGTTTTTGAAAAAACATTTTCTAATTACAGTGATTATCCTGCAAATGATCCTATAAACGGAAGACAATCAGCGATAGATGCAGCGATAGAACTTATTAGTGAAGATATTTTGTTAGATACAGTATCAGGTTGGTAATAAGAGAGGATTTTTAATTTAAATGGAACAAGTAGTTTTAATAGGATATTTTGTTTCTCTTTCAATTCTATTTTTATTTGGTTTGCATGGATTTGTGATGATGTACTATCACAGAAAATATGGTCATAAAAATCCTGTGCCCGATAGTGAATTTAAACCTGATAAACTGGTTACTATTCAACTTCCGCTTTACAATGAAATGTATGTTATTGAAAGATTAATTAATTCGGTTTGCGAAATTGATTATCCAAAAGATAAAATGGAGATACAGGTTCTTGATGACTCAACTGATGAAACAACATCAATAGTTGCCAGAGTAGTTGAAGAAAAAAAGAAATTAGGATTTGATATTTCACACGTTAGAAGAGGAACCCGAGAAGGATATAAAGCAGGTGCACTTAAAGAAGGGATGAAGATTGCAAAAGGTGAATTTATTGCAATCTTTGATGCTGATTTTATTCCGCAAAAAGAATTTCTAAAAAAAACACTTTCATACTTTACAGATGATAAAGTTGGAATGGTGCAATCAAGATGGGAACATCTTAACGGTGATTATTCAATCATAACAAAAGCACAGGCGTTAGCGCTTGATGGACATTTTGTAATTGAACAAACTGTTCGTAACAAATCCGGATTCTTCATCAACTTTAACGGAACAGGCGGTGTCTGGAGAAAAAAATGTATTGAAGATGCAGGCAACTGGCATGCAGATACATTAACTGAAGATCTTAGATTTAAGTTATCGTGCACAGCTTAATTGGTTGGAGATTCGTTTTCCTAAAAGATTTTACTTCACCTGCAGAATTGCCATCTGAAATTAACGCTTTGAAAGCTCAGCAGTTCCGCTGGACAAAAGGCGCTGTTGAAACCGCAAAAAAAATTCTACCATTGGTTTGGAAATCAAAAGTTCCGTTAAGAGTAAAACTTCAATCAACTTTTCACTTAACTAATAATTTGGTTTTTCCTTTTATTCTGCTTGCTGCAATTCTAAACGTTCCGCTGATTTTTATTAAGAACAGCGGTGCGCACGAAATTTATTTTGCAATTATGTCTTTGTTTGTTCTTGCCTTTGTAAGTTCATTTTTATTTTATATGTACTCACAAAAAGATATCCGAACGGATTGGCGAAAACGCATTGTACTTTTCCCATTGTTTATGGCTGGCAGTATGGGACTTAGCAGTTAATAATTCCCGTGCTGTGTTTGAAGGATTAATGAACAGAAAAAGTGAGTTTGTTCGAACACCAAAATTTAAACAGGAAAGTGATAAAGACACTTTTGTTGGAAATAAATACTTAAGTAAAAAACTTGGTCTTTCTGTTTTTGTTGAAGCTGTGCTTGCGGTTTATTGTTTTATCGGAGTTTTATCTTCAATCTATTTTATGGAATTAGCTTCAATTCCATTCCAGGTTTTATTCACTTTAGGATTTTCATTCATAGCTTATACATCAATTAAACACGCTTACGCAACAAAGAAAATTTAATGAGCAGTAATTCATTCGATGCATTCAATCAGAAAGTAAGTTTAATTTACGAGTACAATAACAAATCGCCGTTATTTGCTCGTGTTGCTGAAAATGAAATCGAAAAAAATAATATTGATTCAGCTATAAAAATTTTAACCGATGGCTTAACCAATCATCCCGACTTTTCTGTTGCATATTTTTTACTCAGCAAAGCGCACACAATAAAAGGTAATTACGGACAGGCATTAAAATTTGTAAAGAAGGGAAGTGAGCTTATTCATTCTCCCAAAACTTTTGATTATTACCTTCGCGAGATTGATGCTATAAAAAAACAAAGACAGCTTTTTAATGTTTCCCGCTGGGCGGATTCTGCAAATGAAAAATTTTCAAACTTCAATTCCCCTCAAACAAATAAAACTGAAAAAGAAAAACCTGCTGAAAGCATTGAAGAAACTCTAAATAAACTCACTGCAGAAATTGCTGGAGCTACTCAAACGGTTAGAGAAGCAAAAAGGAAAATAGAAGAAACAAAACCAAAAAATTTTTCAAACAATGATTTTATCGTTTCTGAAACTCTTGCAAAAATTTATATTACTCAAGGTGAGTTTAAGGAAGCAATTTCTGTTTATAAAAAATTGAAAATTAAAAATCCTGATAAAGAAATTTATTTTGATTCTAAAATTGCCGAACTAAAAGCAAAGTTAAGTGCATAATCTGTTTCTTCTAATGTATATTGCTGTTCGCCGCGGAAATTGTTTCAGCATCTTTGATAATATTTCAATAGGACCCTGAAACGAGTTCAAGGTGACAACAATTACAAAAATGATTTCAATCCAAGAAATCCTGCATACTTTTTTATTACCTTTGTACTATGATTGATACAACCCAAAACAAGGTTTTACCTCGTAAATTCTATATTCGACCTGTTCTGACAGTGGCAAAGGAGTTGCTTGGTAAGGTGCTCATAAAGAAAGATGGGAATCAGGTTTTGGCGGCAAGAATTGTAGAAGTTGAAGCTTATGATGGAAAAGTTGATAAAGCATCACATTCGTTTAACGGCAAAACAAAACGCAATGAAGTTATGTTTAATGAAGGCGGATATTTTTATGTTTACTTTACTTACGGTGCACATTTTTGCTGCAATGTTGTTACAGGAAAAAAAGATCATGGTGCGGCAGTTTTAATTCGTGCTGTTGAACCTTTAATTGGAATTGATAAAATGATTAAAAATAGATTTAGCAGAGAATTGAAATCGGAAAAAGAAATTTATAATCTTACAAGCGGACCCGGAAAAGTTTGTAAGGCTTTTGGTTTTACTAAAGAACATTCTGGTTTAGATTTAACAAACAGTGCTGTTTTTATTGTTGATCAACCTAAGATTAAAAAAAATAAGATTGGAGTTTCTAAAAGAATCGGAATTACAAAATCTGTTAGTTTGCCCTGGAGATTTTTTGAAATAGGAAATCCATATTTATCAAGATGAATGAAGAACCCAAAAATATTTTAATTGTAAGAACTGATAGAATCGGTGATTTAATTTTAACCCTGCCTTTAGCTGGTTTGATTAAAAAGCAATATCCAGATTCTAAAGTTTCTTTTCTTGTTCGCGATTACACAAAAAATCTTGTAAGCAATCATCCGTTTGTTGATGAAGTAATTGTTCTTAAAGAATCTAATGGAAATGTACCTCTGTTTGAAAATGTAAATATCATCAAACAGAAAAAATTTGATAACTGTATTGTTGTTTATCCAAGATTTAAAATTAGTCTGATTGTTTTCTTAAGCGGAATTAAAAATAGAATCGGAACCGGTTATCGCTGGTATTCTTTTTTGTTCAATCAAAAAGTTTATGAGCATAGAAAAAATGCTGAACGACACGAACTTGAATACAATGTTAATCTTCTTGAGAAACTGGGAATAAAAAATACTATTGCAGAAAAAAATATTAGTTACGATTTAAGAGTTGATGAAAGTTCTTTACAGAATGTTATCAAAATTCTTATAGATGAAAAATTTGATCTGCAAAAACCAATTATAATTGTTCATCCCGGCAGCGGTGGTAGTTCAATTGATCTGCCGATAAAAAAGTTTACTGAACTTGTAAACAAACTTGATGATGATAACTATCAAATCATCTTAACAGGAAGCAAAAACGAAATTGAACTTTGTGAGAAAATTAAATCATCAGACAAAGTAAAAAATCTTGCAGGCAGATTTAATCTTGATGAACTAACTGCCTTGATTAGCAAATCAGCTATGTTTATTTCTAACTCAACGGGACCAATACACATTGCGGCGGCACTTGGTAAATATACTGTTGGGTTTTATCCCAAAATTGTTTCCTGCTCGAAGGAGCGATGGGGACCCTACACAAATAAAAAACTTGTGTATGAGCCTCAAATAGATTGTAAAAATTGTACACGCGAACAATGTGAAAAATTGAATTGCATGGATTCGATTGATATAACTAAAGTGTACACCGATATTAAAAATGTTCTAAATAAACTTTAAGGAGCTGTAAATGAAATCCTTTATTAAAATAAAATCTATAAATATCATTTTGCTGATGCTTACTGTTATTTCTTTGCAGTCATTTGCGCAAAAGAGTGATGAATTTAGAAAGGTTGAAAACAATGCATTCCGTGATGGAGAAAAACTTACATTTGATGTTAAGTACGGTTTTGTAACGGCAGGCATTGCAACTTTTGAAATTCCAAAAATCAAAAAAATCTCCGGAAGAGATGCTTACCACATAACATTTGAAGTAAACACAGTTCCAACTTTTGATAATTTCTTTAAAGTGCGTGATAGATACGAAACTTATCTTGATGTTGAAGGAATGTTTCCGTGGAGATTTGAACAGCATATACGCGAAGGAAAATACTCCAGAGATTTTTCAGCTTTCTTTGATCAAAGAAAAGGCAAAGCAAAAACGAGTGAAGGACAGTATGATATTCCTAAATATGTAAACGATATTGTTTCTGCTTTTTACTATGCACGAACTCTGGATTATTCAAATATGAAAGTTGGAGATAAAATTCCATTAAAGAATTTTTATAAAGATAAAGTTTACGATCTTGATGTAGTTTACCACGGTAAAGAAACAATTGAAGTTGCTGCAGGAAAATTTGATTGTTTAATTGTTGAACCCTTGGTGCAGGAAGGCGGATTATTCAAAAGCGAAGGCAGCATTCTGCTATGGATGACAAACGACGATGCAAAAATGCCGGTGCGTGTAAAAACAAAAGTAGTTGTCGGTGCAATAGATGCAGATTTAACAAGCTACAAAGGTGTTTACGGTAAATTAACCTCCAAACGAAAATAGTATTAACCATTTGTCATTCCCGCGAAAGCGGGAATCTCTCTCCAATAAATTTATTTATTTGACAGTAGCAAATTATTATCCTAAAATAATTATTGCTAAAAGTAGATTTTTAAAATCATTTTTTTTAGTTTGCAAATGAGGGTTGATTTTTAGGTATTTCTCAACAAAATCAAATCATTCAAATTTAACTTTTATTATACTAATTTTTTCAGGAGGCAAAGATGAAAAAATTTGGGTTACTGATATCTTTTATTTTATTAGCATCAAAATCAATTTTGGGACAAACTTGAATAGAAGAAAATTTTAATTATAAATGGGATTCTAACTTCGTCTTACTAATTGGACTGAATTGCCAACTGGAAGTACAGATCATAGAAGTTTCAAGTGGAAATTTATCATTTACAAATTATCCTTCTTCAGGAATTGGAAACCTAATAGTATTGAATGGAGGAGCCACAGGAAGATCAGGTGTCATTCGATCTTTTACTTCTCAATCAGAACGGGATCAACCGTATATTATTCATTTCTGCTAAATGTTATAAGCACTTAGATACTGGATATACAGCTGAACAGGAGATTATTTTTCTGATTTTAGTACAAATCAACTTATGGCTTAAGAGGTATTTTATGTGAAACAAGATGCTAATCAGTAATTTTAGTATGGTTTAGCAAAATCTAGTACTGCTACTTTAACGTGGTATTCACTGAACTTGATGTGGGCTACAACTTATCTGGTAGTTGTCACTATATTCAATTATTTATGGAGCTGCAATGATGCTGTTAAACTTTGGATAAACCCTGACTGATCGGGAATGAACCTATCAGCAGATCTAAATATCATTCGGGCACGATGCTTTGGATTCGGGGAATATTCGATTTAGACAGAACCACTTTCTGGAGATATGAATATAGATGGTATCGAGTGCAACTTCTTGGTCTGATGCTCCTCTCCCCGTAGAACTTATCATCATTCTCAGCAACAGCAATTGGCTCAACAGTTAAGTTAAACTGGAAAACGGAGACAGAGGTTAATAATTATGGATTTGAAGTAGAACGCTATGCGCTAAGCGCTGAGCGCCAAGTCGTGGGAAAAGATTGGATTTGTAAATGGTAATGGTAACAGCAACTCACCAAAGAGTTATTCTTATGAAGATAAGAATGTAACTGCAGGAAAATATTCATTACAGACTAAAACAAATTGATAACGATGGACAGTTTGAATATTCAAAAACAATTGAAGTTGATTTTGGAGCACCAAAGAAATTTGAGTTAAGCTCAGAATTATCCAAATCCGTTTAACCCAAAAACAACAATTAGGTTTAGTTTACCGGAAGCCGGAAATGTAAAACTAACATTGTTTAACATACTCGGACAGGAAATAAAAACACTTGTAAATGAATTCAAAGAATCCGGTGTACACACAATAAACTTTGATGCAAGTGAATTAAACAGCGGAATGTACATTTATAAAATAGAAGCAGGTACATTTGTTCAAACCCGCAAGATGACGTTGGTTAAATAACGTAGCGCAGTTCGCCTCGGCGAATCCCTTCCTGCGGGTTTTTAAATGTATTAAGGCTCAGGTAACTGAGCCTTTTTTATAAAATTACAATTGATTTAGTCCTTAAAAAAAATTAAGTAGTAAGTGCAGATTTAATAATAAAACTTATAAGCGGTTCAAACTGTTAAAATGAACATAATAATAAATGATAATATATTTGTTGATTTTCCAAACTTTGAGACTAAAAGACTTTATTTAACGGAGTTTGTTAAAGGTGATGCTGAAGAACTTTTTAAAATGCGTTCAGATGAAAAAGTTTTAAAATATTTAGATAGAGATCCGCATAAGTCTGTTAAAGAATCAGAATTAATGATTGAAAAAATGATTTCCACTTATAACAGCAAAGAGGGAATCAACTGGATAATAAGGGGAAAGGATACTCTTAATATTATCGGTTATATCGGATACTGGAGGTTGGTTAGAGAAAATTTAAGAGCCGAAATCGGCTATGCAATGAAACCGGAATACTGGGGAAATGGTTATATGAAAGAATCGCTAACCAAGGTGATTGAGTTCGGGTTTAAAGAATTTTGTTTGCACAGCATTGAAGCAAATGTTAATCCCGATAATGCAAAATCCATAAAGCTATTAGAAAAATTTGGATTTAAAAGAGAAGCATACTTCAAAGAAGATTATTTTTACAACGGAAAGTTTTTAGATAGTGCGATTTATAGTTTGCTGGAAACAGATTATGAAAATCTTAAATAAGCATAAAAATCATATTACTAGCATTTTTGAAATTGAAGACGAAAAAAAATAAATTTATTTTTAAGAGATATTTAATATGAGACCATTTATTCTTGCTGAAACTAACTGGAGAGATGTTAAAGATCGATCTATCGATCTTGCAATATTACCCTGGGGTGCAACAGAGGCACACAATTATCATCTCCCTTATTGTTCTGATGTAATTGAATCAGAAGAGATTGCAGCAGCGGCAGCAGAAATAGCATTTGATAGAGGAGCAAAAATTATTGTCCTGCCAGCAGTGCCTTATGGAGTTAATACCGGACAGACAGATATCAAACTTGATATGAATATTAATCCAAGCACTCAGCAAGCAATTTTGAACGATATCATTGAGGTGCTCTATCGTCAAAATATTTTTAAACTACTTATAGTTAATGGACATGGTGGAAATGACTTTAAGCCTTTACTCAGAGAACTTGGACTTAAGTATCCAAAAATGTTTCTTAGTTATTGTAATTGGTTCACAGCATTACCAAAAGAAAATTATTTTGAACATAATGGTGATCATGCTGATGAAATGGAAACAAGTTTACTTTTATATCTCGCACCCAAATTAGTACTTCCTCTAGGTGAAGCCGGTTCAGGAGCCGCAAAGAAAATCAAGATAAAAGGAATTCAGGAAGGATGGGCCTGGACAGAAAGAAAGTGGTCTAAAATTACAAATGATACCGGAATAGGAAATCCTGCTGAAGCAACAATAGAAAAAGGCCAAAAATACTTTGTAGATGTGGTTGATAAAGTAGCTCAACTTTTTATTGATATCGCTAAAGCAGATATTAATGATTTATACGAGTAAAATTAAAACGTATTTCTTTTAAATTTGAGTGTCACTCCTTATATCAGTAATTTTAAGCATTATTATTCAACTCATATTTATTACTGATGCAAGAATTTAATAACGACAATCAAAACGAAGAACAGCCAACTGAATATGTAACTGCTCATAAAGAAAGTGATCCGAATTACGATCCGGATAATGATTTGGAGTTTCAAGTTTCACCGGTTGCTGCCGCATTTATTGGTTTAGCCGGTGCATTTTTTCTTTACCAGATAGTTGGCTCTTTAATTACGGTTTTAATTTTAGGAATGGATCTGGAAAAAGTTCCTGTGGATAGCCTCCGTTTAATGACGATGGCTGGACAGATACTTTTCATTTTACTTCCTGCACTGTTATTTGCAAAATGGATTTACTCCGATGTTGGTAAGATTATCCGCATTCGCAAACCTGATTTGAAGGAGTTGGGTTTATTTACTATCGGGATTGTTATTCTTACTCCATTGTTACAAGCATATCTGTATATCCAGAATTATTATTTAGAAATCTTTGCGAAAAATTCATCATTCATAAATTCTGTAAAAAGTTTTTTTGATTCATTAAATGAGATGGTTGAAAAAACATACAGCAATCTTCTTTCGGCATCTAATATATTTGAGCTTTCATTAGTTGTAATGGTAGTTGCAGTTGTACCGGCACTATCGGAAGAAACAATGTTTCGCGGATTTATTCAACGCAGTTTTGAGTTGCGGTATAAAAAATATATTGGCGCAATAATAACTGCTATATTTTTCAGTCTTTATCATTTTAATCCTTACGGATTTATTCCACTCTTTATCCTTGGTGCATTCTTTGGATTTGCTGCATACCAGAGTAAAACATTGCTCATACCAATGTTCTTACATTTTCTAAATAATTTTTCGGCGGTTTCTCTTTATCATATTATTGGTGATGATGAATTGTTAAAGACCGATGCTTCAGTAAATCCGGATGAACTTTCTTCTTATGTTTTGATGTTTGTGGGATTGACCGCTTTGTTTGTTGGATTGATTGTTATCATAAATAAATATTATTCTTCAAAAAAATTATTAAAGGAGGAATGACTATGCCTTTCTGTCCAAATTGTACATACGAATATAAAGAGGGCATTAAAGTATGCCCGGATTGCGGCGCAGCATTAGTTGAAGAACTAATAGATCAAGATTGGGTTGTAGTATACACTTCAGATCAACTTTATGATGTGCAGATGATGAAGGATGCTCTTGAGAGTGCAGAAATTGATGCTACAATCTTATCGCAGAAAGACAGCAGCTTTCCTGTTACAGGAGATCTTGCAGTTATAAAACTTCTTGTTAAAAGCGAAGATGAAACTTCGGCATTAAATTTTATTAAAGAGTTAGAAAACACTAAACCGGAAGAAGAGGAGTAATGGCTTTAGGAAATACTGCTGTTCGTATTTTAGTTTCTGTTTTTGCTATTCCGGCATTGGTTTTACTCGCGTACTTTGGCGGCGTATATTTTTTAAGCTTTGTTCTGATCATTGCCGGAATATCTTTTTATGAATTTTCCGTTATGGCAAAATCAAAAGGAGCAAATGTAAATGTTAACCTTGGTTTAATTGCTGTAATATTTTTGATATTAAATCAGTATAGATTTTTCTTTAGTCAGTATCATTTTCTAATTGCATTTTTTATTGTGCTTTTACTTTTTGAGTTGTTCAGAAACAACGGGTCTGCAATTCAAAATCTTGGTGCAACTTTGCTCGGTGTTTTTTATATGGGAATTTTTGGAAGCACATTAGTTGGGATAAGAGAGTTTTATCCAAACATAAATGAATTGTATAATCAAGGTGGATATTTAATCATTTCAATTTTTGCAACAATCTGGATTTGTGATTCTGCTGCTTTCTTTGGTGGAACAGCACTTGGCAAACACAAATTATTCCCGCGTGTTAGTCCCAAGAAAAGCTGGGAAGGCGCAATTTTTGGATTTGTATTTGCAATCCTTGCTATGATATTAGCAAAGAATATTGTGCTGGATTTTTTATCAATTAAAGATGCAATCGTAATCGGATTTATTATCGGCACGCTCGGACAAATTGGTGATTTGACTGAATCATTGCTAAAGCGCGATGCCGGAGTAAAAGATTCATCAAACTTAATTCCGGGTCATGGCGGAATCTTTGATCGTTTTGATTCGTTATTGTTTTCATCACCAATTATTTATTTATACTTAACTTATTTTGCACGATGATTTGGAATAAGATTTTATGAGTGGAAAAGTTTCTGTAATAACTCTTGGTTGTTCAAAAAATACTGTTGATTCTGAAAGACTGATGAAACAGATCCAGTTGAATAAGATTGGATTGGTTGATGATCCAAACAAAGCTGATACGGTTATTATTAATACTTGCGGGTTTATCGAGGCAGCAAAGGAAGAATCTGTGAACACAATTCTTGAAGCAGTTGCAATGAAAAACAGCGGCAAGATTAAAAAAGTTATTGTTGCGGGATGTTTATCAGAGAGATATAAAGAAGATCTTTTGAAAGAGATTCCCGAAGTTGATGTTTACTTTGGAACAGAGAATTACGAAGGTATAATTAAAGAACTTGGCGGCAATCTAAAAAAGGAATTACTCGGCGAAAGATTATTAACAACGCCATCTCATACAGCATATTTAAAAATTTCTGAAGGCTGTGATCATCCTTGTTCTTTTTGTGCAATTCCGTTGATGCGAGGTCTGCACAGATCAAAGCCGATGGATGAGTTGATTCGTGAAGCAGAATTTCTTGCTGCAAACAATACAAAAGAATTGGTCCTGATAGCACAGGACACAACTGATTATGGAAAAGATTTAGAAGGTGAAATAAATATTTCACATCTTCTAAAAAAGCTAAGTGAAATAAAAGGAATTGAGTGGATAAGATTAATGTATGCGTATCCATCAAAATTTCCGGATGAGTTGATTGAGGAGATTAAAACAAATCCCAAAGTTTGCAAGTATGTGGATATTCCATTGCAGCATATTTCTAATGATGTTTTGAAATCGATGCGAAGGGGAGTGACTGCGGAGCGCACTAGAAAATTATTGCATAAGCTTCGAAAAGAAATTCCGGATATTACAATCAGAACTACTTTTATTGTTGGATATCCGAACGAATCTGAAAAAGATTTTGAAGAACTTTGTGATTTTATTCGTGAAATAAAATTTGATCGTATTGGAACATTTACATTTAGTGTTGAAGAAAATACTTCGAGCTATATTCTCGGTGATCCTGTATCTGAAGAAGAGAAAGGAAAGAAGAAAAAATGTTTTGATGGAAATACAGAAAGATATTTCTCTCGAAAAAAATGAATCGTTTGTCGGGAAAAAACTAAAAGTATTAATTGAATCTGTTGAAGGTGATTTTTTTGTCGGGACGATCCTACAGAGATGCGCCTGAAGTTGATGGAGAAATTTTGATCAATAAAAAAAATAACAAAATTAAAATCGGCAAGTTTTACGATGTTGAAATTAATGATTACGATGAGTATGATTTATTCGGTGATATTTTGTTAGATGAAAGGAAAAGATAAATGAAAAAAATATTTTTAATTCTTATTTGTTTATCCTTCGCGGTAAATTATTATGCACAGGATAACGTTGGTGAAAAAAATCAGAAAAATATAAATGCTGCTGTCTATTACCAGGAATTTCTGAATGCATTATCGGATAAGCCTGGTCTTACCCGTGTGGATGTTTTTATACAGGTGCCGTATAAGAATGTTCAATTCTTAAAATCAAACCAGGGATTTACAGCTAAATATTCTGTTACAGCTTCTGTGTTTGACAGCGTTAAGAAACAGTTGATTGTTGAAAAAACATGGAATGAAACTATTGATGTGATCGATTTTGCAATGACTACTTCGAAAGATAATTATAAGTTAAGCAGAAAATCATTTGACGTTTTACCGGGAACTTATTCAATCAGAACAATGCTGCAGGATAAAGATTCCAAGCAGCAAGCAATTGGAGAAAATGTTTTTAAAGTAAGATCTTTGGATAAAAATATTTCTTTAAGTGATATTTTATTGATTTCAAAAGTAGATAATTCACAAGGTAAAAATGAAATCATTCCAAACATAAGCCGTAATATTCCAAATTCTAAAGATAGGGTTAAATTTTATTTCGAAGTTTATTCAAAAGATAGTACTGATGCGAACAGGAAGTTTGAATATTCAGTTTTTAATTCCGAGAAGAATGTAATCCACAAAGAAGTTGAAGACAGAAATATTAAATCAGGAACAAATAAAATATTATTTTCTCTTGCGGAATTTCCTTTTGAACTTGGTGTTTACTCTTTAACTGTTTCTTTACTTGATGAAAATTCTACTGTGATTGAAACCGTCAGCAAGTCTTTTTATTCACACTGGAAAGGTTTGCCCGGTGTAATTACTGATATCGACAAAGCAATAGCACAAACAGTTTACATTGCAACTCCGGATGAATTGGATTATATGGAAGAGGGTGAAACTATTCAGGAAAAGACAAAAAGATTTTTAGAGTACTGGAAGAAAAAAGATCCTTCGCCAAACAATGATGAGAATGAAATATTTGATGAATACTTTAGAAGAATAGCATACTCTAACGATAATTTTTCCAACTACATAGAAGGCTGGCGATCGGACCGCGGAATGGTTTATACAATTCTTGGTACTCCAAACAATATTGATAGACATCCGTTTGAATATGATTCTAAACCATATGAGGTTTGGGAGTACTATGATCTGAACAGAAGTTTTGTTTTTCTGGATCAGACAGGATTTGGTGATTACAGATTAATTACTCCTTTAACAGGTGATCAGTATCGCTACAGGTATTAAATATTTTTTATAGAACTCTTCAGTTATGATTTTAATTGTTACCCTTAATCCCTTGTTGGAAAGAAGATTTACTTATGAACAAGTTAAACCCGGGACAGTTAATAAAGGTGCCGTTACAAAAATATCCGCTGGTGGTAAAGGAATTAATGTAAGCCGTCAATTAAAAAAGCTTGGTGTAAAATCTTATAATTATTTTTTTTCAGGCGGCACGAATGGAAAAATCTATCGTGATACATTAAAAAATGAAGAACTTGATTTTTCTTTTATATCCACAAAATCAGAAACAAGACACGCCGCAGTAATCACTTCAGAAAAAGACAAAACAGTTTCATCCTACTTTTCTCAGGATCCCCAAATCTCTCAGAATGAAGTTGATGAATTTAAATCAAAGCTGGATAAGATGATTCAGAATTGCGAGATCGTAATCTTTTCCGGAAGTTCACCATCAACAGAAACAGATTCTATTATTCCTTATGGTATTGAACTAGCAAATAAGTATGATAAAGTTTCAATTTGTGATACATACGGTAAGCATTTGCAAAGTTGTATAGATGCAGCACCAACAATGATTCATAATAATCTTTCTGAAATTAAAAACACATTTGGTATAAGTCTGAATGATGAAAAATCAATAGTTGATTATTTAATCGATCTTTATCGCAAAGGAATTAAACGAACCTATTTAACAAATGGGAGTAATAATTTTTACGCTTCTAATTTCGATTACATTTATAAAATTAAACCATTAGAAATTCAAGAGGTTGATGCAACAGGCAGCGGAGATAGTTTTGTTGCAGGATTAGTTAAAAGCTGGATCAATTCTGATTTGTTTGAAGACTCATTAAAATTTGCAACTGCAATCGCTGGATTAAATGCTTTCACTTTTGATGTGTCTAATGTTAGCCTTGAGGATGTAATAAAATTTAAAGATAAAGTAGAAATTTTACCGGTTGGAAAAAAAACAAAGACAATCGATGATTCGCCTCGCGAAATTTAGTTTAGTAATAATACTTTTCATCTCTTCTTTTTCATCTGCACAAAAGCTTAGTTCATTTGAAGTGAACGGTAATTTCAACTTTGATGACTCGGAATATTTAAACTGGTCGCAGCTCCGAATAAACCAGCCTATTTACAATGGAATACTTGATTCAGTTAAATCTAAAATTGCTAGAAATATTTTACTGCAGGGATATTACTTTTTTAATTTTACAAATGCTGAGTTAATCATTTCAAATGATTCATCTAAGTTTGATATCATTTTGGATATTGATGAAGGCTATCCTGTTGTGATAAATAATATCTATTTAGATGGAATTGATACAACATCCGGCATGAACATTATTAAACAATTTAATTATTTAAAAGGTCAGGTTTTTAACCAACGGGAAATAGAATTAAATATTGAACAATTGCTCACAGGATTTGAAAACTCTGGTTATCCTTTTGCCAAAATTCAGATCACCTCAGTAAATGTTTATCAGGATTCAGTTAACAAAGAAAATTTTGCAGATCTTTATCTTAATATTATTAGTGGAGAGCTTAATAAGATTGACAGAATCGAAATTCAGGGTAATACTTCAACAAAAGATTATGTTATTATACGGGAACTTCGCATTGAATCCGGCGAACCTTACATGCAAAATAAAATTGAAGAATTTCCTAAAAGATTAAATCGTCTCCGATTTTTTGAACCTGTACCCATTCCGCAATTTTACATCAATTCTCAAAAAGAAGGCGTACTGCTTGTTGAGGTAAAAGAAAAAAACACAAATAACTTTGATGGAATAATCGGATACATTCCACCCGGCAAAGATGAAAGCTCCGGTTATGTAACGGGACTTGTAAATATTTCTTTGCGAAATTTATTTGGTACAGGAAGGGCTGCTTCAATTAAATGGAATAAATATAACAGAAATTCTCAGGAGTTAGATTTAAGATATCTTGAACCATGGTTATTTAGTTTTCCATTAAACGTAAATCTTGGATTGTATCAAAGGATACAGGATACAACTTATGTTCAGCGTAAAATTGAAGGTTCATTAGACTACCTTGCCACTGAAGATATCTCCGCCGGTGTTATGTTCGCTTCGGAAACTGTTGTTCCAACTGTAAGAACAAACCCTGTGTTTACTGTTTACAATTCATCATACGTTACAACCGGGGCAAATTTAAAAATTGATACACGTGATGATCCATACGCTCCGACTGAAGGAATACTTTTTATTAATTCATATTCGTTTAGCATCAAAACGATTAATGGTCCTGTAGAATATTTTACACCAAGTCTAAGCACATCTGTTGATCTTCAAAGATTTGCATCGAGTTTCTATATTTTCTATGAATTGTTTACCAGACAGATAGTTGCATTAGGCTTGAATGCTAAAGAACTAAGGGGATCATCTTTTGAGAACAGCGATCTTTACAGACTCGGAGGAACTAATTCTTTGCGTGGATACAGAGAAGAGCAATTTTTAGGATCAAGAATATTTTGGTCTAATCTGGAATATCGTGCACTGTTAACAAGACGCTCTTACGGCTTTGTTTTTTTTGATACTGGTTACTATCTGCGTCCGGAAGAACCTGATAGAAATATTCCTAAGTCAGAAGAATTTCTTTACGGATTCGGGTTAGGTTTAAATCTGGAAACAGCACTTGGAGTTTTACGTGTAAGTTATGCGCTTGGAGAAGGTGATACTTTTAGCGATGGTAAAATCCATTTTGGCGTATTGAATGAATTTTAATATTAATAGTTTCTCATTATTCGTGATTAAAGTATTTTACTGCAGATAATTTTGTTTATAATGAACCTCACGACCAAAATATTATCATACATAAAAATTACAAGACCAATTAATGTTTTAATTACATTTTTTGTTGTTGTAGTTGCAATTCTAATTACCCAAAAAGAGCAAACAGATTTATACACAATTTTATTAGCATCAATTGCTGCATCATTGGTTGCGGCTGCGGGTAATATTGTAAATGATATTTATGATGTTGAAACTGATAAAATTTCTCATCCCCAAAGACCTTTAGTTCTAAGTGAAATAAGTAAAAAAGAAGCCTGGTATTTATATATAGTTCTAAATTTTATTTCAATTTTTATTGCAGCAAGTTTAAAACCGATTCTTTTAGCAATTGTTGTCACCTCAACGATTTTATTATTCATCTATTCGGCTTATTTAAAAAAACTATCTCTGGTTGGAAATATAACTGTTGCTTTTTTAACGGGACTGACATTTATTTATGGCGGATTTGTTTCTGGTAATCCTGTTGCCGCAATTGTACCTGCTGTATTTGCTTTCTTAATTAATCTGATCAGAGAGATAGTAAAAGACATTCAGGATATTGAAGGGGATACTAAAGCAGGAGTTATCACTTTCCCAATTAAGTTCGGGTTTAAGAAATCAAAAATATTAATTCTAATTATTACCATCTCACTTATACTTTATACCTTATACCCATTTATAACTGAGCTTTATAAAATTGAATACTTTATAGTTGTAATGGTATTTGTAAATCCCTTATTAATTCTTTCTTTAAAATTCCTATTTGATCCCCAAAAGGAAAACAACCTAACCGTTGTTAGTAATATGCTAAAGTTAAATATGGTGCTTGGACTAATTGCGATTTATCTTGGTAAATGAAAAACTTTGATAAAAAATATTTATCTGAATAGGATAAAAATTATTGCTGGAACTGATGAAGCCGGCAGGGGTCCGCTTGCTGGTCCGGTTGTGGCAGCGGCAGTTATTTTACCAAAAGATTTTTACGATGAGAGAATTGATGATTCCAAAAAACTTTCCGCGGCTTTACGCCAGGAACTTTTTGGTGTGATCAAAAAAAATGCTTTGTGTTATGCCTATACTATCATTTCGCAGAATAAAATTGATCAGATAAATATTCTTAAAGCATCATTACTTGCGATGAAAAGATCTGTTGAGAAGTTAAAGGTGCAACCTGATTTGATTCTTGTTGACGGCAATAAATCATTTTCCTATGATGCTGAGGTAATCCCAATAGTTAAAGGAGATTCAAAATCATTATCAATCGCTTCAGCATCAATAATTGCTAAGGTAGTGAGGGATAGAATTATGATTAAACTTGCAAAAGAATTTCCACAGTACGGCTGGGAAAGAAATAAAGGATATCCAACAAAAGAACATATTGAAGCAGTCTTAAAATATGGAGCCTGCAGAATTCATAGAGTAACATTTCTTAAAAAAATATTTGAACGTGCTAATCAAACTGAATTATCCTTTATAGACTGAGGTGATCTATGGGTGAAAAAAATAAAAGAGATATTGGCAAAGAAGGTGAAGATATTGCGGCAAAGTATCTTGCAGAAAAAGGTTTCGAAATTATTGCAAGAAATTATCATTACAGTCATGGTGAAATTGATATCATAGCCAACGATAAAAAGCAATTAGTTTTTATAGAGGTGAAATCCAGGTTAAATCTAGAGTATGGCGAACCTGAATATGCAATCAATCCAAAGAAAATTAAGCAGATAAAGAAAATGGCTGAGTTGTACTTGTTTGATAAAGAAATTGAGGAAGTAGATTGCCGTTTTGATGTTGTAGCAATTGTACTTGGGGATGGTTCAAATCCGACTATAACACATTATGAAAACGCCTTTTATTAACTATATGATATGTTTCACAAATGAAGAAAATAGCTAAAAATATTCCTAAAATTTTCTTAGTTTGATCAGGCAAATTATAAACTTATCTAAAAAAGTATCAACAATAATGGAAAATTCTAAAAGCTCAACTCAAAAAGTCAGTAATATGGGAAAGCGACTAACAGAATTTTTTGAAATGATTGCTGGTCTTTGGCAGTTTCAATATCAATTCTTTAAACAGATATTTATTCCTCCTTATGAAGTAGAACAAATTCGCAAGCACATGGATGAACTGGGAATAAAAACTCTTCCGATTGTTAGCGTAACAGGATTTATAATAGGATTAGTAATTACAATGCAAATGTATCCTGTTATGGTAAGATTTGGCGCGGAAGCTTTCCTGCCCGGCTCTGTAGGAATTTCAATCGTTAGAGAATTAGGACCAGTAATTACAGCCTTAATTTTTGCCGGAAGAGTTAGCTCCGGAATTGGTGCAGAGCTTGGCTCGATGCGTGTTACAGAGCAGATTGATGCTATGGAAGTTTCAGGAGTTAATCCATTTAAGTACCTTGTCGTTACCAGAATATTTGCATGTACTTTTATTCTTCCAATACTAACTGTTTATGTTATCTTTATTGCTTTTGTTGGATCTTACATCGCTGTTGTACTTGTGCAAAATATGTCATATGTCTACTACATTGATTCCGTAATAGGAGGTGTTGAATTTGGTGATGCTATTCCTGGAATTTTAAAAACATTTGTGTTCGGATTTATTGTTGGAATAGTTGGATCTTACAAAGGATACACTGCAAGTAACGGGACAGAAGGTGTTGGTAAAGCCGCAACTACCGCTGTTGTTGTATCATCTTTAATGATTTTAATTTTTGATATGGTACTTGTAAAAGTAACTTTATGGTTATGGCCAACAATCTGATTGAAATGAAATGAATATTGTTGTTGATATAAAAAATGTATCTAAATCTTTTGGTTCCCTAAAGGTGCTGGATAACATTTCCCTTACTGTTGAAGAAAATGAAAATCTAGTTGTATTTGGACAGAGTGGAACAGGTAAGAGTGTTTTATTAAAATGTATGGTTAGATTATTAGAACCGGATTCAGGTGAAATTTATATTGCGGGTAAAAATGTACTTCAATTGAATCCTAAGGATTTAAATGATGTAAGAAAACATTTAGGATTTTTATTTCAGGGTGCTGCCTTGTACGATTCTATGAGCGTCAGAGAAAACCTTGAGTTTCCATTAATCAGGCATTTTAATTTTACGCCTAAAGAAAGAGAGGATAAAATTAAATCAGTTCTTGAAAAAGTTTCTCTGGAAGAAGCCATTGATAAAATGCCATCCGAGCTTTCAGGCGGAATGAAAAAAAGAATAGGTTTAGCTCGTTCAATTATTTCTGAACCAAAACTTATGCTTTATGATGAGCCCACAACCGGACTCGATCCCATTACATCAAAAGAAATAAGTTCCTTAATATTAGAATTACAGAAATCTTTAAATATGACTTCAGTAATTGTAACTCACGATTTATTATGTGCAGAAATTATTGCAGATCGTGCGATTGTTTTAAATGAAGGTATTGTACAGCATGAGGGTACTATAACAGAACTTACAACATCAAGTGATCATTTTTTACGAAATTTCTTTAGCCACGAAATACTTGAAGATCAGAACAGGAGAAATTAATGTTTAAAAATTTAGCAAATGCCAAACTTGGATTATTCATTTTTCTCGGAAGCGCATTACTTGTAATTCTTATTTTCCTTTTGGGAAACAAAGACCAGCTTTTTGCATCTACATTTACTGTTAAAACATATTTCCAAAATACGGGGGGGTTGCGTAATGGAGCTTCAGTAAGATTTGGAGGTATTGATGTTGGCGCAGTTAAAGATGTAAAGATAGTTAATGATGGCACCGGAAGAATTGAAGTATCTATGCGGATCAAAGATGAAATCCGTCCTTTCCTTAAAAAAGATTCCAAAGCCAGCGTTGAAACCGAAGGATTAGTAGGTAATAAAGTTGTTGTTATTACAATGGGTTCGGATAACGCTGATGCTATTGTAGATGGAGGGATAATACTTTCGACCGAACCATTAAGCTTTGCAGATATCATTGCCGAAACTCAGGGAATAATGGCGTACACAAAAGATATGACTAAAGATCTTTCAGAGATAGTTTATAAAGTAAATAAAGGTGAAGGTACAATTGGAAAGATTTTGAATGATGATCAGTTGTACAATGCAGCTACAAATCTTACAAAATCAGCAGATAGAAGTATGGTTTCTTTAACAGACGATATGAAAGGTGTCATTGCTCTTTTCGATGAATTAGGAAAAGGCGTTCAGGATGTAGTGAATAATATAAATAATGTTGTTACTCGTATTGATACTGTTTTGGAAGGTGTTTCTGAAGGTAAAGGATTACTTGGCTCGTTGGTTTCTAATAATGGTAAAGAAAGCGAATCAATAAATCAGATTTTGGATAATTTGGTTGTAGTTACTGAAGATGCAAAAACTTCGGCATCACGTCTTTCAGAAAATATGGAAGCGCTAAAACATAACTGGTTATTTAAAAGTTATTTTGAAGAACGCGGTTATTGGGATAAAGAAGAGTTTGATAAAGAACTTGATAGTAAAATCATAGAATTAAATGATAAGATCAAGTTACTGGATGCAAAGATTTTAGAGATTAAAGCACTAGAAAATAAGAATAATTAAAATAACATTTTGCAGTGGATGCTTCACACTGGTGAATTGCATCCGCTACTCCATAATAAAGCGTTAAATGTCACATCTGTATTTCAACTCATAGAATGGCCAAGGAAAAAAACATAAAAGAAAAAAAGATTATCGTTAAAGGTGCGCGTGAGCATAATCTTAAAAATTTAAGTTTTGAGATTCCGCGAAACAAACTTGTTGTGTTTACAGGTGTAAGCGGAAGCGGAAAATCATCTTTAGTTTTTGATACAATTTATGCCGAAGGGCAAAGACGATATGTTGAAAGTCTTTCTTCCTATGCGCGGCAATTTCTTGAGCGAATGAATAAACCTGATGTTGATTTTATTCAGGGAATTTCTCCAGCAGTTGCAATTGAACAGAAAACAGGTTCAAGAAATTCCCGATCTACAGTTGGTACCACGACAGAAGTTTATGATTATCTTCGTTTGCTTTTTGCTCGAATCGGAAAAACAATTTGTTTTCAATGCGGTAAGGTTGTAACAAAAGCCACAACAGGAACGGTAGCAGATTGGCTTGAAACTCAAAAGGATGGGGCAAGATTCTATCTCGCGTTTCCACTTCACGATCACGAAGGACATTCCGTAAAAGAAGAAGTTGAGTTATTAAAGAAGCGCGGATTCTTTAGACTTTATTTTAATAAAAAATTTTATGATCTGAATGAAGATGAAGTAAAGTTACCAAAAAGTAAAAAAGATGTGAAAATTGTTGTTGATAGATTTAAAATTTCAAGGGGCGAAATAAGAGAAAAACTTTCTGATTCAATTGAGGTAACATTTAAAGAAGGTGAAAACAGAATTGTTTTGATCAACGCCGATACTAATGAGCAGCATGAGTTTAATAAATTTTATGAATGCTGTGGTGTTCGTTACGAAGAACCTGAACCAAGATTTTTTTCATTCAACAATCCATTCGGTGCCTGCCCGGTTTGCCAGGGATTCAGCAAAGTAATTGGTGTGGATATGAATCTTGTTATTCCTAATCCAAATCTTACAATTGCTGATGGGGCAATTGCTCCATTTCACGGGGCAAAATATAGCTCTTATCTTCGAGATCTTATACAGAGTGCAAGGGATTTTAAATTTCCGATTCATGTTCCATACAAGCAGCTTACTCAAGAGCAATTATCTCTTGTTAAAAAAGGTTTTGGAAAGTATAAAGGACTTGATCATTTCTTTTCTGAACTAGAAAGGAAAACCTATAAGATTCATGTTCGTGTGATGTTAAGTCGTTATCGTGGTTATACAATTTGTCCTGCATGTAAAGGTTCACGTTTACGAAGAGAAGCTTTGCAGGTTAAGATTGATAGCAAATCAATTCACGAAATTGTGCAGATGCCAATTGAACATTCATCTAACATTTTTTGAGCAACTTAAATTATCAGAATATGATTATTCGGTTGCAGAACGAGTTCTTAAAGAAATTATAAAGCGCTTAACTTTTCTTAACAATGTTGGAATTGGTTATCTAACTTTGGATAGATACAGCAACACACTTTCGGGGGGAGAAACACAAAGAATAAATCTTGCAACTTCACTCGGTTCTGCTTTAGTTGGAACTTTGTATGTATTAGATGAACCAAGTATTGGCTTGCATCCGCGTGATAATGCAAAACTTATAAACATTTTAAAAAATTTAAGAGATATTGGAAACACTGTTCTGGTTGTTGAACATGATGCTGATATGATGAAAGAAGCAGATCTTATTTTTGATATGGGACCGAAAGCAGGAATTGAAGGCGGAGAAATTGTTGCAATTGGAAATTATGCAGAGATAGTAAAAAATAAACTTTCATTAACAGGGAAATATCTTTCAGGTGAGTTAAGTATTCCCATTCCGGAAAAAAGAAATGAAAGAAAAAATAAATCAGTTAAAATTATTGGCGCAAAAGAAAATAATCTAAAAAATCTAACTCTGGAAATTCCGCTAAATAAATTTGTAGTAGTAACTGGAGTAAGCGGATCCGGTAAAAGCACACTTATACACGATGTGTTTTATGCAGGACTTGCAAAATATCTTGGCAACGCACCATCATTTATAGGCAAGTATGATGACATTAAAGGCGGTGAGTATATTGATGATGTGGTAATTGTTGATCAATCACCAATCGGTAAATCGCCAAGATCAAATCCGATCAGTTATATAAAAGCATTTGAACTTATTCGTGATTTATTTGCATCAACACATCAGGCAAGGGCTCGTGGATACAAACCCGGTTTCTTTTCTTTTAATGTTCCCGGCGGAAGATGTGAAACTTGCCAGGGTGATGGTTACATAAAAGTTGAAATGCAGTTTCTTGCGGATCTTTATCTTGAATGTGATGATTGCAACGGTACGCGGTACAAAAAAGAAATTCGTGAGATTACTTACAAAGGTAAAAATCTTGTTAATGTTCTTGATATGACAGTTGATGAAGCAATAATATTTTTTGAAGGTAATGATCGCATAACCAGACTTTTGGAAATGTTAGCTGAAGTTGGATTGGGTTATATTAAACTTGGTCAGCCGTCAAATACATTATCAGGCGGAGAAGCACAGCGAATTAAACTTGCTTCTTATCTTACAGCGCAAAGAGACAGAAGACATATACTTTTTATTTTTGATGAACCAACAACAGGATTGCATTTTCATGATATTTCAAAATTATTAAAGTGTTTTCAACTTTTACTTGAAAGAAATAATTCTGTTGTGATTATTGAACATAATTTAGATGTAATTAAATGTGCTGATTATGTTATTGATCTTGGTCCCGAAGCAGGAGAGAAGGGCGGAGAAATTGTTGCAACCGGAACGCCTGAAGAAATTGCAGACATTGAAAACTCGTGGACGGGAAAATATTTAAAGCAGTATTTATACTAACAGCTATTTTTCATCTCGTTTTACTGTAGGAATGAAATCCTTCGGTCTTCCAAGTTTTGGTAAACCGAGCACTTCACGGGCTCTATCCAAAGCATCATCAATATTTCCATGAATGTTATCTTCACCGTACAAATCAAATATGCCAGCTTGTGTCATTGCATATAATGGTTGAGTGTGAACTCCGGAAAGAATCATATGGGTGTTATGTTTCTTTGCATCACTGTAAAAATCCTTTAATGTCTGTAAACCTGTTGCATCTACAGCAGGAACGTTTCTCATTCGTATAATTCTAACCTTTGGTGGTTTTTCTATAACCGCCATTTCATCTTTAAACTTTTTTGCAGCACCAAAAAAGAAAGGTCCGTTAATTTCAAAAACTTCTACACCTTCAGGAATTTGTTTCTTATCAATCGCATTGGGATCGGGTTGATCTTCTTCGTCTTTAAGTTCACGGGTAATAACACTAACATTAGAAACTTCAGACATACGCTTCATAAATAGTAAAACTGAAAGCACCATCCCAATTTCAATTGCAATTGTCAAATCAAAGATTACAGTTAAGAAAAATGTAGTAAGCAAAACTGCTACATCACTTTTGGGACTTTTTAATAAAGATTTAAATGCGTGCCATTCACTCATATTATATGCAACAATAATAAGTATCGCTGCAAGGGTAGCCATCGGAATAAGTTTTGCATAGCTGCCAAAGAAAAGCATAATTAATAAAAGAGTTATTGAGTGAATGATTCCTGCTACTGGAGTTCTGCCGCCATTTTTTATATTGGTTGCAGTTCTTGCAATTGCTCCGGTTGCGGGTATGCCGCCAAATATTGGTGTGATAATATTGGCCAAACCTTGCGCAACTAATTCCATATTGCTTCTGTGTTTTCCTCCAATCATTCCATCTGCAACTACTGCAGATAGAAGTGATTCGATAGCGGCAAGTATTGCAATTACTGTCGCTGGTCCGATTAAATTACGAATTATACTCAAATCAATTTCATAAAAACTTGGAGAAGGGAGATTAGATGGAATCTCACCAAACCGGCTTCCAATCGTATCGACAGGAAGTTTAAAGACTATGACAATAACAGTTGTAACAATAATTGCAATCAGAGAGCCAGGAATTCTATGGGTTACTTTTGGCCAGAAAATCATTATTAACAATGCAAGCATTGCAATGCCAAACACATTATAATTTATTGTTGAGAAAGTTTCAAAATATGCCATCCATTTTTCATGAAACTCGGAGGGAATCTTATCTAATTGCAATCCAAAAAAATCTTTTATCTGTGTAGAAAAAATAAGCAGCGCAATACCACTCGTAAATCCAACGACAACTGGGTAGGGTATAAATTTTATAAGTGAACCGAAGTTAACCAATCCCATTATCACTAAAATAATTCCTGCCATAATTGTTGCGATTGCAAGTCCTGTTGTTCCGTACTGCTGAACAATTCCATAAACAATAATGATAAATGCTCCTGTAGGTCCACCGATTTGAACACGGCTGCCGCCAAAAAAAGAAATTATAAAACCAGCAATGATTGCAGTGATAATTCCTTTTTCAGGAGTAACTCCGCTGGCAATACCAAATGCAATTGCAAGAGGAAGTGCAACTATGCCAACTATAACACCTGCGGTAGCGTCTGAAATAAATTGTTGTTTGCTATAATTTTTAAGAGTTGAGAAGAGCTTTGGTTTTAACATTTCTTTATGTTTTTATTTATCAAAAAAAGACGGCGCAAGTTAATAATTATCAAAATCATTCACGGCATAAATCAAGAGGTAATTTTAATGCTAAAATATCATTTACAAAGTGTGATTAGAGGCATCATTTTTGGATAAGTTATTTACTCAGAAAAGAATATCTTTAAGCACAAAAAATATAGTAAAGATGATAAGACAATTACTTTTTAGTTTATTTATAATTTCTCAGTTTTCATTTGCACAAAACTATGGAACATTACGTTTTACCAATTATGCGGATGACAGGCAAAGCGCGTTTAGTTTAACTTTTGATGATGGACTATTAACTCATTCTGAAAATGTTAGACCAATCTTAAATCAATATGGATTTAAAGGAACATTTTATGTGCTGCCGCCGTATTTAACAGAGACTTTACCTGGAATATGGAGATATGGTACCTGGCCAGGTTTTCAATCGATGGCTGCTGAAGGACACGAAATTGGTTCTCATACGATGAACCATTATGATCTTACTTCACTTCTTTGGGGAGATGTTAATGATGACAGTACTTTATTATACGAATTATATCAATCCAAAATTTTTATCGAACAAAAAATCCCGACAGAAAAATGTATTTCATTAAACTATCCTTACACACTTCATAACAGTTATGTTGATTCAGCAGCAAGTTTATTCTATGAAAATGGCAGAACACTCGGGCAAGTTCCAAATGATTCTTCATTAACCGAAGAGCAATGGTATGGGTTAAATGCTAAAGTTGTTTTGTTTGATGAACCACGAAATTCCGTTAGTGATGATCTTGATGAACTTTTTACTTTTCTTGAATGGACACAAAACTCAATTGATAATCATAAATGGGGAATGATAATCATTCACGATGTTGTACCAATTGAACAATTGCCGGAATTAGTTGGACAGGGAATTTATGAGCCGATATCAAATGAATGGCTTACTTCACTATGTGATTTTCTTTGGAATAGATCTTCGAATAAAGAAGTATGGGTTGAAACAGTTGGAAATATTACTCGCTACATAAAGGAAAGAGATGCAGCAGAATATCAAATTATTTCATCATCAAACCAGCTAATCGAGATTACATTAACTGATAATTTAATTGATGAAATATACAATTATCCCTTGAGCGCATACATAAAAGTGCCAGGCGATTGGAATTATGTGAGATTGCAGCAGGGCAGTTTTGTTGATACTCTTGAAGTTATAGAGAAAGGTATTGATTGGGTTGTACTTGCAAAAATTACACCTGATAAAGGATTAATAAGTTTAACTCCTGTTAATCCAACAACAGTTGAAAATGAAATTGTAAGTGTTGATAAGTTTGAGTTATTTCAGAATTATCCAAATCCGTTTAATCCAAGTACAATAATCAGTTGGCAGTCACCAGTCTCCAGTTGGCAAACTTTAAAAGTTTATGATGTTCTTGGAAATGAAGTGGCTACTCTTGTAGATGAATACAAATCAGCAGGAATGTACAATGTACAATTTACAATGCACAATCAACAACTAAGTTCTGGCTTATATTTTTATCAGTTGAAAGCTGGTGATTATTCCGAAACAAAAAAGATGATGTATTTAAAGTAAAGACTAGAAATCAAATTTCTGTGTACGTTTTGTTCGGGGGAATCTGCTCTTTAATCCTTCAACTGTCATTACTGCAGTGCCCAAAATCCAATTATTATACTTAACAACGTATTGTCCGATTGGAATATCCACATCTTTAATTTTCCAGCCGGTTAGATAATTTTTTAATTCATCTTCATTCTTCAGATGATAAATAAATTTTGTAATGTGTTTTTCAAGAACCTGCGCTGCTTGTGAGTTAAATGTTATTCTATCTTTCTTATCAAGCGTGCCGAGCTTCAATCCAATTCTATTGAACAAACCGATGTTATCTTCATCCCAATCTTTAATCACAAAGAAAATATCTTTTCCCCTGAAAATATATTTGTAATCATCCAGCACTTTTCGATCCACACCAAAATGCTCGGAAATATAATTTACATACTGCTGAATTTCCTTATGATTACTTTTTACAATTCTGTTTTCTGTTTCTCTTATGTTTTCTTTCTCAGGAGATTCAGTTACATCAATCTTTCTCATCTTTACTAAAAAGAAACCATCCGAATCAATTTCCCACGGCATAATGCGAATTGCCTTTTTTATTTCTGGGTTTAATTGTTTTCCTTGATACTCAGTAAACGCATGTCGTGATGGAATTGATAAATTTATATCTAATAATTCGATTGGATATTTTTCTAAAATCTTATCAAGCACTAATTCGTTTTCCTCGATTGATAATGTGCAGGTTGAGTAAACAATTTCTGCTCCGACTTTTGCCATTTTGATAGCTGCGATTAACAATCTCATTTGCAAATGCTGTAACCTATCAACATGATCTAACGACCACCAATTACTTACTTCACCTTTTTTTTGGATTATCCCAAGTCCGCTGCAAGGCGCATCCACAAGTACTTTTGTAAAATGATCATCATAAACTTTGCTGAGCAATTCACCCTTGGAATGAATTACTGATGAGTTAATCACATTCATTCTTTCTAGGTTGAACACAAGTGATTTAATTCTTTCATTATCAACTTCATTAATTAAAAGGACACCGCGATTGTTCATCATTTCAGCCATCTGCGTTGATTTAGAACCCGGTGCACCGCAAAGATCAAGGACAATATCATCACTTGTTGGATTAAGAATTAATGGCGGCATCATAGAAGAGAGTGATTGGATGTAATAAAATCCTAAAACGTGCTCAAGAGTTTTTCCTATCCGCTCATTGCCTTCAACAATTTTTAATACTTTTTCAAAATGATTAATTGGCGATGATTTAATCTGGTATTTTTCAAATAGTAGTTGTGATAATTCTTCTCTTGAAATTTTTGCAGTATTAACTCTTATATATTGTGTGCTGTCCTGTTCAATAAATTGCAGGTACTTATCAGCGGAGTCTGTTCCGTAGAGTGATGAAAAGTAATCGTATATTTTTTGTGATACTTCAGTTGCCAAAATTAATACCTGATTAGATTTAATTTTTTAAAAATTTCATTTGAAACTGCATGAACATTTTTTCCATCCTGAAAATTCTTTTTATAATCATTTTTAATCTGTGCAAGAAGATCATCTAAATAATTGTTGTAAGAATCAACAAAAGATTTAATTATAGATCTGTCTTTTGGAATAAATGTTTTGCCGTTTCTTTCTTTTGAGCTGTAAACAATAAACCTTGCCTCATCATAATTTGAAGCATGGTAAACGGACTCGCCATCAGTAGTTATAATTTCATAAGCACCAAAAAATTCCTGTCCGATCACTAAGGTTTTTATTGGTATTGAAATATTATCGAGTTGAGATTCATCAATAAAATGATGGGGAAATTTTCGGATTCCGGAAGACTGAACTTTAATCAGCCAGTTTTCGATAAATAAGTTTTCGTTCAAGTGCCGCCGTTACTTGCAACAAATTTTTTAATAGTGCTTGTAAGGTCATCAACATTAGAATACTTCTTTATCTGTAATAACGGATTGGTGCAACCTGTTATCATAGAAGATATTTGTCCTGCCTGATCGTGATAAACTGCTAGCACAGGTAATTTCTTAACAAACAATGCATAAGACACCTCAAAGCCTACTCCTAAACTTGGACCCGAAACTTCAGCTATTACAATTTTACTTCCATCGATCCATTTAATATCGCGTGTATAAATTTGTTTATCGCTCAAAAGAATTGTAGAACTAAACTTGCTGCTTTTTTCTGATAGGGCAGTATGGCCCATCGATTCAACAATTCTTACAATCTCAGAATAATTGTCCTGATAAGTTGTATTTCCTTTAATTGGTCCTGCACAATAAATTATCATATCACTGTTCTAAAATATTTTTATAATGCTGCTCATACATAGGAACAACAATTGATTTATCAAAATTATTTAAAGTCCTGTTACGGGCATTCTGAGAAAACATCTCATATTTTTTATCATTTGTTAATAGATCTAAAGTATATTTTGCCATTCTTTCAACATCACCTATCTCTGCAATAAAACCGGTCTCATTATGTTTTACTAACTCCGGCAGTCCGCCAACACTCGAACTGACGACAGGTACACCGCAGGACATTGCTTCAAGTGCAGCCAATCCAAAGCTTTCAGATTGCGAAGGAATTAAAAATACATCAGAAGAACTTAAAATTTCAACAAGTCCATCCTGTTTGCCCAGGAATTTAACACTGTCAGTAAGATTTAATTCTCTTGTTAATCTTTCACATTCAGATCTATCAGGTCCATCACCAACAAGTAAGAGTTTTGATGGTACTTCCTTTTGTACGATATTGAAAACACGGATTGCATCTGTTACTCTTTTTATCGGTCGAAAGTTTGATGTATGTACGAGTATTTTTTCACCATTTGGCGCAATATGTTTTCTAAATGCACAATCATTGATTGATACTTTTTTATAAACATCTGTATCAACAAAATTTGGAATAACGCTTATTTCTTTTTCAATGGAGTAATTTGTTAAAGTTTTTTCTTTTAAAAATCTTGAAACAGCAGTAACTCCATCACTCTCCTCAATACTGAATTTTACTAGCGGAAGAAATGAAGGTTCTAATCCAACAAGTGTTATATCAGTTCCGTGAAGTGTTGTTGTTATTTTAAGTTTTTTATTCTTAACGATTTGTTTTGCTAAATAAGCAGACGTTGCATGTGGAATTGCATAATGAACGTGCAGTAAATCTAAATTTTCAAATTCAGCAACCTCAATCATTTTACTTGCAAGTGCTAAACTATAAAGTGGAAACTCAAACAACGGATAAGTGCTTGTTTCTACTTCGTGAAAAAAAATATTCTCAACATATTTTGTAAGTCTGAATGGAAGTGCATAGCTGATAAAGTGAACTTCATGCCCGCGTAAAGCTAATTCTTTACCCAATTCAGTTGCAATTGCTCCGCTGCCGCCGTAAGTAGGATAACAAGTAATTCCGATTTTCATAATAAAAGTTTTCGTCAGATTTGAGCACAAATATATGGCATTTTGATGGAATAATGAATTTAGTTTATCACATATTTGATGCTTGTAATTTAGATAGTATTAAAATCAATTGTAATTTTGAGTAAACTAAATTGATGCAGATGAAGTTACTTGTAATTGGACATTCTGTTTTGGATTTTATAAAATCTGAAACACAACAAAAGATAAGTGCCGGCGGAATATTTTACTCCATCACCGCACTTAATCGTTTGAAGTCTCAAGAAGATGAATTATTTCTTTGTTCACAGTATGATGAAGAAACTTACAGCTACTTTAAACCTGAATTTGAAAAAGTAAATAATAAGTTTCTTCAAAAGGTTGATAAAATTCCCAGAGTTCATCTTAATCTGCAAAAAGACAGAGAAAGACATGAAGCTTATGAAAATATTACAAACAATCTTTCTCTAAGTTTTTCAGATTTAAAAATTTTTGATGGCATTTTAATAAATATGATCACCGGATTTGATATTACGCTTGATCAGTTGAAACAAATCAGAAATAACTATTCGGGCTTGATCTTTATTGATATTCATACTTTATCCCGTGGACTTACCGAAGATTTTAAGAGAGAATTCAGATTGATTCCTGACTTTGAAAGTTGGGCAAAGTGTCTTGGATATAATTCAGGTTAACCAGAATGAATTATTTACATTATCACACAAAAAAAACGAATTAGAAATTGTTGATGAAATCTTTGGCTTCGGAGTTACAGTTCTTTGCGTTACAAAAGGAGAAATTGGAGCGAGAGTTTACTACAAAAGCCAAAATGAAATTGCTTCTTACTTTATTGCTGCAAGAAAAATTAACAATCCCAATATTATAGGCTGTGGAGATGTCTTTGGGGCATCTTTCTTTTATAGTTATATTAGAAATAAAAATGCTATCGATTCATTAACTAAAGCTGTGGTAAAAGCAGAGCAATTTGTAGAAAATAAATTACTGTAATTATTATGTCTCCTGGAAATTTTATTAAAAGAAGAATACTTGTTGTCGGTGCAAATGGAATGCTCGGGCAGCGCGTAATAGAGTTTTATGCACCACTTAATGATGTTGAGCTGCTCGCAACATCCGTTGAAGATAAATTTGTTTTTGATGGTCTTGAGTATGTTCAAAGTGATATTTCAAACCGGAACGAAATTAAAAAAGTTGTAAAAGATTTCTGCCCGGATTTTATAATCAATGCAGCCGCTTTTACAAATGTAGATTTGAGTGAAACGGAAAGAGAACTTGCATGGAAAATTAATGTAAAAGGTGTTGAATATCTTTCTGAATCAGCACGAGTTTTAGATTCACATCTAATTCACATCTCAACAGATTATATTTTTGACGGAAAGAGTGGACCCTATCTTGAAAATGATATTCCTAATCCGCTTGGTTATTACGCAAGAACAAAGTTAGCAAGTGAAAATGTTTTAAAGATAAGCGGAATCAAATACACCATTTTAAGAACTAACGTTTTATATGGCACAGCAAAATACAGTCGCCCTGATTTTGTTAAATGGGTAGTAGATTCTTTGCGAGCTAAAAAACAAATACGAATAGTTGATGATCAAATAAACAATCCAACTTTTATTGATGATCTTGTTCAGGCTATTAACAAATCTTTAGAACTTCAGAAAGAGGGGATATACAACATCGGCGGTAATGAATTTCTTTCACGATATGATTTTACGATTATGATTGCTGATTTTTTCAATCTTGATAAATCATTGATAAGCAAAATAAAAACTGAAGAATTAAATCAACCTGCACGAAGACCTCTAAAATCAGGATTGATAACAATTAAAGCTCAAAGCGAACTTGGTTATAAACCTCACACAATTATTCAGACATTAGAATTAATGAAAGGGGAGCTTGGGTTATGAAAGTAAAAATATTTTTATTGTTAGTCGTAATATCTATTTCAAACTTTCCTCAAAAAGAAAAAGTACCAATGTGGGCAAAAGGTGTGGTGTGGTATCAAATATTTCCGGAAAGATTTGCAAATGGTGACACCTCAAATGATCCGGAAGCAGAAAAAGTTTTTATAAATAGTAAAACAACTCCGGAAGACTGGACGGTTACTAAATGGACAAGCAACTGGTTTGCACAATCTGATTGGGGACAAAAGACTGACGAAAAAAATAATCATCACTACTATGAAAGAAGATATGGCGGCGACATTCAAGGAATAATAGATAGGCTTGATTATTTAAAAGATCTTGGTGTTGGCGCAATTTATTTAAATCCAGTTTTTGAAGCTGTTTCTCTTCACAAATATGATGGATCAAGTTTTCATCATATCGATGTAAATTTTGGACCTGATCCTGTTGGCGATAGAAAAATAATGAATTCAGAAATTCCTGATAATCCTGATACCTGGAAGTGGACAGAAGCTGATAAATTATTTTTAAAGTTGATTGATGAAGTACACAATCGTGGAATGAAAATTATTATTGATGGTGTTTTCAATCATACAGGAGTGCAGTTTTGGGCTTTTCAAGATATTGTTAAATATCAGGGTAAATCAAAGTACAAAGATTGGTACATAATAGATTCCTATGATGATCCGGTAACACAGGAAAATGAATTTGATTACAAGGGCTGGTGGGGCACAAAATCACTGCCGGAATTTAATCGCACAAAAGATGATCTTTGGGAGGGACCGAAGCAGTATATTTTTCACTCAACACAAAAATGGATGGATCCAAATGGTGATGGTGATCCATCAGATGGAATCGATGGCTGGCGATTAGATGTAGCGCGTGAAGTTCCAATTGGATTTTGGAAGCAATGGAGAAGTATTGTTAAAAATTTAAATCCCAATTCAATTATTGTCGGAGAGTTATGGGAACTTTCTCCAGATTTTATTTCTGAGATAGGAGCATTTGATGCTTTGATGAATTACAACTTTGCTTTTGCCGTTAATGATTTTTTTATTGCTGATAAAAATAAAATTTCTGTTGATGAATTTATTCAGAGATTACAAAAAATTGATGAGACTTATCCTTACCAAAATTTATTTGTGCTTCAAAATTTGTTATCAAGTCATGATACTGAACGCCTTTCATCAATGATAAAAAATCCTGATCGTAAATACGAGCACGATGCAAATGAAGGCAATGCAAATTATAATCCGGGAAAACCTGGCGCGGAAATTTATGAAAAGCAAAAATTGATTGCCGCATTTCAAATTCTTTATCGTGGGGCACCTATGATTTATTATGGTGATGAAGTTGGTATGTGGGGTGCTGATGATCCACACGACCGAAAACCAATGATTTGGGATGATTTAGTTTATGATAATGAAGTGATTGATGAAAGTTCTGGATTTAAAATTGGTTTTGGTTCATATTCTGTTGAGCAGAATAAAGATCTCTTAAAATTTTATAAAGAGTTAATTGAAATCAGAAATAATAATGAAGAACTAAAAACGGGGACAATTAAGTTTATTTATTCTGATAATGAAAAATTAACTTTTGCTTTTGAAAGTGTTTTAGCCGATAAGAAAATAATATGTGCATTTAATTTAGGAGAAAATGAAGCTTCTATTCCGCTTGATTTTGAGGTGACTGAATTATATCCAGCCAATCATGAAACCTCTATCAAATCGATCGCAGCAAATTCCTTTAAAGTATATAAAGCAAAAAAATAGTTTTATGATAAATAAATATGATTCATTTATTTTTGATCTTGATGGTACTGTTTATCGCGGAGATAATATTATCTCTGGCGCAGACAAAACGATTAATACTTTAAAGGAATCTGGTAAAGAAATAATTTTTATATCCAACAAAACAACAGGAACTATAAGAGAATATTATACATTTCTAAAATCATTTGGATTGAATATTGAAGAATCAGAAATCCTAAACTCTACTTTTGTATTAAAAAATTATTTAAAGGATAATTATTTACATTCAACTTTCTATGCTATTGGCGAGGAAATATTTATTAAAGAAATTTCTGAAGCAGGGTTAAATTATTCCGAAGATCCAGCAAAGATTGAAATACTTTTGGTTACTCTTGATCGTACACTTGAATTATAAAAAGTTAGAGATTGCTGCGAATGCTTTAGAAAACGGAGCAAGATTTTTTGCTGCCAATATTGATGATACTTGTCCGGTTAATGGTGGTGAAGTGCTTGATGCAGGTTCAACAATATCAGCGTTAGAAAAACGAACACACAGAAAACTTGAATTAAATTTTGGAAAGCCATCAAAGTTTATGATGGACGAAGTGATGAAACGACTAAGTTCAGATAAATCTAAAACACTTTTGATTGGTGATAGACTTGAAACTGATATTGCGATGGGAAACAAGTTCGGGATTGATACGGCTTTGGTTTCTACGGGAGTGAAGCATTACACAAATGGTAATTCGGAAATTAAACCAACTTACTATTTAAATTCAGTTGCAGATATTTTGAAGAAGTAGTACCCTCAAGAGGAATCTCCCGAAGGGATGCCTATGGCAGAACCTCTGACAAAAAGATGAAATCATTGTTAATATTTTTGTAGAAAAGTAAAGAGAGATTATTCAATTAAAAATTCGTACCCTCGAGAGGAATCGAACCTCCGACCAAAAGTTTAGGAAACTTCTGCTCTATCCACTGAGCTACGAGGGCAATTATTATCGCTGTGCAAAATTAAGAATGATGAGACAAATATGCATTTAAAACCTCTCCTTAACCAACTCCATTATCTTAATTCCTGCAACAGGAATTTTTGTACCTGGACCAAAGATTGCAGAAGCTCCATGCTCGTAAAGAAAATCATAATCCTGTGCAGGAATAACTCCACCGCAGATTACAATTATATCTTCTCTTCCAAGTTTTTTTAGTTCTTCAATAAGTTGCGGCAATAATGTTTTATGTCCAGCCGCAAGTGAACTCATTCCAACAACGTGAACATCATTTTCAACAGCTTGCTGTGCGGTTTCTTCAGGAGTTTGGAATAAGCGGACCAACATCAACATCAAATCCCATATCGGCATAAGCTGTTGCAACAACTTTTGCCCCGCGGTCGTGTCCATCCTGTCCCATCTTTGCAATCATAATGCGTGGTCTGCGTCCTTCTTCTTTTGCAAATTCATCTGTCATCTTTCGAACTTGTTCAAAAAGTTCGTCGTCCTTTGCGTATTCGCTGCTGTAAACTCCTGATATTGTTCTTGTCACGGCTTTGTACCTTCCGCTTACTTTTTCAATTGCTGATGAAATTTCTCCAAGTGTTGCTCGCGCTCTTGCTGCAACGATTGAAAGTTCAAGTAAATTTCCTTCACCTGTTTCTGCACATTTTGTAAGTGCATCAAGTGCTTGCTTAACATCTTCATCATTTCTGTTTTGCTTTACGGACTGCAATCTTTTTATTTGTGATATTCTAACTGCAGTGTTATCAACTTCTAAAATTTCAATCGGATCTTCTTTATCCAATCTATATTTGTTAACTCCAACTATTGTTTCTCTGCCTGAATCAATTCTTGCCTGTCTTCTTGCAGATGCTTCTTCAATTCGCATTTTCGGAATTCCAGCTTCAATTGCTTTTGTCATTCCGCCATAAGATTCAACTTCAAGAATATGTTCCCATCCTTTTTTAAGAAGTGCATCAGTTAATGCTTCAACATAATAAGAACCGCCCCACGGATCAATAACTTTTGTGATGTAAGTTTCATCCTGTAAATAAAGCTGAGTGTTACGAGCAATACGTGCAGAAAAATCTGTTGGCAATGCAATTGCTTCATCCAAAGAATTTGTATGAAGTGATTGTGTGTGTCCAAGTGCTGCAGCCATTCCTTCAATACAAGTACGAACAATATTGTTGTATGGATCTTGTTCAGATAAACTCCAACCGGAAGTTTGTGAGTGAGTTCTTAACGACATTGATTTAGGATTTTTAGGATTAAACTGTTTAATCATCTTTGCCCAGATCAATCTTGCCGCACGCATCTTTGCAACTTCCATAAAATAATTCATTCCCTGCGCCCAGAAGAATGAAAGACGTGGTGCAAATTCATCGATGTCCATTCCAGCTTTTATTCCGGTGCGAACATATTCCAAACCATCAGCAAGAGTGTAAGCCATTTCAAGATCAGCTGTAGCTCCAGCTTCCTGCATATGATAACCTGAAATAGAAATGCTGTTAAACTTTGGCATGTTCTTGGCTGTGAACATAAAAATATCAGCAATGATTCTCATAGAAACTTCTGGCGGATAAATGTAAGTGTTGCGAACCATGTATTCTTTTAGAATATCATTCTGAATTGTTCCGGTAAGCTGTTCGTGTTTTACACCTTGTTCTTCAGCAGCAACAATATAAAATGCAAGCACAGGAAGAACTGCACCATTCATCGTCATCGATACAGACATTTTATCAAGCGGAATCTGATCGAATAGAATTTTCATATCTGCAATTGAATCAATTGCAACTCCTGCTTTACCAACATCACCAACAACTCTTGGATGATCGGAATCGTAACCGCGATGTGTTGCAAGATCAAATGCAACAGATAATCCCATTTGTCCCTGAGCAAGATTTCTTCTATAAAAAGCATTACTTTCTTCAGCGGTAGAAAATCCTGCGTATTGTCTTACTGTCCATGGACGTTGAACATACATTGTTGAATAAGGTCCTCTTAAGAAAGGAGGAATTCCAGATAGGTAATCAACGTGATCTAGATTTTGTAAATCATCTTTTGTGTAAAGTGGTTTAACAGGAATCTTTTCCATCGTTTCCCAGATAAAATCTTCAACAGATTTTCCTGTTTCCTGTTTAAACTTTTCTTCCCACTCTTTTTTAGAGATTTGTTTTGATGATAAATCTAATTTTATGTCTTTAAAATTTGGTTTCATTTTTACTCCATTAAGAATGTTAAATGCTCAAGGTTCAATTTTCAATGTTTAGCCAAATTGGATTGAGCTGTTTTAACAATAGCCGTAATAATTCTAATTAGTTCATCAATTTTGTTTAAATAATTTTTGTAGTCATATTCTACAAGTTTGCTTTTATTCAGCAATCGTAACCAATAACGAGTTTCTCTTGCTTCTTTTGAAGCTATTGACATCTTAGTTGCAAAATCTTTTTTAGATTGTGCTGCTGTTGCTTCTTCAACATTAGCTCCAATGCTTGTTCCTGATCTTAAAAGTTGTTTGGAAATAACAAATTCATTTTTACTTTTAAGAATTTTGTACAATTCAATAATCTTAAGTGCAAAATCAAAAGACTTATTTAATACAACATTATCTTTATCGTAATTATCATTCATTCTTTATTCCTCCATTGAAAATTGAGCATTTAACCTTGAACATTGTCTAGGTTATAGCTCCAATTTTTTTTAACAAAGTACGCAAAACTAAGAAAGCATCTGCTCCGAGATAAATAAAATCATCAACTCCGGATTTTTTATGTTCTTCAATTTGATCTTTTGGATAACCAGCAAGTATAACTGCTACATCTTTTGATTTTTCTTTTATTCCTTTTACAATTGGAGGAACAAGTTCTGGATAAGTGTCATCAGTTGAGCAAATAACTACAGCCTGAGCTTTTGAATCGATTGCTGCTTTAACTGCTTCATCTGTTGTTGCAAAACCATTTGGATAAATTATTTCAAATCCACCAACTTCAAAAAAAGCACGGGAGAAATCTGCTCTGCCTTTAAATTGTTTTAGCGGACCCATTGTTGCAAGAAATACTTTTGGTTTACTTCCGGTTTTCTTTTTAAAATTTTCTGAAGCAATTCTTAATTCTTCAAACATTTCCGATAAGCGAAATTGTTTAAGTGGATTAACCGAAATTCCTTTTTCTGTAGAAGCACGAATTGATTTTGATATTTCACCAAGCGAAGCACCTTCAAGAAAAGCATCAACAGCATTATCAATTAAATCATAAGATTTTGTATCAGCAATATTCTGTAGTTTTTCAAGAATACTTGAATGTTTTTTGTTATCACCGTTAACTCTGTATTTCTGAATGTATTCAACACGTTTTTTATATATCTGCATTTAGATCATGGATTCTTCAATCTCCATCATTTCTTCTTTTGGATTTGCATACATATTTGTTCCAACTAAAACTGATTTACGTTTTGCAAAATCTTTTTTCTTTACATCTGCAATTTTTGCAATTTCATCCTGTACAAAACCAGATTGAATTGCTTTTAACATTCCACCTTTTTCTTCAATTGTTTGAAATAATTTCCAGGCAGCATTTGCAATATCATCAGTTAGCTTTTCAACAAAGAAAGATCCGCCAGCAGGATCAATTACCTGATCAAGATGTGATTCTTCTTTTAGAATAATTTGTGTGTTACGCGCAAGTCGTCTTGAAAAATCATCTGGAATATTAAATGATTCATCGTAAGCATTTGTTTGAAGTGAATCTACACCACCAACAATTGCTGAGAATGCTTCTGTTGTTGTGCGAAGCGAATTTACAAATGGATCAAAAAATGTTTGATTGAATTGAGATGTTTTACCATGAATAAATATTTTTCGGTTTTCTTCTTTTACTTCATAGGCTTCAAGTATTTTACTCCACAATAATCTTGCAGCACGAAGTTTTGCAACTTCCATAAAGTAAAATGATCCAATTCCAAAAGTGAATTTAATTCTTTTAGCAACATCATCAGCTTTTAATCCACGAGAAATCATTTCATTCAAATATTCAACCGCAGTTGCAAGTGTAAATGCTAATTCCTGAACAGCATTTGCACCAGCATTATTAAAAGGTAATCCACTTACTCCAATTGTTTTTATTGGCGAGTTTGATTTGATCATCAACTCAGTTGATAATTTCATTTCATCAAAAATTTGATTTAATGAAATTGGCAAATCACCTTTAGTTAATAAATATTCATAAGGATCAGAAGTGATTGATCCTTTAATATTCATCAAACTAGTTCTTGTTTCATTTGCATAAGCTGTAAAAAGAAGTGTTATTGGCAAAGCAGAAAAACCACAAGAAATGTTTATTGGCTGATTTGTCAAATCAATATCTTTAAACAACACTTGCATTTTTCTAACACCGGAAATCGATAATCCATCTTTACCAACTTCTCCTGCTTTAGATTGATCAGCATCAATTCCAAGTTTAGTTGGATTATCTAAAACAATATTGATTGAATTCAATCCGCGTTTAAGATCTGATCGTAAAGCTTCATTCAAATCTTCTGGAAGAGCTTGATTATACTCTTGTGCAATTTCCCAACTTCTGGAAGTATATCCGGAAACATTACTGCCGCGAAGATAATTTTGAAAACCGGGAAAATTATTTATTTGCGGAAGATCTTTTATATCGTTTGATGTGTAAAGTGGTTGAAGATTTATTTCTTCATAAGTTTTTGTGATAAGTTTTTTATCGAATGATTCACCTTTAAGATCTTTTTCAACTTGTTTTTTCCAATCATCAAAACTAAGAACTGGAAAATCTTTTATTAGATCAGGTTTATCACCGAGTTTTACTTCTTGAGACATTGTAACTCCTAAATTCAAAAAATGTGCGTATCAAAACTACAAAAAAGTTTTGTGCTTAAAGAGCATGAACCCCTCCTATATCCATCCCCATTCTGAAAGGTTGGATTGGCATTAAAGTGGGTTATAATTATGCTGGCGGATTCCAGGTTTCGTGAATAAGTTTCTGATTTTTCTGTAAACTGTTTTTTATTTCCGTAACTCTAAAAACAGTACGATTAAAAACACCCCAGATGTTATCCATATAAAGTCTCATTGCTTCAATATCGTTTTCATCCGGCTTTTGGTGAAGTGCTTCAATCATATCGGTGTAGATTAAATCAAGAAACTTTATTTCATTTTCAAAGTTCAACTCGGATTTTTTAATTTCGTTCATTTTATTTTTCCCTTTATTAAAAAGTGTTTTTATGTAATTCTTCAATTGAACCAAGAATTGAATTTATTTTTTCAATTTTTGTTTTTGGATATTCTTCATTCGGTTTTACTTCTAAAGCTTTTTCATAAAATGATTTTGCTTCCGTGTATTTTTTTTCATTAAGCAATTGATCAGCTTTTTTTATGCTTTCATTGTATGCTACTGTTTGGTCAGTAAAAATTGTTTTCATCTTTAATGACTCACCAGATTCATCAACAATCATTTTCTTAAACTCTTCTGGATAACCAATATTTTTTGGTTTAAAGAATTCAGTTTTTGATAGTCCATCCATATATTTCAGAATCAAATGTTCGCCAAACTGTTTCCATGTTTTATAGGTTTGTTCAGCTGATGAAATAGAATAATTGGTTAGATATTCAATTGCTTCGCCTTTAGAATTTTTAAGAAGAGATAAAGCTGTTGATTCTATATTTTCCTGTTGTGCAAAATATTTTCCTTCAATTTCATTCTGTGTTTTCTTCACATCATCAATAACAACAGAATATCTTGGATAAGAAAAATTTGCAACAAAATTAAAAACCCAGAATGCTGAATCCCAGGTAAATTGCGACATTGATCCAACTCCGTGTGAAAAATTGTAAGGTGTTTTTGTCATTGATGCATACATTGGAGTGTACACCGTAAAGTAAGTATCATCAACACCAAACCACAAAACTCCGCCAACTTCTCGTGGTAAATGAGCACGAGCTTGAGACACAAATGAAAATCCTGTTTGCGGAGTTGAGATTGGGCGCTCATGAAAATACTCTTCACCATTGTATCGCCACGTTAATGGTCTCCATCGATAAGGCATCTGATAAGGACCTGCAGCAATTCCTTTAGTCATATCAAGTTCAGTTCCTTCATAATGATCACGCATTAATCCCATTACATCGTGCACAGATAATTTTTTATCTGGTTTTATGATATAACGGCATTCTCTCTAAAGATTCACCTTTAATGTATGAAATATATTTATCCATTGTCGAATTGCATCTTCTGAATAAAGACCAAACTCTTGCATCGCAAAATCTAATCGCACCAAAATCTAAAGGAGCATACGCTGCAGAGAAATCAAACTCAGAATCTTTTCCTGCGAAGTATCCCTTTTCTCTTGCAAAGGAAATTACATCGGGTGCGTACAAGCAATTTTCAGGATCGTTTAATGGAAAAGTTGTTATACGTGATTGATTTGCATGTGCAGAAATGTAACCATCCGGAATTCTAACCGCTGCCCACACAGCACCTTTATTACCTTCACCTTTTCCTATCATCTCTAAAATCCATGCTTCGTTTGCATCAGCAATCGAAAATGATTCACCACTAGAATAATATCCGTATTCATTAACAAGATCGGTCATAATTTTGATGGCTTCACGAGCCGTTTTACTTCTTTGCAGAGCGATGTACATTAAACTGCCGTAATCAATTATTCCATTTGCTACTCCAAGTTCTTCTCTGCCGCCAAAAGTAGTTTCACCGATAACGACTTGATGTTCATTCATGTTTCCAATTACATTATAAGTAACAGAAGCTTGAGGAATTTTTCCAAGAAATTTTCCGGTATCCCATTCATATATTTCCAACCAGGTGCCGTTTTGATAGACAGCGGCAGGGTAGTGGTAAAGTTCACCATAAGCTTCGTATGAATCTGCTGTGTAAGACACCATCACGGATCCATCAACGCTTGCGCCTTTTGTAACAATAAAATTTGTGCAGGAATTTCCAACTTGAGTAGGCAAGATTAAAGCAGTTAATAAAACTGTAAGAAATATTCTCTTCACCATAACTAATCCTAATTTAAGTATCAAAAATTTATTGCTGAAAATATAAGGAAATAGGTTTGATTTGCGAATGGAAATCGTGCAGATCAAATCGATTTTTAGGAGATTAATTTTAAAAAAAAGATAAGAGATGTTGAGATTATTCCCAACATCTCTTAGTTGGTGGGTTTAGTTTTTCACTCTAATAATGTTACCATTAATTGCATTTATTCTAACTTCAGAACTGCCAATTTGAAACCTGTATTGCCAGTTATTATCACTCACATCTTCCTCCAGTTTCCATTCACTGATGCTGCCGATGACTGCGCCAAGCGCAATACTCTTTGCAGATGAATAATTAATTAATCCATTGCCAGGTTCAATTTCATATTCAAATGAAGATGATAATCCCTTTACTTCTCTTAATTCATTCGAGTTTAATTGATATTCAAATTTTACAATACCGCCATCACCGGGCATATCAACTCTAACTTCCCAATGTTGTGTATCATCATTTTTTACTGTTGATATAACTGATCCAGTGCCTTTTGTCATAGTGGTAGTTTTTGAAATAACATCATCCTGTCCGCCGGTGGATGGTGCTGTGGTTGAACTTTCCGAACAAGCAGTTAATAAAATTGTTCCTGATAGAAACAGCGAAAATAAAATGTGCTTTAACATGACTGACTCCTTTGTTTGTTGAATTACTATATATTTATTCGTTCTATACTTAAGTGTTATGACACGGAATAAAGTGACAGACTGTTTAAAATTTTTTTTATTAGTTGCACAAGCAGAGTGATTTTCTAATATTTATCATCATTTTTTAAGGAGATGCGTATGAAAAATCTACTTTTGTGGATTTTAATTATTTCGATTAGCCAATTAGTTTTTTCTCAAGAAACAGAAAAACCAAAATCACGCTATAATATATTTTCATTCGAAAAAGAAGTAACACTTCCTGGTACTCCAGTTCAAATATTTGATGCCGCAACCGGAGATATCAGCGGCTGGTGGGATCATTCATTTTCAGAAAATCCTAAAAAGTTTTTTATCGAAGCAAAACCCGGCGGAGGTTTTTATGAAATATTTGATGATGAAGGAAATGGAGTTCTGCACGCAACAGTTATTTATTCCAAACGACCAGAGATGATTAGATTTGATGGACCGCTAGGTTTATCCGGCAGAGCTGTGCAAGTTGTAACAACTTATGAATTTTCTGAAGTTGGAAAGGATTCAACATTGATGAAAGTTTCAGTTCACGGTTCGGGAGAAATGGAAGAAGGAATGCCTGCTATTGTAGAAAAAGTTTGGGAACATTTTATCTTTGAAAGATTTAAACCCTATATAGAATCTGGAAAGAATTTGAAATAGTTCTATCAACACTATTTTTAATTACATATATTCTTTGCAATTTCACTTCAACAATATTTTAGAATTATGAATTGTCCCGCTTGTAAAAATTCAATGGTTATTTTAGAACTTAATCAAGTTGAAATTGATTATTGTACTAGTTGTAAAGGTATCTGGTTGGATAGGGGAGAATTAGATTTGATATTTTCATCCGCAGATAAAAAGGAAATTGCAAAATCGTTTTCGGTTAAGAATGATTCTGATGAAATAAAAAGAAGATGTCCGATCTGTAAAAAGAAAATGGATAAAGTTGAATTTGAAAACACAGGAATTATTATTGATCGCTGCTCAGATGATCACGGTGTTTGGTTTGATAGTGGTGAATTGAAATCAATACTAAAAACTGCGGAAAAACAAAACAGCAGAATCATCAATATGTTAAAAGAAATGTTCGGCGAATAAATAATGCATATTTTCCAAATAATGAATTCTAATAATTATATGATACAGGAGGTACAATGACTTTCTTCCTAATTTTTATTGTGATAATAGTTGTTATCGGATTTTATTTTGTTTCGATTTACAACTCATTAGTCGGATTAAGAAACCGTGTTAAAAATGCATGGTCTCAAATTGATGTGCAGTTAAAAAGAAGACACGATCTTATTCCCAATTTGCTCGAAGCTGTAAAAGGCTATATGAAACATGAGCGTGAAATAATGGAAAACATTACCAAGTATCGCAGTCAGGCTATGGATGCAAATACCGTTGGTGATAAAGCCGCGGCTGAAGGAATGTTAAGCGGCGCTCTTGGTCAGCTTCGTGTGCAGGTTGAAAACTATCCTGACTTAAAAGCAAACCAAAATTTTCTTGCACTTCAGGAAGAGCTAACATCAACAGAAAATAAAATTTCTTTTGCACGACAGGCTTACAATGATCAGGTTTTATTTTTTAATAATAAAATCCAGATGTTTCCTTCAAACATCGTTGCCGGAATGTTCAGCTTTAAAGAAGAAGAATTTTTTGAAATTGAAGATCAGACCGAAAAAGCAGTTCCTAAAGTTAGTTTTAATTAATAATGTTTTTGTCAATTTAATATCTATGAACTTTAAATGTTGTGTCAAATTGGAGAAAGTCATTTCGACCGAAGGGAGAAATCTTTTTTGTAGTATAATTGAAAGATTTCTCAGTCGAAGACTCCTTCGAAATGACTTTTGTTACTTAAACGACATACCAAAATGTTCATAACAATTGAAATTATTTAAATAATGCTTTTGATACAAAAAGAAAAAATTCTTTTATGATGTGGGAACTGATTGAGGCAAACAAAAGAAAATCAATTTTTATATTTATCGGGATGGGATTACTTCTCATCCTGATTGGTTTTACTTTTGGAAGTTTTTATAGTCCTGAAAACGGAGGCTTTATCGGAATTTTTTTCGCGATAATGCTTTGGGGAATTTTATCAATGGTAAGTTACTTTGCCGGAAGTAAAATCCTTCTTGCAGTTAGCGGTGCAAAAGAAGTAACACAGGATGTACATCCTCAATTGTATAATGTAGTTGAGGAAATGAGAATTGCAGCAAACCTTCCGCACCAACCCAAAATTTATATCATAGCCGATGCAGCACCCAATGCTTTTGCAACAGGCATCAAACCAGAAAATTCCGCAATTGCAGTTACTGCTGGATTATTAGGAACTTTAAATCGTGATGAACTTCAAGGTGTTGTTGCGCATGAAATGTCTCACATTGTAAATCGGGATATTTTGGTTATGACATTTGCAGGAATGATGCTTGGTGCGATTACTCTGATGGCAGAAGTTTTTACAAGAAGTTTGTGGTTTGGCGGAGGATCACGTTATAAATCTAAATCATCTGATAAAGGCGGACAGGCACAAATTATTATTTTAGTTCTTGCAATTGCATTGGCTATTCTTGGTCCTATAATGGCGCAGCTTTTATACTTTGCTATTTCACGCAAAAGAGAATATCTGGCTGACGCATCGGCAGTTAGATTAACAAGATATCCTGATGGTTTAGCTTCAGCACTTGAAAAAATTTCAAGTACAAATTTAGATCTTAAAACCGCAAACAAAGTTACCGCGCCGATGTACATTATCAATCCTTTAAAGAAAAAAGGAATGCAAGTTGCGAATTTAACCAGCACACATCCACCCATAACTGAAAGAATTAATATTTTACGTTCGATGACACAAGGTGTTAATTTTGCAAATTATCAAAATGCTTTTAATTCTGTTAAAGGAAAAACTTCTGGATTGATTCCGCAATCAGGATTAACTGATTCATCAATTATTGGATTGAGAAGTTCAGATCTTTCACAAACTTCATTTGAAACTGATAAGCAGGTTAAAAGGGAAGTTGGCGATTTGATGATGAAGCTAAATGATTTCTTTTTTATTAATTGTACATGCGGAGTCAAAATAAAAGTACCGCCAGATTATAAAAACAATTCCATCACCTGCCCAAAGTGCGGAAGAATTCATAATATCTCTAAATAAATTTTGGTTATCCGTTAATCTTAATTATCCTTTTTGACTTATAAGGAAAACATATTTAATGTTTATAACCTTCAATACTTGAAATACATTTACTGCAGAAAGTACCACCTTTTATATCGACTTCCTCTATTCCAGGAGAGGAGTGCATTACGCAGTCCCAATCAAGGCAATGACGCAGCCCGTAACAATGTCCCAGCTCGTGAAGTGCTTCTTTAATAGTACGCTCAAGTAATAGTTTTTCGTTAGAGATGCCGGAATAAAATTCTTCATGCAAACGGCAGACAGAAAGAATAGAATGTTTTCCATTAAGCTGCGCTTCACCAAAGATAAAAGTTAATACCGGAACGAAAATATCAACATCGGTTAATAAAATTATTTTACCATTAAATTCATCCGTGAGTTTCATTGCTTCGGCAATGATCTGTGTTGAAAAATATTGTTTTCTATCTACAGAAAAGAAATCATCAAGATTTATCTTCAGATCAATAACGTGAATTTCTGATGAAAACCTTTTTGATAATTCATTAACAAGGTTTTGTAGCAGTACAGCGCTGTAAAATTTAATCGGCGCAATAAAAATATCCATCAATATTCAGCTTTGCGTAAACTATACTTATTAATTTTATTATAGAGGGTAACTCTGTCTATTTCGAGCAGTCTGAGCAGCTTTGGAAATGTTCCAGCTATTCTCGTTTAAAATTTTAAGAATATAATTTCTTTCAATATGAAGCAAGACTTTTCTCATCACTGTTAAATTCAGAATTATTTTTGAAAGATGGAAAGGAAGATCATCAACAGTAATAGAATTAGTTTTACCAACTACCATCGCTCGTTCTATTGCATTTTCCAATTCGCGAACGTTACCCGGCCAATCATGGTTTGTTAGAAACTCCATCGCTTCTTTTGATACCTTCTTTACCGGTTTATTCATTACAGTTGAAAATTTATTAATGAAGAAACTTACAAGCAGAGGAATATCTTGTCTTCTTTCACGAAGCGGTGGAATAACAATAGAAAAAACATTCAATCTGTAATATAAATCTTCTCTAAACTTACCAGCTTTAACAAGCTCTTCAAGAGGTTCGTTTGTTGCGGTGATAACTCTAAAATCACTTTTTATTAATTCATTTCCACCAACCCGGTTAAACTGTTTTGTTTCTACAACTCTTAATAACTCAATCTGCATTTTTAAAGATATCGATCCAATTTCATCAAGAAAAATTGTTCCCCGATCTGCCATTTCAAATTTCCCTTTTCTTTTGAATTGAGCTCCGGTGAATGATCCTTTTTCATGTCCGAACAATTCGCTTTCAAGAAGTGATTCGGCAAGTGCGCCGCAGTTTACAGTAATAATCGGAAAATATTTTCTGTTGCTATTAATATGAATAGCTTTTGCAACCAATTCTTTTCCTGTACCGCTTTCACCTCGAATCATAACCGTGGTATCGGTGCGGGCAACAGTGTGTACAAGCTCATAAATTTTTTTCATCTGAAAGCTCTCACCGATCAGATTATCAGGTTTAATAATTTCATCAATATTTTCTTTCAACTGTGTGTTTTCTATCTTAAGTGCGCGTTGCTCAAGAGCTCTTTTTACAAGATGTGCAAGTTCATCAGGATCAACTGGTTTTGTTACATAATCATAAGCTCCGTTTTTTAATGCTGTAATTGCAGTGGGAACTGATGCAAAAGCAGTGATTAGAATGATAAGAGCATCCTTATCAATTGCTTTAATTTTGGATAGCAGATCCAAGCCACTCATACCGGGCATTTTCATATCAACAAGAAGCAGATCATATTTATCTTTTCCATATTTATTCAAAGCGGTTTCGCCATCTTCAGCAGTATCAACCTCATAATTATCATCTTCAAACCAGTGATATAGAGATTCTCTTACAATTTTTTCATCATCGACTATTAATATTTTTTCTTTTTTATCCATAAAACTTCCTCTTAAGCAAGTTGTTCATTTTTTGGTAAAACTACTTTAAACGTAGTACCTTGATTTGAAGTTTTTTCTACTTCGATTTTCCCTTTATGATTCGTAATTATTCCATAGGCAACAGCCAGCCCAAGTCCGGTACCGTTGGATGCTTCTTTTGTTGAATAAAAAGGCTCGAAGATATGAGGTAAATCTTTATCCGAAATCCCTGTACCTTCATCTATTATTCTAATGATAACGTTATTATTATCCGGTGTTACGTGAATTATGATTTTTCCCCCTTCGGCATAGCTTCAATTGAATTCATCAGAAGTGACATCAGAGCCTGTTGAATTTTATATGCGTTGCAGTAAATCTCGATTGGAGCTTCTGCATAATCTTTGACTAATTTAATGCCATGAATATCCAGGTGATGGTTTAGAACAGTAACGCTGTTATCGATTATATCTAATAAATTCTCTTTTGCAAATTCATCCCGTTCAGATCGCGAAAAAATTAATAAGTCTTTTACGATCTGTCCGCAACGAGCCGATTCATGTGAAATTAATTCCAGAAACTCAATAATTTTTTCATGCTCAGAATCTTTTTGTAAAGCTTGTAATTTTTTTGTGATCAATTTGCTGTAGGTTAAAATTCCTGCCAGAGGATTATTTAACTCATGAGCAACAGTGGCTGATAGTTTTCCAAGCGAAGCCAGTTTTTCAATTTGATTAACCTGATCGTAAATATTTTTTAGCTCTACTGTTTTTTCACTGACTTTGTCATTTAAAGTTTCCGACCAATTTTTAATTTCTTTATAAGCTTCATCAAGTTTGGAGGACATTTCATTAAAACGTCTAGCAACCTGCCCCAGCTCATTTTTAGAATTAATTTCAATTTTATAATCTAGATTTCCATTCCCAACTTCTTCAATGCCTTCCCTGATTTTTTTTATTGGTTTGTTCACTAAAAGTGTTATAAACAATCCTGCAAAAAAAGAAATTATGACGACAAGAAAACCCGAAGCCAGAATTACCTTACGTGTACTCTTTTGTATTATTGAATCAAGGTGTTCCAGCGATACAACAACATCCAACACACCAAGAACATTAACTTTTGGCGAGTGGGCGTGACACTCTGCATTTGAACAATCAGGTTCGTTTTGGATTGGATTAATAAGACCGAGAACACGTTTGTTTTCTGAATTTTTATAAATTCTAATTTTATCCTGGTTTGCTAAACTTTTTAAAGGAATTGAACTGTTATGACAAGCAATGCATGCTTCATCGTTTAAATTAACTTTGTTAAGTATTTCCTTAGGGTTTGTTGAAAAAGCAATTACCCCCTGTTTGTCATAAACACGAATTTCTTCAACTCCGATTTCAGTACGAATTGTATTTATTATCTGATGAACATCTTCACGCCTGTTTAAAAGCATGCTGTAACGTGTAGACTTTTTAATTATATCACTGATATTATAAGCACTCTGAAATCTTGTTTGGGTTAAATAGCTATCCAGGTTTTTTATTATAAAGTAGGTATAAATCGAAAGGATAATGACCAGAATACAGGAAATAGAAAGTATAAGCCGAACGCTTAATCTATTTAAAACACTAATTTTCATAAAATCCACTTACCTGAGTATTTCAAAATTAGCCAATACTTTAACGACTTACAATTTCTTTGTTGTTTTGACCTTACAATATGAATGGCAAGTTAGCAGTGGGAGACTTAGAGATAATCTTAAATATCATCACGCAAATTCTTCTTATGTGCACATAGAATTTAAAATATTGATATATCTTTTTTTACCAACTAGTTGATGAAGATGCTTAATTTGAGTCCCTCCATCCATCATTGTTGTCCCAACTTGGGGTACGTGTGATTTAATCTCTTCGATAGTGTTAAGAGCTTTTTTATGCATTGTTTGCCATTCATCCTGGCACAACCTGCCTTTTGAAACCTCCTGATTAACAGCTCCGAATATTGCTACCCACTGAAATTCTAAAAGCGTTTCGATTGGAAAGTCCAATAAATCGTAAATCATAAAATTCATTGGAGATGAAAGACTAACAGAGCCCCAGTCACCTAAAATTTGAATTACCTGCTGATCTGTTAAAATATTTTTTCTGCACTCGCTAACTGATAATGAACTTACAGAATCAAGAAAACTAATTAAAATAGGATTAATGCCAAGATAAAATGTATCGTTACAAATTTCTTTAGCAATAAGATTATTTTTTAAGTAAATAATTTTATTATCATACTTAATACTTTGCAACTTGTTAGAAATAGTATTTGCAATATTAGCTATATCCGTATTCTGTGTTTCTTTTTCATTCAATAGATTTCTCATTACTTTATCAAATCGGCAATTCTCGCAATCAAATTGATTATCGCATAACTTATACTCTATAACCTGTGAAGCCATCCAGATGCACTTCAGTGTTTCATAATTAGTACTTTTGTATTCATTTTGATTATTCATATTGTTCACTTAAAATTATTTGTTTTGATTTCTTTGCACTTATGTTACTTGCCGCTTCTTCAGAATCTCCTCCTACAAAAACAGAAAAGTTTTTTGCTATTAATCTAAAAGCAAATATTGCGAGCACAACAAGCATCATCGTAATGCTGATTTCATCAAATGATGGAAAATAATTTATTCCAGATGAAGCAACTAAACCGGTGATGCTTACGTTTAATCTGTTAAGAATCAATCCAGAAATTACACAGATCGAAATAATATAAAGCCACTTTTTATCTTCTCTGAACTTTTTATAACTAAGTAAGTAAATCGGAACGATGGTTCCAATGATTATTTCTAAATAAAAAAGTGATGTTTCCATGGAAGGAATTGTCAAATAGATCAATTTATCATTACTAACAAAATCATAAATTTTTAATAAAATACCTGCAATCAGAGCAATCCAAACCACAAATGCGGCACCTGATAGAATATTCATTTTTAAACCTGTATTACAGAAACCGTCTTCTTTAGTACAACTTCTGGCAATTAAATATGATTCAAAAATTATCATCGATAAACCTGCTGCAATACAAGAAACATAAAAGTGTATCGGTAGTAAAGATGAATACCATAATGGATGTAATTTACCGGGAACAATCAAGTACAATGAACCAAAAGACGATTGATGAAGAGTTGAAAATAAAACACCTGCGATAACGATAGGGATTGAAATTATTTTTAGAAATTTAATGGGTGCTTTGAGATTAAATTTTTCAAGAATAACTGGTGCAAATTCTAATAGTAAAACGGTAGAATAACAAATTATGCACCATGTAATTTCAAACATAACGGAATGAATGTTCCACATAACTAATGGGTGCCAAAAATTTTCAGGCCTTCCTAGATCGACCAATAAAAGACAAACAACAACCGAGTATCCCAAAAAAGCAGTTAGAATTGCTGGTCTTACCAATGGTTCATATTTATGAATGTTAAAGATGTGAACTGTAGCTGCGATTGTAAATCCTGCTGCTGCAAGTCCAACACCAATAAAATCAAAACCTATCCATAATCCCCAGGGAACAGAATCTTGCAAATTAGTTGTTGCTCCAAGTCCTAGTGAAAATCTAAAATAAGTAGAAAATAATCCTACTGTAACTATTATAACTGAAACAACTTTCCAAAATGAAGGTTTTAAAATTTCTTTGATATTCATGTTCTTTAATTTCATTTATTATTATTCTTTTCGTCTTTAGCTATTTGATTTTTTCTTTTAGTTAGCCAATACATTCCCGTTAGAAAAACTCCTCCACCCACTACTACCGATGGAATCTTTTCCATTGCCCGCATAGTAAATTCAGGCATTGATTCTTTTGGCAGTTTGGAAATATATCCCAGTTGTTCGAATGGTACCGGCGATAAAACCAGAACATGACCACCACCTGCTTCTTCAAGACCGTATATATGTTGATAATATTTCTCAGGACTATCTTTCAATCTTTTTTTAGCTATTGCGATCAGTTGATCCATGTCTCCAAACAAAGTTGCTTCGGTCGGGCAAGATTCAGCACAAGCGGTTAACTGTCCAGCTTTAACGCGATCAGTGCAAAGATTACATTTGCGTATTCTTGGTTGAGTGGTTGCCCATTCATATCGTGGAATATGATGAGGACAAGCCTGCATACAATATCTGCATCCTATACATTTATCAGCATCATAAACAACTGATCCGGTGGAACTTTTTGTTATAGCTCCAACCAGACAGACTGATACGCAAGCTGGTTCATTACAATGCATGCAAAGTTTTCTTGTAAATAATTCTCCGTACTGTTCAACAACAGTAAAAGTGTTATCGGAGAGATGATCTTTTAAAAAATCTTTATTTGTTTGTGCTAAATTATTCGTCTCTTTGCACGCTTGACAGCAGGTACCACATCCCACACACAGCGTCACATCAAAGAGGATTCCTTTTTCCTTCAACATTTATTTCCCAATATTTATAATGATAGAAATTCTTTTTCAAAATCAATTATACTATTATCAACTAATAACGAGATTGTATCATTGGATAACGAACCTCCATCAAACATAGTTGCACCAGCTAAATCTGTTTTAAGTGAATGATTAATAATAAAGTCTTTTAATTTTATAGATTCTTTTTTTATCCAGTTGGATGCTTCTTTGCCAGATAAAAACATTTTCTTGTTATCTGAGAAATTGTCTGAATCTATCTGAACGCCCCAGGTTTCGTATGGATTATAGATTTTTTTGCCTATGATATTTCCGTTAACTGATTTTATAATTCCGTTAATCGGTGATAAAAATTTCACTTTTTTATTCCCGTATGCTCCCTCAAATATTATTTCCCCGCGTTTTAATTCTTTACCTACCGAAGCGCAATTTAAAATTGATAGTGCACCTAATGCCATCATTCCAAATTCATCAATACCAATTGAAATTAATCCATCATTATTCGTCTTAAGCCAGGTATGTCCTTTTGAAAAAAATATGTTTGATGGAATGGGAAAACTATTTCTATCAAATATTGATGAATCAAATTGAGGTGAATGGACGGTTCAAATGCCGGATGAGATTTCCCTTGAATTTTTAATACTATCAGATCAACCGAAATGAATAATAAAAAAAGGGTTAGAACAAAAATTGCAACCATAATAATCTATCCCTTTTAAAATTATTGTTCTAAATTTTTATTAGTGTCTTTTGAAATATCCGCATCTTTAGTTTCGGTAGTTGACTTGACCTCATTGTGAGGTTTTCCGCCATCGTACATTGTTTCCGTTGCAAGTTTGATTGTCGGATCAAATCTTTGTGAATAAGATTTTGAAACTTTACTTTTCTTATTTGATCCTGATGCTAGCGGGTCGATGACGAATCGAACTAACAAATCGACACCGATAAAAACTAAAACTAGTATTATTATAAATGTAAACATGATGATCTCCTTATTACTTTTAATTGTATTGGTGAAAGGCAATCAACGTACCAGGAAATCATGTTTTTTTCTTGCACTTCTATCTTATTAGAAAAAAAGAAGTTATGGGATTGATGTTGGATTGTTAAACAATCCCGCTTAATAAAAGTGTAAGTTTTCTCTACAACACAGTGTTGAATAATACATCACAATTTTGGAAATGTAATGTTGTTAAAAACCACAAAGTGATTTAAAACAGTGTTCCAAGAAGGGAAAATTATTATTCGGTTAATGACCAGCTTCAGCTCCGGAGAAGCAGAAAAAATAATTAGATTTATTTGACAATGTCCTTCAGTAATTAAGTAGAATAGACACCAAAATATAACTTGGTAACTACAAACATTACATATTTATCAAGCATTAGTAACTAACAATTTATTCTCTATCGTAAAAAAAAAGCCTATTAACTTACCATCAATGAGAATTATTAATAGTGCAAAGTAAAAAAGAAAATCATTTCTTGCCTGCAACTCTTGCTGAATAAAACAAATTCCAACTTTTCCACTTAATCATATCATTTTAAAAAAATGGTATGATTTTCTATTCATTATTTAATCAGATTTTAACATCTTTTTATAATATTTGAAATTTTTGGAAAGGAGGGGAAAATGTCTGGCAAAAGTCGCCGAGATTTCCTCAAATCAACTGCTCTTATCGGTGCTGGTGTAGCGGGACTTTCAACTACCGCAAAAGCTGGTCCTAAAAATATTTTATCCGAAGACAGGATGGGAGTTTTAGTAGATACCACAGTTTGCGTTGGCTGCAGAAATTGTGAATGGGCATGCAAAGATGCTCATAACTTACCTGCGGGAAATTTAGAATCATACGAAGATCGAAAAGTTTTAGAAACAAAACGAAGACCTGATCATACTGCTTTAACTGTTGTTAATGAATACTCATCCGGAAAGAATTCCAATCTTCCAGTAGATGTAAAAGTTCAATGTATGCACTGCGATCATCCTGCTTGCGTTTCTGCTTGTATAGTTGGAGCATTTAGCAAACACGAAAATGGTACTGTAACCTGGGATACAGATATGTGTATTGGTTGCCGCTACTGTATGGCAGCATGTCCATTTCAGGTACCTGCGTTTGAATATGAGAAAGCTCTAAATCCAATGATAATGAAATGCGATTTTTGTTTTGAGAGGACAAAAGAAGGTAAAGTGCCTGCTTGCGTAAGCATTTGTCCTGTTGAAGCACTTACATACGGCAGCAGAACAGACCTTGTAAAAATTGCACGAGATAGAATTAAAAGAAATCCTGATAGATATGTTGATCATATATTTGGAGAATATGAAGTGGGTGGTACATCATGGATGTATTTAGCAAATAAAGATTTTGCAGAACTTGATTTTCCAAATCTTGGTAAAAATCCTGCACCCGGTGTTTCGGAATCAATACAGCACGGAATCTTTGCATACTTTGTTCCGCCGGTTTCTTTATACGCATTGCTAGGTGGAATTATGTGGATTTCAAAACGACGCAAAGAATTAGATGAGGAGATAAAATAAATGAATAACGAATTACACAATCCAGTACCGATTAAACATAAATATTTTACTCCGGGTGTTTTTGTATTAATAATTCTTGCATTAAACGGTTTAGTTTTTTTGATGGGCAGATTTTTCTTTGGACTTGGCGCTGTTACAAATTTAAATAATCAATATCCCTGGGGATTATGGATTGGAGTTGATGTTGCTGCCGGTGTTGCACTTGCTGCCGGCGGATTTACTACAGCAGCTCTTGGTCATATAATGCACAAAGATGAATATCACGCCATTATACGTCCTGCACTATTAACAGCAATGCTCGGATATACTTTTGTTGCGATAGGAGTCTTTGTTGATATAGGACGATGGTATTTTATCTGGCATCCGCTGATTATGTGGAATGGAAACTCAGCTTTGTTTGAAGTTGGTATCTGCGTTATGATTTATGTTACTGTTCTTTACATAGAATTTCTTCCTGTAGTAACTGAAAGATTTATTGGCAAAGTTAATTTGCCGGGATTCTTTTCAGGCTTAAATAAAATTGTAGATAAATTTTTGCGTCTGCTTGATAAGGGTCTTTCAAAAACGATGTTCATATTTATTATTGCAGGTGTTGTACTTTCATCACTTCATCAATCTTCTTTGGGAACATTGATGGTTATTGCCGGACCAAAGATGCATCCATTATGGCAAACACCAATACTACCACTTTTGTTTTTACTTTCAGCTATCTCTGTTGGATTTCCGATGGTAATTTTTGAATCATTAATAGCATCTCGTTCACTTGGTTTAAAACCCGAGATGCATATTCTTTCTAAGCTAGGTTCGATGATTGCACCGCTGTTGGGAATTTATCTTGCATTTAAAATCGGTGATATGTTTATTCGCGAAACATTTGTTTACTTAGCTGAATTTAATACAGCTAGCGTTATGTTTACAATAGAAATGTTATTTGGAGTTATAATTCCTTTAAGAATGTTTCTTTCTACCAAAGTATTAAAATCTCCTCTATTCCTTTTTATTGCATCAGCCTTAGTTGTATTTGGTGTATTATTGAACCGAATTAATAATTTTGTGGTTGCATATACACCACCTTACAGCACAGAATCATATTTCCCATCGATTGGTGAATTTTCTGTAACGATTGGATTTGTAGCGATACTGGTTCTGTTATACAGATTTTTCGTAATAAATTTTCCAGTTATCAGTTTGCCTGGCAGACAAACTGCTCCTCAATCCAAATACACAATCAGAGGAGTAAAGTAATGAAAAAGATATTTGCGATATTTTTAGTAATTGTTTGTGCTGTTGCAATTAATGCACAGCAAAGCCCGGGTAAAGATCACTCAAAACTTAACATCACTTGTAAAACATGTCATACGTGTGATGTTCCAACAAAAAGTGAGCCTTGTCTGGTATTATGTCCAAGAGAAAAAATAGTAACGGTTTATCAAAAGCCAGAACAAACTCCGGAATTAATAGTGATAGATCAGATAGTTGATAGATACAGTCCCGTATATTTTTCTCACAGGATACACGCTCAAATGTCTAATATGGGCGGCGGATGTGAGGGATGCCATCATTTCAATACTTCAGGACCAATCTTAAAATGTAGTAGTTGTCACGAGTCTTCAAGAAAGCGTGAAGATGTGAGCATCCCTGATTTGAAAGGTGCATATCACAGGCAATGTATGGATTGTCATCGTGAATGGAGTCATGATACTGGATGTAATACCTGCCATACACCAAAGAAAGATTTGAAAGATGTTAAGAAAACTGATATTCAAAAGAAGTATGCTGGAAAAGAACATCCGATAGTTCTTGAACCAACTAAATTAGTTTATGAAACCAAATCTGATAAAGGAAAATTTGTTACATTTTATCATGATGATCACACAAAGAAATTTGGATTAAGCTGTACAACGTGCCATAAGCAGGAAAGCTGTACAAAATGTCACGATGTTAATAAAACTGATAAAAATAAAAATCAGAAAGTTGTAACTAAAAAGACATTTGAAGATCAGCATAAAAATTGTATTAGCTGTCATAGTAAAACAGAAAATTGCAGCAAGTGCCATAATGAAAAAACACTTGAGCCATTTGATCACGCAAAAAAGACCGGCTGGGCATTAAATAAATATCATATCAATTTATCTTGTGTTAAATGTCATGGCTCAAAACTTCCATACAAAAAAGTAGATAACAAATGTGTTAGCTGCCATAAGGATTGGAATAATGAAAACTTTAAACATTCTGTAACAGGTTTGCAGCTTGATGAAACGCACTCTGATTTTAGCTGCGAAGATTGTCATGCGGAAAATAATTATGCAAAGAAACCATCTTGCGATGGATGTCATGATGGTTATAGTTTTCCAAAACAAAAACCGGGTAAGCTGGTTGGGAAGTAGTTTAAGTCAAATAGTTGTTAATGTAGAAAAGATATTTGATTCTAATGCTATTTTAATTTAGTGTGTTATTTCGACCGAACGGAGAAATCTGAATACAATAGTTATAAAGATTTCTCAGTCGGGGACTCCTTCGAAATGACCCTTTAATAGATTTAGCTATAGAAATATTTCTTATGTTAGATTTATAAATGTATCGTTACTAAATGAATAACTGATTAGTATATGTTAAAAAAAATAGGATTTCGTTTAATATCTGTTGTTGCATTTACTTCGTTAATAATTATTGGTGTATTTGCTTACTTCAACATTAAATCGCAAAGCCACAGTTTAATTGCCGAAGTTGAACGACATGCAAATCAGCTTGGTGAAACAGTAGTATCAAGTACAAGATTTGATATGATGTTAAATCAGCGTGACCGAATTCAGCAAACCATTAATTCGATTGGCACACAGCCGCAAATAAGAGATGTAAGAATAATTAATAAGATTGGTGAAATAATTTATTCTTCGGACTCCACCAATATTAATAAGATGGTTGATAAACGTGCTGAAAGCTGCTACGCCTGTCATGCTGAAGATAAACCACTAGAACAAATATCTATTACAGAACGAACAAGAATATTTAGAGTGCATCCCGATTCAAATCGTGTAATTGGAATTATCACTCCAATCTATAATGAAAAATCATGCTGGCAGGCAGAATGTCATGCACATCCCAGAGATCAAAAAGTACTTGGTGTGCTGGATGTTTCAATTTCACTTGCAGATGTTGATAAAACCATTCTTGAGAAGTGAATGGGAAATTGTAATTTTTGCACTTTGTGGCAATTATTGCGGTTGGACTTTTAATCGGGTACTTCGTAAGAAGATGGGTTTCACTTCCGGTAAATGATTTATTAGGCGGCACACAGCAGGTTAGTGCGGGTAATTTAAATTATACTATTAAAGATCTTGGAGAAGATGAGATTGGAAAATTAGGTCAATCATTTAATAACATGACTAAAAAGCTTTCCGAAGCACGTATGCAGCTATTCCAATCCGATAAAATGGCTTCGCTAGGAAGACTTGCGGCTGGTGTTGCACATGAAATAAATAATCCGCTTACCGGTGTTTTAACTTACAGCAGTTTTTTGCTAAAACGTACAAAGGATAATCCGGAGTTTCAGGAAGATCTTAAAGTTATTGTTAGAGAAACTTTGCGCAGCAGAGAAATAGTAAAAAGTTTATTGGATTTTGCAAGGCAGTCCGTTCCTAAAAAAAACAGCGCAGATATAAATGAAATTATTAATAAATCCATATCGGTTATTGAAAATCAACTTGCTATAAACAATGTTAAAATAGAGAAGAATACAAATCCCAATCTTCCTAAAATAACCGTTGATGCAAATCAGATGCAGCAGGTGTTTATTAATCTTTTTGTAAATGCATCCGATGCAATGGAAAAAAATGGCGGAACGATTTCTCTTTCAACTCAACAAATTTCACTTTCACCTTTTGGAACTGCGCAAATTAAAAAAGCAGCTTGTTCCAAACGTCACAGTCTTTTGGATAACGAAGTTAAAATTGATGGATTGCCTTCTATAAAAGTTAAAGTAAGATCAAATGGTGATGAAAATATTATTCACATTGATCCTGTATATGGTAGGCTTAGAGATATTTATAATCAGGATTATATAGAAAAAAAAGAAGCACAGTATGTTTGTCCGGAATGTAACATATCGCTTATTGAAGAAAATAAATCCTGTCCAAAGTGCGGTTCACCAATTTTATTTTTTGATACAGGTGAGCAAGGATTTTATGAAGTTTGTTCACATAAAGGATGCACATGGGCTAAATGGGATTTTGTTGACTCTGCTGGTTTAAAAGAATTTATAGAAATAAAAATTAGTGATACCGGATATGGTATAAGCCGTGATGACCTTACAAAGATTTTTGAACCATTCTTTTCTACAAAAGGACAAAAAGGCAACGGTCTTGGCTTAGCCGTTATCTGGGGAATAATAGATAATCATAATGGAACTATTAATGTTGAAAGCGAAGTTGGCAAAGGTACTACCTTTACAATTCGGCTTCCGCTTTCGCAATAAAAAATTTTAATGAGTAAAACTGCAAACATATTGGTGATAGATGATGAGCAAGTGATTATCGATGCTGTAATAAAAATATGCTCATTGGATGACTACACAGTTGATTCAGCTTTGAACATAAAAACGGCAATTGAAAAAATTGCTAAAAATTATTATCCCATTATTATAAGCGATATAATGATGCCGGACGGTAATGGTTTTCAAGTTTTGGATGAACTAAGAAACAGGAACAGTAAAAGTGTTGTGATAATGATGACAGGATACTCAACAGTAGAAAATGCAGTTAATTCACTTTACAAAGGTGCAATAGATTTTATTCCCAAACCTTTTACCGTAGATGAATTGCTAAGCTCCGTTTATCGCGCAAACAAATATCAGGTAATTAAAGAAAAGCAAAAAACATTATCATCACAAAAAAATAATGATGAGCTGCTTTATGTTACGTGCCCGGCAAAGTATTTAAGGCTCGGTTATTCTACCTGGATGTTTCAGGAAAGGGAAGGCTCTGTATTAATAGGAGTTTGCGATTTCTTGATGAAAACAATTGACACAGTTTTGGAAGTAGAATTTCAATCTGCCGAAGAGGAAATTGCTCAGGGAATAAGTTGTGCATCGCTTACTTGCAGTAATGATAGAACTCATAAAATACTTTCACCTATCTCAGGCAGGATAGTTGAAGTTAATGAAGCAATTAAAAACAATCCTAACCTGATTGAGAAAGATCCTTACTTTGAAGGATGGATTTATCGTGTTATTCCGGCTAACATTGAATACGAAATTAAATATCTGATTCCATGTAGTTCAGATAGACTTTAAAATGTTAATTAAAATTATATAAAATTAAAATTTATACTTAGGAGAAATATTATGCCATTATTCATACTTGCAATAATCATTTTTATCATTGCGGATATTGCTATCCGAATGATTAGTAAAAGAATGACAGAGCAAAAACAAAAGAAAGAACGTGAAGTCGTTTTACAGGATAGTCTTAAACTTGATTTTACGAACGAAGCCAAAACTTTAAAACGTGCTGAGGTACCAAATCCAAAAGCAAAAATTCTTTGTGTTGATGATGAAGAAGTAATACTCGGCAGTTTTAGAAAAATTCTTGTACTTGATGGATACTCTGTTGATACTGTAGAAACAGGGCAGGAAGCACTTGGTTTAATCCAAAAACATCATTACGATTTTGTGTTTACAGATCTAAAAATGCCGTTGATGGATGGTGTTGAAGTAACAAAATCTGTTAAACATCTTCGTCCGGATATTGATGTAATTATAATTACTGGATATGCATCTGTAGAAACCGCGGTTGAGACTATGAAATATGGTGCGTTGGATTATGTTCAAAAACCATTTACTGAAGATGAACTCATTGAATTTGTTAAGAAGTCTTTAATCAAACGTCAGGATAAGATTCAGAAGCAGTTAAAACCCAAAGTACATATTACAAATGTCCCGGCTTCAGATGATTTTACACAGGGTGAGTTTGCAATTCCTGGTGGAGTTTTCATTTCAAAAAATCACACCTGGGTTAGTATGACTCAGGCTGGAATAGCAAAAATCGGTATTGATGATTTTGCAAAGAAATTAATTGGTCGCGTGTACTCTGTTGAACTACCTAACCTCGGTATGGATGTAAAAGCCGGGCAGCCATTGTTCACGATCAAACAAGGCAGCAGAAGCATCACATTTAATTCACCTGTAAGCGGAAAAGTTTCACAGATAAACACAATACTAAAAGATAACATAGCTGCTCTTGATGTAACACCTTATGAAAGAAATTGGGTATGTGCGTTAGATGCAGAAAATTTAGATAGCGAAATCAAAGAAATGCACATCGGAAAATCGGCAGTAGCATTCTTTCAGGAAGATATTGGAAAATTCAAATCAGTATTTTCCGCAATAATGAAATCCGAAAAGAAGGGTGAAGAATACGTTGAAGATGGATTGTTCATCGGGCAATTAGAAAAGCTTAATGATGTTAATTGGAATAAAATTATTGCAGAGTTTTTTGTAAGATAATTTTCATACTCTTAAAGTCTCTCCCTTTTAGAAAGGGAGAGATTTAGAGAGGGTTAGTTAGTGTTGTGTTTCCATCGATTGTTCCTTCATCATCATCTCTCTCGTTTCAGCTTTAATTTTAATCATTCCAGCTTTCTTAAAATAAAGAGTAACATCGCCAACATAGCCTTTCTTAATATCCTGTTTCAACTTCATTAACATAACATGGTGTGCACCGGGTTTAAGTTCAAAAGTAGTTTTAGCCGGTATTACAATTTGCTTAACTTCTCTCATTCCCATCATATCGTTTCCGGCATCGTAAGTTTCATGTATTTGAACTAAACCTGCAGGTTCAAACTCAACTTTGTAAAGTGTATCAGCTTTATCAGAATTATTTTCAATCTTAAAAAATAATCCTGTTGCCTGTCCCTGTGCACCAACACGCATCCAGGGATCAACAATTTTAATCTTATCTGATGGATTAGAAAAGATCATTAAGAGTGCTAGTAAAAGATTCATTTTATTCTCCTAAATATTTAATGTCTTCAAGTATCATATCTAAATTGGCTGTGCTGCCCTTGTAATTACTTCTAAGCTTTCCGTCTTGATCAATCAATGATATTCTATCTGTGTGAATAATACTGTAACTCAACTCACCATTTTCATCGTAAGATGAATCGGCAGGAATGGCTTTTACATCAAACTTCAACATCACTTCTTTAGTGTTTTGATTATCGCCGGTAAGAAAAATCCAATTATCAAAAGTAATATCCCTAATTTCCGCAAACTTTTTTAGTACTGCGGGTGTATCACGATTTGGATCGAAAGATATTACTACAAACTTTACCTTATCCTTTAAATCATCAGGCAGCCTTCGTTGAACAAGTTGCATATTATGTGTTGTCATCGGGCAAATATCCGGGCAGTGAGTGTAAACCATTGCCATCAAAGTAATTTTATCTTTTATGATTTTAGGAAACTCAACTTTAACGCTATCCTGATTTAAAAAAGTATTTTGCGTCCTGGTTATATCCTGATCTAAAGGGAAATGCTCATAGCAGCTAGTAATAAAAACGAAACTAAATGTAACAACAAGAACTAATATTATTTTATTCATCTTAATTTTTTTGATTTGTATGATTAAACTTATTAAAAAACGATTCTTAATAAAAGATAATTTCTTTTCTTAGATTTGAATTGGTTGATTTTTGATATAAGGAAATGTTTGTAAATGTACACTATTCCTTTCAATTTTTGCAGATACAGTGGAGATGAAATAGTTTATAACGCAATTCCGCTTCAAGGAAAAAGAAAATGGATTTGTGCAACAAGAGTTCCATATGGTAAAACTGTGGAAGAAACTTTTAAACAGATTTTTTCACAATTACCAAATTCAGATTTACTTTTTGATGGATGCACAGATGAGAACAAAGAATTTTTAAAGACTTATGATTTCAATTCAATTACGTTTGGTAAAGAAGCCATTATTGATTTAACAAAGAATAAATTTCAAAAAAAATCACTGAAAGAACTTATAAAACGCGGTAAAAGACATGGATCAGTTGAGGAGATAAAATATTCTGAAAACAATGAAAAAAAGCTGCAGGAGTTTTTTATTCAAACTTCACATGGAAGGGAACCACGGCTAGAAAATCTTTTTGCAACTGTCTTTAAACCTTATCACAGATTATTCGTTCTAAAAAAAGATGAAATTTGGATTAGTGCAATTATGCTTTCATTCAAACATGAAAAATTTATGCAGACGGAATTAATTCTTAGAAATTCCAAAGCACCTGTAGGTGTTATGGAAGCATTGATTAATGAAATATTAATCCAGCTAAAAAAAGAGGGATTTGAATATTGGTCGCTTGGTGCGGTTCCATTCATTGATTACAATTCAAAATTTTTATCACTCTCATGGTTTTTTAATTCCATAGGAAGAAAAATTAAGTTTGCATATAACTATAAAGGCTTATTTAATTTTAAAAATAAATTTAATCCAATCTGGCAGCCGTACTATCTCTGTTACAAGAATAGATTAAATCCAATTCAGATTTTTCAACTTTCACAAAAATCAAATCTTAACAAACTAATCGTTCACAATATCTTAACTAAGCTTGGCTTTAATTATGGGAAATGATATGCAAAACTTAAACGACATGCCTTCTGAAGATTTCAAAAAAAACGGATACAAACTTGTTGATTGGATTGCTGATTACTTAACCAGCATTGAAAAGTATCCGCCGCTTTCTCAAGTTAATCCCGGCGATATTTTAAAAAGAATTCCACAAACTCCGCCAACAAATGGAGAAGATATCGAAAATGTTTTAGCTGATGTTGATAAAATTCTTATGGATGGAATCACTCACTGGAATCATCCCGGTTTTATGGCTTACTTCAACTCAACATCAAGCGGACCAGGAATACTTGCCGAACTTTTATCTGCCGGTTTGGGTGTTA
>CAWEUT010000013.1:0-81747 GCA_963812305.1 uncultured Ignavibacteriaceae bacterium
AACCTGGCAATTAGTTTATTACCTTTTTCATTTATTTGTTAAGAAAGAATTTCACGCACTTTTACTTTCACTTTTGGTAGTGATAAATCCATATTTCTTTGGAACAAGTGTTTTTGTTTTTACGGATATGCTTACGATTCTTTTAGTGCTTGCTGTCATTATTTCATTTATAAAAAACAAAATAATTCCATTCATAATATTTTCTGCTCTTGCAATTCTTTGCAGGCAATATGCAGTCATCATTCCAGCCGGAGTTATACTTTATTCTACATTTAATTATAAAATCGACAAGCTTATCAGTAAAAAATTTATTATTGGATCCTTGTTAAGTTTTATACCTTTGCTGGTTTTGTTTGTAATCTGGAAAAATATTTCTCCAGCAAGCGGAATTGAAAAATGGATAATACCAAACTCATCTTTTTATAATCTTGATTACATAAATACTTACATCACTTTTTCCGTTATTTATATTTTTCCGTTAGCTATGGTATTTTTTAGGAAAATCAAGTTCAGTTACCTAAGTCTTTCTATTGCATTTGCACTTGCAATAGTGCTGTCTCTGTTCCCGGTTAAGGCTTCAACTGCAACATTACAGTTTACAGATTATCAAACTTTGGGATTTGTCCATCAGGCACTTGTAGAATTGTTGGGAAATGAAGGTCTCTGGTTAAAATTTGTTCTAGCGTTCTTACTTTTGGCAGGATGTTACATCAATACAGAGTTATTGAAAAGATTTTATCAACACGTCAAAACAAAATCTTTCGATAATCAAATAACATTTATTTTGTTATGGATTCTATTCCTCTTAATAATGCCATTTTCATATCAGGTTTGGGAAAAATATTTAACACTGATTCTGCCATTTTTAATTTTGAGTATTTATCTTTTATTATATCCAAATCATAAAAAATTCACGAAGCACAAATTAATTATATCATTAAAAATGTAGCACAGACTTAAGTCTGTGTTACGGAAATATTATATAATTGAAATTTTGGGATAGAGGGTTTTATTGATTACAACTTCACTTCTACTTTAAAAGGAACTTTAATTTTTTCCCATTCAAGTCTGATTACTGCAGAAGTATCTGATGCTTTATTAATTGTGTAAGATAGCCACTCCTGCCAGATAGCTTTCTCGGTTTTTACTTTAACTCTAAGTGCGTCTTCGGATTCATTATACTCAAAGGCTCCCCATTGATCTGCAACTTTATTAAATATTATTGTCCAATCATTTTTTCCGGGAATAGCAAAAAGACTGTATGAACCTTTCTTCAACATTTTTCCTTCAACTGTAACATCAGTTGAGAATGTAATTTTGGTAGCTTCATTTGCCCCTGCACGCCAGACTGCATCATAAGGAACAAGCTTTCCCCAAATCTCACGTTTTTTAACTCCTGGTCTGCTGTAATCTATGCGAACCTCAGTAAATCCAACTGTCTGAATCACTGCTGCCTTGGGACTGATGCGTAAATCTTTTTTATTGTTTTGAGCTTGACTTGAATTTGTAAAAAGAATAAAAGCAAACAACAAAACAACAACGTTATAATACCATTTCATAAATCAAACCTAATTATTTTTGTTTAAAGATATTCAAATTTTCTGTAATTCCTCAACAACTATATCAATCTCGTGATGTGTGTTGTAGAAATGTGGTGCAAATCTTATAAATCCTTCCCGAATAGAACACATTATATTTTGCTTCACTAAAATTTCAAAAACTTGTTCTGGATTTTGTGGTTTAATAGTTACGATTCCTGCTAATTCATTATCCGAACAATTAGACAAAACACAATTCAATCCTATCGATTTTAATTTACTAATAAAATATTTTGTGTTTGATAAAACTTCTGATTCAACATTATCAAAACCGAAATCTTTAAATAGTTTTAATGATGTATTAAAAGCATAAATTCCAAAAGAGTTTAATGTTCCTCCTTGAAAAACATTTGCAGAAGTTTTTAAATCTAATTTGTAGTCTAAAAGATCCCAGGCATTCTCAACCGAAAGCCAGCCAACATTTGCAGGAGCCATTTTCTTTTGGAATTCTTCATCAACATAAATAAAAGCTAATCCCTGCATTCCCAAAAGCCATTTTTGTGTACCGCACGAAAGAAAATCTATTTTGTATTTTTTAACATCAATCCGCATTGCACCAATACCCTGAATTCCATCAACACAAAAAATAATATTATTTGCTCTGCAATGGTTTCCAATTTTTTCCAGATCGACTTTATAACCGGAAAGAAACTGAACGAAACTTACAGAAACCAATTTTGTTTCAGGTTTAATTGAATTGATTATTTGATCAGCAGTAACAATTCCGTTTTCAGATTTTACAAAATCAACTTCAACACCAAATCTTTTTAGATTAAGAAAGGGATAAACATTTGCAGGAAATTCAATATCGTTTAATAATATTCTGTCGCCTTTTTTCCATTCGATACTTTGTGCAATAATATTTAAGCCGTTTGATGTGTTGTCAATAAAAGCAGTACGATCAACATTACAATTGATTAGCTCAGCTAACAATACTTTTGTTTCTTCAACCACTTTAAGAAAGGAACTGTAATCATCAATCTTACTTTCACTCTTTTCTTGCAAAAGATTTGTTAATCGATTTACAACAAGAGACGAGATAGGACCAGTTGATGCGTGATTAAAATATATAATTCCGTTATCTCAGATAAGGAAATTTATTACGTACTTCTTCTTTATTCATCTTTGAAATTCGCTTATAGTTTAATTAGTTTTCAATACAAAAATAAGAATGAATTTTATCTCTTCTACTATCAAATATTTATAGGCAAAAAATGGCAAACCCAAAACCACTTAAACATAAAGAACTAAAACCAGAAGAACTAAGATGGAAATGTAATCCAAATATTTTTTCGTTTGAATCTACAGAGGATATTAGTCCTATCGAAGGTATAATGGGACAGGAACGTGCGTTAAAAGCAATACGAATGGGCGTGGATCTGCGCAGCCCGGGTTACAATATTTACATTGCTGGTTTATCTGGTTCTGGTAAAGCCACTACTGTAAAACAAATGCTGGAAAAAATCAGTGCGGATTGTCCCAGACTTTATGATTACGCCTATGTAAATAATTTTCGCGATCCTGATCAACCACTGCTTATTAAATTTACTAAAGGACAGGCAAGAGAATTTAAACAAGATCTTAATGCTGCTATTGAAGTTTTAAAACAAAGAATTCCAATTGCACTGGAGAGTGAACTTTATCTTTCCCGTAAAAAAAATATTGTTGATGAGTATAATCAGAAAGAACAGGAGTTGATGGATTCTTTTGATAAAGAATTGAGAAAGAAAGGATTTTCTCTCGGTCAGATTAGAGTTGGTGAACAAATTAGACCGGATATTATTCCTTTGATCGAAGGACAGCCTATTCCTGTTTTTCAACTCGAAGAGCTTATCAAACAGAATAAGTTAACTAAAGAAGATGCTCAGAAAATTATTCTTGATTACAACGGACATCAGCCAAAACTTCAAATAATTTTTAAAAAGGGTTTAAAGATCAGCCAGGAATTTCAGGAAAAACTGCAGCAGCTTGAAAAAGAAAGTGCTGAAGTAATTGTGCTTGGAATTTTTGAAGGATTAAAAGAAAAGTACAATTCTAATTCAGCTTTAGAGCATCTTAAACCTTGTTGAAGAAAATATTTTGGATAACGTTCAGATATTTAAAGGCATCAAACCTGAAGGTGAAATGACACAGGAAGGTATGTTGATTGATTACTTTCGTGAATACGATTTGAATATTATTCTTGATAATTCTGAAACAAATGAATGCCCGGTTATAGTGGAAACAAATCCAACTTATACAAATTTATTTGGCACAATAGAAAAAGTTAATGACGGTAAAGGCAACTGGTACAGTGATTTTACAAATATAAAATCGGGATCGATGCTGCGTGCAAATGGAGGATATTTAGTACTAAACGTAATGCACCTATTTGAAGAACCAGGAGTTTGGAAATCATTAAAACGAGTGCTTACCTACAATAAGTTAGAAATTCAGGAATCACCTTATCACATTTCTATGTCTTCAACCTCATTAAAACCTGAACCAATTGATATTAGTACGAAAGTTATATTAATCGGCAGCCAAATGATTTATGCTTATTTGAGTGAACGTGAATATGATTTTAAAAAGATGTTTAAAGTAAAAGCTGATTTTGATTATGAAATTATTCGTAATGACAAGATTGTTATTGAGTACGCACATGTAATCAAAAAATTAATTAAAGAGGAAAAGCTAAAAGAGTTTGATAAATCTGCAATTGCACATCTTTTAGAAATTAGTGCAATACTTGCCGGAAGACAGAACAAACTTACACTTAGGTTTTCTCAGATTGCAGACATTGCCCGTGAAGCAAGTTTTTGGGCAGCCGATGACGGCTTTAATGTTGTATCTGCCGCTCACATAGAAAAAGCCTACCAGCTTGCGCGCGAAAGACACGGAATGCTTGAAGATAAAGTAACAGAAATGTTTGAGGATAAAACTTTTTTGATTGATACTGATGGTGAACGAGTCGGACAGATAAATGGTCTTGCTGTTTATAACGCTGATTTTTATTCCTTTGGAAGACCAACTCGAATTACTGCTACAGTTTCACTCGGCAGCGGCACAATAATTAATGTTGAGCGCGAAGCTGGTATGAGCGGGAGACATTACAATAAAGGTGTTTTAATTATCTCTGGATATTTTAAAGAAACCTTTGGACAAGATCAGCCATTATCTTTTAATGCTAATCTTGTTTTTGAACAATCATACGGAATGGTTGATGGGGACAGCGCATCCTGTACAGAAATTTTTGCACTGCTTTCAACTTTATCCGGACTACCAATAAAACAATCAATAGCTGTTACCGGATCACTTAATCAAAAAGGCGATGTACAGCCTATTGGCGGTGTAAATGAAAAGATAGAAGGCTTTTTTGATATTTGTAAGTTAAATGGATTAACTGGAAATCAAGGAGTAATAATTCCAATTCAGAATGTTAAAGACCTAATGCTTCGTGAAGATATAATTGAAGAGGTTAAGAAAAATAGATTTCACATTTATCCAATTACGCGAGTTGAAGAAGGAATACAAATACTTACAGGTGTGAAAGCCGGGAATAAAACTGAGAAAGGTTATGACTCTGGAACTGTATTCGATAAAGTAGAAAAAAAGATACAAGAGTTATATTCGAAATCACGGGCAATAAAATCTAAAAACATTGGTGAAGAAAAAAATGATATATCTAAGATTTCAAAAAAAACAATCATAAAAAAAAGCGGGAATAAAAATCCACGAAAGAAAATTAAATGATCAGACCAGAACAAGATTCAATTGCAAAAACAAAAATACTTGCAACGCTTGGTCCCGAGACACAAAACGTTGAATCAATAAGACAATTAATTTTAGCGGGAATAGATGGTGTTAGATTGAACTTATCACATGGCACTTATGATTTCTTTGAGGAAATTTTCAATTCAATTCATACCGCTTGTTTAGAAGAAAATTCTCCGCTTGCAGTTTTAGTTGATGTACAGGGACCAAAGATTAGAATTGGAGAATTAGAACAGCCAAATATAAATCTTGTTACCGGTAACTCGATTGAGATAACAATAGAAGATATTAAAGGTAATGAACAAATTATTTCAACATCCTATAAGCAATTAGTTAATGACGCAAAAATTGGAGATCCAATATTAATAAACGATGGGCTGGTAAGGCTTAAAGTAATACAGAAGAAAAGTAAATCTCTTGTTTGCGAAATTGTTAATGGTGGTGTATTAACCCCAAAAAAAGGTATGAATCTACCGGGAATGAATTTATCAACTCCCTCGATCACAGAAAAAGATTTTAATGATCTTGAATTTGTTTTAAAACATCGTGTAGATTATATCGCATTATCTTTTGTGAGAAGTGCTAAAGATGTATTTGAGTTGAAAAACTGGTTAGCAGCAAAGGGTAAAACAATGCCTGTGATTGCAAAGATCGAAAAGAAGGAAGCGGTTGATAACCTTACGGAGATAATTAATGCAGCAGATGGTGTTATGGTTGCAAGAGGTGATCTGGGTGTTGAACTGCCTCCTCAGGAAGTACCTGTTCTGCAAAAGTCAATTATAAAACAATGTAATGCCCTGGGAAAGTTAGTTATTACTGCAACACAAATGCTGGAATCTATGATCAACTCCCCTATTCCCACACGTGCTGAGGCTTCTGATGTTGCAAATGCAGTTTGGGATGGGACTGATGTTGTGATGCTCAGTGCTGAAACTTCAATTGGTAATTTTCCATTTCGTACAGTTCAAATGATGAATGATATTATTATAAATGCTGAGCAGCACTATGAGGATAGGACTAAAAATTATTTTATTAAACCTGATACTCTGCAAGAAAACTTATTTGATTCCGTAGGAAAAGCTATTGTTGAAATAAGTAAACAAATTAATGCGCAGGCAATCGTTGTTTTTACTTTTGAAGGACGCACCGCAAGGATAATATCGAAGTACAGACCTGATTCAAAAATAATTGCAATATCTAATAGTTTTGGAACTATGAATAATCTTTGTTTACGCTGGGGTGTAACCTCAGTGTTTAGTGAAAAGATTGATAAGGAACATATTGCAATTGAAGAAGCCAAAGAATTAATTCTGAATGCCGGTTTAGTAGCAAAAGGAGATTTGATTATTTTTACTGCCGGTGCACCTTACTCAGAAAAAAGCAGAGCAAACTGGTTAAGATTTGAAGTGATATAAAATGATCAACCAAGAATTAACAGAAGCGCTATGGTGGCATAAAACTGATCGCGGAAAAATTATGTGCACACTATGTCCGCGCTACTGTGAAATTGGCAAGGGACAGCCAGGCTTTTGTTACATTAGACAAAACATAGGTGGGAAACTTTATACTTTAGGCTATGGAAAACCAACAGGATTTGCTATCGATCCGATAGAAAAAAAGCCACTAAATCATTTTTTACCCGGAACTACAATTTTAAGTTTTGGAACTGCAGGCTGTAATCTTGGCTGTAAGTTTTGCCAGAATTGGTCAATCAGCAAAGCTAAGCTGGATGAAGTAAATTCGTTAACTGCATCGCCAGAAGATGTAGTTATGCTTGCAAAAAAATATTCAACTCCATCTATTGCATTCACTTATAATGATCCAACAATTTTTGGAGAGTACGTGATTGATATTTCTAAAATTGCAAGAGAAGAAAAAATAAAAACTGTTATGGTAACTGCTGGATATATAGATAAACAGGCACGAAAGGATGTTTATAAATTTATTGATGCTGCTAATGTTGATTTGAAAGGATTTACCGAAAGATTTTATTACAAAAATACTATTTCACACTTAGATGATGTTTTAGATACTCTGATTTGGTTAAAGAATGAAACCGATGTTTGGATTGAATTAACAACACTTCTAATTCCCGATGAAAATGATTCTGATGAAGAACTAAAAAATGAGTGTGATTGGATATTAAAAAATCTTGGAGAAAATGTTCCACTTACATTTTACGGCATTCCATCCGGATTTTAAGATGATAAATAAATCACCGACTTCTCATTCAACTTTGTTACGTGCAAAAAACATTGCCGGCAAAATTGGAATAAAGTATTGTTATGTTGGAAATGTGAATGATACCAAAAATCAATCTACATACTGTGTCAGTTGTGGAAGTTTATTAATCGAAAGAAACTGGCATCAAACAAAAATTATTAATTTAGAAATAGATAAGTGTAAAAAATGCGGGAATGTTCTTCCTGGAATTTATTCATAATAATTATTAAGGAACCTAAATGTTAAATCTTGAAGGTAAAATTGTTTTTATAACCGGTGCTTCTTCTGGAATTGGTGAGGCTTGTGCAATAGAGTTTGCAAAGCTAAAAGCTAATTTAATATTAGCAGCAAGAAGAAAAGATCGTTTAAGTAAGCTTGCTGATGAATTAGAAAAACAATATCAAATAAAAGTTAAATGCCTGGAAGTTGATGTTAGAAATTTTGATGATGTACAAAATAAATTCAACTCTTTGGAATCAAAATGGAAAGAAGTTGATATTCTTCTGAACAACGCTGGATTAGCCAAAGGACTAAATAAAGTTTATGAAGGTAAGTTGTCTGATTGGGATGAAATGATTGATACAAATCTAAAGGGATTACTAAATGTTACAAGAGTTGTTTCGCCGCAGATGGTTGAAAGACAGAGTGGACAAATAATTAATATTGGTTCAACTGCTGGTCACGAGGTCTATACTCACGGTAATGTGTATTCTGCTACCAAATTTGCCGTTAAATCTTTAACACAATCTTTCAGATTGGATATGCTTGATAAAGGTATTAAAGTAAGCAGTGTGGATCCGGGAATGGTTTATACTGAATTTGCAAAAGTAAGATTTTCAGGCGATGAGCAAAAAGCTGAGCAAGTTTATAAAGGAATAACTCCGCTCTCTCCAACTGATGTAGCAGAGTCAGTTGTATTTTGCGCTACACGTCCTCACAATGTTAACATAAATGAAATAATACTTACACCTATTCAGCAGGCTTCATCAACGCAGGTTTATAGAAAATAAATTTGGAGGGGATTTTCTTTCCCTCCTTTTTATTCGAGTATAAAACTATTTAAATAGACTAACATCTCCGGCACCTTCACGAATTATCTCGGGTTCTTCCCCGCTTAAATCAACAACACTTGAAGGTTCAAAACTCATTGTGTTAGAAGCAAGCATTAAATCCACTCGTGCATTAAAAATATTTTTAATTTCAAATGGATCGGTTAAAGGTTCACCAATTCTTGTCGTGGTACTTGTACTGGCAATGGGATTACCTAATTCTTTAACGAGCTGAAGCGTTACTGAATGATTTGGAACTCTGATACCAACTGTTTTTCGTTTACTCCAAAGTTTTTTGGGTATCACTTTAGCCGCAGGTAAAATAAAAGTATAAGGACCAGGCAAAAGATGCTTCATAGTTCGATAAGCATAGTCGGAAACTTTAGCATACTTGGCAATATCCTTCAAATCTGAGCAGATAAAACTAAAAAGTTTTGTATCGGTTTCATTCTTGATAGAAAGTATTTGTTCAATTCCTTCTCTGTTAAAAAGGTCGCAGCCAAGCCCATAGTAAGTATCGGTCGGAAAAATTATGATTCCCCCGCTTTTTAATACATCTACTGCTTTACTAATATATCTTATCTGCGGGTTCTGTGGGTGTAATTCAAAAAATTCCATAATAGTTCTTTTATCAATTTTCTAATAATTTAATTCAAAAATAAGGTTTATAATATTAGAATCAAGACTAATTGAGAAAAACTGTTGCCAGACTTAACTATTCTTTTAAAAAGATATTTCAATAAAATTTTGATAATTTTTTTTAGTTTTTTGGAATGATTTACTTATATTTACTGCTCTAAAAATCGAAAAGAATTTATTTTAAGGAGCTATAAAAATGGCTAGAAGATGCCAAGTAACAGGTGTAAGTCCGGTTGCCGGAAGTAATATTTCGCACGCACATAATCATACAAAAACAAGATTCCTGCCAAATCTCCAGAAAAAGAGAATATGGGTACAGGAATTAAATAGATTTGTTACGGTTAAACTTACCACAAGCGCTATCAAGACTATCAGCAAAAAAGGCACTGCACATATTGCTAAACTTATTAGCGATAAAAAAATTAAAGTTAGATAGAAAAAATTAAGCATAAAAAAAGGGAATCCATTTGGATTCCCTTTTTAATTTTAAACAAATTCAAGACTACTCTCGAACAACCCAAACTTTAATTTTTGCATTAACATTCTGGTGAATTTTAAGATTAACACCATAGATACCTAATGCTTTAATTGGTTCTTCAATTTCAACTTTTCTTTTGTCGATATCGTGACCCTTTTCCTTAAGTGCATCAGCAATCATTTGCGTTGTTACGGTTCCAAAGATTTTATCTTCTTCACCAACCTGAACAGGTATTGTTACCGATACTGTTTCAAGTTCAGCAGCAAGAGTTTCTGCTGCTTTAAGTTCCTGCAAGCTGCGTTTTTCAACTGCTTTCTTTTCATCATCAAGAGCTCTTATATTGCCTTTAAGTGCAGCATAAGCAAGCCCTCTTGGAAAAAGAAAGTTTCTTGCATAACCATCTTTAACATCAACAACTTCGCCTATTTTGCCTAAGGTTTCAAAGTCTTGTCTTAAGATTACTTTCATATTTTCTCCGGCTTTATTTTAACTATCTAACTGTATCTGATACATAAGGCAGCAATGCCATATGTCTTGCACGTTTAATAGCCGCAGCTAATTCACGCTGATACTTTGAGCTGGTTCCGGTAATTCTTTTAGGAATTATCTTGCCCTGCTCGGTTATAAATTTCTGTAAAAGTTTAACATCTTTATAATCGATATACTTGATACCGTTTTGAGTAAACCTACAGACTTTTTTTGTTTTAACTTCTTTCTTCATTTCCATTACCTGATTGTTTAATTAAACTTGATTCTTCTTCTGATAAAAACTTATCAAAAGAATCCTCTGTGTAATCGATTGATTCATCCACAGCAACGCTAATATCCTCTTCTTCAGCAGAACCGTTACCTTCTGATCCAACCAATCTTTTATTAAGAAACTGGATTCTTCTTGCTTTAATTTCAACGATACTTCTGTTATGTCCGTCATCTGATTTCCAGCTTCTGCTTTGTAATTCTCCATCAACTAAAACTGCTGAGCCTTTTCTGAGTCTATCTCGGCAGCTTTCAGCAAGTTTATTCCAAGCAACAACGCCAACATAACAAACATCTTCTTGCCATTGATTTGTACTGTCTTTGAATTTTCTGTTTGAAGCAATAGAAAAATTAACAACTGGGGTACCATTTGTAGTCTCTCTAAAAATAGGATCCTTAGTTAGATTTCCTGCTACAATTACATAATTAATTTCCGGCATTTTCAAATCGGCCATTTGTGAACCTCCAAACTAAATCATTTTGTAATTATTTACCGTTGTCTTCACTTTCAGTATCTGCCTCAGCTACCGGAGCAATAATCTCAACGGTATCTGGGATTACTTCATCTTTTATTGTAGATGAAAGGGTTTTATTTTTTTCGAGCTGTTCTAAAGCATCATTACTAAGCTTAAGCGTAACAAATCGTAAAATTTGTTCATCTAAAGTATAAGTTCTTTCAAGCTTTGCAACTATATCGCTAGGGGCTTCAAATCTAAATATCGCATAATAACCAATCTTACTTTTATCAACCGGATATGCAAGACGTTTGCGTCCCCAGTTATCTAATTCACGGATTTCTCCGCCATTGTTAGTTATAAGATCTTTGATTCTGTTAAGAATTGAATCGATTTGCTGATCATCTAACGCAGCATTTATTAGAACGGCACTTTCGTAGACACCTGTTCTCATTTTTGTATCACCTCCCTATGGGCTTAAAGGCCCTTACTATTCTTAAAAGAATGTAAGAGCAGGGTTTATAAAATATTTATTAAAAAGCGATGAAAAATTACCTAATTAAAGGTGCAATTACAAGCGCAACAACGGACATTAATTTCAACAAAATATTAAGCGATGGACCTGAAGTATCCTTAAATGGATCACCAACAGTATCACCAACCACAGCAGCCTTATGAGCATCTGAACCTTTATAATACTTTTGTCCGTTAACTTCAACACCTTCTTCAAACATCTTTTTTGCATTATCCCATGCACCGCCAGCGTTTGCCTGGAATATTGCCATAAGCACTCCGGAAACTGTAACTCCGGCAATTAGACCACCAAGCATTTCTTTGTCGCCTATAAAACCGACTAATATTGGAATAACAACTGCCAACAAGCCTGGTAAAACCATTTGTTTTATTGCTGATTTTGTCGATATCTCAACACATTTTCCGTATTCAGCTTTTCCTTCAGCAGCCTCAAAAATTCCCATATCTTCTTTGGACCATTCTGAATGCTCAATGCCATCATTCTTTTTCATTACTCCTAATGCAGCCTTTAATTGAGGAATTGTGTTAAACTGTCGTCTAACTTCTTCAATCATTGCCATTGCAGCTTTACCCACTGCCTGCATAGCGAGTGCGGAGAATAAAAATGGAACCATTGCACCCAATAGTAATCCCGCCATAACAACAGCTTTAGAGATATCAATTGAAGATAACTTTGCAGATGTCATATATGCTCCAAACAAGGCTAAAGCAGTAAGAGCTGCAGAACCGATTGCAAATCCTTTTCCTATAGCAGCGGTGGTATTTCCAACAGAATCTAATTTATCAGTTCTTAGTCTTACTTCTTTTGGCAGTTCGGCCATTTCGGCTATCCCACCAGCGTTATCTGAAATAGGACCATAAGCATCAACTGCGAGTTGAATACCGAGAATTGAAAGCATTCCAACGGCTGCAATTGCAATTCCATATAGACCACCAAAATTAAATGCAACAATTATAGCAAATGCTAAAACAATTATTGGAAGCGCAGTTGAAATCATACCTACGCTTAAGCCTGCAATTATATTAGTTGCCGCGCCAGTAACTGATTGACGAGTGATGCTAACAACAGGTCCTTTACCACTGCCTGTGTAGTACTCGGTTATCATTCCAATCATTGCACCTGAAATTATTCCAACAACGGTTGCAATAAATATTCCCGTTGCGGTGTAGTAATTTCCTTTAACCGGATCTGCCCATTGATATAATGGATCTTGAAAATACCAACTCTCTGGCAATAACCATTTTATCAAGAACCACGATGCAGCTATCATTAAAACTCCTGCAACAATATTACCAAGATTGAGTGCTCTTTGTGGATCGCCGCCTTCTTTAACTTTAACAAAAAAAGTTCCGATTATGGAAGCAACAATACCAACACTTGCAAGTACCAATGGGAGAAGGACCGCACCTAAACTATTAAACTTTGCGCCAAATTCAGGGGTTAGAAAAAATGCTGCACCAAGTACCATCGTACTAACAATTGAACCTACATATGATTCAAAAAGATCTGCACCCATACCGGCAACATCACCAACATTATCACCAACATTGTCTGCAATAGTAGCTGGATTAAGATGATGATCTTCGGGAATTCCAGCCTCAACTTTACCAACTAAATCGGCACCGACATCAGCGGCTTTAGTATAAATACCGCCGCCTACACGTGCAAAAAGTGCAATTGAAGATGCACCGAACGAAAAACCAGTTATGATTGTAATTACTTTGGTAAGATTTTCTTGAGTGGACATTCCATACATATCACCATAAATGATCATCAATCCACCTAACCCTAAAACTCCTAATCCAACAACACCTAAACCCATTACCGAGCCACCAGCAAAAGCAATTTCCAATGCCTTACCAATACTTGTTCTTGCAGCCTGTGTTGTTCTAACGTTGGCTTTTGTAGCAACCCGCATTCCAATAAATCCAGCAAGTGCAGAACAAAAAGCACCAACGACAAAAGATAATCCGACAAGAGGCGAAGAATCTGCAGAATTGGCTCCACTATATGCTAATAAAATAGCAACCACAATTACAAAGAATATTAATACTCTATATTCTGCTTTAAGAAACGCCATTGCACCTTCAGCTATGTGCCCAGCGATAATTTGCATTTTTTCACTTCCGGCATCTTGCTTAGAAATCCAACGTGAACGCCAAAAAGTATAAAGTAAAGCAAGTACTCCAAATAGTGGAATTATGTGAAATATTAAATCCATTGTGTTCTCCTTAAATAGAGTTTATTCTGGTTCTGTATTTAATTTATCAAGATTTTTTAATCGGCTGAAGGTACTAAGCATTTTGTGGTAGCCATCTAAAATAAAACTATCAACAAGTTGAATACTTAGAGCAAAGGATTTTTCCAATTGAATAAAATCGTTTTTACCAAAGTCAGACAGAACATAATCAGCAAGGTTACCTGCCTTAAAATCACTGCCAATACCTATTCTTAATCTGGAAAAATCTTTGCTTTGGAGATGATAAATTATCGAGCTTAATCCATTATGTCCGCCATCTCCGCCGGATTTTCTTATACGTACATCTGAAAAGTTAAGGTTAATATCATCAACCACAACCAGTACATTTTCAACATCAACTTTATAATGATTAATACAATCTGATACTGCTAATCCGCTGTTATTAACATAAGTATCAGGTTTAATCAAAACGAAGGGGCTACCTGAAAATTCCCCTTCAGAAAAATGGTAATCAAATTTTGAAGCTTTAAAAGACAACTTCTTTTCTGCACAAAAAAAATCAAGGAACTGGAATCCAACATTATGTCTGTTATTTTTATAACGACTGCCTGGATTTCCAATTCCAACAATAATGCGCACTTAAAACTATTCTTCTTTATCCTGTGGTTTACCTTTAGAAATAACTTCAGGCTCAACTGCTTCAGGAGTTTCACCAGCAGCAGGTGTTTCTTCTTTTTCAATTTTTGGATGAGTTACAGCTGCTATAATTGCTTCAGGGGAATTAAGTAAAATAAAATTATCAAACTTAAGATCGCCTGCATGGATTGCATGACCAAGTTTTAAGTCTGTAACATCTATCTCCAAATGTTCCGGAATATCAACAGGTAAACATTCAATTTGAACTTTGTGAAGGGTGTGCTGTAATATACCACCTTCTTTTATTCCAATTGCATTACCAACTAACTGAACAGGAACTTCAATTTGGATTTTCTCTCCCTTTTTAAGTCCGAGCAAATCTATATGAACAATTTTTTCTGAAACAGGATCAAACTGTACATCCTTAATAATACAATCTAATTCTTCATGTCCTTCAACATTCAAAGTAATTAAACTTGTTTTAGCTGTAAACACATAAGGATGAATCGATCTTTCTGAAAATTGCACAGGCATTGGTTCGTGATGCTTTGAATAAAATATGGCAGGAACTTTTCCTTCTTTACGTAAGGCGCTTCTTGATGCTTTATCAATTTTAACTCGCTTCTGTGCTTCTATTACTACTTTCTCCATTTTAACTCCGGGTCTTATTAACCTTTATCTATATTAAATAATGAACTAATTGATTCGTTTTTAAATGTTCTTTGAATTGCTTCTCCAAATAACGGAGCGGCTGAAATCTTAACAATTCGGTCACAGGCAGATTCATCATAATTTATTGTATCAGTAACAAAAAGTTTATCAATATCGCTGCCGTTAAGTCTATCATATGCAGGACCAGAAAGCAGCGGATGTGTAACGGCGCCATATATTTTTTTTGCACCTCTGTCTTTAAGTGCTTTAGCTGCTCCAACAAAGGTACCTGCAGTATCTATCAAATCATCTACGAGTAAAATATCTTTACCTTCAACTTCGCCGATAATATTCATCACTTCGGCAAGATTTTGTTTTGGTCTTCTCTTATCAATAACAATTAATCCAGAGTGAAGCATTTTAGCATAAGCTCTGGCTATTTTAATTCCACCCACATCAGGCGAAACAACGGAAAGATTATCTGAAAGATCACTTAGATGATCCAGAAATATTGATGACCCATAAAGATGATCAACCGGTAAATCAAAATAACCCTGGATTTGAGATGCGTGTAAATCCATTGTCATTACTCTATCAGCACCCGCTTCTGTGATAAGATTAGCCATTAACTTTGCTGTTATAGAAACACGCGGCTGATCTTTTCTATCTTGTCTCGCATATCCAAAATAAGGGATGACGGCTGTTATTCTTTTTGCAGATGCTCTTCTGGCAGCATCAATCATTATTAAAAGTTCAATCAGATTTTCAGCAGGAGGATTAGTGGACTGAATAAGAAAAACTTCTCTGCCTCTAATATTTTCTCCGTACTTAACCCAAATTTCACCGTCACTAAATCTTTTTAATTCAAGCGATCCTAATTCTGTCCCGATAGATTCAGCAATTTTTTCTGCCATCGGAAGATTTGAAGTTCCGGCAAAAATCATATACTCACTTGATGACATCAGGTAATGCTCTATTAAAATTAAAAATAGGTGCTAAATATAACCAAAGACGTTAGTTATGTCAATAAAATTAACTGCTTACAGAACTATATGATAAGTTAATCTTTCCTTTTACGTAATAGGAAGAAAACAACGATTAATAACACTAAACCAGCAAGAATATATATCCAATAAGGGGTTTCTTTGAGTTTAAATGGCTTAAATGTAACTGAAATTGTCTTGCCACGGCCAATTTCTGATAATGAGTATGACCAGGTTAAATTATTTCCACTCTTATTAGTTGCGTTGTGAGTGATAATCTCCCCACGGATATCGTAATTATAAGTTACGCGATAAGCACTGCCATCAATTCCAAAGCCTGTGGTAACCGGGGGAATAAATTGTGAAAATATTTTTTGCCCAGCTGCGCCGTTCTCCAGCAAAAATCTTGATTGTGCAAAAGCATTAGCTGTATTCAAGGAGTCAACATAATTAAAACTTAACTCGATGTTAGCATGAACAGTTGAATCAGTTGTATCAGAATAAGTTACAACATCAATTATTTTAATAAATTTAGATGAGAATTCTCTTCGAATAGAATCAGGATTAAATATTTCCAATGTTAGAATTGTTGCTACGCTGCTTGTGTCAGAAAATTTCATCCAATAATTAATTTGCATATTGCCGGAACCATCCGGATAAATTGTTGTATTCTGAACATAGTTTAAACAGCCCGTTAAAAGAAGCAATGGTAACAATAAGAATAGTATTAGCTTTTTCAATTTTTTGATTTCAATTAATTAAGTAATGAATTTTGTTTCAGCCAAATTTATAGAACATTCTGTAATTATTCATTATGTTTACAGCTAAATTTTAGGAGTTTGTTTTGCCAACTTATGATTATAGATGTTTGAAGTGTAATAAGAAGTTTGAAATCTTTCAATCAATGAAAGATGAGCCAATAAAAAATTGTCCTTATTGCAATGGCGAGGTAAAAAGATTAATCGGTACCGGGGCAGGTGCGATATTTAAAGGAACTGGATTTTATCAAACTGATTATAAAAATTCTTCCAAGCCTTCTGATAAAAAAGAACCTACAAAGGCTACGCCTGCTGAAAACCCGCCGAAGGAAAGCAAAATTGAGAATAAAAGCACTACAGAAAAATAATAAAACAAGTGGTGTTTCTTTGTTTTAAAAATCTGCGCCAATTGAAAAATAAAAAATGGGTTTATTGGCAAATTGATTTCCATTATAAGCCCAGGCAACATCAAATCTTAACAGAAAATATAGAAAATAAATGCGGGCGCCTACTCCGGTACCCATTAATAAATCTTTACTTACAACATTTCCATTAAGATCCCTTTTAAATAACTGTAAATTACCAGTATTATTCCAGGCTGAGCCAACATCTAAAAATGCCACGCCAAGGATGTTACTAAAAAGAACCGGCAAAGGTCCCGGAACTAAATATCGAATTAACGGAAATCTGAGTTCGTAATTCATTAAGAAATACTTTGTACCGATTTGCTGTGAGTAATTATAACCTCGCATTGGTAAAACTGCTGTAAGAAAAGCATAGTCGCTGGTAGATTCTATAGGAATTTCTGACGTTGCAAATGATCTGTTAATCCAATTTTCAATTCCACCTAAAAAGAATCTTTGTGCATTTGGTCCGCCGGAATATCCGCTTGATAATCTAATTACAAAAGAGTAATCAGTCCAGAATCGTAGATAAGTTCTATAGTCCCCGCTTAGTGTGTAAAAACTTAATTTACTATCTCTAAATCCTGGATTTCCATAAACATCAAATCTATAGCGTGTACCTTGTATTGGTGATGTATACCCCCACATAACATTATCATGAACAAACGCCATTGATGGAACTAAATAAGAAGCTTCATCTGAAGGTACGGCAAGGTTATCCAGATTTTCTCCTTTTACGTTCAACCAGCTAATTCCACCTTCAAATCTGTAAAAACGATTAAGAGGTAAACTTGCAGAAAAATAGGCGCCGTAACTTCTGTATCGATACAGATTAATAAAATTTCCTCTAACTAAATTTACAAACCTGGCAGTATGAAAAGCTTGTACGCCATAATCTATTTTTCCGCCGAGATAATAGTATGCAAGACCATAATCACTATTTTTCAAATCAATCTGCAGACCTGTTACACCAACTAATCTATGTTCTCCAAGCACATCACTAAAAGAAAGAACTGTAGAACCCACTAAACCATAAAAAGTACTGTAGCCCGCATTTGCGTAAATCAGATCAGGACCAAAAGTAATTTTATATTTATTAACACGATAGTTCCCGTCATTGTCTAAATTATCTTTTGGAATGAAAAGTGAGTCGTTTGCATATACTTTTTCTTGCGATGAATCCTGCTTGCCAAATACAAAATTTGAAAAATCTTTTCCAACACCCTGAGATGATGAATCAGTTTCAACAACATCGCCGGTAAATATTTGAATCTCATCTTTATTATCAGGCAAAGTATTATTTTGATTTGTCTCTGTTACAACTTCTTTATTTTCCGGAGTTTTATTTCTTAACGCTTCAAGTTTTGTAAAAAATAAAGTGCGCGGTATTGTATCTAATTCTGTTTTCGGCTCGAATGGATTATCAAGCATAAAAATATTAAATACTGATTCATACAGCGAAGAGAAAACTAATTTTTTTGTATCCTTTGATAATGATAACTGATAAAGACCGCTTATTGAATTTGTTATAGGTCTTAATTCCGAATTTAAAATTGAATTATCAGAACCATTTGATACAAGCGATTTTGTATAAATATTATTTATTCCGTTAAGATCAGAAATCAGAATAAGATTTTCTCCGCTTGCTTCTTCCCTGGGTGATGTTTCATCACTAAATGGAAGATCTGTTAATCTAACTATCGATTCGCTATCAAGAACATATTTATAAATATCTTTTTGAGTGTAATCATGCTGCATTATCCTGAAATCAGGTGGCAGCATTTTAGCATCTAATTTATCTCCTCTATCAGAAGAAAAATAAATTACTTTATCATCGTGCGACCAGGAGGGATCAAAATCACTAAAAATATCATTAGTTAAATTTTTTATTTCCTTTGTTTCAAAATTGTAAGTATATATATCTGATTGACGAGCATTCTGACCAATAAATGCAAGATATTTACCATCGTTTGACCAGGTTACACTTTCTACTGCCTCAAAGTTTATACTAAGAATTTCTCTATCTCCAGATTCAACATCAAAAATATAAATAGCATCAAGTCCACTTCGCTTTGCTGATAGAGCTATTTTTGTTCCGTCTGGCGACCATGTTAATCCAGGAGTAAGAATGTTCAATTCTTCAAAGTCCGGAGTCTGACTTCCTTCAACAATTCTATCAATCGTTTTTCCAGTTAGTGCATCCATTAAATAAAGACCCCAGTAATAATCACGGTTTGAGATAAATGCAATTTTATCTCCCTGGGGAGAAAGTGTAGGCGAAGTATTGTAGAAGCCTTTATCTTTTTCAGGATCAGTCAATCTTTTGGCAAAATCTTCCGGATCATCTCTTAACGCAACATCAGGCCAAAAAGTTTTTTTGATATCTTTTCTCCACCGCTCTCCAAGTTCTTTAGTATCAATTCCTAGAGTTGCCTTTATTCCTTCTTCTACGTTGCCGATACCTTTTATTTTATTTAACAGTTCACCAATTTTTTCTTTACCATATTTGTTTGCGATGTAATAAAAAACTGATTGCCCGCCTCTGTATGCAAAATATCCGCCAAGTTGATTTATTTCCGGAAGATACTCACTTACAGATGCATCACGAATAAACATATCTGTATCCACATCCCAGCCAAGTGCTTCATACTCAGCTAATCCTTCACTAAACCAGAGTGGGAATTGCAAGGTAATATTATTTGATATGATATTTTGAATTGATCCGCCGTAAAACATATCATTCATTACTGCGTGAACAAGTTCGTGATGAATAAGATGACGATATTGTTTGTAAGACCCAGTGAATTGAACTACAACTCGGTTCTTAAAAAGTTCTGTAAATCCCTGAATTCCTTCACTTAAATATTGATCTATAACGTTTGTTTCTTGAAATTCATTTTGGGAATTATAAATAATTAATGTTACTCTATTATTTAACCGGTAGTTAAGAGTATTTTGAATTGAAGCCACTGCATCCTCAGCGGCTTTAGCCGTAAATTCTGTAAGTGTTTCTCCATCCTGCGCAAAGTATATATCAAAATGCTTAGTCTGGATATAGTACCACTCATAATCTTTAATATGAATTTTGTTCTTTCCGAATTGCCCGAATACAGCAACAGAACAGAAAATCATCAAAGCTAAAAAAAGTTTTACTGCACGCATTAATTTCCTATGATTCAAGTATTATAAAATCTAATTCCGATCTTTCTTCATCAACACGGATTAGTTTTACCTGGATTTTATCGCCTAATCGATACTGTTTTTTTGTCCGCTTGCCAATTATTGCATAATTTTTTTCATCGTGAATATAATAATCGTCATCTAAATCTCTTAACTTTATCAAACCTTCCGCAAGTATATCTGTAATTTTAACAAAAATTCCAAAATTTGTAATGCCAGAAATTATTGCCGAAAATTCACTTCCCTGATGATTTTTTAAGTATTCTATCTGTTTTTGTTTTACGCTAAATCGCTCAGCTTCTACAGCATTTCTTTCTGAAGCAGATATATTTTCGCAAATTTCTTCCAATTGTGCAAGAGAATAAATTTCCCCGCTTTTTAAATTTTTGTAATTAAATAATAGTCTGTGAACAATTAAATCGCTGTATCTTCTTATTGGCGAGGTAAAGTGGGAATAGTATTTAAATCCTAGTCCATAATGTCCGATATTATCCGGAGAATAAATCGCTTTAGCCATAGATCGAATTGCAAGTTCATTTATTAAAGCTTCTTCGTCTTTTCCCTTTACTTGATTTAATAGATTTTGAAATCCAATTGATTTTGATGATGCATTTGGATCAAAAGAATATCCAAGCGTTTTTACAAAGCGGGAAAATTCAACAATCTTTTCCTGATCAGGTAAATCGTGAATTCTATAAACAAATGGTTTTACTGAACCTGATTTTGGAATTGCAATTTGCTGTGCAACAAGTTTGTTTGCCAACAACATAAATTCCTCAATCAGCATGTTACTTTGCTTTGTTTGTTTTATCATTATAGAAACGGGAACGCCATTTTCATCAAGATTAAATTTTACTTCAGGAGATATAAAATTAAAACTGCCTTCCCGCATTCTCTTTTTTCTAAACTGATCAGCAATTTTATTCAACAACAAAATATCTTCAGCCAGATCACCTTTTTCATCTTCAATTACTTTTTGTGCCTCTTCATAAGTAAATCTTCTTTTGCTGTTAATTATAGTTTTATCGATGGAGTAATCAATAATTTTTCCTCTCGGTGTCATCTCAACTATCACAGAATAGGTAAGCCTGTCTTCAAAAGGAACAAGTGAGCAGATTTGATTTGATAATTTTTCAGGCAGCATCGGAATTACTCTGCCTACAAAATAAACGCTGTTGCCTCTTTCACTTGCTTCAAGATCGAGTGGCGACCCCATTTTAACATAGTGAGAAACATCGGCGATATGAATTCCAACAGATAAATTTCCGTTTCCTAATTTCTCAATGGAAAGAGCATCATCAAAATCTTTTGCATCTTCGGGATCAATAGTAAAAACATTTTTGTTTCGATAATCGATTCGTTTTTTTATTTCATCTTTAGGTATTTCGGTGCTAATACTTTCAGCTTCTGCCAAAACGGAAGATCGGAAATTTATATTTTAAATCAAATTCACGTGCGATAGAAATAATATCAGTATCGTGTGTTCCGGCTTTACCAAGTACTTCAATCACTTCCCCTTCAGGGTTAAGCATTGATGAATCCCAAACTACTTTACCAACAACAACTTTGTCGCCACTAACAGCACCATTAAGTTTTGATTCATTTATATAAATATCTCTGTGCAGTTTCGCATCATCCGGTGAAATAAAAAAGAATGACTTTGATTTTTTTATTATGCCCACATATTCTTTACGTTTTCTTTCAACAACATTTACAATCTGTCCTTCAATGTTCTTCCCTTTTTGCTTGGCAAATAATTCTACTTCAACAAGATCGCCGTCAAATGCAGTTCCGATATTTCGTGCAGCAATAAAAATATCGCCGCGTTTGTTATCATTAATATTAACAAATCCAAAACCATTACGATTTATTTCGAGTCTTCCTTTTAATCTGTTTGTATCCGGAAGTTTATTTAGCTGAAACTTTTTACCAATTCGGATGAGAAACGATTCTTCTTCTAATTTATGAAGTGCTGCTTTTAGTGAAGCATATTCGTGATCAGAATTAAACCCAAGTTTATTTGCAATGTCTTTGGATTTATAACCTCTGCCCTGATTTCTGTTAAAGAAGGCTTTTAATTCTTTTTTCATTAAAACTCAAAATTATATTTAAATCCACCTTCAAAGAAAAGCGGATTATTGATTGATGATGTAGTTTGATTTTCAGATTCTTTTCTTTCAACACGTAGTTGAAGTCTTTCTGTAATAGGATATTCCATCTTAACGTTAGCACGACTTAAATCCTGCAGTACTTCCGTAGAGCCGCCGATTTCGTATTTAATTTTCCAAACTTTACCTATAAGATTAAATTTTGTATCCGTACCAGTTTGCCTTAATTGAAATCCTGTTACATAATTATCAAAATATTGATTTAATACCTCGCCAATAAGAGATCCTGCCAGTGCAGTTGTTGTTGATGCAACCACATTTTTATCATTCTGATTATTATCATCACCGGGAAACTTACCGATTATCAAAAAGTACATTGCATCTGTAGCAGTTTTTGTTTGATCTTTTTTATCATCTTCAATATCCTTGCGCCCCATATAGACACCGATATTATTCTCATCCTGTATAAAGTTTCTGTTTAATTCGCTTAACGGACCTTTTAATTTAATCTTAACTGCAACTTCCTGTTCAGTAGGCCCGTTAGCAGAATTTGGCGGGTAATAATAATCTTTGTATGTAGAAGTGATATCGATTATTGGATTATCAATTTTATCAAATCTAACATTGCCGGATGTTGTAAAAGTTTTTATAAAGCTAAGACTAGACCCTTCCAGTAAATTTAGTTCACCGCCTGATCTGGTTTTACCGTCAATTGATTCAAGAAAAAAATCTCCTTTTAGTATAGCAACTAAATTTTGATCCAGTTCTTTGGACAGCACAACAACCACTTCGGCTTCAGTCTCTAATTTAATATCGAGTGTGTAATCAAACTTGGCTGCTTTTTCATTTTTATTTTCTATCGAATCTCTTCTTTGAGTAGTTTCAATTAAACTATCCAGTTCACTTATTAGCTTATCAACTTCTTTAGATTCCGTTGCATACTCATATTTAAATCCCGAAGAACTTGAATAAGCTGACTTACCCAGCGGTACAACTATGTCTGCTACTGTAACTGAAATTGGAAAGTTTAGATACGATTTACCTCTTTTTGCAGAATAGACAATATCACCCCTCGTCTTAAATGCAAGATCACCATATGCCATAGGACTTGATGATTTTGAAATTTTATCCAATACTTTTAGATCACCATTTACTTTTATAAATGTTGAGTCCAATTTAAATTCATTCAACTTAACAAATCCTTCACCCTTTAATGTGCCTCCCTGTTTTGTTCCAAACACATTTTGAAGAGTAATACTTTCAATAGTAATATCTTCATCATCTATCCAGATTTTGGTATTAAGATCATAATCAAGATTATTGTTGGTTACTTTTAATCGTGCATCATTTATGCTGAAGTAACCAATTGCAATTGGTTTAGAAATCGTTCCCGATATAAAAATATCAGTTTCAAGTTTTCCTTTTTGAAATTGAACATAAGGCATCGAATTTTGCAGAGAACCCAAATCAAACTCATCTGATTCAATTGTAAGCTCTATCTGCTCATCTGAAACATCAATTGAGTCTTTAACAGGTGTTAGCGATATTGGTATATATCCGGTTATCAGCATTGCAGGAGAAGTATAATTTTCGGTTGAATCAATTACACGAACATCTATATTAAGTTTATTGTTATCATAATTGAAATTGGAAAGCAATGAGCCAAAATTACTTTCACCATAAATTATATTTTTTGCAGATGCATTAATATTAAACTTGGGATAAGTAAAGTTGCCTGATATTTCACTTTGCAGATTTATAGCTGCATCAAATTTTTTCTGGCCGAGAGTACCAAAAATATCTTCAACCACTCTTTCACCGCTTAGTCCTTCTAAAGAAACAATTAAGTTGTGATCTTTTGTGGGACCAAATGTACCATCAATGCTTAATGTTCCATCAGCAGCGCTTAATAAAAATTTTTTAAAGTTAATTTCTTCATCTGAATATGTAATTAGCAGATCATTATTATTTTTTACATTAAATCTTTTATAGTTTAAATTAAGTTGGTTGATATTTAATTGAAGCTCTCTATCCGCAAAAACTATATTTGCAGATAGCAAAGCAGAAATATCATCTTCATATTTTCCAGCAACAGAAAAATTAAGTTTGTTAGCTAAGTATGTCATTTTTGATTTTACATCATAGATATTACCGCCGGCATAAATTCTGTCCGAGTTAAATTCAATAACTGCTTCAAGGTTTTCAGAATATCCGTTTAAAAGATGATTGGACAGACTGCTATTGATCTCTGTATTAATAAGAAAATAAACATCTTCATTATTCCAGTATTTCAAGTAATCAATTTTTGAATTAAGTGAAATATTTAAAGAATCACTGGATGATTTCATGAATCCCGTCATAAGCCCATCTAATTCAAGCTGATCTTTACCAAGATTTAAATTCATGGATTGTTTAAAGTCAACCAAATACTCTAAAGAAAAATCTTTTACAGAACTATAATTATTTAATACCAGGGTTTCAGAATCTGAATTATTGATTGAGTCTTGACCTAGTATGGGATTTATTTTTTTTGTGATTGCTTCATTAATTATTTCTGCTTCACGAGAAAGTACATCTCCTAAGGAAGTTATTAAATAATCACCGCTTATAGTTAGATCAGCGATATCAGAGATAATATTAATAATTTTCTTACCGCCATCATTCCTGCGGATATCCATAATCAACCTTGTACTATCAATATTAAAATCTGAGAATCTTGAGTTTTGAATATCAGTGACAAGAAATAGATCCATACTATCTGGATTGAAACCTTGACCGCTTGCATCAATTGAAAGATTTAACTCTGAATCAAGTGATTCATTATCAAGTAACTTTGCTAAGTTCAATCCATTCACTTTACCTTTAATTTCGTATAAAGGATCATCGGCATTACTAAAATCTAAGTTTGCAAGTAAGTTTGCAGAAGTTGAATCTGAGGACAATGCTAGTGTTGTTGTAATCAACCCATTTTCTGCACTTGAAGTAATATTTAAATCATCAAAATATTTTTTCCCAAATCTTGATGACGCTGCATTCATTGAAACATCGAACTTCATCTTTTGCGGATCAAAACCTACACCACTGATTTTTATCTCAGAATTCATATCTGTTGATATTGATGTGAAAGGACCAATGTCAAGATTTTTTGTGATCAGTTTTGCATCATATATCATTTCTGCAGAACGCAAATCAATATTAGCAGTGCCGTTAATATTTCCTTTATCTGTTCGTATCGCAAAAGTAGTTTTAAAGTCTAATGGTCCGCCATTATAATTCAATGTATCAATTTTAAAAACACCGAATTCCATATACTCAGGCAATTCTAAATCTCTCAGCAATTTATTAGGGTCGGATGGATCTATGTAAGAATCAAAGACACTGATATCGAAATTCATCTTATCGGCATCTAATAAATTTTTAAGAACACCTTTTGCTTTAAGTGATGTGTTATTATAATTAATATTGAACTTTTTTAGCACTAACTCATTAAAAGTACCTGAACCTTCTAAATTTGTAGAGATTATTCCATCAAACATTTTCATTGCAGGAACGTATGTTGTAACGTCATCAACAGTTAATTTGGGTGAAGTAAAACTTAAACGAACCGGTGCGGTCTCAAGTTTTTCCATTGAGAAATCTTCTAAGAAATCTACACCCTGTATTGCGGCACTTAGTTCAACATCAGAATCTTTTGTAATTAAATGCAGCTTGTTTATTCCTGCTAATTGAGGAGTAAGCAGAATGCTACCACTTAAATGCTGAAGTTGGAAATAATTGAAGTTTGGATTAAATGAAATATTATTAATCGTAAGTCTGTATACATATTTATTTAAATCTGCAAAAGCGCTGAATGAAACATTTAGATCTTTAATACGTAAATCTTCAGTTGTTATACTTTGATAATTTTCTGTGCTGCCAACTTTATCGTATCGCTGCAAGGAAAAATCAACATTAGTCATTGCAAAGTCTGCAACTTCAATGCTAAATGGAAACTTGGATGATGTTGTATCGTCAGGTTCATCCGATGGAGGAAAGATTTTAAGTAAGATTTAACTGCCCATCTTCTTCTTCAACAAGTTTTATCTTTGCATCTTTAAGTTCAAATTTTCTAACGTAGATATTTTTAAATAGAATTTTTAACGGACTTGTTCGTAGTTCAATATTTCCTGCTGAAACAACAGTATCGTTTTGAAGTGATGTTAATGTGACATTTTTAATAAGCAGTGATGTAAAGATTGTGCCGTCAATTTCTTCAATAGAAAGTTTTCCATTAATTCCCTCGTTTACAATTTCAACAACAGTATCACGCAGCCAGTTTTTAAAGATAGAGGTTTGAGAAATTCCGAAGAAAACCATCAACAACATAAAGATCCCCACAAAGGCATAAACGAAAATATTTACACCGTATCGTAAAGCTCTTCTGCCTTTACCAATTATCTTTTTAGTTTCTTCCTGAATTTTTTTTTCGTTCACGAATCTTTGTATCGTTCTTTAATAATTTTTATAATGTTTGATGTTGACTGTTCATTAATAAACTTAATGTTTTTCACTTCACCGCCGTTTGCTTCAACAACTTCCCGTCCAACAATTTTATCTATTGCCCAATCAGCACCTTTAACTAAAACATCAGGAATCAAATCACTAATTATTTCTGCGGGAGTATCCTCTTCAAAAAAAGTCACGTAATCAACAGGCTTAAGATTGGAAACAATAAATGCGCGTTCATTCTGCTCTAAAATCGGGCGCTTATTTCCTTTAATCCTTTTTACAGATGAATCGAGTATTCAATGCTAATATTAAAACATCACCCATCTCTTTTGCTTTAACAAGATAATCAACATGACCGGAGTGGATTAAATCAAAAACACCGTTTGTAAAAACAACTTTCTTTCCTTCACTCTTTAATTGAACTCTGATCTTTTTTATTTCTTCTCTTGTTTTGATGCTGCTCATTTATTTTCCCTTTGAACAGTATCAAAAAGTTTATCTATTTCAATTGGAATAATTCCAACTTCTTCACAAACAATTCCACCAGCATAATTGGCAAGATACGAGGCTTCATAAATATTAGCACCTGCAGCAAGAGCCATCGTCAAAGTTGAAATGACTGTATCGCCGGCACCTGAAACATCAGCAACTTTTCTTGCTTTGGTTGGCATTCGTTTTTCAGGTTTGCCTTTTTCAAAAACTGCTATTCCTCCTTCGCCAAGAGTAAGTAAAATATTTTTTGCATTTAGTTTTTTTAATAACGTGCTGCCCGCAAAAGAAATATCAGCATCAGTTTTTATTTTCATTCCCAAAATATCTTCTGCTTCTTTTCTGTTTGGCTTGAAGACAGTTACATTTTTGTATTCATAAAAATTATTAAACTTTGGATCTACCGTTACAAGAATTTTATTTTTATTTGCGAGTTCAATTATCTGAGAAATAAGAGAAGACGATAAAACTCCTTTATTGTAATCCTGCAGAATTATTCCATCAATATTTTTTATAATACTTTTTACATAATCAAATATTTTATTTTGAATATTCTGTCCAATCGTTTCCTTACTCTCTTTATCAATACGGACAATATGCTGACTATCTGCAATCACTCTGGTTTTTGCAGTGGTTGGTCTGGTATCATCTAAAATAATTCCGTGATGAGAAATATTTTGTTCTGCGAGAAGTGAATTAAATACTGTTCCAAAGTTATCGTAACCAATTACCCCAACAGGATGAGGGACTCCATTTAACTTCGCAATATTCAATGAACAATTTGCAGCACCGCCAAAACGATAGAATTCATCTTCAACTTCCAAGACAGGAACCGGTGCTTCAGGTGAAATTCTTTTAACATCACCCCAGAAATAAATATCTAGCATCATATCGCCAATAACAGCAATACGCTTACCTTTAAAATTCTTTTTTAACTGGAGTAATCTTTTATCAGAAATTTTAATCATTAATAAACCAGATTAGTTAATAAATTTGGCTTAAAAATAACTATAAAAAATGTGGGTAAAAAGTGGGGAAAACTGAGGATGGAAGATGTTTGATGGAATTTGGAGGATGGTTGATAATTTATTGAAACTACTTTTTTTTGTGCTGCGATTAATTAGATACAATCATTTTATATTACAATGCCTGGCTGCCGGATTCTTCTGTTCTGATTCTTATTACATCCTGCACATCGGAAATAAATATTTTACCGTCACCAACCTGTCCGGTTTTTGCAGTTCGAAGAATTGCATCTACAACTTTTTCCAGTAAAGCATCATCAACAACAATTTCTATTTTAATCTTGGGAATAAATTCAATCTGATATTCACTTCCGCGATATGTTTCTGTGTGTCCTTTTTGCCTGCCGTAACCTCTTACTTCAGAAATAGTAAGTCCGCGTATTCCTTCTTCCACCAAAGCTTCTTTTACTTCATCAAGTTTAAAGGGACGTATTATTGCTTCAATTTTTTTCATAGAAGGCTCCGGTTAAGATTTGCCGTGACATTGTTTATATTTTTTCCCGCTTCCGCAAGGACAAGGATCATTTCTACCAATTTTATTTTCAACTCGAACGGTTTGAACTTTTCCTTCAGGATTTGTTTGCGGCGGACGATTTGACAATCCAATATTTTCTGTACTCTGTTTGCTTTCCATCATTCTTATTGGCGCAGTTCTTCTTCGTTGAACTTCTTCTGCTGCCTGCGGAAAGAATTTAAATGCGAATGATACAGATTCATTTCTTATTTGATTTAATAACTCAACAAATAATTTAAATGCTTCACCTTTATATTCGATCAGAGGATCTTTTTGTCCGTATGCTCTTAGACCAATTCCTTCTTTAAGATCATCCATTTCACGGAGATGTTCTTTCCACTTATGATCGAGCACGCTAAGCACTGCATATCTTTCCAATCTTGCCATCAACTCTGCGCCAAGCATCTCTTCTTTTCTTTTATAAAAATCATGTGCCGCATCAATAATACGTTTTTTAACACCTGCTTCACCAAGCGATTCAAATTCTTCAGTTTCAAGTTTAATATCCACAAGTAAACTTTGCAGTACTTGCTCTCTTATTGCAATTACATTTACATCTTCAAAATTCTTTTCAACAATTTCATCAACCATTTCCTCCATCAATCCTAGAAGTTCACTTTTTAATCTATCACCCTGCAAAGCTTTTTTTCTTCTGGAATAAATAACTTCACGTTGTGAGTTCATAGTGTTATCATACTCCAGCAATCTTTTTCTGATTGCAAAGTTATTCTCTTCAACTTTTTTCTGAGCACGCTCAACAGATTTGCTAATCATCGGATGCTGAATTACTTCACCCTCTTTAATTCCAATTCTTTCCATCACCGAAGAAATTCTATCACTGCCAAACAATCTCATCAAATCATCTTCCAAGTGAAAGATAAAATTTAGAAGTTCCCGGATCGCCCTGTCGCCCTGCTCTACCTCGCAGCTGTCTGTCTATTCTTCTTGATTCGTGTCGTTCAGTTCCAAGAATATAAAGTCCGCCTTTATCCACAACACCTGCACCTAATTTAATATCCGTACCTCTACCAGCCATATTTGTTGCGATTGTTACCGCACTTAACTCACCTGCATGCTGCACAACTTCTGCTTCCTTTTGATGTTGTTTTGCATTAAGAACATTATGCTGAACACCTTTTCTTTTTAACATTCTGCTTAAAGTTTCAGAAACTTCAACAGATGTTGTTCCAACAAGAACTGGTCTTCCTTCTTTTTTTAATGATTCTATTTGTTCAATTATTGCATTATACTTTTCACGTTTGGTTTTATAAACTGCATCATCCTGATCATCTCTTGCAATAGGTCTGTTTGTAGGTATAACCACCACTTCCAATTTATAGATTTCAAAAAACTCGCCTTCTTCTGTTTCAGCGGTTCCGGTCATTCCTGCAAGTTTATTGTACATTCTAAAATAATTCTGAAGTGTAATTGTGGCTAGAGTTTGAGAATCTCTTTCAACCTTAACATTTTCTTTTGCTTCAATTGCCTGATGTAATCCATCGCTGTATCTTCTTCCCGGCAGTACACGACCAGTAAACTCATCCACAATTGCGATCTTACCTTCTTCTGTAATAACATACTCAACATCTTTTTCAAAAAGTGTGTATGCTTTTAATAACTGATTAAGCGTATGAATTCTATCGCTTGCTTCAGAGTATTTTTTATAAAGCACATCTTTTCTTTTAACTTTTTCTTCAAGCGATATTGTTTCATCATTTTCAAACTTGCTTATTTCATATCCAAGATCAGGCAGAACAAAATATTCTTTTTCAAAGCCGCTGCCTTTTGCAAGTTCTTCTCTTCCCTTTTCGGTAAGATCGATCTGGTTGCTTTTTTCATCAATGACAAAATAAAGTTCGTCATCGATAATATGCATGTTCTTAGCTTTTTCCCGCAGATATTCCATCTCAGTGCTTTGCACTAACTTTTTGTATGATGGTTCGGAAAGCATTTTTGCAAGTTTGTTGTTTTTAGGTAACCCACGCTGCGCACGGAATAATAAAACACCCGCTTCAGTTTCATTCTTTCCACCATTCAGCATTTCTTCTGCCTGCTGAACAAGATTAGCAACAAGATTTTTCTGTAGTCTGTACACCCTTTCAATCCTTGGCTTCATATCGTTAAACTGTTGATCATCTCTATCAACAGGACCAGAAATAATAAGCGGGGTTCTTGCCTCATCTATCAAAACAGAGTCAACTTCATCCACAATTGCATAGTTATGTTTACGCTGAACCTGCTGTGATAAATCAACAGACATATTATCACGCAGATAATCAAAACCAAATTCGTTGTTTGTTCCGTATGTAATATCGCAGGCATATTGCTGCTGGCGCTGTGCGGAATCCATCGTATTTAATATTACACCGACTGTTAAACCATGAAATCTGAATATCTCACCCATCCACTCGCTATCACGTTTTGCAAGATAATCGTTAACAGTTACAAGATGCACCCCGCGCCCTGTTAAGGAATTAAGATACATTGGTAAAGTTGCAACAAGAGTTTTTCCTTCACCCGTTCCCATTTCAGCAATCTTACCTTGATGAAGTACAATTCCACCGATAAGCTGAACATCATAAGGAACCATATCCCAGGTAAGTTTATTACCCGCAACAGTCCAACTCGTACCAACCAATCTCTGGCATGTGGATTTTACAACGGCATAAGCTTCAGGTAAAAGTTCATCAAGAATTTCTTCATATTCATCATTAAGTTTTTCTTCAAGTTCATCAAGTTCATCGTAAGCTGCATTGCGATCAAATTCTTCATCAGACTGTAAGCGAGTTTTTAGCTCGTCTGATATTTTTTCTGGTTTCTTCAGTGTGTACCTGAATTTTTTCCTTAAATTCTTTGGTTTTATTTATTAGTTCATCGTTTGTAAGATTTTTTATCTGCTCATAATGATCATTAATTTCTTTTACAATTGGCCATAAAACCTTAAGATCTTTTTCGTGTTTATCGCCAAATATTTTTTTAATCAGTTTTAACATTGCGCGTAAATTTCTCCGTTAGTAATTACATTGAAAAATTAAAGATAGATGATTTGAGATGCAATTTAAGAATAATTGGATAAAGAATTTGGTCGATATTTGCTGCAAGTGCGGTAAAACATCAAGTATTTAGCTGAGATTACATCATTTATATGAAACAGATTCTTGAACAGTTCTTATCTGAGAACGTCTGCAATAGCCTTTTCAACTAAAGGTTCCATTACTTTGTAACCAGCTAAGTTGGGATGAACACCATCCTCAGAATATTCTTTCTTAAGTCCGTTGCGCTGATCAGCCATTGGAGTAAAGTAATCAACATAAATAATTTCATTTTTTTCAGCGTAATTTTTTATCCATTTATTCAGATCAACAATTTTTTGTGCGGGTTCAAGTCCCGGCTTCCACGGATAATCATATGCAGGCAGTACAGAGCATAAAATAATTTTTATGTTGTTAGCCTTTGCAATCTCAACCATAGATGCAATATTATCTTCGATCATTTCTAAAGTAGATGGACCTGTGTTGCCGGCTATATCATTAGTGCCTGCTAATATCACAACAACTTTTGGTTTAAGGTTTACCACATCCGGTCTAAATCTAACAAGCATCTGAGGAGTTGTCTGTCCGCTTATTCCTCTATTGATATATGATTTGCCCATAAAGAAATCCGGATCAGCTTCAATCCAACCCTGTGTTATTGAATTACCCATAAATACAACACGATTTTCATCTGGCAAAGGTAAACCGAGTTTTAAGTTTTCTTCTTTGTATCTGTTAAGATCAGCCCAGTCATTGTTTTGTGCAAGTAAAGTTTGTTCCATAAATATTATAGATATAATTATAAAGATTGTTAATTGAATGTGTTTCATAATCAAAATCTCAGTTACGCTTTTTTTAATAAACTAAAGTTTGAATTGCGTGTGCCGGAATAAGGACTTCAACAGCGTTTGCTGCACCAACATACATTTTATATTTTATTTCCAGATCACTCTGATTCATAACCACAGTAACGATGTTTCCATTCTCATTTATAAATGATGTGCTTAGTAAATGACTTCTGCTGCTTACTGTGCTGACTCGTTTTGCATTTGGTCTGATAAATTTTGAAAAATGTCCGATGTAATAATATGATGGTGTGTAAATAATTTCATTGGTTTTTGTATCAGCGTGCAATGGTGCAAAGCAAAAGTTTTCTACGTGATTTGGTCCGCCAATTTCATCAAGTAAAATATTCCAGTCTGTCCACCCAACAGTTCCGTTATTAAAATCGTTTATCATAGATCGTCCATAGCGTTCCGCATTTTTCCAGATTTGATATCCATCAGGTATAAAACTTTCTGCACATCCTTCTGTAAATAAAAGATGTTTATCAGGATAAGACTCGTATACATTTCCAACATTATCATACATTTCTAAACCACCTGCCCACGATTCATACCAATGGAATCCGAGTCCCCATGCATATTTTGATGCTTCCGGATCCTGAAAAATTGTATTGGCTCTGTGGTTTATTAAATCACGGTTATGATCCCAAACAATAATTTTTTTGTCTGAAAATCCTTCCCGCTCCATTGTGGGTCCAAGAAAGTTTTTAAGAAAGTCTCTTTCTTCCTCTGCTGTAAAAATGCACGACTCCCACCTTTGTGTTGCCATAGGTTCATTCTGTATTGTAATCCCCCATACAGGAATTCCTTCGCTCTCATAAGCTTTAATAAATTTTGTAAAATAATTTGCCCATGATTGTGCATACTCCGGTAAAAGCTTTCCGCCTTTTAGCATATTGTTATTGTCTTTCATAAACGCAGGCGGACTCCAGGGACTTGCGTACAGCAACAAATTTCCGCCAGCAGTTTCGATAGCTTTTTTGATAAGAGGAATGCGGAATTGTTTATCGTGCTCAACGCTGAATGATTTTAACTCTTTATCACCTTCGGTTACATAAGTGTAACTACCGGAACTAAAATCGCAGCTATGAATATTAGTGCGTGCAAGAGTGTAACCGATACCTTTGTCTTTATCATAATAAGCTTCTAAAATTTCTTGTTGCTTATCTGCAGACAATTTAGCAAACACCTCTGCAGATGCATCAGTAATGGCTCCGCCAATACCCAAAAATGATTGATATTGTTTTTGAGGATTAACAAATACTGACACTTCTGATTCAATCGGTTGAGGAGTTTGTTTAAATTCTAAATTATCCGTAACAGCTAATCTAAGATTCTTGTTTGATGCTGTAGTGTATACTTTCACTTTTTCTCCGAGTAAGTTTTTTGGCGCTGCTGAATCATTTACCTTTGATGAAGTTGAACATCCCAAAAGTATAGTTAAAAATGACAATGCGGTTAATAAAGTTTTCATAATTTTTTTATTGTGATTAGTTTGAATAAAAATTACAGATTATTGTTTCTTAAAAATGTTTTAATAGACTTGAATAATTTTATTAAATACCTTATTGAAATTAGTTAAAGGATAAAAAGGCTGCAAGAAATTTCTGGAATGTAGTTAATAAAAAAGGCGACTCACTTGAATCGCCTAAATTGAAAGATGAATATTTCGGATTACTATTACTTTAAAATTATCATCTTCTTTGTCTGAGTAAAATTTCCTGATTCTAATTTATAAAAATATGTTCCGCTTGCAAGATCAGTTCCATCAAAATTAACTTCGTAAATGCCGGGAGTTTTTATTTCATTTATTAAAGTTGATACTTCATCGCCAAGCATTGAGTAAACCGTAAGAGTGGTAAAAGATGTCTGTGAAATTGCATAACGAATTTTTGTGGATGGATTAAAAGGATTTGGATAATTAGTAAATAAAGCAAAAGTTTTTGGATTCAAACCGACTAATTCCTCATCTATACCAGTGACATTAATTACTGCAGAAGTAGTTCCCCATTTTTTAGATGGATTCTTAAAACCAGCATTAACAGTGTATGTTCCTGATGAAGGTGCTGTTAAAGTAAAAGGGTTGCTTGATGTTGAGTTAATAACCGCAACCACATTTCCACCAGCGTCAACAAGTTCACCGCCAACTTTACTTGTTGAACCTGTTACCGTAATTCTAACTTGAAAATTATTCAGCACTTCAGCCGATACAATTCCTGCTTCAGAAGTATGACAACCGGATCCACCGCAGCCGGCGGCTGTTCCATTAAAACCAGGTTCTGATTTTGTATTTGTATTTGTGATTAATATTAAAACGCTAACTAGTAATGCTGTAAATACAATTACTTTCATCATAATCTCCTTCTGAATTATGATTAATAAATGGCAATTCTTATGCCTTTTAAAAATTGCTTTAATTCAAATGTTAAAGGAAATATCGTAATGAAAGTGACAAAGATGGCGGGATAGATTGCTTGCAAGTATTTTTTACTTTGGAAATAAAATTAAAAAGGCGACTCAAAAGAATCGCCTTGACTGAATATTTATTTTAAATTAATTACAAGATGCCAAGTTGTTTTAAAATCTTAAAACTAATCTCTTTCCTTGACACAAATCCCTCTTCTGGATTTCTTTCTTGAAACGAAGCCCTCTTCAGGATTCTTAGTCTCAAGATTTGTTGCAAAGAAATAAACTTCACTTCCCTTTTCAACATATCCAACAAACCATCCCACCTGATCCTCAACTCTTATAGCCCATCCTGTTTTAGCACGGATAGTGTAATCATCTGTCTGTTCATAAATCATTATGCGTTTTACAATATCCATACTCCTTTGAGAAAATTCTAATTTGTTATGATAAAGTTTTTTCAGCATTTCAATTTGTTCATCGGCTGAAATTCTTATTCCACCATCAAGCCAGAATCTATCTATTCCACCTGAAATATCTTCATTGCCATAATGATTTAATGAAATGTATCGCTGCATTTTTTCTTCACCAATCCGTCTTGCTAATTCCTGATAATACCAAACCCCGGAATACTTAAAAGCTTTAACCATATCCAGATCCTGATTCCACATATCATAAAATCTTTTTACACTATCCCATTTGAATACTTCAAACTCATCTTTGACAGCACCCGTTTCTAATCCAACAAGTGAGTTGAATATTTTAAATGTAGATGCGGGAATGAATCTTTCTGCACATCTTTCAGGATTATATTTTGTATATGCGTCATTCTTCAAATCATAGAGAACAAAGCATCCATTATGTCCGTATTCATCAAAATATTTTTTAAGATCGGTTCTAACTTCAATATCTTGAGAAAAGATTGTTGAAGCAGCAACGATTAAAAGACTTATTATTATTTGGATTTGTTTCATACTGTATTTCATAATATTTAATTAAACTTTTAATTATGTGTGGTTTAATATTAGATTCCTATTGTAAAAAAACAAAATTCTAAATGTTCAGACAAAAATTTCTTACAAAAGATTTTACAACCAAGATTATTGAAAAAGCTGCCGGAAAAGTACCGCAAAATGTACTTGAGGATTTTTTGTCTTGTATCGAAAAAGAAACTGCTCGTCATTACTTTACAAAATCATCCGAGTCAAATCTTTTAAGAATAATTCAAAATCAATTTGACATTGCTTTTTTTATAAATGAATGTTTAAAGTATCCGCATCAAATTGAAATACTAATTTCATTATCAAATAACAGCAACTACTTAACGGACATACTTGTAAGAAATCCGGAATATTTTCACTGGATTATTAATCCGTCTGTGCTGGAACAAAAAACTGACTACAAATATTTTAAAGACAATTTAGAAAAAATTGTTTCTTCATTCAGAACTTTTGATTCGAAGGTAAATGCGATAAGAAATTTTAAGCGTAAAGAAATTCTTAAAATTGGGTTAAAGGATATTTACTTAAAAGAAGAATTGAAAAACATCACGCTTTATCTTTCCAATCTTGCAAATTCTATTTCAGCCATACTTTTTGATTTGTGCTATAAAGAAATATTAAACAAATACTCTTTAGAAAAAACAACACGCAAGTATGTTTTGTTTTCTCTAGGCAAATTAGGCGGCAATGAACTGAATTATAGTTCTGATATTGATCTTGTTGCATTTTATGATAAAAATTCTTTAATCAATAAAAAGATTTACTTCAACCAGATTCTTTCTGAAACTATTTTACTTTTTATTGATACTGCAAGCAGAAAAACGGGTGCAGGATTTTTGTACAGAGTGGATTTTCGACTTCGTCCGGAGGGAAGAAACGCACCGTTGTGCGGCAGTTATTTAGAGTTCCTTAGATATTATGAAACGCGCGGTGAAGATTGGGAAAGACAGATGCTTATCAAAGCAAACTTTCTTTGTGGGAGTGGTAGTTTGTACAAGAAATTTTATAATTCGGTTTCCAGATTTATTTATCCTGCCACTTTTTCTGTTTCTCCTATTGAACAAATAAAAAAATTAAAAACAAGCATTGAACAAAGAAGTAAATCTGATGAGAATATAAAATTTGTTTCCGGCGGCATACGTGATATTGAATTTTCTTTACAAGCACTTCAACTGCTAAATGGAGGAAAAGATTTGAGTATTAGGACCGGAAATTCCTTAGATGCAATTGATAAACTTTCAAATAAAAATATTCTTTCTAAAGAAGAAGCAGAAATATTTAATTCGGTATATATTTTTTATAGAAGAGCAGAGCATTATCTCCAATTGATGAATGACCAGCAGACTCATACCATTCCTGCTGAAGGTGAGATGGCAGAAAAGCTTGCTCACTATCTGAAGTTTAATGATCTAAAATCATTCAAAGAGCATTTACATTTATCCAAAGGTAAAGTGCAGTCTATATATAATTCTATAGTCGGGATTGATACTTCATCAGACAACAAAAATAATTTTGATAAATTAATATTTTCAGATTTCAAAAGAGCTAAAACTAATTTTGAATTCTTGCGAACCGGTAAAAGTCTGTTTGATAAAAAGCAGTTTGATAATCGCACAACATCATCATTTGAAAAGATAGAAGATGAATTAATTAAATTTTTAGGCAGCTCAATCGATGCGGATATTGTTTTGGAAAACTTTACCAGAGTTATTCGTAATACAAACTTTCCAAAATTATGGTATGATGAATTCTTAGATAATATTTTTTTTCAATTATTCCTTCGTCTGTGTGAACGATCTCAAAAAGCGATTGATCTTTTTGCAGAAGATAAAGTTTTGAGAGATTCTTTTTTATCTCGTGAATGTTTGGTCCCATTAAACAAAGATGGTTTTTCAAATATTTCATTAAAGGATTTTCATTTTAGAGCTTCGATACAATTATTAACAGGTATTATTAAACCAGAATCATTTGCTGAAAATTATACTGAGCTTTTAAATCAAAGAATTATGTCATTTGCCAGAGAATTTGTAAGTGATAAAAAATGGCAAGATAATTTTTTCATTGCAGCGATGGGAAGTTTTGGTTCATCAGAGATATCATTTGCCTCAGATGTTGATTTAGTTTTTGTTGTACGTGATATTCAGAATTATCCTGATATTCAAAAAGAATTTCAAAGACTTCTACAAAACTTAAAAGATAATTTACCTGGACTTGAGATTGATTGCAGACTACGACCCGAAGGAAAAAGCAGTCAGCTTGTTTGGGATATAGAAGATTACAAAAAATATTTTTCTAATCGTGCAAGAGTTTGGGAACTGCAGGCTTTTACTAAATGCAGATTTGTATTTGGCAATATAGAATTGTTTAATTCTTTCTTCACTTATTATATTCAAACCGTAAAACAAAAGGATAAAGAGTTGATTAAGAAAGAAATGTTTGAGATGCGAAAAAAACTTTATCCAGGTTTAGACACATCATTTAATATTAAAAAAAGTTCCGGCGGCTTGGCTGATATTGATTTTATAGTTTCATTTTTATTTTTAACGAATCCAGATTTATTAGTTGAAAGAAAAGAAAAAGTAACTTCGAACTCTTTTGAGCTTATTAAAAAAGTTTCTATCAAAGAAATTAATATTTGATCAGCTTGAAATAAATTATTATTCACTCAAACAAATTGAATTGACTAATCAATTATTATTCAATAGTAGGATTTCAAAAATTCCAACTGAAGAAATAAAACTCAAAAAACTTTCTAAAGAGTGCGGGTTTTCAAACACTAAATTATTTATTAGTAGACTTAATGAAATAATTGAGCAGACAAGAACACAATTTCAAACCATTTTTAATTAATTTTTCAAGCAGAATATGAAATACTTACAAAAATATTATTACATCTTAACAGGATTTATTTCATTTGTTCTTTATTTGCTAACAATTGCACCATCGGTAATACAGATTGATACGGGAGAACTTGCGGCTGTTCAATGCACACTTGGCATTGCACATCCAACTGGCTATCCGCTTTTTACAATTCTTGGATATGTTTTTTCACTTACTTCCACTCCCTGTAACAAAAATATTTCAAATGAATTTACTTGCAGCCCTATACTGTTCGGCTGCAGTATCAGTGTTTACTTTTACAGCAAAAATAGTTTTAGACAATTGGAATTCATTTCAATTCATTAAACACTCTAAAGAAAAAAATAAAAGAAAGAAAAAAGAATCTGGAAAAATTGTTCAACCTGCTTCATCAGCAACAGCCGAGCTTTCTGAAGCTTATAAAATTATATCAGCAATTTTTGGTGGACTTTTTCTTGCACTCAGCAAAACATTTTGGTTTCAGAGCACTTCGGTAGAGGTTTATAGCCTGCATCTTTTGCTGATTACAATAATAGTCTTAGCACTTATCAAAGCATCTCTTCTTTCGGATAAAGAAAGTTCAATTTCAAAATATTGGATAATCTTTGCTATTTCTTTAGCTCTTGGATTTACAAATCATATGACAACACTTTTAATAATTCCGGGTGTTGCATACTTATACTTTACTAAAAATGGTTTTAGCACAAAGAGTATTAAACAAATCATTTTTATGCTTTTAATTTTCTTTCCGATTTTAATTTTAGTTTACTCATATTTACCAATTCGCGCTTCTCAAAGTCCGCTTGTAAATTGGGGAAATCCAATTGAGTGGGAGCGCATAATCAGACATATATCCGGACAGCAATATCAGGTATGGCTTTTTTCATCTACAGAAGCGGCTGCAAAGCAGTTTAACTATTTTGTAAAAAATTTACCAATCGAGTTTTCATTTTCATTATTGTTCGCACTTGCCGGATTAGTTGTATCATTTATTTATGCAAGAAAATTTTTCATTTTTAATATTATAGTTTTTCTATCAACAGTTTTATATTCTATTAATTATGATATCAATGATATCGATTCATATTTTTTGCTTGCTTACATCTCACTTGCATTCTTTGGAGTTTTTGGTATTGTACAGTTAATTTTATTTGCAACTAAGAAAAAAATGCAATTAATAATTCCGGTTTCCCTACTCGTGTTATTTGTTGGATTACAATTTTATTCCAACTATGACGAGGTAAATCAAAGAGGCAATTTCATCTACGAAGATTATACAAAATCAATATTAAATACTGTTCCTAAAAATTCAATTGTATTCAGTTATCAGTGGGATTATTTTATTTCAGCATCGTATTATTTTCAGTTAGTTGAAGATTATAGAAAAGATGTTGTTGTTATTGATAAAGAACTATTGCGCCGTTCGTGGTATTACAATCAGTTAAATACTAATCATCCAAAATTATTGAGTGGCGTTAAACCGGATGTTGATCAATTTGTTGAAGCGTTAAAACCCTTTGAGCGCGAAGAGCAGTACAATGCTATTCTTCTTGAAAATCTTTTTCGTAAAATTATGACAGGATTAGTATCCACCAATATTGAAAAACATGATTATTTTATAGCTCCAGAGATTGTTGATGGAGAAATGAAGCGCGGTGAGTTTCAACTTCCTGCGGGTTATACTTTAGTGCCGCATCTTTTACTTTTTAAAGTTGTTAACACAACCGATTATGTTGAAGCACCATTGCCTGATTTTAAAATCAGATATGATAATAAGGATGATAAGTATATTACTTCACTAAAAGGATTTATTTCTTCGATGCTGATTAGAAGAGGAATGTATGAAATGCAATTTAATAAACCGGAACGCGCTAAAATTTATGCTATGAAAGCAGCGGCAGATTTTCCAAATATTACTCTGCCGCCGGTTTTATCAAACTTAATACTTAATTGATTCATCTATTTCATCAATAAGATCTTCAATCCTGTCTTTGGATAATTCATCTTTAGTTAAGAAGGATTGAAGTATTACATCTATCTGCTGAATAAGATTTCGCTTATAATACTTTGGTGCGAAGATGGAGCCGTCAAGCATATACAGTCTTTTACTTTTTTCATCGTAAAAAGTATAATTAATAAAAGGACCACCCATACCTTTGATATTCAGGTCCCACAATCCTTGAGTATATAAAGCATATCTTCCATTAAAATTAATCTCGCTTGTAGTATAGAAACTATCAACCATAACCACGTAGGCAGTGTCATCACGTACCTGGTAGAACTTTTTAGTCATTCGGTTTCTGATAGCCTTTATCGAATCAGCATTTAGGTATTCCGGTGTTGCATTATCAATCCAATGAATAAAAATCCAACGTTCCATATCACTTCCGGGAGATCTACGAAGCCAAACAAAATTATTTTCGTAATCATTCTTAGCAAGTTTATAATCTGCCTGAACATAAATTAACCAACCGTGATCGCGCAATAACAATCCTTCAATTGCCTTGCGTTCATAACGCGGTGCGTATAGACTTTGTTTTAATCTTTTGTCGGATATTTTTTGATAAGCATATAAAAGATTGTCCTTGTTCTTCAGAATTTTAAACTCAAGTTCCTGCATGTTTGCGGCAGATAGAACTGTAACTAACTGATTCTTTGCCCATAAATCATATTTACTAAGTATAAAATCATTTTCAGTTTCAAATCTTTTCTGAATTCCAGTATCTACGATTGATTTAATGTACTGTGAGGTATATGAATTTGAATTAAGCGGTGCTACAATTACAATATTTTTTTTGTTCTGAATTTTATTAATAAGATTTGATGAAACCCTTTTAATAATAAAAAGTTTTTCAGGCATCGGGGTATTTATTTCAACTTCAAACGCAGCTTGCAGAGCAACTTTTAATTCCTCAAACTCAAGAGAATCTGCTACAACATAAATCTCGTCTTCAAATCCAGTTGCTGGTTTTTTAGATGAATCACATCCATTTAATATGTATAAAAAACTGAAAAGAGATAGAACAATAAAAAACTTTTTCATAATTACCTCGGAACATTTTGTAAGATCAAATCTAAGTTTGGAAAAATTATTAAGTACAACGCCCACATAGTTAGTCCAACTGAAAGAGGAATCGTAAGATTATCATCTGCCAAGCCGTAAGAAATATTTTCAACAATGGCACCTACAAATGCAGCAATAAAACCAATTACATATTCCATTGGAAAACCACCAACCTTGGGCGTAAAAATAACTACTATGCTTGCACTAATGAAAAAGGATAAAGTTCCTTCAAGACTTTTTCTAAGGAATTTTCTTTTGCCAAATTTTCTTCCAATTAGTGCTGCCATTGTATCACTGATTATCAAAATTGAAAAGGCGGTAACAAAAATCACTTTAGGAAAAATTAAAGCACAAATTAATGCTGATAAAAGAACATAGGTTGCCCCAGTTAGATTTTTCTTTTCTTTATCAAGCTCATGCTTTCGTAATAAAAATCCGAATGCCTTATAAAATATATTTGCAAAGGATTTAGATATAAACCTACCACCATCAATGAATAGAGCAAAGATTGTAAGACAAAGAAGAATAGTAATTGATGTGGATGAAGGAATGAAATAATAAAGTATGGGAATAGATAAAGAAAAGAGATGAATTAGTTTTCTAACTAATTCATCTCTGTAATGAATTGTGCCATTATCAATGTGCGTCATTATTCGGTGCTGTATCCTGTTTTTGTCTTTGTTCCATTAATTTTTTTACATGATCTGGAACAGCATCCTCTGCGGTTTTAACTTCCTTCTGCACCGGAGGTAAATTTTCACCACGAATAATTCTGTCTATCTCTTCTGCATCAAGAATTTCTCTTTCTAAAAGTTCGGCGGATAACTTATGAAGCAAATCCATATTATCATTTAATATTTTCACTGCTCTATCAAAAGCCGAATTAATAATTTCTCTAATCTCATCATCAATTTCGATAGCAGTTTTTTCGCTGTAGTCTCTATGTTTCTGAATTTCTCTTCCTAAAAAGATTTCTTCTTCCTTTGCACCATAAGCAAGCGGACCAAGTTTATCACTCATTCCCCATTCACAAACCATTTTACGTGCAATGTTAGTCGCTTTTTCAATATCGTTTCCAGCGCCGGTTGTGTAGTGTTTGAAAACTAATTTTTCAGCAGCTCTTCCGCCAAGAGCATAAGTTATCATTGCTTCAAGATATTCTTTTGAGTATGTATGTTTTTCATCGATCGGTAAATAACTTGTAACACCAAGTGCTCTGCCGCGTGGAATGATAGTAACTTTATGAACTGGATCTGCCTCAGGAATCATCCTTGCAACAAGTACGTGTCCAATTTCATGATAAGAAGTAGTTTCCTTTTCTTTTTCAGAAATGATCAAACTCTTTCTTTCCATTCCCATCATTACTTTATCTTTAGCTTCTTCAAAGTCAATCATCTCAACTTTTTTCTTATTCTTTCTTGCAGCTAAGAGTGCAGCTTCATTAACAAGATTTGCTAATTCTGCACCTGCTAACCCCGGAGTTCCTTTTGCAATTACTTCTACATCTACAGTTTCACCAAGAGGAATATTTCTTGTGTGTACTTTAAGAATGCCTTCTCTTCCTTTAACATCCGGTCGATCAACAACTACCTGTCTGTCAAATCTGCCAGGTCTTAATAATGCAGGATCAAGAACATCAGGTCTGTTTGTAGCGGCAATAATTATTACTCCGCTGTTCTGTTCAAATCCATCCATCTCAACAAGCAGAGCATTAAGGGTTTGTTCACGTTCATCATGTCCGCCGCCCAATCCAGCACCACGATGTCTTCCTACTGCATCAATCTCATCAATAAAAATTATACAAGGAGCATTTTTCTTTCCCTGATCAAAAAGATCACGAACACGACTTGCACCAACACCAACAAACATCTCAACAAAGTCTGCTCCGGAAATTGAAAAGAACGGAACACCTGATTCTCCGGCAACTGCTCGAGCTAATAAAGTTTTACCGGTTCCGGGAGGTCCTAATAATAAAACACCTCTTGGAATTTTACCGCCAAGTTTTTGAAACTTAGTTGGCTCTTTTAAAAATTCAATAATTTCCTGAAGTTCCATTTTTGCTTCATCAGTTCCTGCAACATCTTTAAATGTTACACGTTTACTTGATGGAGTAATAAGTTTTGCTTTACTTTTTCCAAAAGAAAAAATTCCTCTTGAGCCGCCGCCCTGTCCCTGCATTCTTCGCATAATCACAACCCAAACAGCAATAATAAGTACCCAGGGTAAAAATCCAATTAAAATGTTCATCCATTCATTTGATTCTTTATCAAACGAATACTGAATTCCCTTTTCTTTCCAAACCGCTTCCTGATCACGGATCATAGGTTCAGGAATGTAAACTGAAACTGCCTTAACCGAAACCGATTTGCCTTTAATATTAATATTAGTTTCTTTTTTAAGTTCGGCTTTAAATGTATAATCATTTAAATCTGCTTTAGTAATGCTTGCAGATGAAATATTTTCCGGAGTTTGCAGAAGAATTTCATATTCACCATAAGGAATTTCTGTAAAAGTTTCAGCACCGGTTCTAAAAACCTGCATAACAATTACCGCAGCTACAATAACTGCACCCCAACCAAAAACCATTCGAATTACTTTTGACCAGTCAAAATTATCATCCGGTCTGTTTGGTTTGTTGTTTTTAGGAGTTTTATTACCTGATTTGTTTTCGTTATCACTCATATTCTTTTTTCTAAAGTTATACTCAATATTTAATTTTTATTTTATTCACTTAAACTATAAATCGTTCTAAGATTTCTATACTTTTGCGCATAGTCTAAGCCGTAACCGATTACAAATTTACTTGGAATTTTGAATCCAATATAATCAATTCTAACATCATATTTAAGGCTTTCTGGCTTCATTAATAGCGAGCAAACACGAATGCTATTTGGTGTATGTTTGCTAAATATTTCTTCTATGTACTTTATGGATAAACCTGAATCCACAATATCTTCAACAATAATAATATCCCGACCGTTCACGTCGCAATTTAATTCTTTGAGCAGGCGCACATTGCCGGATGATATTTTAGAATCACCGTAACTTGAGAGTTTAAAAAAATCTATTTCACAATCGATTGAGATATTTTTAATTAAATCGGATAGAAAAATAAAAGCACCGTTAAGTACGCCGATAAAAATGGGGATTTTTCCGATATAATCCTGTGATATTTGTGATGCCATTTCTTTAATTCTGTTTTGAATTACTTCTTCTGTGAGGAATGGCACAAAAACATCATCACCAATAACCAGCTTTTCATTATTACTATCATTTACTTCAGACATAATTTTAATACTTTCTTTGTGTTAGGTGTTACTTTAAATCGATCGTCAAGACGCTTACCAATTACCCAAACAATTCTATTTCTATTTTCTAAGACCAACTGCTCTTTTTTTTCAAAAGAATTAATTTTTATATCGTTTAAATAATCAGATATCTTCTTACTTCCTTGCATTCCAATCGGGAAAAATTTATCACCTGATTTCCAGATCCTAACAACAAAGTTATCTACTTAAACCATCTGCTGAGATGAATTCTGTATTTTTCGATTTGCTGATTTTAACTTCTTCTCTTTTAACTTCTGAAATCGAAAAGGACTTGTTGTAAATCTCGACTTCATTTCCAATACTTATCTTTTTTTCCTTAGGATTTTTTACTGATGATTTTTTTTGTATTGTAATTTGGTTCCGTTCTTTTAATGCAATTAGATTTTCTGATTAACTCTTCTGATTTTCCTGACTGCTTCTTTGCAAGCAAAAATATTTTCTTCAAATCGTTTGATTCAAGTTTTACAGAAAAGTTTTGATCAATAATCTCTTTTATTGTATAATGAGATTATATAATCTTTACTCTCTATTTATAAATTCAATGGGAATTGAAACACTTTTATTATGTTTAACTTTTACTGCTGATTTTAATGCGCTAACAATTTCCGCTAATCCTGCATTTAAACTTTGCAGATTAAGTGAAGTGTTGAGCACAGAATTAGAGAAAGAAGGATTTATGTTTTTCCGTATTAAAGGAATTACTTCATTTCTTAAAAAGTTTCTTTCAAAATCATTCGAGAGATTTGATTCATCAATTCTATATTCAAATTGATTTTCATCCAGATAGTCCAAAATCTCTTTTTTAGTTAAAGACAAAATTGGACGAACAATATTATTTCGTCTTACATGGAATGCCGGCAATCCCCTTTATCCCTGTCCCTTTTATCAAATTCAACAAAACTGTTTCAGCATTATCATCAGCATTGTGTGCAGTTGCAATTTTATTATACTTGTTTGCCTTAGAAATCTTTTCAAAAAATTCGTAGCGAATTTTTCTACCGGCAACTTCAAGAGAAAACTTATTTTTCTTTGAGTAAGATTTTATATCCTTACGGAGTAGGTAAAATGGAATTGATAACTCATCACAAATCACTTTACAAAAAAGTTCATCTCTTTCAGAATCTTTACCGCGCAAACGATGGTTGATATGGGCTGCCCCAAGTTCAATCTTAAATTTCTTTTTGAATTTATTTAAAAAGTGAAGTAAAAAAACTGAATCCGGTCCGCCGCTTAATGCAATAAGAATTTTTTCTCCAGAAGATAGAAGTTCATTCTCTTTAATAAATCTTAAAACTTTTTGTTCTGTTGCTTTCATCAGTTTAAAAAGAATGAGGACTCATCCTGACTTTTACTTTCCATAATTCGCTCAACATATTTTCCTAAGACATCAAACTCAAGATTTACTGTATCGCCAATTTTTTTATCTGCAAAAATTGTTTCTTTCCAGGTGTGCGGAATTATCCCGACCGAAAAAGATTTGTCTTTCAATTCAGCTACTGTCATGCTCACTCCATCAATCGCAACTGAGCCAACATAAATCAAATACTGCTTAAATTTTTCCGGAAAAGAAATTGTTAACCAATGGCTGTTAGAAAGTTCTTTTACATCTTCTACTTTTCCTGTTGTATCAATATGACCAAGAACAAAATGTCCACCCAATCTTGCTTCGGCAGCCAATGGTCTTTCAAGGTTTACATTCATTCCTTGTTTAAGTACACCAAGATTTGTCTTGTTAAGTGTCTCCTCAATTGTATCAACCGCAAAAGTATTTCCATCAATCTTTACAACGGTTAAACAGCATCCATTAACAGCAACACTACTTCCGATTCGCAAATCGTTCATCACAATTTTTGCTTCAATTACAAATTGAAATCCATCGCCAGTTGGAATTTTATCCTTAAGTATTCCTTTTTCTTCGACTAATCCAGTAAACATTGTGTGCCCTTAATAATTTAGATTTGTAGTGTAAAGTTATAAATAGAATTTCTAAGATTTAACGCGGTAGAAAAGATTATTTAAAAAGCTCGATAAGCAAATCATCGCCGATTTTTTGAGTTCGTCTGATATTTAGTTTTGCTGCATCGCTTAACTTGTTACTTTTTAACTCTGAAAATGTTTTTAATCCATTACCAAGAATTTTGGGACTTACAAACAAAAAGATATCATCAAATAATTTTTGTTTTAAGAATGATGAATAAATTTTGCTGCCTCCTTCAACAAGTATAGATGATATTTGCAGCTTGGCTATTTCTTTTAACACACTTTTTAACTGCATTCTTCCCTGTGCATCTGATTTAACAAATAAAAATTTAACACCAAGCTTTTCTAATTGATTAATCTTCTTCAATTTCGATTTATTTTTTTCAGATGTAATCACAATCGTTTTATTATCAGAATTACTCTTGAATAAATTTAAATCACTTTTGAGTTTAAGACTTGAATCCAATACAACTCTGTAAGGATTTCTTCCTTCAACCATTCTAACTGTCAATTTAGGATTATCAATTCGCGCAGTTTCAGAACCGATGAGCACAGCATCATACCTGGCCCTTAACCAATGTACATATTTTCTTGATTCACTTGAAGAGATCCATTCAGAATAATTATTCTTGTCTGCAATCATTCCATCCAATGTTTGAGCGGCTTTAAGAGTAACGTAAGGAAGTTTATTTGTAATAAATTTGAAGAAGAATTTATTTAGCTCAATACATTCTTTTTCAAGAACACCAACTTTAACTTCAATTCCCGCTTTCTTAAGGGCTTTAACTCCATTGCCGCTAACAAGCGGATTGATATCAAGTGTACCTATTACAACTCTTTTAATTTTTTCTTTTATGATTCTATCAACACAAGGTGGAGTTTTTCCGAAGTGACTGCAAGGTTCAAGATTAACATATAAAGTAGAGCCTTCAAGTGATTCAGCAGAAGAGTTAATAGCATTAATTTCTGCGTGGTCTTCACCAAACTTTTGATGATAGCCCGCACCAATAATTCTATTGTCCTTTATAATTACACATCCAACTAATGGATTTGGACTAACACTGCCTTCACCTTTTTTGGCTATCTCGATAGTAAGTTGTATGTATGATTCATCTGCCAAATTTATTAAACTTTATTAAGAATAGATGTTATGATCTTGTCGTAATGATTGAGATGTCATTCCCGTGAAAACGGGAATCCAGAAAATCTATAATAAAGTAGATTCCTCTTTCTCCCGAAACGATGCCTATGGCAGTGGGAATGACAATTTTTGAATTCAATATGATAAAATTACTTAATCTCCATAATCTCAAACTCCAATAAACCTGCAGGTGCTTTTACTTGAACTTTCTGTCCTAATTTAGCACCCATTAAACCTTGCCCAACAGGTGAAGTAACAGAAATTTTTCCTTCCTGAAAATCTGCTTCCTCGGGCGAGACTAAAAGATATTCCACTACTTTTTTTGTTTTAATATTTTTAATCTTAACAGTAGAGAGTAAATGCACTTCATCCGCAGCCATTTTAGATGTATCAATAACTCTAGCACGGGAAAGTACATCTTCCATTTTGCTGATCTTTAACTCAAACAAACCCTGTTCTTCTTTAGCAGCATCATATTCCGCATTTTCAGAAAGATCACCGTGAGCACGAGCTTCGGCAATTTTAGCAGCCATTTGTTTTCTGCCGTTCGTTTTCATTTCCTGAAGCTCTTTTTCGATTTCTAATAATCTTTCTCGCGTTAAATAAACAAAATTTTCAGCGGACATAATAAATCTCTGTTTGTTAATGATTTAAAAAAAATTGCCACCGTTCCGATAAATTGGAACAGTGGCTGGGCAAAAATAAGAATTGAATCTCTGGATGTCAAGAAGTTTAATTTTACTTCAAAAACATCATCTTTCGTGTTTCTGTATAACTGCCTGAGGTTAATGTATAGAAATATGTTCCGCTCGGCAGTCCGCCTGTGGCGGATGATGCATCAAAAGTTACTTCGTGCGGACCAGCTTCTAATTCGCCATTAACTAGTGCAGCAACTTCTTTTCCAAGAACATCATAAAGTTTTAAAGTTGTATACCCTGTTTTGCCTAAACTAAATTTAATCAGCGTGCTCGGATTAAATGGATTTGGATAATTTTGAGTTAAAGAATAATCATCCGGAAACAGAAAAACATTTACAACATCCGAATATGAAAAATCTCCGTTAAAATCAATTTGCTTTAATCTGTAGTAAAGATTGGTTTGAGTCATTGCTGAAATATCATCTACGAATGAATAATTAGTTTGTTCAGTTGTTGTTCCTCTGCCTTCAGTAAATCCAATCGTAGCCCAATCCGACTTGCTTGATTTTCTTTGAATTTCAAATCCTTGATTATTTACTTCTGTTGCTGTTGTCCAGTTTAAATTTACAACATCATTATTTAATTCTGCATTAAACGAAGTCAACTCAACTGGAACGATTGTAGAGTGAGTTTTTAATATCCAATTGCCTGGATCAAAAACCATTGAGATCGGTTCACCTTCAATTGCAATATTAAAATGCTGGCTAGCTGAGTTATTAAACACCGTAATGATAGTATCGCCAATTGCTCTTGTAACTTTTATCTGAACGGGCATAGTAAAAAATGCAGGATTTGTGTTAGCATCCTGAGTAATTAAAAGAGATAAATTCCAGGTATTACCGCTGATTAAACTTTTTGAATACCATGAATGATACTTTGGATAATTCTCGCCATAAATCCATTGCTGAAAAAAATAATCCAAATCTAAACCTGAAACATTTTCTGCAACTGCTTGAAAATCTTCAGTTGTTGCAACACCATATGCAACATTTGGATCTGCAGAATAAGCTCTCATAATATCATAGAAAACTGAATCACCAACAATCCCTCTTAACATATGCAAAACCACTCCGCCTTTTGCATACGATCTGTTTCCATTAAATATTTCCCAAACCTGAGTAATATCCTGAACCCAAATCGATCCAACTGCATTTTTCGCACTTGCCATCTCACTTGCAATAAAATTATCATAACCTGTTTTACCATACCACGCTTCAGTTATTACACCTTCACCATAAGTTGCAAATCCCTCGTTCAGCCAGATGTGATGCCAATCTTTACAAGTGATTTTATCTCCATACCACATATGAGCAAGCTCGTGAGCAATTAACATATCACTAAATCCACCCATCGATGTTATTGTTTGATGTTCCATTCCACCGCCCCAGCCAAATTGCGCGTGTCCGTATTTTTCATTTATAAACGGATACTCACCAAAATGCTCGGCGTAAATTTCAATCATACCCGGAGTTTTATTCAGCTGTGTAATATTTGAGTTTAAACTACCAGGGTAAAGAAAATGATTTATCGGCATTGAATCCGTTGGACTGTAATGATAATAATTTGTGTATTGCGCATAGTTTGTTATCGCCATCGAAAGAAGATACTGTGCAATCGGATAGCTGCTCTTCCACTTGTAAGTATGTGTTCCATTTCCATTATCAACAATCGCCATAAGCTTTCCGTTGGATGCAGGAATTAATGAAGTACTAACTGTAATCCAAAAATCTGCGGAGTCTGCTTTATCAGCAGGAGTATCTTTAACAGGCCACCAATCTTTTGCGCCGTAAGGCTCGCTTAAAGTCCATATAGCAGGATTACCATTTTGCGAACTAAACTCAAAACTTCCAAATCCGCTTGAGCCAGGTGTGCCGTGATAGTAAACCACAGTTGTAAAATTATCTCCAACATTAAGTGTAGAGTTTAATGCAATGTTTAGTTTGTTTGATCCCCTTGTAAATGTTGTGATGTTCCCATTAACTAAAACTGAATCCACAATTAATGGATTAGTTAAATCATAATAAATTTCAGTTACACCCGGCAGTAACAATCTCCGCCTTGCAGGTTACATTTCCCGAAATGGTTTGATTTGTATGATTGACTGTTAAATCCAATTTGTAATATTTAACATCGTATTTGGAGTCACCGGGATAATTAATATCTGCAAATTTTTGTAATCGGTTAAAACGCTGCGTCTTTGCAATTATACATTCATCTCTACCGCTTTGTGCAAAACTTAATACCTGTTATAAGAATCAATAAAAAAGAAACAATGGTTTTCATATAAATCCTGGATAATAATTAACTAGTTGTTGATAAAATTAAAGATAAAATAAATCAATGCAAGCATAAAATTAGGTGTTAACACCTGAAAAGTATTTAGCCTAATTCATTCAGAGTTCCGATCCAAATCTGGATAGATACCTTCGTATGATATAATAGTCATACTTCCTCCCTCGACTTCGCTCGGGATGACATTCAAGTGTTACAAGATTTTTTTTCAAAATCATATTGTAGAAGCTTATATTAAACTACATCCTGTATTCTGCAGATTGATTTGAAATCACAGAAACGGCAAACTTTATTTTCTCTGTCTTCAAGAGTTGAGAGATTAAACTTGCCTTCTGAAATTTTGTTAACGTAGATAGGAATAAACTCACTGCAAATTTTTATTAGCTCTTCGTTTGATTTTAATAAGTCATCTTCGTCTGGAGTTCTTGAACTGCTGATATGAATATTTTTCTTACCAAAATCTTTATTACTCAATTTTAGCGAGTAAATAATTGCAGCAGCCGGATCAAACTCCTTATTCAATTCTGCTTCAATCAGTTTTTTAGATGCGTAGAGATAAAGCGGAAGTTGTAGTGATATTCCTGTTTCAAGTATCTTTCTTTGCTGGTCTCTTTCCACTGAGTTTATAATCTATGACTTTATATGTGTTTATCATCGGGATTAACATCAACTCTATCAATCTTGCCCCGAACTTTTACATCGCCAATAATAAATTCTTCTGCATTTTCTTCTTTTGAATTTTTGAATTGTCCAAATCCCATTTCAAAATATTGCGGTATAAATCCTTCTGAATTATTTCTTTCCTCTTCAAGAAATTTATATAAGATGGATTTTTTCTTATTCCCTGCTATTCCAAGAATTTTTTCTCTTTCAAAAAATATCATTGTCGAATTCAGTCTAAGCTTATCAATTTTCTTTTCAGCAATACTGAATATTAATTTTTCCGCCTTCTTAAATGTATCATCATCACATTGTGAAAGAATTATATTTGCTTCTCATTAAGTGCGCTGTAAAACTCATATAAGATTGAGTGAATGATACTTCCAAGTTCAAACGATTCTAATTCTTCCGTGGGTTCTTCAATTGTTTCTAGCTGTAAAATTCTTTTCAGAAAATACTGGAAAGGACATTTTGCATATTCTTCAAGCTGTGATGCTGAGTATTGTTTTTCCTTCTGTTCAGATAATTTTGTTTTTGCTTCATCAGAAATATTGATGGATATGTTTCCTGTAAATTCAGTTTCACCAAACGGATTTTCCAATCTTAATTTATCAATACTTAAATCAGTTTTTAGTTTTTCGATATCAATACCGAGTGTCTCAAGCTTTTGTTTATCTTTTTCTAAATCCAGAGTAGCGGCATACTTCATTAACTCAGACTTACTGTAAATAAGATCCGAATAATCTTTAAATGATTTTTCCTTAACACTAAATATTCTTAACAAATCATTTACAAATGTAGAAGGAGTAAATTCTTTCTTTTCATCCTTCATTGCATAAGACAAGTACAATCTTTTCTTAGCACAGCATAATGTCTGATAAAAATGATATCGATCTTCAAGTATATGCCTGTATTCATCTTTCTTATATGAACCTGATAAAAATATTTCAGGTTGATATCTCGTTGGGAATTCACCATCAACCAGACCGCCGATAAAAACATAATCAAAGTTTAATCCGCGGATTTCATTAACCGATGTTACAAGCACTCCGCTTGCATGTCTTTCTTTAATATTATACCGAGTAAACTGAAGCGCAGTTTTTATCTGAGATAAGAAATAACCTAATGGAAATTTTTTATCAGCACCATTTTCATCAGCAAGCAAATCAAATAGTTCATCAAGAGTTTCCAGAAAGACTGTAATAGCTTTAACATTTTTTTCTATATAATCTTCATGATCATTAACTATCCGCTGAGGTAAACCTAAAGTGTAAATAAGTTTTCTTAGCTCATCTTTAAACTCATAAATGGTTTTCTTTTCTCTGAAAGGTTTAAGCATTTCAAAGATTGCTTCAACATCATCTTTGGCTTTGGAATAAAACTCAATTGGCAAAAAACGATTGTCTTCATCATCATTATTATAATTTATTTCATCAATTGTTCTGGATATTGAATCAATCCAGTTCTTATAACCGGATACAATTTTTAGATTTGAAGAAACACGAAGCAGGTTTGAAAGATCGAGTCCGTTTATCTTTATCCATCTTCCTGTTAAAGCACGAAAAATATTTTTATAGTAAAAATTATTTTCAAGAATTTCCAGAAAGTTTATTAAAGCAATTACCGGCTGAGATTCATTTAACGCATATCTGTCTGTAAGATTAAACGGAATTCCATACTCATTAAAAACATCGCGTATAATTGCCGAGTGATCAGATATCAAATTAAAAGCTACGGTTATTGAATCAACATCAACATTCTTTTTTGTGATAAGTGATTTTATTTCTTTGGCGATCAGTCTTATTTCTTCTTCGGGCGATTGGGCAATAATTTTTACCGTATCAATTTCACTCGATTTTGGTGTCATCATTTTCATTTAATAAAAATAATTTTTCACGTATTCTTTTCTGATAATCATTAAACTGAATTTGAGATGTGTCTTCAACTTCATTAAAACCCCAGGCTTTAAATTTTTCATAACAGTTATCAAGATGCGAAAACAAAGCAGGATTGTATCGGTAATAATCAAACATTACATAAAGCTCAATCCCTTCAACATCTGCTGTGCGATTTATTATATCAATTTCCGGCTGTGTAAACTCATCAAACCCGTTAATTAATATTGTTCTTATTCCAGCTGAATGAATTATTAAATCTTACAATAAAATCTTTTTTATCTAATATTAAAACTTCTGAATAAACATCACCTGTTTCATAAACATTTAATTCTTTGCAGTACGCTAAATAATTCTTATAAACATTTGCGATGTCTATTGCTTTTAGTTTTTCAGAACCCTCAAGTTTTTTTGCTTCTGAAATAATCTGATCAGGTGAAATACCGTTTAATTTATATTGAGTAATTACATTTTTAATTCTGTCTAATGTTCCGCGCGGAATTTCATTTTTATAATTTGAAAAATATTTTAATTCCGTTTTCTTAAATGATTTACTTAACAGCACAGCCGATGATGCTTCACTAAGAGTTTTAAATGAATCAAAATCATTCGTTTGAAATATCTGAGTTGTAAATGTTTCAAAGGTGTGAAGATTTATTTTTGAAACTGATTTGCCCGGCGATTGCGAAACTAATTCTCTTTTTAAGTATCGGATCTTTCTGTTTGTCGGTACAATTATTAAAATCTCACCAAGCTTTGCCTGACTTATAAAATCATTTATAAGATTATCCGGATCTAACTGCTCAATTTTATTTTTGGAAAGAATCATTTTTTATCTTTAGCTAAAAGTAAATCTTTGTAAGAAGCTCTTATTTCCTTCTTGTCTCTAAGTTTTAGTAAATCCATCATAAACGCAAATCTTTTTTCAGCATCTGCTAAACCATTTATAACCCGGGTTTCCAATTCTAAAAAGCAGCCCAAACCTTTTACATTATCAAGATGAATTCTTGTATCCTTAAAAAGATAAAGCTCTCTTTTTTTATTTACGATTGTAAGAACATCCAAAAATCTTTTAAGATATTTATTTGCATCAGTTTTGTCTATCTCTAAAAGATGATAATCAGACCAGCGCTTTTTTGATTTTTCATTTCGGTCATAAAATATCAAAGTTTGTTTATCATTCTCGACTCCTTAGCTTCAGCAGTCCTTTATTCACCTTGTAATAAATATCTTTTTGTAATAATAACTCCTCAAAAGGAATTTTATTCTTCTTAAGTATTTCTTTTACTTCTTTGTGTGAGGTTAGTTTTACTTTTATTTCAAGGTTTTTTGGCATTTTCTTTTATATTCTAATCTCTAATTATGAGTCAACTCTTATATTAAATCTGAACATTGTAGTCATTCCCGTGTAAACGGGAATCCAGAGTCCGTAAACTAAATGGATTCCCACTTTCTCCCAAAGGGATGCCTAATGGCAGTGGGAATGACAAAACAATTATAGATGAAATCAATAAATAAATGATGAATATTTCCATTGATATTGTCATTTCAATATTTATTTTACCGATAGAAAAATAAGAATATTAAAATGTCTAAAGAAATAAAATCTGGCTTTGCTATAAAAAGTCTAATTATCATAAGTTTATTTGCAATTGCATTGCCTTTTGCAAACATCAATGCTCAAGGTATTGGAGAACTTGCGCCGCCTAAGCCGGCAGAAGTTTTTCCACCTAATGTGTGGGGAATGGATATTATGTTTGGCGATGCAGGTTTTGGGCTTGGCACTTTTTATAGAAGAGAAATAACCACTAAATGGACTGCCTTTGCCGATCTTTCATTTTCTGAAACCAAAGATGAACGTGAGTTTGAGTATATAGATTATTTTGGCAATGTAATTACCATTGGTAAAAAGAACAGAGTTTTTCAGATGCCGCTAAATTTTGGAGTGCAGTTCAGACTTTTTGAAAATTCTATTGCTGATAATTTAAGACCTTTCCTCTGCGCCGCTGCAGGTCCAACGGTACTTATTTCTACTCCTTATCAGGAAGAATTTTTTAACTCCTTTGCCTATGCACAAACTGATTATGCAGTCGGTGGATATGTTGGGCTTGGAGCAAACTTTGGATTGGATAAATCAAGCTTAGTAGGTATTACTTTTAAATATTACTATTCTAAAATTCTTACTGGCGGTGTAGAAAGTCTTTACGGAAAAGAGAAAACAGAAATACAAGGATTTTTTATTACGCTTAATTTAGGGATGATGTACTAGCATCACTTCCACTTGATCGTACACCCAATAGAAAAAGTTTCGGGAACAGAAACTTCTTTATTAAAAAGCACTTCTAAAATTGCTTCTTTCAAATAAGCAGATTTAACTTTATGAGGTTCCTGCCAGTTATCATCAATCTTGCCTTCGTACTTTAGTTTTCTATCACTATCAAACAGAAAAATTTGTGGAGTGTGTGTTGCACCAAATGCTTTTGCAACATCCTGTGTTTCATCTCTTAAATATGGAAAGTTAAATCCCCTTGCAGCTGCTCTTTTTTTCATCTCATCAAATGAATCATCGGGATACTTTACATCATCATTAGAGTTTATTGCAACTATCTGCACGCCGTCTTTTTCAAATTCATTCTGCAATTCCATTATTCTGTCTTCATACGCCTGCACATAAGGGCAGTGATTGCAGCTAAAGATTACAATCAATATTTTCTTGTCAGAAAAATCATTCAAACTGTAATTTTTATCATCAACTCCCGTTAAAGAAAAACCGGGAATTAAAGAATCTATTTTCAATTTGTTTTCTTGCATGGTAAATTTTCCAAAGGTTAAATAAATTTTTAGTTAACTGAACAAAAATATCAAAATATGAAAACACTTCTCTTAATCTTAACAATAATAATCTCAGAAACCATTATGCCACAAAATTATGATTTTGAACAGCATCTGTATCAAACTTATGAACGATACAAGGAAAATAGTTTAACTCACAGAAGATTTAAACACGCTGATATAACCCCGTTAATTGATAAGCTTAAACATAAAAGCGGATTTACGGTTAAAGTTGTCGGCAAATCTGTTGAAGGCAGAGAATTAAAACTTATCACAATCGGGCACGGCAAAAAGAAAATCTTCATGTGGTCTCAAATGCACGGCGATGAACCAACAGCAACTGCAGCATTGTTTGATATATTTAATTTTATAAACGACACTACAAACAAAGAATTTTGCAAAGCATTGTTTGAAAGAGTAACACTTGTACTTTTTACCAATGGTAAATCCCGATGGTGCAGAAAGATTTAAGCGAAGAAATTTTTATGATATTGATTTAAATCGTGATGCATCGCGTTTGCAATGTCCTGAAGCGGTAATCCTAAAAACTGTTTTCGATAGTTTAAGCGCGGATTTCGGTTTTAACCTGCACGATCAAAGTCATAGATATTCTGTTGGAAATAGTTTTAGAACTGCAACAATAAGTTTTCTTGCTCCTGCTTACAATTATGAAAAAGATTTCAATGATGTTCGCGGAAATGCAGTATAAGTTAATTGGCAATATGTTCAGGGCACTTTCACAATTCATTCCCGGTCATATTGCAAAATATTCTGATGAGTACGAACCGAGAGCTTTTGGTGATAACTTTCAGAAATGGGGAACGAGTACAATACTTATAGAATCAGGCGGATGGAAAGATGATCCTGAAAAACAATTTATAAGAAAAATAAATTTTATTGCTTTGCTTTCTGCATTCAAATCTATTGCAGAAGAAAGTTATGTAAATACAAGCAGTGAGATTTATGAATCAATTCCGTTTAATGACAAATACATTTTTGATGTGATTCTAAGAAACCTAACTATCAAAAGCGGAAAAGAAAAAATTAAAATTGATATCGGAATAAACTTAGATGAATTTGAAGGTCCGAATGAGAAAAAGATTTTTTACAAATCTCAGGTAGATGATCTTGGTGATCTTTCAACTTTCTATGGTTATGATGATTATGATTTTGATGGTTACACAATTGAACGAGCATCAGTTTATGAGAAAAAAGTATATCCGCTAAATAAACTTGAGAAAATTGATTTTTATGATCTGTACTCAAAAGGATATTCAACTATCCTTGTAAAAAAATTACCCGACGAAAAGTTTACAAGATTTCCAATAAATATTGCATTGAAGAACAAGATTGATACAACAATAAACATTGGTGAATCAGCAAATTTTGTTATTAAAAAAGATGGGAAAGTTGAATACATTGTTATAAATGGATTCTTACAAAAAGTTGAAAAGAATAGAAAATTTGAAGGTAACGGTTTGATAATAAAATGATTTTTTGATTATTGATATTTTAATTCCTATAATTACAAAAAAAATAAAGCTTAATTTATTAAAAGGGAAAAATGTTCGCATTTCTATTCGCAATATTCAAATCTGATGAAAAAAAGTTAAACGAAGAGTTTGAGCGTGAAGCCGTTCCGCATATGGATTCTTTGTACAACTTTGCTTTAAAAATGACAGGCGACAGCGATGATGCCAGCGACTTGATCCAGGAAACTTATCTAAAAGCATTTCGTTTTTGGGATAAGTTTGAAAAAGGAACTAATTGCAAGGCGTGGTTGTTTAGGATTATGAAAAATACGTTTATCAATACGTATAGAAAGAATACTAAAGAACCCGATAAAGTTGATTATGAAGAGATTGAAAATTTTTATGAAAACATCAAACCATCATCTACAGACAGCGCACATCTTGAAAAGGACATTTATGACAACCTTCTTGATGACGAGTTATCGGGAGCTATATCTTCCCTTCCGGAAGATTTCCGAACAGTAGTAATTCTTTGTGATATAGAAGGTTATACATACGATGAAATCGCAGACTTTGTTGATGTGCCGGTTGGAACCGTTCGTTCAAGATTGCATAGAGCTAGAAAAATGCTTTATACAAAACTGCACGATTATGCCAGCGACAAAGGTTATGTGAGTAAGACTAAGGATAAGAAATGATGGATATAAAATTGGATATGATAGACGCCTATATTGATGGCGAAATAAAAGATGAATTACTTGAAAAAGAAATTTTAGCAAGAATTAATAATGATAATAATTTTGCAATTGAATACCGCGTGCATTCTCTGGTAAAAAATCTTATAAAAGAAAAAGTAGTTTATCAGCAAACTCCCTTAAAAGTTAGAGCAAAAATTTTAAAGTCAATTGGTTCAACTACAAAAGTAAATTCAGAAAAAAGATCTTTCTTTGCAGATATTTTCGAGAGACCATCGTTCTCGTTTGCAACAGCATTGGTAGTCGTTCTTGCGATCGCATTAATAATTATAAACAGACCAGGAATGGTTGAAAAGAAAGATTTTGCAATTGAGCAGCTCGGCAGTAAAAATATGTTCGTGCAGGCAAAGAGTAATTTTAATGCAATTACAACCGGTAAATTGTTACCACAGCTTACATCCCAAAATGCGGATGAGATTAAAAATTTCTTTAATGATAATGGTGTTAAGTATTCAACCTTAGTTCCAAATGTGGCTGATTGGAATTTGCTGGGTGCTGTAGTTTCTGAGGATCATGGTGAAAAATTTGCGCATCACGTTTATGTTAGTAAAGATGGCAAACTTGCATATTTATTCCAGGTTGATGAATCTTATTTGTATAATCACGAAATTATTTCTTTATCAGACGATTTGATTAAATATCTTGATGATGGAAATTGCTATTCTTATGAATCAGAAGGATCGGTTACAATGTTTACAAAATTAGATAATAATATTTGTGCAGTTGTATCCAACGGTAATCCAAAAGAAATAGAAAACCTCTTTTGCAGCCTTTAAGATTTGGAGAAAGAAAATGTTCAAGATAAAAAATATTTTATTGCCTACTGATTTTAGTAAAACATCATTAACTGCTGCAGAATATGCTGTTGAGTTAGCCGATGAATACAAAGCAACTTTACACGTTCTTAATGTTTTAGAGAAAACGCCGCCAATACTTGCAATTCGCTCACTTGATTTATCACGTGAAAAAATAATAGAATCAATTGATGCCGATGCACAATCACACCTTTCTGAAGCTGTTAAGAAAATCAAAAAGATTAAGGATGTTGAAATAATTCCCGTAATCCGAAAAGGCATCGATTATGAAGAAATTATCAAATATTCTAAAGAAAAGAAGATAGATATTATCGTGATTGCCACACACGGTAGAACGGGGTTAATCCACACATTATTAGGCAGTGTTGCAGAAAAAGTTATAAGATACTCCAAAATCCCGGTCTTAGTTACAACTCCACGCTCAAAATCATAATAATCGCACTTTCTTGCATAATGCTGATTGATTTGATATTTTAGTTACTCGCATTTTCGTAATAAAGGTAAAGTATGGCTAAAGTTAAAAACGTTGAAGCTTTTTGCAGTGTTTGTAATGCTGTAAGAAAGATGGAATTGACCGGAGATATTGCCGGTGATGAGAACAAGAGATGGGCAAAGTGTAAAAAATGCAAACAGACAATGGTTATAAATATGTCTTCAGATGTTGTGGCACATAAGGTATCGCTTGAAGGTATAGAAAATGAAAGTTGTGTAACCTATTCCCCTGCAAATTCTTATGAAGTTGGACAAACAATTTTTCATGAAAATTGGAATGATTTTGGTAAAGTAATTGCGAAAGAAATTCTATCGAATGGTCAGAAATCAATTTCGGTTGAATTTCAAAATTCAGGAAATAAAAAATTAGTCGAATCATACATTAAACAAACAGACCAGGAAGAACAAAGCGAGGTGATTTAGTTGGTCGGCATTCAATTAGGTGATAACGAATCCATTGATAAAGCCTTAAGAAGGTTTAAGAAAAAATATGAACGCTCAGGAGTTCTTAAAGAATTCAAGAAACGTACTTTTTTTGTGAAGCCATCGATAAAGAAAAGAATGGAAAAGATAAAAGCCGCAAGACGTGCTCATCGCCCTGAAAACATTATGATGTAATGTAATTAAAAAATCCCGCCTTTTGAGCGGGATTTTTTTTATTTAATATGAATTCTTGGTTCTATAATGGCAGGTTCTTTTTCCTTCAAAAAGTTTTTCTCTAAATGATCTTTAATAATCTTAAATGCAGTATCCACATCATTACAAAAATGGAATAGATCCATATCAGTTTCGTTAATAACTCCCTGCTCAATTAGTGCATCAAAATTAACAACGCTTTTCCAATACTTTTCATCATAGATTACAATAGATAATTTTTTTCTGATCTTTTCGGTTTGAACGAGAGTTAAAATTTCAAAAAGCTCATCAAAAGTACCAAAGCCACCCGGAAACACAACCAGCGCTTTTGATAGATACGCAAACCAAAATTTTCGCATAAAGAAATAGTGAAATTCAAAACTAAGTTCTTTTGTAACAAAAGGATTAACATATTGTTCGAATGGAATACTGATATTTAATCCAACCGAATAGCCGCCGGCTTTTTTGGCTCCTCTATTTGCGGCTTCCATAATTCCGGGACCGCCGCCTGTACAAATAATAAATCTGTTTGCATTAGTTTCCAGATTCATCGACCATTCTGTAAGTCTTCTGGAAAGTTCAACCGCATCTTCATAATATTTAGACATCTCTAATTGCTTTTGTGCCTTACGTAATTCCTGTGCAAAGTTTGTAATAGTTTTTGGATTAGCATTCTTAAACTTATTAAGTTCAGCATTAGCCTCTTTGCGGGATTTGAGTCGGGCTGAGCCAAAGAAAACTATTGTATCCATTATCTTGTGTTTTTTAAATCTTGCTTTTGGTTCAAGATACTCTGCAAGTAATCTTAAAATTCTTCCATCTGATGAAGAAAGAAAATCCTCGTTGTGATATGCTTTAACTGTCTTTTGTTCTTTTGCCATTATCAGCCCTTAGTATTAAAAACAATTTATAAATAAAAAGTTAAAAATGTTTATGTTTATTTGAAGAATGGTTTCTGTTTATATTTGCATAGAAACGAAATTGATTCAACAATAATTATGAAAATCGTATGACAAAATATCACTTTTTTTTGAGAGTTATGATAAAAAAGATTCTATTTATTTTTCTGGTATTTTCAAGCGGGATATTTGCATCCTCAAAAGAAGAGATAGCTAATCGAATCAGAGCGGTTCTTTCAAACTTACCTGCAAACACAGTTAGCGGAGTATTTATTTATAATCCACTTATGCAGGATACAATTTTTGCGAATAATGAATCGCTGCCTATGATTCCTGCTTCTGTGACCAAGTTGTTCACTACATCAACTTCACTGGCAGTAATGGGTGGTGATCATAAGTTATCTACGAAATTATTTTCTGATGACATTGATTTTAAAGATGGAGAACTTGATGGAAATCTTTATTTAAAAGGATTTGGCAACTCTGTGTTTACAGACTCGGATTTAGAATATTTTGTAACTGAATTAGTTAAGAAGGGAATAAAAGTTATAAGTGGATCGGTTGTTGGTGATGATTCTTTTTTTGATGATATCTATACACGAGAAGATTGGATTGACGGTGAAAGAGCAAATGTAAAACTCCCTCCTATCTCAGCACTTGTAGTGGATAGAAATAGAACTACAATTAGAAAAAAAATCCGAAAGAGATACCGGTACATTTCAGAAAACACAAAAGATCCGCCTCTATTTGCAGCTAACAAATTAAGTGAGAAATTGAAAAGTGCAGGAATAGAGATTAAAGGAAAAACGACAAAAGGAATTACTCCAGTAAAAGTTTATTTGCTTGCTGAAAAATCAGTACAACTTAAAGAGCTAATTTCTCTGATTAATAAACATAGTGATAATTTTTTAGCTGAGTGTTTGTTCAAAACACTTGGTGCGGAAGCGAGTGGAGTTCAGGGAAATTCATTCTTTTCCCAACAAGCTATTTTAAAATTTATAAAAGATAATAACATATACTCAACTGGAACTGAAATCGTTGATGGATCAGGGATTTCAAGATTTGATCAGGCAACTCCATTAGCAATAAATGGTGTTTTAGAAAAAATGTATTTTGATCTTGTTCACTTCGATGATTTTTTTAATTCTTTAAGTATTGCCGGAGTTGATGGAACGCTTAGAGGTAGAATGATGGGCTCCGGTGCTGAAAATAATTTTAGAGGAAAAACCGGATCGTTAAATGGTGTTTCAGGCTTGGCAGGATATTTAACAACCCCAGATGGTGAAGACCTGATCGTAACAATTATTTTTGAATTTAATAAAGGCGGCTGGGGATATTATCGGGATGTTCAAGATCAGATAGTTGAAATACTTTTAGATTTAGATACAAACAGCCCCGATTAAAAATATATAAATTCTAATCGGAGCTGAAGTAAAATTAATTACCTGAAGGAACTTGATTCTGAGGTGGAAGTGTTGGAGCTGTAGGAACATTAGTTCTTCCACTTTCCTGAATAACACTTCTTTGCTCTGCTGTTGTTTGACCTGGCAAAAAGAACAAATTTATCACCAACGCAAGAACAGCCAAAGCACCGGCTAACCACCAAGTACCTTTACTTAAAAAGTCTGCGGTTCTGCGAGATCCAAACATAGTTCCCATGCCTGCACCTGCGCCGCCAAAAGTTCCAGCTAAGCCGCCGCCCTTACTTGCTTGTAATAAAACCATTATAACAAGAAGTATGGCGACAATAGTTGCTATCAATACTAACAATGTGTACATATTATTTCTCCTTAATATTGTAGCGGGGGAGGGATTCGAACCCCCGACACGTGGATTATGATTCCACTGCTCTAACCTACTGAGCTACCCCGCCGAAAATTTAGGCTGTAAATATAAATCTTTGACCCTGAAATTCAAAAAGATACTTAATTATGGCTTATTTAAGCTTTCCCAGAGTTTATCCTCTAGGGATTTTAAGCCAAATCCAGTAGCGGATGAAAAAATCAATATCGGATCTTTAACTTTTTTGATTTTAATCTTAGAAAGTTTGGCGAGTTCTTTTTCAGGAATCAGATCTGATTTAGAGAGTGAAACAATTATTTTTTTATCAACAAGTTTTTTGCTGTATTTTTTCAATTCATTATAAAGAGTATCAAAATCTTTCTGATAATCTTCTGAAGTAATATCAATTAAGAAAAGAAGTATTCTTGTTCTTTCGATATGTCTAAGAAATTTAATTCCTAATCCTTTGCCTTGATGCGCACCTTCAATAATTCCTGGAATATCCGCAACTGTAAAACTTTGATAATCCTTATACCTAACAATACCCAGGTTTGGTTCAAGTGTAGTAAACGGGTAATCAGCAATTTTAGGTTTGGCCGCGGAGATTTTTGAAATAAGAGTTGACTTGCCTGCATTCGGAAATCCAACTAATCCAACATCTGCAATTAATTTTAGTTCAAGTATAACTTTTCTTTGCTCACCAGGTTTACCATTTGTAGCAAATCGCGGGGTACGCCTTGTTGGAGTTGCAAAGTTACTATTCCCCTTTCCGCCGGCACCGCCTTTTGCAAAAACTACTTTTTTATTTGGCTCAGAAAGATCAAGCAGAATTTCTTCTGTTTCAGCATCCTTTACTATCGTTCCTACAGGTACTTTAACAATTATATCCTCACCATCTTTTCCATCCTTTAATGATGAAGCACCCGGTTTACCATTTTCTGCAATAAATTTTTTCTTATATCTAAAATCCAATAAAGTAGAAAGATTATGTTGAGTTTCAAAAATTACACTTCCTCCAACTCCGCCATTACCACCCGATGGACCGCCTTTAGGAACATATTTTTCCCTGCGAAACGCTACTGCCCCATCACCACCTTTACCAGAACCAACTTCAATTTGAACAAAATCAATAAACATTATTTTTCCACATTAAAATATTTTGCCACAGCAGTAGTTAATGAAGCCGCATCCCGGCTGTGTGGTTTTATTCTAGCATATTTAAAGATATTTTCTAAAATAACGGAGGCTTCTTGATAAGTTTCGCACAGTGACATTTTTTCAACAGTATTTGCAAAATCTTCGCTATCAGAATTAAAAAGATTTTTAATAACTCTATCTATCTCTTTTTTTGAAAGATATGTGAATATATCATCATTCTTTTTACTAACCGATGGTTCGGATAAATTTTCTTCCTGAACATCCTCTGTCAGTTTAGTGTCTTCAACTCCAAGCAGATCTTTTTCAAAATCAATTTTTTCAATAGGAACTTCATCTTCAGCGCCATCATCTTCAACTTGTAGATCATGCTCAAATACCAACTCATTTATTTCATCAGAAGAGTTTTCATCGCTTTCCGGATTTTTATCTTTTCCTATTGGCAAGATCATCATCAATTGAAATTTCCAGTTCATTATCATAAAAGTTTAATAGATCTTCCTGCTCTTTTTCATCCAGTATGATTATTTCGTCATCTTTATTTTTATCTTTTTCGATTTCTTCAGTTAAACTGGCAAGCACATCTTCTTCATCAATCGATTCTTTTAATAATGATTCACTTTCCTCTACTGGATTTGTATCACTAATTACTAATTCCATCTCAGTAACATCGCTGCTTGAATCAATTTCATTAATTACCAAGTCATTACTTTCCTCTGAAGTGATTTCTAAACTTTGTGGCTCTTCAGATTTTACCTCAAATTTTTCAGGTTCAGATATTTTTATAGCCTCTTCCAGATCCTCAGAAAGTTTTTCATCAATTTTTTCTTCATCGTCAGAGAAAGGTATTTCCACGGTCTGCTCCACATCCACAAATGCTTCGGTTTCTTCTTGCTTTCCTAAATCAAATTCGCTTTCATTTTCTCTAACGTCTTCAGTTTCTGGCAATTCTTCTTCATCAACAAATTCTTCTTTTAAAGGATTTTCAAAATGCCTTTCATCAGCAGCCACATTTTCTTGATTGTCACTTTCGACAAAAGGAGAATCAATACTTAAAGTAGAGTAAAGCACTTTTCTTATATCATCAATATCTGCTCTCTTTTTTGCTGAGTTTGAATAGGCTCGTTTAAGTTTGAAGAGAAGTTCCGTTAAGTTTTTTTCTTTAAGAAAATTTTCAACTGATTCAACTGTAACAGTTGATTTATTAAGACCACCAATACTAAAATAATCTGCAATTGCATAAAGTGCATTATCAACTAATTTACTTTGATGCAGCATAAATAATTCACGGTCAATTTTATTCACAATAAGTTCAAACTCGGTAACAGTAATATTTAAAATCTTTTTCTTTGATAAATAAGCTAGAAAAACATTATTCAGATATTCATAATAATAAGTGTAGTTAAGCATCAGCCTTAGTTCATTTACTGAAACTGATTTATTGTTTCCAAAAATTAATTTTGAAAGCGACCACTTTGGACGAACAACATAGTTTGCATTAAATGAAACTGCCTGAAGCACAATGTTTTTAATATCTTCATACGAGATTTTTTTAGTTTTTTTGATTTCATTACCGATAAGAGTAAAGTAGTTAGAAATTTCCGTACCCGAATAATCGAACAAAGAATTTTCAATTAACTTCTTTCGATCCTCCGAAATCAGGTAATCAATTTCACCTTCAACATATTTTTTTATGGATGGATGAATATCGATTGCAAGGAATTTTTCAATAGTTATGAAAGATCCCAACTCTTTAACTTTGTTAAGAGTAAAATCACTTATGAATTTTATTTCGTTTTCAAACATATAATTCTCTTCTTGTTTGATTGTGAGGCTAAAAATATAAAAAAATCCCGATTAAAGTTAATCGGGATTCGTTTTAAGTAAAATATCTTAAATAGTGTACTAAACTTCCACTTCTTTGGATTTTATCTTTGCCATCATAAAATCCCTGTTCATTCTTGCAATATTGGTAACAGAAATTCCTTTAGGACATTCAGCTTCGCAAGCATAAGTGTTTGTACAGCTTCCAAATCCAAGATCATCCATAACTGCTACCATTCTTTCAACTCTGCGGTAACGCTCCGGCTGACCTTGAGGAAGCAGAGCATACTGAGATACTTTTGCAGAAACAAATAACATTGCAGAAGCATTTTTACAAGAAGCAACACAAGCCCCACATCCAATGCAAGCTGCGGCATCCATTGCTAAACTTGAAATCTCTTTTTGAATAGGAATTGAATTAGCATCGGGTACACCTCCAGTATTTACAGACACATATCCACCAGCTTGAAGGATTTTATCGAATCCAGAGCGATCAACCATCAAATCTTTAATTACAGGAAATGCTTTTGCTCTGAATGGTTCAACCCAAATTGTTTCACCATCTTTAAAGTTACGCATATGTAACTGGCAAGTTGCAATTTTAGGTAATGGACCGTGAGCGTGTCCATTAATAACTAATCCGCAAGTTCCACAGATACCTTCACGGCAATCACTTTCAAAATGAACAGCTTCTTCACCTTTTAATTCGAGAGTATTATTTAACTCATCAAGCATTTCAAGAAAAGATGCATCAGGAGAAACCTGAACTTTGTATTCAGCAAAACTTCCAACAGATTTAGAATTTTTCTGTCTCCAGATATTAAGCGTTAGATTTAATTTTTTTGCTTCCATTATTTGTAACTCCTGATTGCCTGTTTTACATACTCATATTTCAGTTCTTCTTTGTGAAGATTCCATTTATTCTCACCTGCAAATTCCCAAGCAGCAACGTAAGAATAATTTTCGTCATCACGTTTGGCTTCACCATCTTCAAACTGATATTCCTCACGGAAATGTCCGCCGCAGGATTCTTTTCTATCAAGAGCATCAAGTGCCATCAATTCACCGAGTTCAAAATAATCTACCAATCTTCCTGCACGTTCTAATGTTTGATTTACATCATCACCGCTGCCAGGAATTGTAACATTTTTCCAGAACTCTTCTTTTACTTGTCTTATCTGTTCGATAGTTTTTTTCAATCCGGCTTCGTTTCTGCCCATACCAACATTATCCCACATAATTCTGCCAAGCTGTTTGTGCAGATCATCAACAGTCCTCTTTCCTTTTATAGAAAGAAGTTTGTTGGTTAGATCTTTTACTTCTTTAGCAACCTTTTCAAATTCCGGATGATCAGTTTTTACTAATGTTGGTTTATCACCGGCAAGATAATTTCCCATTGTGTAAGGAATAACAAAATAACCATCAGCTAAGCCTTGCATAAGTGCAGAAGCACCTAAACGATTTGCACCATGATCAGAGAAGTTTGCTTCACCAAGTACAAATAATCCCGGAACATTGCTCATTAAATTATAATCTACCCACAAACCACCCATTGTATAGTGAGGTGCCGGATAAATCATCATTGGAGACTTGTAAGGATTTTCTCCTGTAATTGTTTCATAAATTTCAAACAGGTTTCCGTAACGTTCTTCAATTACTTTTTGACCAAGTCTATTTATCGCATCTTTGAAATCGAGATAAACTGCATCGCCGCCTTTTACACCTCTTCCTTCATCACAAACTTCTTTTGCTGCGCGTGATGAAATATCTCTTGGGGCAAGATTTCCAAAAGAAGGATATTTTCTTTCAAGATAATAATCTCTTTCTTCTTCAGGAATATCAGCCGGATTTCTCATATCAGCTTTTTTCTTTGATACCCAAACTCTTCCATCATTACGCAAAGATTCGCTCATCAATGTTAGTTTTGATTGAGATTCACCATGCAATGGTAAACATGTTGGATGAATTTGTGTAAAACAAGGATTTGCAAAATAAGCTCCACGTTTATGCGCACGCCAGATTGCTGTTGCATTACAGTTCATTGCATTTGTGGATAAGAAGAAAACGTTTGAGTATCCGCCTGTTGCAAGTACAACTGCGTGAGCAGAATATTTTTCAATCTCACCAGTTAAGTAAATTTCTAACAACAATTCCTTTTGCTGCACCATCAACAATTACAACATCAAGCATTTCTCTTCTTAAGTATAACTTAACAGAGCCTTTATCAACTTGTCTGATTCAATGCACTAACAGCACCGAGTAAAAGTTGCTGTCCCGTTTGTCCTCTTGCATAAAAAGTTCTGGAAACTTGTGCACCACCGAATGAACGGTTATCTAAAAGTCCGCCGTATTCTCTTGCAAATGGAACTCCTTGCGCAACACATTGATCAATAATGTTGCCGCTTACTTCTGCAAGACGATGAACATTTGCTTCACGTGCGCGAAAATCTCCACCTTTAACAGTATCATAAAATAATCTATAAGTTGAGTCACCATCATTCTGATAATTTTTTGAAGCATTTATTCCACCTTGTGCGGCAATACTGTGTGCTCTTCTTGCGCTATCGTGAAAAGTAAATGCTTTTACATTATAACCAAGTTCGCCAAGAGAAGCAGCGGCTGATGCTCCCGCTAAACCTGTTCCAACAACAATTATATCAAATTTTCTTTTGTTGGATGGATTAACCAGCTTCATATTGAATTTATGGTTCGTCCATTTTTCAGAAATGTTTCCTGCTGGAATTTTTGGATCAAGCTTTGCCATTAGTTACCTCCTCCTAATAAAAAATAAATTGGCATTGAGGCAAATCCTAAAGCCATGATAATTGCGTAAATAGTTCCAAGTTTTTTAATCACCGGAAAATATCTATTGTGATTCCATCCAAAAGTTTGAAATGCACTCTGGAATCCATGATTAAGATGATAACCTAAAAATATCATTGCTATAACATAAAGAATAGCGTACCACCACATATTAAAAAAGTAAACAACCACATCGTAATATTGATGGTGTGTTGCAAGACTCATTGGATCGTGTACATTAAATCTCCAGAAAAAAGTTGCAAGATGCGAAACAAGAAAAATCAATATAATTGATCCTGTTATTGCCATAGTTCTTGAAAATATTGTGCTGTTTTCTGAAGAGCCATTGACTTTATAAGTTACTCCTCTTGCACGTTTGTTTTCTAACCAAAGCTTTAATCCATTAAAGATATGCAGAACAAAAGCTCCAAGTAAAACTACTTCGATTACTCTTATCAGAGGTTTGACAATATCTAAAGTTAATACATAAGTATTAAAAGCACCTGGACCAAAAAACAAAGTAATATTTCCAACCAAATGAATGATTAGAAAAATCAACAAGAAACTCCCCGTAACCGCCATCATAAATTTTTTGCCGATTGAGGAGTTTAGGAATTTAAAAAACCAGCCCATTAAAAGCTCCTTTTAAATGAAATATTATTTATAGCTGATATGAAATTATAGAATATTTTTTGTGATGCGCAGAAACTAAAAAAGGATAAACACATATGGCAGATAAAATGAAACATCTAAGTTGTTCAAAATTGATAATTAACAATAAATCTCTATTGCAACTTAGAAAAAAAACTTAAAGGTAGAAAGTAATTCAATAAAATTTTTTACAGTTATTTGAGAAAGAAATTAATAAGACTATTTTAGACTTAGTTCTTTGAACAAAATTTACGGTGTTCCAACCCCGACAAGTCGGGGTAATGGAAAATTATAGGGAAGTACGGTGAGAATCTTTCTTTGTCATCCTGAACTCGTTTCAGGATCTAAGATTCCGAAACAAGTTCGGAATGACATAAGAGAGATCAATTCCGTCGCTGTCGCGCAACTGTGAATCAATTTACAATGTAAAATGTATAATGTACAATAAAAGCAATTGTACATTCTTAATTGATAATTGTACATTGAAAAGCCAGGAGACCTGCCGCAAATACTGATTAATCAACCTTCGCGAGAAAGGTAAGATTAACGATGGTCTTTCATAATCTCCATTCGTTTTATCTAAACTTTTAATACGCGAAGTTACTTTTAACCTTTTTATAAGGAGTAACTTCAATGCACAAAACACAATTTCTTTTTGCTCTGTTTGCAATTTTTCTTTGCTCATCATTTTCTTTCGCTCAAAGTAGCATCATTCAAAAAACCGATTCTGTTGGATACTATAAACTTAATGATGTTGTAATAACAGCTACCAAAACTCCAACACAACACACTTGAACTTGCAAATTCTATTTCGGTAATTGATTCAATTCAAATTTCAAATAGCAATTCAAATAATGTTTTTGATGTTCTAAAGAATGAAACCGGAATTAGTTTTACAAGACAAGGCGGCAATGGAACTTTATCCAATCTTTACATTCGTGGTGCAAACTCATCTCACACTTTAGTATTGATTGACGGAGTTGAAGTTAATCTTACAAATGATCCAAGCGGAGTTTATGATTTTTCTGCTTTACCAATTGATAACATTGAAAGAATAGAAGTTTTACGCGGACCACAATCAACTCTTTATGGATCGGATGCACTTGCAGGTGTAATAAATATTATATCAAAAAAAGGAAACGGTGCACCAAAATTTTCTTTACTGACCGAAGGCGGTTCTTATAATTCTTATAAAGCACAATTAGGAGTTAATGGATCTTTACAAAAATTAAATTACTCAGTTGCATTAAGCAGAACCGGAAGTGATGGTTTTTCAGTTGCATCAGAAAAATATGGGAACACAGAAAAAGATGGTTATAATTTTAATAATGCTTCTGCTTTAGTTGGATATAGCATTTCTGAAAATGCAGAAATAAATATTTATACACGCTATCTAAAATCAGAATCTGACAATGACCAGTTTGGCGGAGAGTTTGGTGATGATCCAACCTACTTAACAAATCAGGAAGAATTTTCTATTCGCGGTGAAGGTAAATTAAAATTATTTGATGGATTGTGGAATCAGAAAATTGGATTATCATTTTTAAGGAATGTTAGAAATAATTCTTATGACACATCAGCAGCAAGCGTTAATTATCCTTTTTATGTTAATGATTATTCCTGGGCACATTACGATGGAAGAAAATATAAAATTGATTGGCAGAATGATTTTCAACTAAGCAAATCTAATCTGTTAACTGCCGGATTAGAATTTGAGATTGAAGAATCAGCCTCAGAATATTATGCATACAATTATGTACCTGATCCATTTTCACCTGATATAGCAAGCGTAATTCCGATGCAGGATGCAAGTACATTTGGAGTATTTATTCAGGATCAATTAAATATTGATGAAAGTTTTTTTATTTCACTTGGTGCAAGATTGGATGACCATAGTAAATTTGGTTCTCAGTTTACATATAGAATTGCTCCTGCATTTATGCTCTGGGAAACAAACACAAAATTTAAAGCAACAATTGGAACAGGTTTCAAAGCTCCATCTTTATATTATTTGTACGATCCTGCTTATGGAAATGAAAATTTAAATCCTGAAGAAAGTTTTGGATGGGATTTGGGAATCGAGCAATATCTTTTTGCTCAAAACTTATCAATTGGTGCAACTTATTTTTACAATAAGTTTAGTGATATGTTCGGATTTGATTATGTAACATTAAAAACTATTAATATTAAAGAAGCTGTAACAAAAGGACTTGAAGTTTATGTTGAAGCTAAACCAATCGATGAACTTAGTTTTAAAATAAATTATACTTTTACTGATGCAAGAGACACAAGTCCTGATTCGCCTGACTTTGATAAAAAATTATTACGCCGACCTGAAAGTAAACTTGGATTTTATACCAGTTATTCATTTATCCCAAAAGCAAACATAAATGCAGAAGTAATTTGGGTTGGAGTACGTGAGGATGTTGATTTTTCAACTTATCAAAGAACTGAACTTAAAGGATATGTGCTTCTAAATCTTGCAGCACATTATGATGTTTTTGATTTTTTAAGATTGAATGCCAGAGTTGAAAACCTATTAGATACCGATTATGAAGAGGTATTTGGATATGGAACAGCAGGTTTATCATTTTACGGTGGAATTAAGATTTCACTTTAATGACAAAACTTTGACATTTGATCCCTTTGACATTTGACGTTAATAAACTTTATCTTTGAACTAATTATTACAAGAAATATCTTTTATAGATTTTTATTGAAAGGAAAAAACGATGACTGATCAAATGAAAAAAATAAGCCCAAACTTTTGGGTGCTTACATTAATGGTTTTTGTTGCTGCATTTGTGCGATTACTTCCTCATCCGCCAAACTTTGCACCGATAGCTGCAATGGCTTTATTTGGCGGCGCATACTTTAATAAGAAATCTTTTGCATTTGCAATTCCGCTTATTGCATTGTTTTTAACAGACTTAATTATTGGAATATATTCTTATGCCTGGATTGTTTATTTAAGCTTTGCATTAATTGTTGTACTTGGAATTGTAATGCTTAAAAAAGTAAGTGTAAAAAATGTTGTGATTACTTCACTAACAGCTTCAGTAAGTTTCTTTGCAATTACAAACTTTGGTGTTTGGGCACTTGGAACATTATATCCTAAAACTCCAGCAGGTTTAATGGAAAGCTACATTGCTGCAATTCCATTTTTCCAGAATGCATTTATTGGAGATTTATTTTTTGTTGGTGTAATGTTTGGAGTTTATGAACTTGTAAAACACAAAGTACCAGCTTTGGCAAAAGTAAAAGCTTAATAATTTATTTTTATGTAGAATTTAATAAAGTCACGGCGTTTGTCGTGACTTTTTTTATTTCAACAAAATCATTTTTTTAGTTTCAACAAACTCTCCTGCTCTTAGCTGGTAATAATAAATTCCGCTTGCAAGATTTGAAGCATTAAATGAAACTTCATAATTTCCTGCACTGTTTATCTTCATTAATCAAGAGTTGCAACTTCTTTACCAAGAACATCGTAAACTTTTAGTGTATAAATTGCTAATTGCTTAATGAATACTGTATGGGTAGTGATTGGTTTGAATAGCTTGAAAATCTTATGACGCATAGATGTAAATGAATTTCTGAATTGTTCATGCACTATTCTCAACATCTAAAATCGTAGAAGTATCACTTCGTAAACTGATATTTGCAATAACGCGATATTCCTAATTCCATCAAGATATGTCTACATTGCATTTATATGTAATCCAAATGAGTTGCCAATGCTTATCAAATTCGTGTAATAGTATAATCATATATGTATTGAATCTTCAGCATTACCAGAAATAACTAATATCTCAACAAGTCTAATAGACAAATATTCAATTGCAGAGTCTATATATATTGCAAATTCTGTACAAGTGTAACCCAACTATCTCATATTTAAATTGCATTTGTATCAATACAGTATAGTATATTATCAGATTGTAAATCTCCATGTTACAAGCAAACTAATTATAAATCTCTCGATTTAGATCAACTTTGTATCTTCGGATGACCTTCAATTAAAGGCTGGTTCAAAATTGACTAATACAATTAATATTCCCATTAGTTCTGTACTTGCAAAGTGAAAAATCTGAGCGTATCTAGTAAAATTCATATATTAAGCTAATTAGCATAATTATGTGCTTTCTTAATCATCCTACAAATAGTTATCATGCAGATTAATCCTTTACTTGATAGTCATTTCCATATATCAAAGGATTAAAGATTAATTGTTGTTGAAATTAGCCTAAAGAAAATTCAGTTAATAAATACACTGTCAAACTGAATAGAAGGAAAGTACTTATATATTTAAGCATCTACTAAATTAACAAAAAAAGACACAATCACTTGTACTTAAAACTACATACAACCGACCACAAACTATTTACTTCGCTCTCTTCCCTCTTTCATAAGCAAGCATAACAATTTTCTTTAATGCTCGGGAATAACTTAATCCGGCAGCGTGAGCAGAGCGCATAAATCCTGCACCTTCTGTTAAATCGGGATTTGGGTTTACTTCCAGCACATAAACTTCTTCATCACTTGTTACACGCATATCAACTCGTGCATAATCTCTTGTACCCATAATTTTAAAAGCAGCAATTGCTGTGTGTTTAAGTTTATCTTCCAATCCTTTAGAAATTTCTGCGGGACAAATAGGAATTGTTTTATGATATGATTCGTGGTGCGGATCCCATTTTGCCTGGTAACTTACAATGTTGTGTAAGTGATCCGGCATTCTGCTAAAATCAATTTCACTTATCGGTAATACTTTTGGTTTCAAATCTCCTGTTACAGAAACATTAAACTCGCGTCCTTCAATAAACTCTTCAATCAATGCCGGCTGATTGAATTGAGTGAAAACAAATTCAAGTCTTTTAGTTAATGCTTTTGTGTTGTAAACAATCGATTCATTTTCAATTCCAACACTTGCATCTTCATAAGCAGGTTTAACTATTACAGGAAATTTAGTTTCAAGTTTAAACTCATCAGGTATTTTATCAAACAACTGAAACTTTGCAGTTTTAATTCCGTGATAGTTTAATAATTTTTTTGTAAGAAATTTACTCTGGCAGTTTGCAAGTGTTATTGCAGATGCGCCCGTGTATGGAATTCCAATAAGCTCGTACAATCCAACCAGATTCATCTCAAGTCTTGGCTGTTCCTTAAAAATCTCAGCAAAGTTAAAAATAACATCCGGCGGATTTTGCTTTACCAAATCCAAAAGGCTGAAAATATCATCTTTAAGGTTTAAGGCATAAGCATCAAAACCCACTCTTTTAAGCTTTTTTACAATAATATCATACTCTTCCATTGGAGTAAAATTATCCACCTCAAAATACGGCTTAAAATCAGGCTCAGGTACAGGTTCGATTGGTTTGTGGTAAAACTCGGGGTGAGCTTCGTTGTAAAGGACGAGGACTTTAATTTTTTTTGCTTTCATACCCAAAAAATACCCAAAATCACTTGTAAAAAAAACTTCATTTGATAATGTTTACATAGTTTCAAAATCAATAAAATACAAAATGAGTTTTTACCCACAACCTTATAAATATCAATGCGGACCTTTCGCACTTAAATACGCACTTGTAATGCTTGGCAGATTTGAAAGTGAAAATCAAATCGGAATAAAAGCCGGCAGTACGTGGTGGTATGGCACCGATGAAATCGGTTTAGCAAAAGCAGCAAAGTTTTATAATTGCAAGATGAAATATTTCCGCAGAGAAAAACCTGATGACGCAATTAAAGCTTTGATAGAACAGTTAAAGAATGGATATCCGTGCATACTAAGTGTAGATAACTGGGAACACTGGTTAACCGTTGTAAACTATCAGCAAAGAAAATTTATTGTTACAGATAGCTCGCTTGATAAAGTGATTACAATCTACACACCCAACCAGCTTATAAAGCGCTGGAAATATTATGATGAAGATGATGATGAGATAAGTTATGATGGATATGCAATAATTCCGCAATACAAAGTTACAACAAAAGCCAAAGTTTACTTTAGAGCAGGCAAGATTTGTAATGGATACTCGCAATCAGAAGCTTGCAGCTAAGTGGGATACTTATTTTAATGATATGATTGCAATCTGCCATCCACGGCATGCAAATGCAACTCACTTAATTTCGTTCAGGGATTTTTTAAGACGATTTGAAAAAATTTTAGTAACGCAAGTTGCAAATTGGCATGGTTCGCCAAATCATAGAGAGTTAAAAAAGATACTTAGCAATTTTCAGTTTATGGCTGATGTTTACGATCTTGTTCTTCATGCAGATGAACAGAAAAAAGCTTTGATTGATTTGTCATCTATTTTGATGATGTATGCTTGCGGTAAGTATGGAATGGATGAGATATATTAGATAAGTTTAAGTTAGTCATTGCGATGGCAATTAGCCGAAGCAATCTCTAAAATCACGACATGAGAAATTGCTTCACTCAAATTATTTCTCTGTGGATCGTAATGGCATTATGACATTTTGTAGTAAGTAAGATTAATCAAGAAATAATATGAAACGAAATCCAATCATCTCTAAAAAAAGAAACTACTGCCCTGCTTATTATTGATTTGCAGGAACGTATTCTTCCTGTAATCAGAAATTATGAAACTGTTTTAGAAAATACTGTTAAGCTGATTAAAGGTTTTAAAGCAATGCAGCTTCCAATTTATTTTACTGAGCAATATCCAAAAGGATTAGGACCAACATCTCAAAAAATTCTTGATGAACTTGATGGATATACTGCATATCAAAAAATGAGTTTTAGTTGTTCCGGTGCAGAAAATCTTTTTGATGAATTTCATAAAAAGAAATTATCACAAATTGTTGTTTGCGGAGTTGAATCTCACGTTTGTGTACAGCAAACAGTTTTAGATTTAATTGCAAATGATTATCAGGTTAATCTTGCTGCTGATGCTGTTTCATCCGAAAAGAAATTGATTACAACATTGCGCTGGATAGAATGAGAACTCTTGGTGCTGAAGTTACAACTACAGAATCAATTTTATTTGAATTGCTTGAAGTTTGCGGAACACCTGAGTTTAAAGAAGTTTCTAAAATTGTTAAGTGAGAAAAATTTTAAGAATTAATCGTAAATAAATGAGTGTCACGCTGAGCCTGTCGAAGCGTGACGTATTTTGAATTAAGTGTCAGCTTTCGACAAGCTCAATCTGACATATTGAAAATTCTAATCAAACAAAGCTTCTAACTTTTGATAATTTGTATGAACTTTTTCTATTCCAGCATTTAATCTGTTTATCATCCGCTTTAGAATCTTTTAACTCCTTTAATTCTTTTGTAGATGTGTAAAGTTCATCAGCAGCTTTTGCAAATTCATCTTTTTTATCAGTTGCCCATTTTGGAAAAACACAATTTTTTAATTCATCAGCACGCATGTATAAATCATCAATTGCTTTGCTTAATTCTTCAGTATTTTTATTTGGTCCGTAATGATGATAAATCATATAAAGAACTTTATGAAATTCATCAACTTCTTTTGTAACAGGTTTTACAATTCTTACAAGCATTTCAAAATTGGAGTGAAGTTCTTCGGCAGATGTTAACATTCCGGCTTCATTGTTTTCTTCGCAAGCTTTGTTGTAATCATTAACCGAGGCACGAAGTTTATCCAATCCTTCATTCCATTCTTTTTCTTTATCGCGTAAAATTCCTGGAAGTTTTGCAGCATAAATTTTTTCAACTCCTGCATTTACATCCGGTAAAAGCTGTTTGAACAATGCATAATCTTTATTTGGATAAGCAGTGTGCCAAAGCGGATAAACTACTTCGTGAAAATCAAATAGTTCCGGTACAGATGAAGTTATTTCTGTTGAATGATCTTCATGCTGTGAATAATGAATTATTGAATGAACAAAGAACAAATACAAGTAAAAATAATACTATGCTTTTCATAAAAGCCCCTTAATAATAAGTGATTAAATACATTCAAAATTACTAAAGGAATATCATTTCTCCGCATACAAATTTTTCTTGAATTACAAATCACTAACTCGTAATTTCACTTAAGTAAAAACACTAATTATTAAAAGGATAATTTATGGCTGAACATTTAATTGCTCATTGCGAAATTCCATCAACAGATTTAGACAAAGCAAAAGATTTTTATCACAAAGTACTTGGCTGGGAATTTAAACCATTCGGAAACGGCTACTTACTTTTTAATAATCATAAAGGTACGATGGTTGGATTAAGAAAAGTTGATGAAGTTGCTAAAGGCGAAACAACAGTTTTTCATGTTAATATGCCGGATATAGATTCAATCTTGAAAAAAGCAAAAGACAATGGCGGTGCAGTAAAACGAACTAAAACTGTTATTCCTGCTATGGGCTGGTATGCATTGATGAATGATCCAGATGGAAATACTTTAGGACTGTATCAAAAAAGTTAAAAAATCTTTATGGAGTATTGGAATAATGGAGTCATGGAGTAATGAACTTTTAAATTCCAATATTCCATAACTCCAATACTCCAACTTTTCTATTCGCACTCAACAATTCTATAACTGTGTTCAATTGGCATTGCTTTTTTCAGCATAGCCGTTACACTGCAATATTTTGTTATTGAAAGTTCAATTGCTCTCTCAACATCTTTTACTGGGATATTTTTTCCGGTAAAAACAAATTCCATATGCATACTAGTGAACACTTGCGGATGTTCTTCTGCAGATTCAGCAGTGATATTTATTTCAAAACTATCAACTTTTATTTTTTTCTTAGTAAGTATGCTGGTAATATCACTACCTGCACAACCTCCAATAGCAATCATAAGCAGTTCTTTTGGTCTCGTTCCAGCACTACTGCCGCCAAATGCTTCAGATCCATCCATTGAAATCCAATGATTAGAATCCGACTTGCCTATAAATGTAATTCCTTGAACTTGTTTTACTATCGCTTTTTTAACTGCCATTTTTTCCTCTAAATAATTTTAATTTTTGTTTAGGTATGATGTAGATCAATCAAATAGGATCCGCTAATGAACCTTTAAAATATTACTAAATGTTTTACTGAAGATAATTTGTCTTTTCCCTCATAAAATTCCATAATACTCGATTCTGAAAAAAAATTTTATTGTGGAACTCTAAACTAGTGATTTATGTTATCCATAGTACGATCGTAATAATTTTAATAAATCATAAAAAAATGGAGAAAACAATGAACACATTCAGATTAGCTGCAATAGCAGTATTATTTTTTGCAGTAACTTTAGTTTCAGTAAATGCTCAGGATTATAGCACAAAATCAACATCTAAAGACATCGTAACTACAGCAGTTGATGCTGGTATGTTTAAGACTTTAGCGACTGCTCTTACTGAAGCAGGTTTAATTGAAACCTTACAAGGCAAAGGACCTTTCACAGTATTTGCACCAACAGATGATGCATTTGCAAAATTACCAAAGGGAACTGTTGAGGGACTATTAAAAGATAAAGAAGCATTAAAGAAAATTCTTCTTTATCACGTAGTTTCAGGTAATGTAATGTCAACTGACGTAGTAAAATTAACCGAAGCAACAACAGTTGAAGGCAGCAAAGTTAAGATCAGCGTAAAAGACGGTAGTGTTATGATCAATGATGCTAAAGTAATTAAAGCAGATGTTAAGGCTTCAAACGGTGTTATACACGTAATAGATACTGTAATTTTACCACCCGCAAAATAATTTCAATCAAATGATTAAATTGAAAACCCCGGGATTATTAACCGGGGTTTTTTATTTAATTAAAATATCCTGAATAATTGGTTTCAATCCTCTAAAAAATAATTCCACAGCAATTACCATTACAATTAAACCCATAATTCTTGTAAGCACTTTATTTCCGCTTTCTCCAAGAAAACCAATAATTCGTCTGGAACTTAAAAGTATAATATGAGTCAATCCCATCACAACAAAAATTGATGCAATGAGTAAAGATTTGTGAGTTATATCCGGCGCATCGTTCATCATTACAATTGAAATTGTAATTACACCCGGACCAGTAATCATCGGAACACCAAGTGGAGCGATTGCAAAGTTTTTAACTGCTTCATCATCTTTCTCTTCATCAGATTTTATGCGAGTTAATTTTCCTCTCAGCATATCATAGCCGGAAAGAAAGAAAAGAATACCACCAACCACTCTTAATCCATTCACAGAAATGTTAAAAATATCAAAAATAAAATTGCCGCCGAAAGTAAATAGTAAAAGCACAATCAAGGCTGTTGATGTTGCTTTAAGTGCAATTGCGGCTGCTTGTTTGGAAGTCATTCCTGTTGTAAGAGTTGTAAAAACAGGAATAACACCAAGTGGATTTACCATTGTGAATAATGAGGTAAACGCCAGCAAAGCAAATTGTAAAATTGAATCCATAATTTCTTAATCCGTGATAATCTGTTGAATCCGCGTCATCCGCGTGCTATTGTTTTAATTAATTTCCATGCATCCACAATGTGTCTTCTTTCGTGTCTGATGCTACCAATTGTTAATCTGATAACAAACTTGTTGTTAAGTTTTGTGTGCGATAAAAATATTTTTTCTGATTGATTAATTTTTTCTAAAAGCATTTCATTCACTCTATTCAAATCATCTTCAGAAAGATTTCCGGGATTAAATCTAAAACAAACCGTAGAAAATGGAACAGGTGCCATTCGTTCAAAATCTTTTTCATCATCAACCCATTTAGCAAATTCCTGAGCAAGTTCAATGTGAGTTTTAATTCTTTCAGCTAAACCATCAACACCAAAATATCTTATAATAAACCAAAGTTTAAGGGAACGGAATCTTCTGCCAAGTTGAATTCCGTAATCCATCAAGTTTTCAACTTCGCTGTCTTGATTTGTTTTTAGATATTCTGCAGATAAACTGAATGCACGTTTAAGTATATCAGGTTTGCGAGTAAAGTAAACACTCAAGTCCATTGGAGTAAACATCCACTTGTGTGGATTGATTACCAACGAATCAGCACGATCCCATCCTTTTGTAATCCATTTCATTTCGGGAATCATTGCAGTTACTCCGGCATAAGCTGAATCTATATGAAGCCACAAATTATATTTTTCTGCAATGTCAGCAATAGCTTCAACAGGATCAACACTTGTTGTTGATGTTGTACCAACTGTAGCAATAACACAAAATGGCTTTAGGCCTTTTGCAATATCTTCTTTAATTGCTTCATCAAGTTTTTGCGGAATCATTTCAAACTTATCATTTACAGGAATTTTTCTAATCCCATCTAAACCAATCCCAAGTGTAAGCGCTCCTTTATCAATTGAATTGTGGGCGTGTTCAGAACAGTAGAGAATCAATTTTGGAACATCACTTCTTCCTGCCATTCCCTTTTCTCTAAAACCTAAATCAAGTTGTTCACGTGCAGAAGCAATTGCGTGCATAGAACTTGTTGAAGCTGTATCGTAAATAATTCCCCAATAATTTTCAGGCAATCCAACCATTTGTCTGAACCAATTCATCATAGATTTTTCAAGCTCAGTAAATGCTGGAGAAGTTTTCCATAGCATACCAT
>CAWEUT010000014.1:0-108554 GCA_963812305.1 uncultured Ignavibacteriaceae bacterium
ATAATAAATATAGTTCTAAATAATAAGTGCAAAGCATATAGCCTCTTTCATCCACCATAGGCGCGCAGGTGAGAGGATATAATAATATTGTTCAATCCATTATTAAAGATTACAAAAAAAAAGTTTTCCACATAGTTATGGTTATGCCAGAATTTGAATTGACAAAAGTGTTTAATAACAATTACTGCGTTGGGTTTTAACATCAGACGCGATTAGACACAATATAAAAAATATCGCGTAACATCATGAATCCCAAAATAATTGTTATAATTATTATTGCATACTTATACGGATTTTTTGAATTTTATTTGAGCTTTCGGCAAAAACAAAAAGCTAAAATTGTTCGCAAAGGTGATAAAAGAAGCTTGTGGGTGCTTTTTATCTCCATAACAATTGGTTATTTGCTTTCATTTTCTATTGCTACCACAAAAATTGGCCGAATTTATCATTGGAATATTCTGTTCACAATAGGAATCTTAATAATAATCGTAGGATTGATAATTAGGATTATTTCTATCGGAACACTTAAGCAATATTTTACATATTCGGTTGCCAAAGCTGAAAATCATGAGCTAATTGAAACGGGATTTTATAAATTCATTAGACATCCTGGCTATTTAGGTCAATTACTAATCTTCACTGGCATCTCTATTTCATTATCAAATTGGCTCTCTGTAATTCTGATGCTATTATCGACTCTTATTGGATATATGAATCGTATTAGAGTTGAAGAAAATTTTATGTTTGAGCAAATGGGCGCGAAATATTCTGACTATCAGACGAGGACGAAAAAGATAGTACCTAAAATTTATTAAGTAATTAGTTACTGGAATTTATTTTAGGAAATGATGCTATGGAAGACCAAACATTTATTTTCTTTGTTTTATTGTGTATAATTACTCATATAGTAAGAACAGTTTATGAAGTATTAAAACACAAAAAAAGATTGGAACCGAGCAAACTTTCTTTTGTTATAGTTTTCATCAATATGGCAATATTATGGATTTCTTGGATCGCGTTGTGTAGTAAGGATATTTATAAGATTGAAATGCCAGATATCTTACAATATTTTGGGTTACTCATTTGCATTATCGGACTTATCTTTTTTATTACAGCTTTATTTACAATTAAAACTCTTGAGATTTATGAAGGTGATCTTATTAAAAAAGGTATATATTCAAAAATAAGACATCCAATGTATTTAGGTTTTATTCTTTGGTTAATTGGATTTCCAATTTATTTCGAGGCAATATTATCCGGAGTACTTGCATTAATATTAATTGGTAATGTTTTGTATTGGAGATATTTGGAAGAGATGGAATTAGTTGAAAGATTCCCAGACTATAAATTTTATAAGACAATAACATTATTTTAATCTTTAGTATTGGTTCTTTACGCGGGGAACATAAGTTTTAGTCACAATTAAGTATTTAAAATTGTGAAATTGTTGACTTTATTCTTCCGTGTAAATGTTCTTATTCTCCCGAAGGGATGGTTTCGCCAAAAGTTGTTGGTATTGATCGGCTTAATTGCTCGAGGCGGCCCCGATGGATCGGGGCATAGTGTCCCAACCAAGAAAATACAAATTTATTAGATGCTTTTATTGTAAACCTTTTGCTTTGTCCCAATAAAAAAATATGCTATCGAACCGATTACTGGGGCAAAGAGAACGGCTAATAACCAAATCAATTTGTTGCTGCCGGTATATTCATTTTTTAATATATCAATAAACGCAAGAATGAAAGGGATAAACCCTATCAAGAATAAGATCATTATAATTTCAATTAATCCAAGGCCCATATAAAAACCTTTCTTTATTATTTTCTAACCTCAAATCTGTAAAACGGTATAAAATTATTTTATTAGAACGAATATATGAACCCACTATGATAAAATATCATTTATACTTAAGAATACTTTAACTACCACTTATCACTTAAAATTTGAGAACGCTTTAGTTCATACTCTTTAACTGTTATCAGGCTTTCTTTTTTCAAAGACTCGAGTTCGTGCAATCTTTCTGAAGGCGAGCGATCTTTAATTGATTTGACCGACACTTCATCTGTGTTTATATCCAATATAGATATACCTTTTTCACTGTTATAATTTTTTATATAGTAAATCAGCATAAACAGAACAGTACTTATCCATATAAATATGAAAAGATAAAATACCATCGACATTAAAGCCGGTGCTTCATTCTCTAAAAGAACATTACCAACAAGAAAAGCAAACCCGATTCCGAAATATCAGAAAGAAGATCAAAAGTACAATTGAACCTGCTGAAACGGGTTTGCTTGGTGTTAAAGAAATTTTTGCCATAGAATATATCTATTTAATTTCCACAATCTACTTGTCCGGTTTGCCCGCAAGTACCGCAAGGGTATTGCCATTCTTTTTCTCCTGAACCGCCGCACAATGAACAAGTTTCCTGACCAGTACCGCCGCATCTTCCGCAATTCCATCTTCCCATACCATCACAGCTAATACAGGTTTCGGATACTGTACCGGATCCTCCGCAAACTGTGCAATTAGCATCACCGACTTCACCGGATCCACCACAGTTACCGCATCTAACGTTTACAGAACCGCTTCCGAAACACTGATTGCAAAGTTCGGTACCATTACCGTTGCATCGCATACAGGATTCTGCGCCGTTACCTCCGCATTTAACACAAGTGTTGTATTGAGAAATCCAACCGGAACCGCTGCAGGTGGGGCATTGGCATTGAGCATTAGCGAAGGAATATAAAAAGAATGTAAAAAAAACAGATAGAAATATTTTCATATGAGTGCTCCCTTAAGAAAATGAAAACTAATGCAGTTAATTATTTGTATTCAATAACCGATTAACTGCCTGTCAATTATCGTGCAAGATGCGGATCTTATCTTTTTCTAAGTATTTGATACATAAAAATTAGCACATACAAATTAACCTATGCAAACGACGCATTGAGAAAACTTTACCGAAAATAATTTTCCATTTGATGGAATTTTAATTTCTTTAACTAACAAAATTAGTATCCAAACAAATTAGACTCAGAGTACTTATCTGATTTTGTTCTCTCATTAACAACTCTGAGATTTAATAGTATTAGATCATCCTATCCATATTTAACTTATAGTAATAATTGCAATATGGAAAACGATTTTTAATTTGACGTTTATGCTTTGGAGAATTTTAGACGTGCAGCTGATTAGTTAAGGTAATTTATGGATCTGTAGTTTTAGTAGAATCAATTATTTTTAAAATCTGAAATGAAATGGTTGACAGACAAACTGGGACGGGTGGCCAGTAGGAAAATGTAATTACTTTAAGGAGCTTCTTTGCGGTCTAATCCCACATCATCATATGAGGCAGGATCATCTATCGATTCTAAATGAGTAAAGACTGTGGCGCTTTCCAAAACATTACGTATATCAGCTTCTATATTTTCTAATAGTTGATGACTTCGATGAACAGTCCAGTTACCTGGAACTAAAACATGAAGGGACACAAATTTTCTTGCTGCCGATTCGCGTGTACGAAGTGCGTGAAACTGCACACCTTTTTCGATATATGATTCTAAAACTTTTTGAATTTTATTCTGATCTATCAATTGATAGAGCAGTATCCATTAATCCAGACGCGGATTTTCTTACGATTTTAACACCTGACCAAACAATATTAATAGCAACCAGTATTGCTACAATAGGATCGAGTCTCTCCCAGCCAGTGACTGCCACAATGCCGACTCCAAATAGAACACCACCGGAAGTCCATACATCAGTCATTAAGTGTTTTGCATCGGCTTCAAGAGTGATAGAGTTGTGCTGCTTACCAGCTCTAGACAAAGTACGAGCAACAAAAAAATTTACTAGTGATGCTACAACTGAAACCCCAAGACCTAACCCAATCTGTTCAAGTGGTTTTGGATTAATAAGTCTTGGAATAGCAGTTATTCCGATAACAAGTGCTGCAAGCAATATAAGCATCCCTTCGACTCCACTTGAAAAGTATTCTGCTTTACTATGACCATATGCGTGATCTTCATCGGCAGGGCGTGCAGCTATTGTTAACATTGATAATGCCATAATTGCACCAACAAGGTTTACAATTGATTCAAGGGCATCTGAAAGCAGACCGACTGAACCTGTTAGAAAATATGCTATGCCCTTTAGAGCAATAGTAAAAATAGCAGCGGCAACTGATAGCCAGGCAAAGCGCGTAAGTGCAAGTCGATTTGTTGTGAATGATTTCATAGATTTATTTAAATTTTTGTCAAATTGATCAAGCAATTAATTTTGATTTTATCATTATGGTAAATATTAACTAGTCTTTAACAAACCACATTAAAATTTTAATTTAATAAACACTCAAGGATAAAAATACGATTTAAATATCAGTTAAAATTGTAAAACAATTAGTAATTATGCACTATGTGGAGATAACTTGAATTTAGGATTATTTCATAATTGTTAATGGATATTGGATAAAAAATATTTTAAGTTATAAATGTAAAAACGCACCGATATATAATACCTTACATATCGTGGATGGCTAAAAGTAAGTGTTGGTGATTTCTTATAAGTATTAGTCAGGTAGCTTAAAAAGAATGAACTTAAAAAAATCAACTCTAGATTTTAATGGTGTTTGGGTTTTGAATTTTGCAAAATCGGATGTTCCACCTATAACGAAAAGTCAGATTCTTACCATTGAGACTAACGGGTTGAACGTTTCGATGCGTGAGGAAATAATTAATGATAAGGATGAGGTTCTGATCATTTCACTTTCAGGAACTTTTGACGGCAGAGATAATATTGTTAAAGGAACACCATTTGCGGATACTGTTTCATATCGTTTACTTAGTCCCAATTCAATAGAAGGAATTGCTAAGAAGGATGGTAGAGTTTGTGTGAAAGAGGAGGCCGTACTCTCACAAGATGGAAATACTGTAAATGTTACATATTTAAGCTATGATCAAAATGGAAAAACTTTTAGAAATTTTGGCTGTTTCGAGCGAGTAAAAAGAAATCAGAATTATTGAGGCTAAGATATTCTACCTAACCTTAAAGTTCTTAGAATTTATAATAAACAAAAGTGTTGAATAAAAATAATTATGGTGTTGTGTTTTAGCATATTACTCAGTTAGCCCACACAAAGGAAGTTATATGAAGTTACCTCAATTACTGGCTAAGCATTTATTATCGAAGCAATTAGCACGACCTACTGGTTTTGTTGGAAAATACATAATGGGGCGGCTACTAAATCGCACAACATCTTCACATAATGCATTAGTTCTTAACCAAATGAATTTGCAACATACAGATCGAGTGCTTGAAATAGGATTTGGTGGTGGAGCATTACTTGAGAAGATATTTCAGAGCACGGGGGAAGGATTTGTTGCTGGTATTGAAATCTCTGAAGAGATGGTGGTGAATTGCAGGAAACGATTTAAAGATTTGATTAATACTGGAAGATTAGAAATCAAGCAAGGGACTGTTGAATCATTACCATTTCCAGATGCTCATTTTGATAAAGCGTGCACTGTGAATACTATTTATTTCTGGTCTGATCTTAATAAATGTTTTGCAGAGTTGTTTCGAGTAATTGTGCCCGGCGGTCAGTTTGTAATTGGTTACACTGCCGATAAAGATGTACGTCGGGCTGGTTTAGACAAATGCGGATTTATTCCTTATTCGACTTACGAGCTAAAAACTGCTTTGGAAGCACAGGGATTTAAGCCAGGCTTGCTTCAATCAGGTTCTGATAAGCGGGGTGATTATTTTGTGCTGACTGCTCAAAGATTGGGGTAACCGTTAAAAGAAGGAAAGCTAGATCTAAAGAGAAAATATTTTTATAAATAAAAAGTTGTTGCTTTTATTTGGTTTCTTTGATCTGGGCTGACGATTAGCGGCAGGCTGTGAGAAGTATAATATATTCATTCAATGTGAGGAAAAATGAAAGCATTAGTTTTAGGCGCAAGTGGAGCAACGGGCAAACTAGTTTTACGACAGCTTATCAAAAATAATATTGATGTCCGAATAGTCGTAAGAGAATCTGCGTTTATCCCCATCTATGTATCAGAGAATAATACAATTGAGATAGTAAAGGGAAACATAAATGACTTTGAGATCGCAAAAATCAAAGAACTTGTTAAAGATTGTGATGCTGTTATCTGTTGTCTTGGACACAATATAAGCTTTAAAGGTATTTTTGGTCCACCCCGCCAACTAGTTTACAATACAGTTGTGAGAATAATTGAAGCTATACAGGGCCTTAACTTGCAACCCAAATTCATCTTAATGAGTACAACAGCATATACAAACAAGAAGATAGGAGAACTAAACACCTTCGGAGAAAAAATAGTATTCACGTTATTAAAAGTATTGTTGCCACCACATAAAGATAATATGCTTGCTTCTGATCATCTTGTTTGCAAGGTGGGATTACAAACCAGCATTGAATGGGTAGCAGTTCGTCCTGATTCTCTTTTCGATGAAGAAAATGTAAGTGAATATGAAATACATAACAATAAAATAAGAAGCCCAATATTTAACTCCGGTAAAACAAGCAGAATAAATGTTAGTAATTTTATAGTAGAACTAGTGACAAATGATAAATTGTGGCAAGAATGGAAACATAAAACTCCAGTTATCTACAATAAAGAATAAAAATTTTACTAAGTCTGCTTTGATAAGTAAAAAAAAGTGCAATAGTCTAACCACGCTATTGCACTTTTCAATATTGTCCGGACTATCCACTGGATCTCCTTACACAGTAATGCCTATCTCGGACAGGATTTATTTTTGCTATATAGCAACTTTCAAAAATTTCAAAAAAAATATTATAAACAATTCTCAATCCAACAGGTACTGTGTTTCTATAGATCTGATGTAAAATTAATTCTTAGAAGTTGCCCGTCCTGGTAAACCCGGGGGTATGAGTATGGAACCTAATATGGCAAATACTACTGGCCAGGTTAAATTTTTTATTTATTCATCCCCAGAAACATTCCACCAAAGTAAGGTATCAACCATATAAGCCAAACTACAATACTGAATTTGTGAAATTTTACTTTCAATGCTTCATCTTGTTTTATAATCACTCTTGTTGCCCATATTGCGTGTATCAGCATCAACCATAAAGCTATTTGTCCAGTTAATGTGTGTGGTTCTAAAATATCAAATGGTCCTTTTGCTATAAGATGCATTGCATAAGTTCCTGAAACATCAAATGCAAAACCAATCCAGAAAGCAACTACGTGCCAGGGCTTCAAATATTTTGCTATTCTTTCAGACCATACTCCAAGAGAATAGAATATCAAGGCAAGTGTAATAAGAGTTGTTGAAGTTAAGACAAGAGGAGTCATTGTTCTTTTGTTTTTAATAATTAAAGATAACAGAAAATAAAGAACTTTTTGGTTCTAATAATGTCCCGATTCAATGATTTATTTCACTACAGTATATATATTTATTATACTTGAATCAGGAATACGTAAGAGAAAGGAAACTTAAAGATGTATTTTATACTTAATATGCGAAGAATTTTATATCAAAGCATCAAGTCATTACCTTTTCAAATTTGGTTATTTGTATTTTTGATGATTATTATAAGTTCAACAGCAACTGCACAATGGAGTACGCAAAGTCCTATCCCTACAAGTCATAGCATAACTGGTATTGGTGCTCCAACATCTAGTCGGGTTTTTATCGCAACGGATAATAACTCATTTGATAATACAGGTTCGTTATTCGAGTCAACTGACGGCGGTAATAATTGGATTGCAAGAGAAGTTCCTGTTGGTTCAAGTAGCCCCTTTTACGGACTATTTTTTCTTGACAGCCAGAACGGTTGGTTATATGGTAATGAAAACTACAAAACAACTGATGGTGGAACGAATTGGACCCAGCTTCCATTTCTCGGCTCAACATATTTTATGAAATTCTTCATTCTTCAAACTTTGGACTAGCTACCGGAAACTTTGGTCTTTATATCAGCCGTGATGGCGGACTTTCCTGGGAGCCGTCTCCAAATGATATGTTCTCTTTTGATTTTATTGATGATCAAATCGGTCTTGGTGTTTCTGCAAATGGTATTTACAAAACAACAGATGCCGGTTTAACTTTTACAATTGTTAAAACAGGAGTTGCAGAAGCAGTAAAGTATTTAAGCAATGCAATCGTTGTTGGAGTTGTTGACAGTATGTTCGTTAGATCAACAGACGGTGGAGAAAACTGGATAACAGGTAACTCAGCAGAAGGAAAAACTAATTTTGTTAAAGTTAGTGATGAAGTTGTACTTGCTTATGGAAGGGCGGGAACCTTTCCAGATTACGATGATAGAATTTTCAGATCAACAGATGGCGGACAAACCTGGAATGATCTTGGTGAGATACTGAATGTAAGCGCGTATTCCGGTTCTTTAGCTTTTACAGTTACAAGTTCTTTAAATATCGCTGCAACAGACGGAGCAGGAAATATGTTTCATTCAAATGATGCAGGACTAAACTGGGTGCAGGTATTTGCAGCACCGGGTGGTGTACTTCCAAGTTATCTAAGCAGTGCAGTTCCGTTTTTTGCTGATGCACAGACAGGATATTTCGGATATGGTCCTGGGTTTATTATAAAAACTACAGATGCCGGAGCTTCCTGGTTTCAAGTATCAAGCGGATCAGGAAATAGCATTAATGATATGGATAGATTTGCAAATGGCGATATAATAGCGGTCGGTGAAAATGGAACTATCTTAAGAAAAGCAAATGGATCATCAAGATGGTCTAATACAAACACTCAACTACACAGACAAATTTTAAGGCAATACAGGTTATAGGTACAAGTGATGCTGTTGCTGTTGATGATGCTGGAAAAATTTTCACAAGTACTGATGGCGGAATAAATTGGACTGGTGCTAGTTCATCACCTCAGGATCTTTTAACGGCAGAAGATTTACATTTTACTACATTGCAAGATGGCTGGGTAATCGGACAAGGTTATACTTCAGGTGCATTGTTTCATACAACAAACGGCGGAAGCAGTTGGACTGCCGTTCCTGATTTTATGGGTTATTATAATTCATTAGATGTTCAAGGATCAAATATTTGGGCATCTAATCCAGCTGCTGCAATTTATTACAGAAGTACAGATAATGGTAATACCTGGATTGAAGGAAGTCTTCCCGGTCAACCTTATCAAATACAGGATATGGATTTTTACAATGAAAGTGTTGGTTATGCAGTAGGATTCGCAGGACAAGCATTTAGAAGCAGTGATGGAGGAATTACCTGGCAAATACTTCCAACACCAAACCAGGTTGATCAGTTAACAGATATTTATTTAGTTGGACAAAATGAACTATGGATAAGCACTAATTCAAATTCAGTTTATTATACTGCTAATGCCGGACAAAGCTGGGCAATCTTAAATACTGGTTCGCAAGGTTTTGGAATTTTTTCATCTGTAGTTGCAAGTGCAACTGGAGATGCCTGGACAGCAGGTTATCAAGGGTTCATACAACATTTTGCTGGACCACCACCACCACCATTAAATCAATTACCAACAGCTTCATTTGATTATAATGCAAATGGTCTAACAATAGATTTTATTGATGCAAGTACTGATCTTGATGGTTCAATAGTTTCGTGGAACTGGAATTTTGGTGATGGATTATTTTCAACAGAACAAAATCCTACTCATACTTATGATACGGCAAACACATACATTGTTTGGTTAAAAGTAACTGATGATGATGGAGGCACAGATTCAACCTTAAGAATTATAGCAGTTCAACCAAATCCTGGCGGAGTATTTGGAGATTTCACAGAAGTAACTCCTCTTGATTCAATTTTTGTTACACCACAGGATGAAGATTTTTGGGTTATCACAACAGCACCTGCAGATTATGATAATGATGGAGATCTTGATATTGCAGTACTTGGTTATTATGTAGTTTACAATCAAAGTGTTGAAGACCGATTATTACTACTTGTTAATAACGGACCAGCTGATTCAGTTCAATGGAATTTTAATTACGTTAATGTACCTTTAGGAAATTTAACTACAGGTGCATCTGATATGGCCTGGGGTGATGCTGATGGAGATGGTGATCTTGATTTAGCTGTTGGATCAGATGATGTTACAGTTATTTATCGTAACGATGCCGGATTATTAAATTTAACAGATACAGCATTACCTGGATACTGGGAAGATAATAGTCAGGCAGAATTTGATTTGAAATCAATTACCTGGGCTGATTTTGATAATGATGCTGATCTTGATTTGCTTATTCCTTCTGTATTTGATATGAATACATTTTCATTCAGAACAGCTTTGATGAGAAATGATGGATTGAATGGAACTGGCGGATTTAATTTTACAGAAGTTGATTCAGTATTTGCACCAACAAAACATGCAAGCAGTACGTGGGCTGATTTTGATAATGATAATGATCTTGATTTATTACTTGTTAATATGGTTCCTAACTCTGATGAAGGATTTATTAAGCGTTATCGAAATGATGGCAATGGATAATTTTGTTAGTGAAAACATACTTGATTCATTAACTGTTGAACATGGTGAAGCACAATGGGGTGATTATGATGATGATGGTGATCTTGATATACTGGTTGCTGGTAACTTAACCGATGGTAATGGCAATTATACACTTGCATTACGAATTTATAATAATGATAATGATATTTACACTCCTATAGAAGTAATATCCTGTGTTCCTTGCGAAGGATGGTTTGATCTTACTGCAGCAACCTGGGCAGATTATGATTCCGATGGTGATATGGATATTTTACTTGCTGGTAACTATAACTCAGGCACTAATATTGAAGGACGTGCAAGAATATATACTAACACTGGTGGTATTTTTACAGCAGATACAGCTAACACTCTGCCTGCACCAAGAGCAGCTGGTGATCGTGGTGGTACATTTTCGTGGTTTGATATAGATGGAGAAGGTGACCTTGATTATTTTATTGCTGGTCAGTACTTTGTTCCCGGAGGGAACGGACTTAGTTGAAGCACAGATGCATGTTTATCGTAATGATTCTCCGGGTCAGAATAGTGCTCCTGAAAGCCCGAATAATTTAAATGCATTAACAGAAAGTAACGGAACTGTGATTCTATCCTGGACACCATCTGGCGATGACCATACACCCTCTGCCGCGATTACGTATGATCTGGATTTATTCGTTGACGGGACCCCGTTGATAATCCCTCAACGTCTTCCTGAACCAGGAAATATCAGTGCCGTAACGGAATGGCTGATTACTAATTTGGTGGATGGAAATTATGAATGGACACTGCGAGCAGTGGATGCATCATACAGCGGAAGCGTGGTTACAACAGGAACTTTTAGTATTGGGGTTTCATCAACAGAAGGGTTATTCGATAATTTACCCAAAGAATTTAGTTTAAATCAGAATTATCCAAATCCTTTTAATCCTACTACAAAGATTAAATATTCGTTACCTGCTGATTCAAGGGTGCAGATAATCGTTTACAATATACTTGGTAAAGAAATAATGGAACTTGTTAATGAAAATAAAACTGCCGGCTTTTATGAAATAGATTTTAATGGCAGATCTTTAGCAAGCGGCATTTATTTTTACAAATTACAAGCTGGAAGTTTTGTTGAGACTAAGAAGATGATACTTTTGAAGTAAGAAGTAAGAGGCTAGCAGCGAGACGCAAAACGGCAAACGATTTAGTTTTAGGTCCTGCAGCTTCGGTTGCAGGGTTCTTTAATTGGTAGCTCACAAAAAAATTTGCAAAGCTGATTCTCTATAGAAAATCTGGATTAACCCTGTAGGAAATCTGGATTAACTTAAATGAGAGTTTGATGTTGATCTGACAAAGTGGATGGTTTTATAGTAGACACCCCCTTTTTTAATTTAATTCAATAACTACCTACTTCTGCATAGATTTTTCAACTATAATTAGGTTTGTTATTTATTAATTATTTTCATTTATATTTAATATGTAAAAAAAATCAAATAGATGTTATCCTTATTTAGTAAATACATAATTAAGTTTACAGCTGCTACTGTGATCTTAATTAATTTGTTTCAGTTAATAACTTTTCCCACTTCAACCATAACAATTCATTCGGAAAATCTAGTTAGCCGTGAAACCAGATTAATTGAAACCATAGTTTTTAACAGCTCCCCTGGTAAGCTGGAGAATAATTTAAAGAAATTCGAGCGTACAACAGATAAACCAGTATCTGAATTTAAGAGTCTAGGCAACGAGAAGTTTATATATACAGATGATTTTGAAAGATACGTTAGAGCCAAGTTATTATGGCTTATAAATATTACCAATGATATTAATTTTATTCAATCAGTTACAAATGATATAGATCCGCGCGGCCCACCTTTATCCCTTTCCTAAACAAAACACAGCTGATATTTCTTACAAAGGTAAAAAATTTCAGTATTGTATCACTAACATAATTCAAAAAGAAATTCGAGTATATTATTTATTTGAAACAGATTAAGTCTAATAAACGCAAAAGATTAATCTGAGGTATAAAAAATGTGCTGTCGTTTAGATCGGAGAATATTCAAGTAACATCAGTAATTGAACAATCATTATCTAGATCAACTAATTATTAGTAAAGGAATTAATTATGGACGAACAAAACAATGAAAATAGAACAACTAAACATTTATTAAGAGACTTGATGATATTATTAATCCCGTTTATTCTCATTTATTTAATTTATGTTTTCTTTTTAAAATGAAATAAGCATTTAATGATATTGAATTCAGATAACGATACATTTTAAAAATTATGGTAAAATATATGGAATCAGTTACATTTTTCCCTTTTCAAGATTATTGGCTGTTCTACATCGGCTTTATTGTTTTTGTAATTATTTTGCTTTTAATAGACCTTGGTATTTTCCATCGCGAAGCGCACGAAGTGAGCTTTAAAGAATCATTAATATGGAGCATTATATGGATTTCGCTTGCTCTAATATTTAATGTACTTTTTTATAGATATGCACTATGGAAATTTTCAAGCGATTCCACACTGCTCGCTATCCCTGGCTTTGATGCTGCTATTGCAGCTAAGCAAGTCGGTTTGGAATTTTTAACCGGTTATATAGTCGAGAAAACTTTAGCGGTGGACAATATATTTGTTTTTGTAGTGGTATTCAGTTTTTTTGCAATACCGCTGAAATATCAGCACAGAGTATTATTCTTTGGAATTATAGGTGCTTTAATATTTCGAATAATTTTTATTGCAATGGGCTCAATTCTGCTTCAGTATCAATGGATAGTAATTTTCTTTGGTGCGTTTCTTATCCTAACAGGTTTTAAGATAATTTTCTCACCGGAAAAACCAATAGATCCGGAAAAGAATCCCGTTATAAAACTATTTAGAAAATTTTTTCCGGTTACACCAAAAATTGAAGGACAAAAATTCTTTCTTCGTAAAGAGGGAGTTTTATATGCAACTCCTTTAATGGTTGCACTTATTTTCATCGAAGTGTCGGATATCATTTTTGCAGTTGACTCAGTGCCTGCAATATTTGCAATTACAAAAGAACCTTTAATTGTTTTCACATCAAATATATTTGCAATTCTTGGCCTGCGCGCAATGTATTTTATGCTTGCAGGAATTGTAAACAAATTTAGATATCTCAAGTATGGATTAGGTCTAGTTTTAGTTTTTGTAGGATTAAAAATGTCTTGGTTGAATGAAGCTTTTGGAGGCAAGTTTCCAATTAGTTGGTCTCTAATAATTATTATTTCAATTATATCACTATCAATAATATTTTCATTCATAAAAACAAAAAACGAAAATTAAATTTATGGAACATACTAAAATTGAAATACCTGTGCTGACTTTACTTCCGTTTATCCTGATGTTACTGAGTATTGCACTCTTCCCTTTGTTTTGGAATCATTTCTGGGAGAAGAATAAGAACAAGCTCTATGTAGCAATTGTTCTAAGTATTCCTGTTATCATTTATCTTCTTCTCAACGGATTTTCTCACCAACTAATTCACACAATGGTTTTTGACTATGTACCATTTTTAATTTTACTTGGTGCGCTATTTACCATCACAGGGGGAATTCATTTAAGTGGAGATATTGCTGCAAAGCCTAAAGTTAATACTTTATTTCTAGGAATAGGGGCAATAATCGCTTCTCTTATGGGCACAACAGGGGCCGCAATGCTACTTATCCGCCCCGTAATTCAAACAAATAAAGAAAGATCCTTTAAGGTTCATACGATATTATTTTTTATTGGAATCGTTGCAAACTGTGGAGGACTTTTAACTCCGCTTGGTGATCCGCCATTATTTATGATGTATTTACGCGGTGCACCATTTACGTGGTTTTTCCATTTGGCACCGGAATGGTTCGTTACAAATATTTTATTGCTTATTATTTATTTTTTTGTAGATACATATTATTACAAGAAAGAACCTGCATCAGCTATAACAAGAGATGAATCAAACATCAGACCGATAAAGATTGAAGGCAAAAGAAATTTTATTTTTCTTGTTGGAGTAGTTTTAGCCGTTGCCTTCCTAAATGAGCAATATCTTTCTTTTGTTAATATTAATCCATACTTCAAGTTTATAAGAGAAGCTGTAATTATTTTGATGGCTTACTTATCAATGCAATTTACCCCTAAACTCTTAAGAACATCTAATAACTTTACCTGGCATCCAATTGAAGAAGTTGCTTATCTTTTTTTAGGAATTTTTATCACTATGGTACCGTGTCTGTTATATTTGGAGTCTAATGCTAAAACTTTGGGAATAGAATCAGCTTCGCAATTTTATTTTTATACTGGAATGCTGAGCAGCTTTTTGGATAACACTCCAACAGCAGTAACCTTTCATTCTCTAGCTTTAGGATTAGGAGAAAATTCCGGTCTATTGGTCGCAGGAATATCAGAGCAGTTATTGAAAGCAATCTGTATTGGAGCAGTTTTCTTTGGCAGTATGACATATATAGGTAACGGACCTAATTTTATGGTCAAAGCAGTTGCTGAGGAAAATAATATTAAGATGCCGGATTTTTTCAGTTATATATTTAAGTTTTCTATTATTGTGTTGTTGCCGGTTTTTATTTTAGTGGAATTACTGTTTATTGGATAGAAGAAAATAAAATGCTTATCATTTTAGTACGTGGATAAAAAATATTTCTATTATAAAATAAGTATGGTCTAAGATTATTTAAGAGTAGAAGGTGAATTATATGTTTCGAATAGTTAAAGCTCAATTTTTAGCTCCTCAGATAAGAAAAATTGAAATAGAAGCGCCAAAGATCGCGTTAAAGAGAAAAGCCGGACAATTTGTAATTATCAGAACAAAAGAATACGGTGAAAGGATTCCTCTTACTATAGCTGATTCTGATCCTCTGAAAGGAATTATAACTTTAATTGTTCAAGGTATCGGTAAAACAACGAGGGAATTGAACGAACTAGAAGAAGGTGAATTTATCCTCGATGTGGTTGGACCACTTGGTAAGCCATCACATATTGAAAATTTTGGAACAGCGATTAGCATCGGAGGCGGTGTTGGAACTGCAATAGCTTATCCGACTGCTGTTGCTCTAAAAGAGGCAGGAAATTATACAATCTCAATTATTGGCGGCAGATCAAAAGAATACGTTATCCTCGAAGATGAGATGAAAAAGGTCTGTGATGAAGTTTATCCAACCACAGATGATGGCAGTTATGGTTTTCACGGATTTGTAACAACTAAACTTATTGATTTGATAAAAGCAGACAGAAAAATCGATTTTGTATTGGCTATCGGTCCGATCCCAATGATGAAAGCAGTCGCGGAAACAACAAGACCCTATGGTATAAAAACAGTAGTAAGTTTAAATCCTGTTATGGTTGATGGGACAGGAATGTGCGGTGGCTGCAGAGCAACAGTAGATAATAAAACAGTTTTTGTTTGTGTTGATGGACCTGAATTTGATGCACATCTTGTAGATTTCGAAACATTGTCTAGAAGAAATTCCGCATATCAGAAAATGGAAAAAATGTCCTCAGAATACCACCAATGTAATTTGGATAAGGCATTTGACAAATCATTTTCAAACCAATAAAAATTTTTATCTGTAATACGGGAGATATAATGAATGAGTTAAGTAAAAAAGACAGGATGAAAATACCTAGACAGCCAATGCCTGAACAGGATCCTGCTCTCAGAAGATCAAATTTTGAAGAAGTTAATCTTGGATTTACAGAAGAGCTGGCAAAGATGGAAGCTCTTAGATGTTTGCAGTGTCCTAAACCTGTCTGTATTGATGGATGCCCCGTTGGAGTCAAAATAAATGAGTTCGTTGATTTAGTTAGCAAAGGTGAATTCCTTGCAGCTTCATCTAAAATTAAAGAAGACAATATGCTGCCAGCAATCTGCGGACGTGTTTGTCCTCAGGAAGAGCAGTGCGAAGCAAAATGTGTTGTTGGAAAAAAAGGTGAATCAATTGCAATCGGAAGGCTAGAAAGATTTGTAGCAGATTTTGAACGTGATCAGGGGGGAATGAGGGCGGTTGATATAAAACCTAAAACAGGTAGAAGGGTTGCTGTTATTGGTAGTGGACCTGCTGGATTGAGTTGTGCTGGTGATTTAATTCAGATGGGACATGATGTAACTGTTTTTGAAGCTCTTCACGAACTTGGTGGTGTATTACTTTATGGAATACCTGAATTCCGTCTACCTAAGGAAATTGTAAAAGCAGAAATTGACTCGCTTAAAAATCTTGGTGTTAATTTTAAAACAAATGCTGTAATAGGGTTTACAGATACGATCGACGAGTTAATGAGTTCTGGTTATGATTGTGTATTCATTGCAGTTGGTGCAGGTCTTCCAAACTTTATGAACATTGAAGGAGAAAATCTTAATGGAGTCTATTCATCAAACGAATTTTTAACTAGAGTAAATTTGATGAAAGCATATAAATTTCCCGAATATGATACTCCTGTTTTTAATGTTAAAGAAAAAAATGTTGCTGTCTTTGGTGGAGGCAATACAGCAATGGATGCCGTCCGAACTTCAAAAAGACTTGGGGCAAAAAATGCATATATAATTTATAGAAGATCTGAAATCGAAATGCCTGCACGAAAAGAAGAAGTGCATCATGCAAAAGAAGAAGGAATAGAATTTATTTTGCTTTCTAATCCCAAAAGATTTATCGGAGATGAAAATGGCTGGCTCACCGGTGTTGAGATTACTAAAATGGAATTGGGTGAACCAGACGCATCAGGCAGACGGAAACCCGTAGCGATTCAGAACTCTGAATACGTTATTGAAATAGATATGGCAGTAATAGCCATCGGCAATGGTTCTAATCCTATAATACAAAAAACTACACCTGATATCAGTTTTAATAAATGGGGGAACATAGTTGTAAATGAAGATACAATGTTAACCTCGAAACCTGGAGTTTTTGCGGGCGGGGACATTGTTACGGGTGGTGCTACTGTTATTCTTGCAATGGGTGCAGGAAGAAAAGCGGCAAAAGCTATTAATGATTATTTAAACACTTTGGATAACTAAAAGTAGGATTAGTATGCCGCAGTACAAAGAGTCTTGGGGAAGTCGAGTTGGATTGGTCCTAGCTATGGCGGGCAATGCCGTGGGTCTTGGCAACTTTTTAAGATTTCCTGCTCAAGCTTCACAAAATGGCGGCGGCGCTTTTATAATTCCTTATCTTATTTCTTTTTTCCTGATGGGAATACCTTTGCTTTATGTCGAATGGGCTATAGGAAGACATGGTGGAAAATATGGACATCATTCAACGCCAGGAATGTTTGATGTTTTAGGAAAATCTCGATTTCTAAAATACATCGGAGTGTTTGGATTATTCACAAATATAACCATAGCTGCCTACTATTGTTACATTGAATCATGGACACTTTCATATGTTTTTCATTCAATTATCGGAACTTTTACAACAATAAAACCAACTGAATTTTTTCCAAAATATTTAGGGATAACAGAGTCTTCGGTATTTGCATTACCGCCAGAAGCTTTTTTTTGGTTTGTATTAACATTGATTATAAATGTTTGGATTCTTTCAAGAGGATTAGCTAAAGGAATAGAGTTAGCTGCTAAAATAGGAATGCCATTGTTAATTTTATTTGGGATAATACTGGCAATAAAAGGATTAACTCTTAATACTAGCGATCTTGGAGTGATCCAAAGTCCTTTGGTGGGATTGAACTTTGTTTGGGAACCCAATTTTTCCGGTCTATCAAATCCAACAACCTGGTTAGCTGCAGCCGGGCAAATCTTTTTTACATTATCTGTTGGGATGGGTTCAATACATTGTTATGCAGCTTATGTAAAAGAAAAACAGGACATAGCTCTCAACGCGTCCTCTGCGGGATGGATGAATGAATTCGTTGAGGTGATATTAGGTGGGACGATACTTATTCCAATTGCAACAGCATACCTTGGACTAGCCGTAGTTCAAGCATCTACTGCGGGTGGTAGTGGTTTTGCATTAGGATTCTTAACATTACCTACTCTCTTTAATAATTGGGGATGGTTTGCTCCTATTGCCGGAGCGATGTGGTTTGGTCTATTATTCTTTGCCGGAATAACTTCTTCCTTAGCAATGGGCCAGCCGATAATGGCATTTATGAATGACGAATATAAAATATCAAGGCAGCGGGGTGCTGTATTATTTGGAATTGGCACATTCATATTAGGATTTATCTGTGTCTGGTTATATCCTGGTGGAGCATTTGATGAATTCGATTTCTGGACGGGGACTTTTTCACTTGTAGTTTTTGCATTATTAGAATCGATAGTATTTGCATTTATTTTTGGAATTGATAAAGGTTGGGAAGAAATCAATCGTGGTGCTGATATAGTTATTCCAAAGTTTTTTAAATTCGTCATAAAATATATAACACCTGCCTTCATATTGATAATTTTTGTTGGAGCACTACTTAAACCATCAGCAGACTGGGTAAATGCATTCTCTAGTTTATTTACAGGGAATGGATGGCCCTTTGCCACGGATAGTGTGATTGGGGTAATCTTTCACGTCGGAGAAAAAAAATACACCTGGTTTGAAAACGGTTCGCCAACTACAATTTTTATAAAAGACGGAACAAGAATTTTATTGATGACTACATTTTCAGTATTTGTGTATTTTGTGCACAAAGCCTGGAAGCAAAAAAAAGTGAACACACTAGAGGTAAAAAATGACAACTGAAGCATTTATCATGATGGCTTGCGCTTGGGGTGTAATAATATTTTTTACAGTAAAGTTTTTTGTTAAAGTATTAAAAACTCCCCAGAAATAAGAAAGATCATTTAATTTTAGCATTATTTTAGAGACTAGATGAAACTGCACAATAAAATTCTTTTTGGATTATTGGTTGGTTTAATTCTTGGGTTGCTATCTAATTTACTCATAGAAGACAAAGCACAAATTCTATGGCTGGTTAATTATATTTCATATCCTTTGGGGCAGGTATTCCTGCGAATGATCTTTATGATCGTTATACCACTGATTTTCGTCGCTATTGTATTAGGTATCTCAGACTTCAGAGATATACATAAGATTGGCAGGATTGGAGTTAAGGCATTAGCTTTTACATTCGTCATTACTTCTATTTCAGTACTTATTGGAATAGTTGCTGTAAATACATTTGAACCAGGCAGGCAAATTTCTGAAACTGATAGGAATGCTCTTATCCAAACTATCAATGGAAGTGAATCTGTCACGCAAATAGTTGGCAAAGCAAAAGAATCTAAAGGCATACTTCAAATTATTATTGATATTGTTCCCCGAAATCCATTTGCTGAAATTGTTTATGCGTTTGATCCCAATTACCAGGGTGGGGGTCTACTTTCTCTGATGTTCTTTGCTTTAGTTTTTGGAATAGCGATGTCCTTAGTAAATCCTAAAAGAACTGAGGCATTGAACCAAACTATGCAAGGGATATATGATATTTTAATGAAGATTATTGATTTTGCTATGAAACTTGCGCCATTCGGTGTCGCAGCTCTGATTTTTAATACAACATCACAGCTGGGATTTCAAGTTTTGTCTTTATTGATGAGTTATGTTTCTATAGTACTGATAGCGCTCTTGGTTCATTTGCTAGTTACTTATAGTATTATTCTAAAGTACTTTGTTAAAATCAATCCTATTACTTTTTTTAGAAATATTTCTGAAGTCATAATTACTGCATTTTCAACAAGCTCATCAAATGCAACTTTACCTACTTCAATTCGCGTAACAAATGAAAAGTTTAAGTTAGATAAGGATATAACCAATTTTGTTCTTACAGTTGGGTCAACAGCTAATCAGAATGGAACCGCACTATACGAAGGTATAACTGTATTATTTTTAGCTCAGTTTTATGGAATTGATTTATCGCTAACATCGCAATTAATAATTATATTACTTTCAATCCTTGCAGGGATAGGAACTGCAGGCGTGCCAGGGGGCTCACTTCCTCTGGTGGTTGCATTACTTCAAACAGTTGGAATTCCCGCTGAGAGCATAGGAATTATTTTAGGTGTTGATAGGATTTTGGATATGTCCAGAACTGTTGTGAATGTTACGGGAGATATTGTGCTTACTTGTTGGATTAATAAGTCTGAAAATACTTTATCTTCAGTTTGAAGAACCTAATAAATAATTATTTCTCAGTCGATCTTAATTGCCTGAAATCTTAGCAATTTTAAAAAATATTTTAATTTTTAGATCTATAATTTTATTAGGACTTAAAAAATAAATTTACTTTTGTAGTAAAAAGACTTATAGAAAAGCGCAGCAATATTTTGTAATCGAAATACGCACTCTTAGTATCCTTTAACGAGAGTGAAACAAACAGAACTGAATCATTTACTATTTAGAAAGATTTTTTTTGGAATTTATAAACTATCTCGTAGATCTATTTCTACATCTTGATAAACATCTAAACGAAATAATATTACAATATGGCACACTTACTTATGCCATTTTATTTGGGGTAATTTTTGCAGAGACAGGATTTGTCTTTACCCCTTTTCTGCCCGGTGACTCACTTCTTTTTGCTGCCGGAACTTTTGCAGCAATCGGTTCTTTCAATGTACATTTACTTTTTCTTTTGTTAAGTGTAGCTGCAATTTTAGGTGATACATTAAATTATTGGATTGGTCATTATTTCGGTCCGAAAGTATTTGAAAAGAAAATTCGCTTTTTGAAAAAGGAGCATTTAGAAAAAACACATCAGTTTTATGAAAAGCATGGCGGCAAGACAATTATAATTGCAAGATTTATCCCGATTATAAGAACGTTTGCACCATTTGTGGCAGGTGTTGGCGCAATGACCTATTCAAAATTTATTTTATATAACATCGTTGGTGCAATTTTATGGTGTGCATTATTTATATATGGTGGATATTTCTTTGGAAATTTACCTCTTGTAAAAGATAACTTTTCAATAGTTATTCTAGTAATAATTTTTATATCAATTCTTCCTGGAATAATAGAGTTTTTTCGACATAAGTTTGCAATAAGAAAGAAATAAATAATTAATCAAAGCGAGTTAAAGCACATTTCCACTAAAACATTCAACCTACATCAAGTTCTTCGAACTTCTCATCTATCATCTTCAGGCCCGGAACAGAATCTTCATCAGATTAAACTTCAAGTTTTTTTTGATGTCTATGCAGCTTCGGTTGCAGGGTTATTTATTTTGCGGAAGTACTGAAGCTGATCTTAAGCGAGTTAAAAACTCTTTGTACTTCTCCAGATCGGTTATACATTTGAAGCAGGTGCATTTGCGGAATTCTAAATCATAAATTCTGAATATAGTTTCACCGTGGACTATAGCCCAATAATCTGGTTCACAAACCTCTATTTTTCTTCGAAATAATTGAGAATGAAAGGGTTTCTTTTCCATACTATACAAATGTATGGTATTAAGATAAAAGAATAAAGTAAAAAGATAAAAGTTGGTGAAAAAGATAATTTTAACATTTTATTGACTTTAAAAATTACATTAAATACATTTGAACTGAGTTACGTAAGGTTTTCAGCGTAACCCATCCTTTAAATTTAGTTTAAGATCCCCGATGCCTCCCCTCATCGGGGATTATTAATTTTAAATTAATTTATTTACGTTGTTTGAGATTAAGAATATTTTAGCTTAAGTTATTAGGCACACTGCTTCAGATTTATTTATTGGAAGGAATCTATATGGGTTTTTTCAGTAAGAGACATATCTTTGATACTACCAAGAAAGACACAGGCCCACACACATTTCAGATAAAAGGAAAAACAATTAATTGTCCACTTTGCGGAAATACACAGTTTTTACAAAAGCAGATATTATTGAATACGCCGGGAATGACATTCTTTTCTTTGGATTGGGCAAACAAAACAGCATCAGCACTTATATGCACAAAATGCAGTCAGATTTTATGGTTTAATGACGGAGCCAGAAGTAATACTTGAGTTGTAAACAAAAGATACTTTGGGAAAAAGGCGCAGTCTTATATTACGATACAGAAAATATTGTTTGCTTATTGTTAATGGATATTGAAAAATAAGGGACGGTTAAATAAGTAAGTGTAAACGATTCCTTATAAGTATTAGTTAGTACTTGTTTCTCATAGTTAGTAGCTGTGTTAATACAAAAGGCTGGATTATGAAGAAGATAATAATTTCAATTATATCCATTTTTGTACTTATTATTTTGACACTCATAATAAATTATATTTTGGTTGAGAATAGTCAATCTGAAATATCTCAAGGTAAACCGATTTTACAAACGGATCGCATAAAAGAAGCACTGCTTGTAATTGATATACAAGAAGGCATAACCGGAAAAGCATCTACTGATGATTTTTTCATATCTCACTCCGAAATGTTAATTAAAATTGTCAATCATATTATTGATTCATCTTCCAGATATAATATCCCCATTGTATATGTTAAGAATGAAATATCGAATCCTTTAATAAATATCCTTAATAATTCTTTGGCTAAAGGCAGTCCTGGTGCCGAGCTGGATTCAAGATTAAAAATTGCATCAGATTACATCATAAATAAAGATAAAGCAGATGCATTTAGCAATCCAATACTCGATAGTATTCTTATAAAAAACAATATTAACAAACTAGTATTTACCGGTCTTGATTTAGCACAATGTGTTAACAGTACCATCTTAGCAGCAGTAAATAGGAAATATAAAATTTGTTTAATTAGCGATGCTGTAATTACAAACCCAGATTCGCTTAAAAATGGTATACTTGAGAAATTCAAACAAAGTGGTTTTGAAATTATATCGAGTAAGGAATATTTTAAGAATATAAATATAGCTGCTGACAAAGAAGCAGAGCATTTATAATAAATATAGTTCTAAATAATAAGTGGCAAAGCGTATAACCTCTTTAATCCGCCAGGCGGACAGGTAAGTACAAAGTCTCCGAAGGGGCAGGCAAGAGGATATAAATAGATTGTTCAATCCATTACTAGTGATTCTAAATAAATTCTAATTAGCAAAAATGTTTTATAAATAAAACATAAAAGAAAAAATCGAGTATCAGATTGAATCCTAAAATAATTATTATTATAAGTATTGCATACCTGTATGGATTTTTTGAGTATTATTTAAGTTATCGGCAAAGACAAAAAACTAAGATTGTCCGCAAAGATGATAGAGGAAGCTTATGGGTGCTCCTTATATCTATAACAATTGGTTATTTGCTTTCTTTTTCAGTTGCCGCTACAAAAATTGGACGAATTTATCATTGGAATATTTTGTTCTCATTAGGATTATTTATCATTGCGATAGGATTAATTATTAGAGTTATTTCGATTAGACAACTCAGGCAATATTTTACTTATTCGGTTTCCAAAGTAGAAAATCACGAACTAGTTGAAGTAGGGTTTTATAAATTCATCAGGCATCCCGGTTATTTAGGTCAATTAATAATTTTTACTGGCATTTCTATTTCATTATCAAATTGGTTATCTGTAATTCTTATGTTGGTATCGATTTTTATTGGATATATGAATCGTATTAGAGTTGAGGAGAAATTTATGATTGATCAAATGGGAGAGAAATATTTTAATTATCAGAAGAGAACAAAAAAACTAATACCAAAAATTTATTAAGATAAATATTGACTAACTGCTTATATGAGTACAAATGCCCGCCCAGCGGACAGGCAAGAGGATATAGAAATATTACTTTAATAAGATAATCAGATGAAGAAGAAGCTAAAATATTTTGCGCTCGCTTTATTTATAATATTTTTCATAGTAATTATATATATGCTGCTTTGGGGAAAATTATTTCCTTATTCTCCAATAATTATAGGTTTTGATAAGCACGAATTAAATAATACAATTATTTATGTCCAGCAAGGAGCTGAATTTAATGAATTCACAAGACTAGACACACTCACCAAATCTGTTGAAAGTTTTCACGAACTTAGGTTCAAAAATAAACCTAAAATATTCATCTTCAAGGATGATGAGAGTTATCACCAACGATCATTATCAAATGCAAGATTTTGTACTTTCTCCAGTGGAGCCTTAATAGTTTCTCCCTGGTCATTAAAGGAAGACAAACAAGGTATTATTTCATTAGAGCTTTATATTAAACACGAATTATCTCATATTTTAATTTTTAACTATACTGGATTTCTTGGCGAATTCAGATATCCAAATTGGCTGCTTGAAGGATTAGCTATGTATAGTGTTAATCAAATGGGGACTTCATTCTATCCCAATATAGGGGATACTTATAAAGCTATTAAGGCTGGTAATTTTATGCCTCCAGAATATTTCAAGACTAATAAGGAAGATGAAATCAATATTAATGTTGAATATAAAATTGCTTTCATCTACTCCGAATTTGGGTGCATTGTTGATTATTTAGTTAAAACTTATGGTAAAGAAAAATTGATAAAATATGTTAAAGGGCTTTTAGAAGAAAATGATAATGATAAGCAGTTTAAAAAAGTTTATTCAAGAAATTTTAGTGAGGTTATTTTAGAATTCAAAGAGTATGTAAATAAAAGTATAAACTAATGTCTAACCTCTTTAAGCCGCCACAGGCGGACAGGCAAGAGGATATAGAAATATTGTTTAATCCGTTATTAAAGATTACTGAAAAGATATTTCACATAGTGATGGCTGTACCAGAATTTGAATAAACAAAAGTGTTTAACAATAATTACGATGTTGTATTCTTCCCGAAGGGATGCCTTTGGCAAACTTAACCGACGTTAGGGCTTTAATTAATTGAAAGGAATAAAAATGTTACACAAAAATATATTATTAAGCTTATTTATTCTTTTGGTTATTGTTAATATAAGTAATGCACAGATTGCAATGGGAAAAGAGCAAACCATTTATTCAAAAATTCTAAATGAAGACCGCACATATCAAATTTACTTGCCACAAAGTTATCATTGGGCATTAGACCGAAGCTATCCGGTGCTTTATGTTCTTGATGGTGAGTCTAATTTTATACATACAGTAGGGTCATCAAGTTTTCTTTCTGCGCAAGGAGAAATTCCTGAATTAATAATTGTCGCAATTACAAGCACAGTCCGAATTCGAGATTTTACTCAAACCGACTGGTCTTCTCATTGGATTGGTGGTGGAGGTGCAAAAAACTTTAAAAGTTTTCTTTCAAAAGAACTTATTCCGAAATTGAAAAAGCTTACCGTACGAAAAAGTTCCGAATTCTTTCCGGGCATTCTGCTTCCGGACAATTTGCTTTATATACCTTGACTTCTGAACCCTCTCTTTTTAATGCTTATTTTGCAATAAGTCCGAGTCTTGATTGGGATAATGAACTTCCGCAAAGATCTCTGGAAGAATCATTTAAATTACAGATAGTTTAAAAGCGTTTCTTTATTTCGCCAAGTTCAGATGATGCTTGAGGGGGCATTGGATGAAGATTTGAAATTAGTTGAGACTCTTGGAATCACAATTCTCCCAAAGGATTTAGATGGGTTAGCAAAGGTTTTCCGGATGAAACTCACGGCAGCATTCCTTTACTCGCAACGATTGATGCATTGCGACAGCTATTTGACGGATATAGACTGCACAATGATCTTTTAGTTAACGGATTTAAGTTTGCCGAAAAACATTTTCACGAAGTCTCAGAAAAAGTTGGTTATACAATTAAGGTACCGGAAGAAATAATAAATAATTTTGCATATGAAGAATTGGATAAAGGGAATATTCAAATGGCAATCGATTTCTTCAAACGCAACATAGAACAAAATCCAAACTCTGCGAATGCTCACGATGGACTTGCTGATGGTTATGAAAAAGCGGGTATGTGGAAAGAAGCGATTGAATCATCAAATAAAGCAGTTGAATTAGCAAATAAATATAATGACCCTAATCTCAGTTATTTTATGGAACATGCAAAAAAAATTACAGATAGAAGTAAACTATAATCTGAAAAACATAATGAGTCTTAACAAGCAAATCAAGCGGACGCCATAATTGCACTTAGCATTTTGTAATTATTGGTTTTGTAGTTCCGTGTAAAATTATTTGTTCTCCAGAATGGATGGCTTCGCCAAAAGTTTTTCTACAAAAAATATTTAATAAATAAAAAGTTGTTGGTATTGTACGGCGTTTCTGTTCTGGGGCGCTGCTTATTGGCAACGTCGATATTTCTTTTATTATTGTCACAATTATTATTATGTCACAATCAAATAAAAAAGTTACAGAAGATTTTCTCCAGTCTTTTGTTGATGCATTCAATGATCATGATGTTACCGCTATAATGTCTCATATGACTGAAGATTGTGTGTTCGCGGCTTCTGCGGGACCAGATTTTGACGGAGAGAAATTTACAGGGCAAAAACAAGTTAAGAAAGCATTTGAAAATGTATTTGCAACTTTCCCTGACGCTCATTGGGGTAATCCCAAACATTTTATTTTAGGAAATAGAGGTTTTTCAGAGTGGATTTTTACAGGGACTAAATTAGACGGGAAAATGGTTGAAGTTACAGGATGCGATTTATTTACTTTTAAAGATGGTAAAATTGCAATTAAGAATTCTTACAGAAAAAACCGCCTTCCAACAAAATAAAAAATATAAACCCAAACTGACAAGCCAACTAACAGTCCGCAGTATTGTATAGAATTAAACAAAAAAGTGCAATAGTCTAACCACGCCTGCCTGCCTTCAGTCGCTGTTCTTGTAATGAGCTAAAAAAAAATCTCAAATTTTTCATTTTTGATTACGATTTTACAATGTACCATTTTTATTGCATGGTACTTTAATTAATCAGTGTTGTATATTTGTTATGTAATTTTTTGGAACAATTTACAGGAGAGATGATATGAAACATAATCTATTTAATAAATCGTATTTGTTATTATTTCTATTTCTAATAACTGCAATTAAAGCTCAATCTGATTTTAAACTTGATTATGAGAAGTACACTTTGGCAAATGGCTTGCAGGTAATTCTTCATCAAGACAAATCTGATCCGATTGCTGCAGTTGCAATACAATTTCATGTTGGATCGAATAGAGAAACTCCTGGTAAAACAGGATTTGCTCATTTGTTTGAGCACATTATGTTTCAGGAATCTCAGCACGTTCCTCAGGATCAATTCTTTAAGCTGATACAGGGCAATGGCGGCACATTAAACGGTGGTACCTGGCAAGATGGCACAATGTATTTTGAGATCATACCAAACAGCGCTTTGGAGTTAGCTCTCTGGCTTGAATCAGACAGAATGGGATATATGCTGCCAACCGTAACATATGATGCTTTTCTAAATCAACAGCAAGTTGTGCAGAATGAAAAAAGACAGAATTACAATAATCAACCATATGGACAAACAAGTTACCTTATTGGTAAGTTACTTTATCCCGAAGGTCATCCATACAACTGGACTACAATTGGAGCACTTGAAGATTTACAGAATGCAACTTTAAAAGACGTTCATGATTTTTATACCAAATGGTATGGACCAAATAATGCTACACTTGTGGTTGCCGGTGATTTTGATGTTGAGCAAACAAAAGAATGGATTGAAAAATATTTTGGCGAAATAAAACCTTCAGCTCCTGTAACACCTTTAAAACCACAACTGGTTCAGCTTGAAACCTGGAAGCGAGCTTCTTACGAAGATAACTTTGCACAATCACCAGAACTTACTATGCTTTTCCCAACTGTTGAACAGTTTACAAATGACAGCTACGCTTTAGATGTTTTAGCTGATCTGATTGGAAGAGGAAAAAAATCTCCTCTTTATAAAATAGTTGTAGAAGATAAAAAACTCGCTCCATCAGTAATGACATTTAATAATAGCAGCGAAGTTGCAGGTGATTTTAGAATTCGTATTAGAACTTTTCCAAATAAAAATTTAAACGAAGTTGAGAATGCTGTAAAAGAAGCATTCGCTAAATTTGAAAAAGATGGTTTTACAGAAAACGATCTTGCAAGAACTAAAGCTGGAATTGAAACAGGATTTTATAATGGAATTTCAAGCGTACTTGGTAAGGCACGTCAACTTGCAAGCTACAATATCTTTGCGGGTTCACCCGATTTTCTTAATACTGATTTGAATAATAGTCTTTCTGTAACATCTGATGATGTTTGGAGAGTTTACAACAAGTATATCAAAAATCAGAAGTACGTTATTTTAAGTGTTGTTCCTAAAGGTCAACTTGAACTTGCAGCAGAAAATTCTCCGTTGTTTATGATTTCAGGAGATAACATAAAATCATTTACCGAAGAAGAAAAATTAAAAATAAAAAATCTGCCTGAAAATCTTGTTAAGGTAGAAAAGATCGATTCTAAATTTGATCGCTCAAAACAACCTTCAAATGGTCCTGATCCACTTTTAAAAGAACAAATAATTTGGGACACAGAATTATCAAACGGAATAAAAGTTTTGGGAATCGAACAAAACGAATTACCTCTAGTTGATTTTCAGATTGCCATAAAAGGTGGATTGCTTTTAGATGATATTAATAAAGTTGGTGCTGCTAATCTTGTAAGTAAAATGCTTATGCAGGGAACACAGAATAAAACTCCATTAGAGTTAGAGCAAGCAATAGAAGATCTTGGTTCCAGGATTACTGTATCTACAACCGATGAAGCCGTTTTAATTAGAGTAAATTGTCTATCAACAAAATTTGCAGAAACATTTAAACTTGTTGATGAAATTTTATTTGAACCACGATGGGATGTTAAAGAATTTGATAGATTAAAAAACGAAACTATCGAAGGAATAAAAAGAAATAAAACTTCTGCAAGCACAACTGCGTCACTAGTTTTTTCAAAGCTTATTTATGGTGATGAAAATATTATCTCTAAAAACACTGCAGGCACTGAAGAATCCGTAGCCGCATTAACTCTAGATGATCTAAAAAATTATTACGCAAAAGGATTTTCACCGCAAAATGCTAACATTACAATTGCAGGAAATATTAATGAAGATGATGCAATTGATGTATTTAAAGTTTTGGAAACAAAATGGAAAGAAACTGATATTGCAGTTCCATTGCCAACAATATCTCATTCACTCAGTTCTTCAAAAGTTTACTTTGTGGATTTTCCGGGAGCTAAACAATCTGAAATTAGAATTGGATCGACTGGATTAGCTTTTACTGATCCTGATTACTTTAAAGCAACCGTTATGAATTACAAACTTGGCGGCAGTTTTAATGGTATAGTAAATTTAATTTTACGAGAAGAAAAAGGTTATACTTACGGTGCAAGAACAAGTTTTACTGGCTCTGATTTTCCAGGTTATTTTGTCGCTTCTGCAGGTGTTCAATCGGATGCTACTTTAGAATCTGCTCAGATTTTCAGAGATGAAATGATAAAATACAGAAATGGTATTTCTACTGAAGATCTGCAGTTTACTAAGGATGCGTTAATCAAATCCAATGCTCTGCGATATGAAACTATTGGTGCATTACGCGGAATGTTATCACAGATTGCATGGTACAATCTACCGTTTGACTATATAAAAGATCAGGAAAGACAAATTTCTGATATGACACTTGAACAGCATAAAATGCTTGCACAAAAGTATATTCATCCGGATAAAATGATTTATTTAATTGCCGGAGATAAGGCAACACAAATGGAAAAATTAAGAGAGCTTGGTTTTGGTGATCCAATTCTTCTTGATAAGGATGGAAATATCCAAAGTAATTGACTTGAAACTTTTTTAACCGAAGTATCATCTTATTATAGTAATTAACTGAAGTTACTCAAAACAGTAAATAATGAATGTCATACCCGCGAAAGCGGGTATCCACTGTTCTAAAATAAGCGAAAAATGGATTCCCACTCCGGCCTACACAGGCAAGTTCATGGGAATGACAATATTAGACCTTAAATTTCTTTTAGCGTAACTTCAGTAATAATGTTTAGTTAGTCTTTAGTTTATTTTTGATAAAAGAGAATGGATTATAAATGAATTTTATAAATAAGAAGTTAATTGGTGTTTCAATAATTATTTTTATGATTTTGGGCTTACAAGTCCTTGCTCAAAATCAGAACGTTGTTCAGTTAAGTATAGTTGAGAAAACAATAAAAGTATATCAGGGGGAACCGGTATCGGTTAATTTATCAATTATAGTTAATCCAACCTGGCACATTAATTCAAATAAGCCTAACGATGATTTTCTAATACCAAGTGAAATCACCGCTAAAGGCAGCGGAGTAAAACTTTCTACTGTAAAGTATCCACAAGCAAAGGACTTAAAATTATCTTTTTCAGAAGCGCCTGTTTCTGTTTATGAAGCAACATCAAATGCTAAACTTACTTTTATTACCAATTCTAATGCACCAGTAGGTAAACAAAAGATTATTGTTACTCTGGATTATCAGGCTTGCAATGATGTTTCTTGTCTGCCTCCAAATGTAACAACTACTGAATTTGAATTAGAAATAGTTGAGAAAAAAACAGATGCAGAATCTCAATCAGAAATTATTACTCCTGATTGACACAACAGTTAAAGATATAAATTCAGTTCAGTCAACAAATCAAGAACCCAAAATTGAAGATGTAAAAACAGAAGTTTCGAAAGTTGATAGTGCTGATGACAGCTCGATTGCATCTACCTTAGAAAATAGCGGGTTGTTCTTAAGTCTAATTTTTATTTTCCTTGCTGGATTGGCATTAAATCTTACTCCTTGTGTTTATCCGCTTATACCAATAACAATTGGATATTTTGGCGGGCAATCGGAAGGGAAGACCAGCCGTTTAGTAATGCTTGGATTACTTTATATGCTTGGAATGGCGCTTACATACTCTGTAGTTGGTGTAGTAACTGCACTTAGCGGAGCTGTATTTGGAAGTCTTCTGCAAAACCCAATCGTAATTGTCATAATTGCTTTACTATTTGTTGCTCTTGCACTCAGCCAGTTTGGTGTTTATGAATTTAAACTTCCGGATTCGTGGGTGATGAAAGCTGGTGGTGCCAAGGGCGGCGGGTTTGGTGCTTTCTTTATGGGATTAACAATGGGAATTGTTGCTGCTCCTTGTATCGGACCATTTGTACTTGGACTTGTAACCTATGTTGCAGCTAAAGCCGATCCGCTTTATGGATTTTTAATGTTTTTTGTTCTGGCACTTGGGTTGGGATTTCCTTATTTATTACTCGCAATCTTCTCCGGAAAAATAAAAAGCTTACCACGTGCCGGGTTATGGATGGAAGGTGTTAAACATATTTTTGGTTTCTTGTTAGTAGGAATGGCGTTTTACTTTTTAGATCCAATTTTACCAAAAGCCATACAGGGTTACACACTTCCAATCTTTGGAATTATTGCAGCAATCATTTTACTTTTTGTAGATAAAACCGCAAATGATGCAAAGGGATTTAGAATATTTAAAATTGTTTTTTCATTAATCGTCCTTGCAATTTCAATTTATGCTTTAATCCCATCAGAAAAACTTGAACCTGAATGGAAAAAATTCAGTATAGAAAATTATGAAGCATCACTTAAGAACAACGAAAGAATGGTAATAGATTTTTATGCTGATTGGTGTATCCCTTGTAAAGAATTAGATGCATTAACTTTTTCTGATAAACGAGTGTTAAAGGAATTTGAGAGATTTACTGTTTATAAAGTTGATATGACAAAAAACAATGAAACAAATGAATCACTTAGAAAAAGATTTAATGTAATTGGAATGCCGACAGTACTTATAATTGATTCCAAAGGGAATGAGATAAAAAGATTAACAGGATTTGTAAATGCAGATGAGTTTTTATCTATGGTTAAAGATGTGAATTGAATTAGTAAAGAATAATATTCAATTAATTTTAAGGGAGTTTAGGCTCCCTTCTTTTTTATTATTTTTATTTTTTTTACATAAAAATTTTATTCAAAAAATTTATGACCAATTTAAGAAAAACTATTTTTTAAATTCTCCAATTCCTCCCAGCGATGATAGAGCTTTTTAACATTTTCTTTTGCTTGCTCAAGTTTAAAATTTAATTCGTTTGTTTGAGATGCATATTTTTCAAAAAAATCTGGAGAACTATAAATTTTTTCAATTTCTTCAACTTCAGATTCAGCTTGCATAATTTTTTCTTCAATCTGCGCAAGTTCCTTCGCATCGTTATAGCTTAGTTTTTTTTGTTTATTTTTGATCCTGGAATCTTCACTAACTACTTTTTGTGGTGATTCCCGAAAATCTACTTTTCGTTTCTTTTTCTTTTCGATATAAAAATCATAGCCGCCTTCGCTGTAATAGATTTCTTCATTTCCTTCCAACGCTAAAATTCCATCACAAATTCTATTCAGAAAATATCTATCGTGACTCACTACCACCACACATCCATCAAAAGCTAAAAGAGCTTCTTCAAGAATTCTTAGAGTTGGTAAATCAAGATCGTTGGTTGGTTCATCCAGCATTAGAAAATTGCCGCCGTTGCATAAAATTTTTGCAAGAGTTAATCTGCTTTTTTCTCCACCGGATAATCTTCCAACAAGAGTATTAATTCGATCATCAGTGAAAAGAAATCTTCTTAGATAAGTCCAGATACTTAGCTGCTGTTTTCCAAATCTTACAGTCTCGCTTCCATCACCAATAGCTTTTATAACTGTGTCATTATCATTCAATAATATTCTTGCTTGATCCACATAATTAAACTGTGTGGTTTCACCAACTTCCATTTTACCCATAGTTGGTGGGATGGCTCCAAGAATCATTTTAAGTAAAGTAGTTTTGCCAACTCCGTTCTGTCCAACAACTCCGATTTTTCTTCCCGGCTCAAAAATGAAATTAAAATTTTTGAATAATAATCTTTCACCAAGTTTTACTCCAACATCTTTAAACTCTAAAACCTTTTTACCAAGTCTATCTGCAGGAGGAATGATAAGATCAACATCCAGTTCAACTTCATAATCATTTTGTGAAGCAACTTCATGATAAGTATCAAGCCGACTTTTTGCTTTTGTTCTTCGTGCTTTAGGTCCACGTTTTACCCAATCCAGTTCACGACGCAAAAACATTTGTCGTTTACGTTCTTCAACTTCCTTAATTGCGTGCCGCTCCGCTTTGTTGATCAAATATTCTGTGTAGTTACCTTGGTGTGAATAAAAAACACCTGATGAAAGTTCAACAATTCTGTTTGCAATTCTATCAAGAAAATATCTATCGTGAGTTACGAATATGCAGGTTCCGCTGTAAGATGCAAGAAAATCTTCAAGCCATTCTATCGATTTTGTATCAAGATGATTTGTGGGTTCATCCAGAATTAGTAAATCAGGTTTTGATATTAATGCTCTGCAAAGTGCTACACGTCTTTTTTCTCCGCCGGAAAGTGTTTTAATATCTCTATCTCCGGCAGGAGCATCCAAAGAATCAATCAGCATATTTATTCGTTTATCAAGATTCCAGGAATCAAGCCGCAATATTTTTTCTTCTAGATGATGTTTATTTGCAGCATCAAACGGTGTGTTTTCATACTCTTTGATTAGATTTATTTCTAATGAGGCACCATCAAGAATATTCTCATAAACATTTCGATATTCATCTAAAGTAAAATCCTGCGATAGAAATCCGACCACCAAATCTTTTTTCTTAGCAACTTCACCGGAATCGGGAGGTAGCAATCCAGAAATAATTTTTAGAAAAGTTGATTTACCAGCACCATTTCTTCCAACCAACCCAATGCGATCACCTTCATGAACACTTAACGAGGCTTTATCAAGTATAATTTGCTCACCAAAATGCACTTCAAGTTCCAAAGCTGAGAGTATTACTGGAGTAACGTTTATCGACATAAATAAATATTGATCATAATTTTTTGATGAGCAAATATACATCAGCCAGTTCAATAATTTTGATAAATTAATTTTCCCATAGTTGTCTGTAATCTTTTATGATTTATTACTTAATTTTCCATTTAAAGTACCATAATTAATTCTGGATCATAATATGAAAACAAAGTTCATTATCATTTCCATTTTACTTGCAATTAATGCTTATCCACAAATAAAAATTCAAGAACAATCCATTGACAAAGGGATAGTGCACAAAAAGATTATCAACACAATCGATACTCTTTCAATTGATATACTTAAAATTGATCTATCCACAAATGATTATGAATTAAGAACTGTAAAAGCAAATAATCTTCTCAATTCTAAAGAGACAACAAGTGTAATGGTTAAAACTTTAACCGATTCAGGTTATAATGTTGTTGCCGCTATAAACGCAGATTTTTTTGAGGCTGATGGTGAGATTATAAACAATATGATTTCTGATGGTAGTTTTGTTAAAGCTGTTAAGTTTACAGATTCACCATTTAATCCATTTGTTAATACTCAATTCGCAATAACTGAAGATAAAAAACTTCTTATGGATCAGTTTGTTTTCAGTGGTCAACTCATTTTACCTCATAGAATTTCAGAACCAATAAATCGGATAAATTCTAAAGCTGATAGTAATTCTGTAACACTCTATAATTCTTTTCAAGGCGAATACACTCCAACTGCAGAAGTTAATTGGTTTGTAAGTGAGATTAATTTACAATCCATAAGGAAAAATCATGATACACTATTCTGTATCGTTTCGGATTCTTTTCAACACGGCGGCAACAAGAAAATAAATTCAGATTTTATTTTATCTGCAAATAATAAATTTGCCCGATATCTTGAAAGAGAAATTAAAACAGGGGACACATTAAAAATTATTTTAAGAATGAATCCAAATTATTTAAATATTAATCAGCTTATAGGTGGTTGGCCACGATTGGTTAAAGATGGACTTAATCTTATGAAAATAAATGATACTGCCGAAGGCGATCTTCCCAGATTTTCAAAAGTAAAACATCCTAGAACCGGAATTGGATTTTCTAAAGACAGTACACTAATTTATTTCATCACTGTTGATGGAAGACAGGAATCAAGCAGCGGGATGACATTAATGGAATTTGCTGATTTAATGATTGAAGAGGGAATTTATCAGGGATTAAATCTTGATGGCGGCGGTTCTACAACTATGGTCGTAAATAATAAAGTTGTAAATAGTCCATCAGATATGACCGGTGAAAGAAAAGTTGGCAATTGTATTGTATTAATTAGGAAACAGCCTTGACTATTGAAGTTGAGCAAATTCGAAGAAGTAAGTTGTCATGCCCGCGAAGGCGGGCATCCACTATTCTAAATATAATTTTAAAATAGATTCCCACTTTCGTGGGAATGACCAATTGGGTTTTCTGTTAGGCTAAATGGATTTATGCCTGTTTTAATTATTTAGTTTTTAATTAAAATATTCTTTCCGGCGAAATGAGTTCTTATTTTATATAGTGCATTCGTTTCAACTTCAGTTAGATAAAGAGTTTTATAATCCTCATCACCAAATTCTAGATTTGTTGGTTTGCTTCCGGGTGTTTCTATTTTCTGCAGCAGCTTACCTTCGGGTGAAAAAATGTAAACTGCTTTACCACCAAAATGTGCAGCATATAAATTTCCATTAACATCAAATTCAATCCCATCAGGATCGCCCCCAGGAATCTCAACAAAATCCTGCTTATCAACTAACTTATTTTCTTTAGTGATTGTGTACCTAACTATTTTTTGTTTTGCTGATTCACATACATATAGTTTTCCATCGATGGGAGAAATATTTATTCCATTTGGAAACGCTAAACTATCTTCCAGTAAAATTACTTCTTTTGTTTTGGCATCAACCAAAAATACTCTTCCATCCAAAATGTTTTTGTCATAACTCTTTGGATCAGTAAAAAACAAATTGCCATTCTTATCAAATGTTAAATCATTTGGTCGATTAAACTTTTCTCCTTTATATCCCTTTGAATAAACTTCAATTTGTTTATCCTTGTTAATCTTTAGAATTGTTCCTTTTCCGTATTCACAAGCATAAAGACAGTTATCATTTCCATAAGCCAAGCCGTTAGTTTTTTCAATCAGTAACGAATCATCAAATTTGGATACGAAGGTATCTTTAACACCTTCAGTATATTTTGTAATCCATCCACCATAGCAGTTTGAAAGATAGATTGATGATTTGCCATCGTAAGCTGGACCTTCAGGAAAGTTTAATCCATCTGCAACTTTTACCCATTTTTCATTTGGATCAATAATCTGTGAATAATTCACTTCACAAGTAATGATGATTAGAATTACTATTAATATTGATTGAAGATTATTTTTCATTTTAATTCCTTAATACTTTGGATTATTTCTTCTTTATCCTTGCTTAAATTTATAAATTTTAGGTGAGAATGTTTAAATATTTAAAATTAACATACTAATTATGAAAAATTATTCAATCATCTTTCTAATTCTTATCATTTTCTCAAGCACATTAGTAACTGCACAATCGCAGCAACAGTTTGCTGAGATTGGAACTCTGGAATTAGTCTCTGGTGAATTAATCACCAACTGCAATATTGGTTACCGCACATTTGGAAAATTAAATGCTGACTCATCCAATGTAATTATCTATCCAACATGGTTTGAAGGAACAACTGAAAACGTTGGCAGATTGATTGAAAAATACAGATTTATAGATACAAGCAAATATTTTATCATAGCGATGGACGCACTTGGAAATGGAATTTCAACTTCACCATCAAATTATAATGTTTATAAAATTAAAACTTTCCCTGAAATTTCAATTCGGGATATGGTAAACTCGCAATACAAAATGTTAACAGAAGTGTTCAAGCTTAAACATATTTTTGCAGCGGTTGGCGGATCTTTAGGGGCAATGCAGGTTTTGGAATGGTCTGTTGCATATCCAAACTTTATATCAAAAATAGTTGCATACGTTGGTACTCCTAAAATGAGCACATATGATTTACTTTGGATAAACGCACAGTTAAATATTATCCAAACAGGTAAACATTATGGTGTAACTGAAAAAGAAATCAGAAAATCACTTGCAATGATGATGGCAGGAATCGGGAGAACACCTGATTATATCATTGAAAAAGTAAAGCCTGAAGATTTCCAAAATTATCTTAAAGATTTTGATAATGAATATTCAAGCACATTTACACTTGAAGATTATGAATATCAACTAAAAGCAATTATGCATCATGATATTGCAAAAGGATTTAATGGTTCGATGGAAGATGCAGCAAATAGTATAAATGCAAAATTATTTTTGATTATTTCAGAAACTGATTTGCTCGTCAATCCCATTGAGACAAAGCGATTTGCAAAGCTCACCAATGCAAAGACAATGATACTAAATAACAATTGCGGGCATCTTGCTGTTAGCTGTGAGATAGAAAGGTGCAGAGAAGAGATTGCTTTATTTTTAGAGGAGTAATGGAATTTTGGAGTAATGGATTTTTTAAAAATTCCATTATTCCACAACTCCAACTTTCTAAAAAGATACTTCGTCAGGCTGAGCGAAGTCGAAGCCAAACAGGACAGAATGGTGTTGCACCTCGACTCCGCTCGGTGTGACAATTTGAAGGGGATTTAGGAATTAGGTTGATTCTACACCAGGATACTTACCAACCAATTTGTTGATCCATCTATGAAAACTATGAATTGATTTAACAGGTTCCACAAACATCATTATACATTCGTTATGAACCACACTAATTCCGTTCTGCTTGCAAAAATCTATTGCGTTTTTGGATTCGGATCCTTGCTGCATCCAGATATGTTTTATTCCTAAATCTTTTGCTTCCTGAACAATAATTTCTGTTTCAGAAGGCGGCACAACAGTAATAACGCCATCAATATTATTATCAATCATAGCAAGTGAATTATATAATTTTGTGCTATTAGAAAATCCGCCGTTCTTGTTTACACCAAATGTATTATAACCATGATCCTTTAAGTGATTATAAACTGCAACACCAAAACCCTTGCCCTTTGATGAGACTCCAATGACGGCTATGTTTTTAAGATTAAGAAATGATTTTATTGATTCGCTTTTCATTAAATATTCTCCTCTGTAATTAACACTGTAAAATTACAACTTATTATTCAAAATAATTATTGAATTGTTTAACATTTTTAGCAGTATCAATCAAAACTTAATTTCATAAAATATCCCCAATTACTTAACTTTGATTGCAAATTATTTACAACTAAATCTTAAGAAAATATGAATTACGAAGAAGACAAACCGATTTCCTATTGTGGTATTTTCGGAATATATGGTTCCGAAACAGCCTCAGCACAAGCTTATTATGGATTGCACGCTTTACAGCATCGCGGGCAGGAAGCAAGCGGCATTGTAACTCGTTCTTTTAATGGCGATAATCGTGCACACTTTAATATTGTAAAAGGTGAAGGATTAGTTTCAGAAGTTTTTGCCGATCATAATCTGCTTACAGAGCAATTGTTTGGAAATTCAGCAATTGGACACAATCGATATTCCACAACCGGTTCTGCAAAATCCAGAAAAAACATTCAGCCGTTTATGGTTAATTACAGAATGGGAAATCTTGCTATCGGGCATAACGGAAATCTTACAAACGCAAAAGAACTTAGAGAAGAATTAGTTAATGAAGGTGCGATTTTTCAAACTACAAGCGATACTGAAGTTATCCTTCATTTGATCGCACGCAGTAAACTTGATAATCAAATTGATCAGATAATGGAAGCACTGAGAAGAATTGAAGGTGCTTATTGTCTGGTTATTCTTACAGATGATAAATTAATTGCTGCACGAGATCCACTTGGATTCCGTCCTTTATCGTTAGGCAAATTAGGGGATGCTTTTCTTGTTGCTTCAGAAACTTGTGCATTTGATATTCAGCGTGCTGAATTTTTACGTGAAGTTGAAGCAGGAGAAATGATTGTAATAGATGATGAATCAATAAAAACAAAAGTTATAAAATCATTTCGAATTAACGAGGTACCGGAACCCCAAAAACATTGTGTGTTTGAGTACATATATTTTTCCCGTCCCGATAGTTTTATATTTGGACACAATGTTGATAAGATGCGCCGCAGATTAGGAAAAGAACTTGCGCGTTCACATCCCGTTACTGATCCTGATGGTGAAAGAGTTTATGTAATCAGTGTTCCCGATAGTTCAAATACAACAGCACTTGGTTATGCAAGAGAATTGGAGAAGCAGGGAATTGATGCTCGTTTAGAAATTGGCTTGATTCGTAGTCACTATATTGGAAGAACATTTATCCAACCCGGACAAACAAATCGCGAAACCGGAGTTAGAATAAAATTCAATATCGTAAAAGGTGTACTTGAAGGCAGAACAATTGTGGTTGTTGATGATTCAATTGTTCGTGGTACAACATCAAAACAGTTAGTACACTTGCTACGAGAAGGAAATCCAAAGTCAATTCATTTAAGAATATCATCTCCACCAATTATGCATCCTTGTTTTTATGGAATGGATTTTCCAAGCAGTCAGGAATTAATTGCGTTTCAAAAAAATGGCAACATAGAAGAGATAAAAAAGTATCTTGAAGTAGATAGCTTAGAATACTTAACTATTGATGAGATGTTGGAAGCAGTTTCCGAAGCAGGCAAAGAAAATTTTTGCACAGCTTGTTTCTCCGGAAAATATCCAACAAATGTTGATACCAACTTCAAGAAGGAGATGTATGAAGTTTAACCGGTTGCTTATTCTTGCCTCACTAATTTTATTAACCATCCCATCAATTGCACAAACAACTTACTTTATTAAGTATAAAAGTAATGTGCCAATGAATGTTGTTGAGTCCAATATTACGGAACAAAAACTTTCTAACAGTATCGCATTCAGACCTTTATCACTCCCGGAATTCAATATAGATTATCTTGCAAAAGGTTTGGGCAGGGGAGATGAAGTTCTCGGAAGAATCGTTAAAGTACAGTTTTCAGAAAATGTTGATGAGGCAAATTTTAGTTCAATGCTTTCATCAGATACTGAAATTGAGTACATACAAAAATCTACAAACTACCAATTGGATTTTGTTCCTAACGATAGTTTAATTTCTGAACAATGGGCTTTACAAAAAATAAAAGCATTTGATGCCTGGGATATCACTCAAGGGGTTGATACAGTTTTGCTTGCGATTATAGATACAGGAATTGATTATGACCATCCTGATTTAAAAAATAAAATTTATTTAAATCCAGGAGAAAGTGGTACAAAAAGTAATAACGGAATTGATGATGATGGAAATGGATTTATCGATGATTATCGTGGATGGGATTTTACTGATCGTGTTGGTTTTCCATTTGATTCAACAGGTGGTGATTATTTAGGCTGGGATAATAATCCATTTGATGATCAAGGACACGGAACATACATTTCAGGAATTGCGGCTGCTGAATCAAATAATTTATATGGAATTGCAGGCGCAGCTCCATTAATATAAAATGTTAAACCTGCGAGCTTTTGATCCGGGTGGATATGGAGAAGAAGATGATGTTGCCGCAGCAATATTGTATGCAGTGGTAATGGGAGCAAAAGTTATTAATATGAGTTTTGGTGATAATGCTTTTTCATATGTTCTTAGAGATGTTATACGGTATGCATATTCTCAGAATGTTGTTTTAATTGCCAGTGCAGGTAACTCAGGTTCCAGTGCGCCGCATTATCCGTCTGGTTATTCTGAAGTAATTTGTGTTGGTAATTCAACTGATCAGGATTTTGTTGCTGGCAGTTCCAACTATGGTTCAACAATTGATTTAGTAGCACCTGGTTCGCTAATAATGACTACATCAAAAAATGCAGGTTACTCAATTATTAGTGGAACATCTGCTTCAGCTCCGTTCGTTTCAGCAGCAGCAAGTTTAATTTTATCAAAACAAAGTTTTACTAATGAAGAGATTAAACAAATATTAAAATCTACTTCAGATGATATTGGCGAAGCTGGTTGGGATTTGAAGAGTGGAGCCGGGAGATTAAATATTTTTAAGGCGCTTTCAGTTACGGCACCTTCAATCATTCAGTTTCACACACCTACTCAGGATTTTGCAACTAGTGGAAATAATGTAACAGTAGTTGCTTCTGTTCTTTCTCCTTACTTTACAAATTTTAGCTTAGAAGTTGGAACGGGTTTTAATCCAACAACCTGGCAGTCATTAATAAGTAATAGCTTAAATCAAATTTCAAATCAGGAAATATTTAATTTAAATGTTAGTGGTTATCCGGACTCAGTATACACTTTAAGACTGATTGTCAATCAAACCACAGGAAGAACTTTAGAAGAAAGAATTAATTTTCACGTCGATAGAACTCCTCCAATTACAGAACTAATATCAGTTCTTCCAGCATTCTATGGTGATAAGGCAACCGTTCTTGCTGCTGTTTATACCGATGATCCATCAATTGTAAAAATGTATTATCGTATTTTTGGAGAATCCCAATTCAATTTTGTTACACTTGATGGTTTTACGATTAATAATCAGTTTGTTAAGTCATTACATTATGGATTTATCCCAAAGGATCTTGTTACACAAAACACTTTATATGAAATTTATTTTGAAGCTGAAAATCTAGTTGGATTAAAAACTCAAGTAAAAAATGGTAGTGAATATTTTATCGTTCCTACAACATTTAATGCTGATATATCAACAGAATATAAGATGCCTTTTAGTTTACCTGCCGGAAGCATTTTCGAAAGATCAGTATCTCTGACTTCGAACAACTCCGACGAAATTTTTCTTAGAACTAATGTAAACCCTAAAGTAACATCGATATATAATTTTCAGAATGACTCATTTGCTCTAATTGATTCATTGAATGAAAAAATAGTTAAAGATGCAGGTGATTTTAATAATAATGGATTAGCAGATCTTTTAAATTATTTTGTTCGCGATGGATTTATTGATGAACAAACATCGCAAAACTCTTCAACATTTACTCAAAAATATTCAAACACCGGTGGTAAATTCTGGCCAATAATGGCAAGTGATGTAGATGCTGATGGAATCGTTGAAGTGTTCTCAGTGCAAAATGATACTACTGTTGAGGTCTGGGAGACTCAATCAAATCTAAATCTTACTAAAGTTGCTTCACTTAGAAATTTTTCTCCAAGAAGATTTGGTGGAAATATTATTAATTCTCCAAATGCTGTTGTTGATGATATTGACGGCGATGGTGTAAGTGAATTCTGGATGATTGATCAGGACGGCGATATATACAGTTATGAGATTACAGGTAATAACCAATTTGTTGAGCAGTATGTAATTCCAACTCAGTTTCTCGGTTCCTCAGCACATCTTACCAGCGGTGATTTTAATGGAGATGGCAGAAATGAACTTGCAGTTTTACTTCATTCACTAGATGAATTGGATATTGCACCATTTTATAGATTGGTTGTTTTCAATCTTACTGGTAGCACAGTAAACTTTCTTATGGATCAAGCATTAATCGATGCTTCTACTGAATTTAATAATGCTTTTAGGAAATCAGAAAATAGTATAAGATTAAGCGATCTTGATAATGATGGTGATGATGAATTGATACTGTTTGTATTTCCATACGCTTACATCTTTCAGAGAGATTTTAATGATAACAAGATTATTGCGTACAAAGAAAATATAAACTCAAATTCAATTTTTATTGGCGACTTAAATAAAAATGGAATTAATGAAGTTGCTTTTCCGAATAATAATGAGATTGAATTTTTTGAATTTGCTTTTTCTGACCAGACATCAGTTCCTAATAATGTTCAGGGATTTAGTTTGGATTCTACGACTGTCCAATTAAAATGGAATGGACTCGCTGAAAGGTACTACATATACAAAGGACTCGATGCTGCTAATTTAGAGTTAATTGATTCTCTGGTTTTTGAACCATCGTATAATGATTTTAATGTTAGTGCAAACATCACATATTTTTACGCAATAAAAGCTTATGATCCAATAAAACCAGAACCGCTTTCCGGATTGAGTAGTATTATTGAGGTTTATTCTCACACACCTGCAAAACCGATTACCGCAGCTAATAGCAGTAACCGTAGTGTGATTGTTACTTTTTCTGAAAAGATGAAAAACACAATTGAAAATCTTCAATCGTTTGAAATACAGACAGTTGGATATCCGAATTCAATTACTCCGAATAATCAATACTCATATTTGCTTTCATTCAATGAAAATCTGCCGGTTGGAGAATTAAATGTGATTATTAAGGACATAAAAGATTTTTATAATTCACCAATTGCTACAGACACTTTAACTTTTTTGGTAGTACCAACTCCGGATGTACAATCATTTTATATAACATCATTTGAAGTAGTAAATGCTTATAAGATTAAAGTAAGTTTTAATTTTAATGTTGATGAAAGCTCTGCATCAAATGTAAATAATTATATTTTTGAACCCGCTAATAAAGTTACATCCGTCACGGTTGATCCAAACGATCCTAAAATTATTTATATAGATTTAACTAATCAGAAACCAATCGGATCGATAGGGAAGGAGTATGTTCTCAGAATAAATAATCTTCAATCAGATGCATTTAGCGGAAACATTCCTATCAATACCGGGGCTGGCAGTTACGTTGTTTTATCTTCATTCGCAAAAAATCTTTCGGATGTTTATGTTTATCCAAATCCAACTAAAGAATCTACAGAGAAAGTTACATTCGCAAATCTCCCACAAAGAGCAAAGATTTCTATCTGGACAATAGATGGAATTCTAATTAATGAAATTGAAGAAACAGATGGCAATGGCGGTGTTGATTTTAATCTTGTAGATTTAAACGGAAATAAAATATCAAGCTGGAATTTATTTTTATCGTATTGTTCAGCTTGATGAAACGGGTACCGAAGGTGAAGAAAAACTTGGAAAATTTGCAGTTGTAAGATGAAGTACAGCAGTAAAGAAATATTTACAATATCAAATGGAATTAGTTTCCTTAGGTTTCTGCTCGTAATTCCATTATGGTTTTTGTTAGATAATTACGGATCGCAATCGGTGCGATACATTACTTTTGCACTATGTGTTTTTGCTGCTGCAACAGATATGCTTGACGGTTATCTTGCAAGAAAATTAAACCAGGTTACAGAAGTAGGAAAAATAATTGATCCTCTTGCAGATAAAGCTGCAATGGCTGTGATTGTTGTTAAGTTATTTTTAATTGGTGAGATTTCATCATTTTTCTTTCTAACAATCATATTAAGAGATCTGATTATTTTTATCGGCGGATTATTTGTTGCAAAAGTACTTGGCAGAGTGCTTCCATCCAATAAACTTGGGAAAATTACTGTGTTATTTATCGGCACCGTTGTGCTTATGATTTTACTGGGTATTAACAGAGAAAGTTTTATTTATCAATTTATTTATTATTCAAGTATAGTTTTAATGTTTACATCATTATTTGCATACATTTACAGAGCTATGGAATTTATCAAGAAAAAGAAAAATGAGTCTATTTAAGAATTTTAACTTCAATAAATTAAAAGAAGGTCTAAGTAAAACACGGGATAAAATTGTTAATTCAATTACAGAGACCGTTACAGGTAAAGCAGTAATTGATGAATTAACTTTAGATCAGATAGAAGAAATTTTACTAGGCTCAGATATTGGTTTTGATACAACCGAAAAGATTATTGAATCTGTTAAAAGAAATTTAAAATCTGAAAAAGATCGTTCCGGTGGAAATATTATCGAAATTGTAAAACAGGCATTGACGGAAGTTTTGTCCATTACAAAATCCAATGGAAAAGAATTATCAGCAAACAAACCTTATATAATATTAATTGTTGGTGTAAATGGAGTAGGGAAGACGACAACAATTGGTAAACTTGCTAACAATTATAAAAAGATCGGCAAGAAAGTTATTGTTGGTGCGGCAGATACATTTCGTGCTGCTGCAAATGAGCAATTAGAGATTTGGGCTAAACGTGCTGATGTTGATATTATTCAAAGTCTAAAAGGCACTGATCCTTCTTCGGTTGTTTTTGAAACCGTAAAAAAATCAATTGATGAAAATTATGATATAGTTCTAATTGATACCGCCGGCAGACTACACAACAAAACTAATTTGATGAATGAGTTAGATAAAATACAGACGAGTTATTAAGAAATTGCTCCCTGATGCTCCGCACGAAACTCTTCTAATAGTTGATGGCAATACCGGGCAAAATGCAATATTACAAGCTGAAGAATTTTCTAAAGTAACAGATATCTCCGGATTAGTTATTACTAAATTAGATGGGACTGCAAAAGGCGGAGTTGTTTTTCAGATCGTTGCTAAACAAAATATACCGGTAAAATTTATTGGTGTTGGCGAAGGTATTGATGACCTGCAGGAATTTGATTCAAAGGCATTTGTTGAGGCGATTTTTAATTAGGATTCTATTATATGTTAATGAAAAAACCCAGACATAGAGTTTTCGATTATCCACCAAGATTTTATAAACCTGCTGAAGACCCGCAAGAGAAATTAAAAAAGAGATTAGGATTCCAGAGTTATAGAAAGTTCAAGCACAGAAAGAAAAGTCCAATTATTTGGATTGTATTTATAATAGCTGTGATATTTATAATAATTAAACTTAGTGGCAAGTGATTAAATAGGAAATAAGTTAGTTTACATAATATACATTATCGGACATTTCTTAATCTTACCAATGATTAGTTACTGCGATTTTTTCATCTGTTCCAAACAAAACTAATATATCATTCTCCTCGATTTTATAATCAGGACTCGGCATTACAAGTTTGTTTTCATTTTCATCATCACTAAAAAGATGTTTAGTTTTTTTTATCATTAAAATTTCTAATCCGTATTTATTTCTAAATCGCAATTCGCTTAAGTTCTTTCCAATAAATTCTCTTAATGGTTTCCTTTCAATGATTGAATAACCATTCACAATTCTTGAAACACTGTTTTCATTTAGTGTATTTAATTCTTTAGATAATCCTTCCGCAAGATCATGCTTGATGCTTTCTCTATTGTATGCTGAAAGTATATCATTTCGTGAAATAGTTCCAATAACTTTTCTATCATCATCAGGACTAACAACAGGAATTTCTTCAATATCTTGCTTTGTCAATAACTTTAGAGCAAAATCAATATCCTTATCTGATCTGATCTTGCTGATTTTTGTTCTGGCAATATCTTCGGCTATCAAAGTATATTTTAGTGATTCATACTCAGTGATCAATGGTCTGATTTCAGTTTCAGAAATTGCTCCCATTAAGTTACCATCATCATCCAGAGTATAAATTCGATGATGAGGTGACTCCATCAATTTAGCAACAACAAAGTTCAAAGGAGTTTTTGAGTTCAGTGTGATCATGTCAGTGTTCATAACCTCATCAACATAAATAGATTTTAGTACATTAGTTTCTCTTCCACTTGATAGTCTAAACCCTTGACTTTCAAGTAATTTCTGATGAACCGAACCTCTATTAACGATTTGAACAATTGTTGAACTAACAATGACTCCGAGCATTAGCGGGAGCATGATCGTATATTCCCGGGACATCTCAAAGATCATCAATATTGCAGTAATTGGAATTGAATTTATCCCGGCTAAAGATGCACCCATTCCAACAAGTACATAAGTTGTTGGATCGGTTGGTATTCCAGTGATTGCGGTAGTAAAATAAGAAAAAAGAAATCCTGAACAAGCGCCCATAAATAATGCTGGAGCAAAGGTTCCACCAAAGCCGCCGCTATTCAATACCAATGGAACAAGCAAAAACTTAAGTACTAACAATACGATTACAATTTGCCACGTTGTTGAATTACTAAGAATTCTATTGATTCCTAAATAACCTATTCCAAAAATATCTGAATAGAAATATCCAGAAATTCCAACCAATAATCCAATAATAACCATTGAGAACCATTTAGGCAAAATTTTAGATATTTTATTATTGAATAGATTGCTTGTAAGATCATTGTATTTAAGAAATAAGACCGATATAACTCCAGTTAATAATCCTAATATTATAAACAAATAAAAATAACTGTAACTGCCAATTTCCGGAGTGGCAAAAATGAACATAGACTCATTGCCTAAAAATATTCTTGAGATTGCACTTGCTGTAACCGAAGCTAATATGAGTGCTGAGAATGTAGGTGTGTGAAAATCATTTAACAGAATGATTTCAAGAGCAAAGAAAACTCCACCCAAAGGAGTATTAAATATTGCGGCGATGGCTGCTCCTGCTCCAGCCGCAGTAAAAATCCTTCTTCTTTGATCAGAAAAATTTAGTAATGTAGTAATTTTGCTTGCAACACCACCACCGACTTGAGCCGCTGGTCCTTCAGGTCCAACTGTACCACCAGAGCCGATGCAAATAACAGGCGCAATAAAATGGAATAGCGTTGTTCTGAATTTTATTAACCCGCCTCTTAGAGCAACAGATTTTATAATTTCAAGCACTCCCCTTTTCTTAGAAATTTCAGGAGCAGCTTTTATCATTAAACTCTGAATAAACATCCCAATTGCGGGTAGTAAAATAACCGCAGCAGCACCAAGAAAATATAAACCTTCTTTTGTTCTTTCAAAAAATATTCTATTAAAAAATTCAATCGATAGGTGAAAAAGAACTGCAGCTAAACCCGCTGCAGCACCAATTATTATAGCATAAAAACTAAATACAGTATATTCCGGAAAAGATGTTTTATCTAAATAGCTCTTTATTTTATCGAAGTACACTTTCATATTTTTTTGGGAATTGGATAACTGCATATTTTAGTATTTATAAAAGCCTTCCCCGGTTTTACGTCCAAGCTTATTTGCAGCAACCATCTTTTTTAGTAATGGACAAGGTCTGTATTTGGGATCGTTAAACCCATCATACAAAACATTCATTATTGCAAGGCATACATCAAGTCCAATAAAATCAGCTAGTGTTAATGGTCCCATTGGATGTGCCATTCCAAGTTTCATAACGGAATCAATAGATTCTTTTGATGCAACACCTTCCATCAAAGCAAAAATTGCTTCATTAATCATTGGCATTAAAATACGATTTGAAATGAATCCTGGATAATCAAATACCTCAACAGGTTCTTTATCTAATTTTAGAGTCAAATTTTTAATTTCGTTATACGTTTCATCTGATGTTGAATAACCACGAATTATCTCAACCAGTTTCATAACCGGTACAGGATTCATAAAATGCATCCCAATAAATCTATCAGATCTACATACGGCAGATAGCTCCGTTATTGAGATTGAGGAAGTATTTGAAGCAAAGATACATTCTGGATTTAATTGTTTCTCTAAGTGTTTGAAAATACTAAGTTTAGCATCTTTATTCTCATAGATAGCTTCGATAACAAGCTGAACATCGGAAGGTATATTTTCGATTCCAATAACTCTGTGAATTTTAGTAAGGATATTATTTTTCTCATCATCTGAAATTATTTGTTTCTTGACCTGTCTATCAAGATTTCCTGAAATTGTTTTTAACGCTCTGTTATAAAAATCTTCATTCATTTCTGTGAGAAATACGTCAAATCCTTTCATAGCAAAAACGTGAGCAATACCGTTGCCCATTGTGCCGCCACCAATAACTGCTACTTTATTTATATCCATTTTGATTCTCTCCTGCTATTTATAATTTTTTACAATCAATGCTGAAGCTTCACCACCGCCAATACAAAGTGAGGCTAACCCAAATTCTAAATTTCTTTTCTTCATTTCATAAATCAATGTAACAAGGATTCTTGCACCACTTGCACCAATTGGATGACCAAGAGCAACTGCTCCTCCATTAACATTTACATTTTCAGAACTGAGTCCAAGCAGTTTATTAACAGCAAGTGAAACCACCGCAAACGCTTCATTGATCTCAAATAATCCAATATCCGTGGTTTTCATTCCAGCTTTTTTCAAAACTTTATTTATTGCATCTGCTGGAGCAGTTGTAAAATCTATTGGAGCTTTAGCGGCAGAACTTTGTGCAACTATTTCAACTAATGGTTTTAATCCAAGTGCTTTTGCTTTTTCTTCACTCATTACAAGCAGCGCAGCGGCTCCATCATTAATGCTTGAAGCATTGGCAGCAGTTACAACACCATTTTTATCAAAGACAGGTTTAAGAGTAGGAATTTTATCAAACTTAACTTTTTCTGGCTCCTCATCTTTATCAATAATAGTTTCTCCATTTCTTGAAGAAACCTTAACCGGATATATCTCATCTTTAAATCTTCCCGAATTAGTTGCTTCAATAGCACGCTTATACGATTGAATTGCAAAATTATCTAACTCCTCGCGAGTAAAAGAAAAATCTCTGGCGCAGGATTCAGCACATCCACCCATATGAATATCATTGTATAGATCCCAGAGTCCATCAAATACGATAGAATCTTTTATTTCTCCATGACCCAAGCGATATCCATTTCGTGCCTTAGGTAAAAAATAAGGTGCATTACTCATGCTCTCTTGTCCGCCAGCAATAATTATTTCCGCATCACCCAGAGCAATGGACTGCTGGGCTAACATTACGGACTTTAGTCCGCTGCCGCACATTTTATTAATTGTTAAACATTCTGTTTTGTTTGGAAGTCCGGCAAAAATAGCCGACTGGCGTGCTGGTGCTTGTCCCTGTCCACCCATCAAAACATTTCCCATTATCACTTCATCAATAAGATTGGGATCTATTTTGGAGTCTTCCATAATTGCTTTAATTGCAAAACTTCCAAGCTGCCCTGAAGTAAAAGAAGACAAAACACCGTTAAAAGAACCAATAGCTGTTCTTTTGGCTGATACTATTACTACTTTTTTCATAACGTCCTTCAATGAAATTGATTTTATTTTTGTTCAAAAATAAAGAAATATTACTAAAGAATCAGAAAGAAGTTATATTAAATAGCAGTTAAATTAGATAGTTGAAAAACGATATTGCTAACAGCAATGTTTAGATTGATGTTATTTCTAAATGATGAGGAAATACGATCAAGATTGTTTGTTACTTCGGCAACATCTACGTCGGGAAACTTTGAGTTAAATTTTTCAAGAGTCTCGATTTGTTTTGAAAAGAAAAATCTACCGCCTTCTACTAATCGATACTTCTGATAATCATTTAGCCAAATAATTATCATTGTAATGATAAGTCTGATTCTAACAACATCAGATTCACTGAGCATTTCTTCAAATTCCAAAAATGCCGAATGATATTTTTTACCAAATGAGTATCTTAAAATTTTTATTGTTTTATCCAGCAAAAGTCTCAAAATCATTTTCAATTAAAGATATAGCAGTCTGCGTCGATCCACCTGAAAACGGTACAACTTCTTCAGCAATTGAAGATTCAATTCCAAATTTTTCTATTAATATATTTAATAAATCACTCTCTTCAAGAGGTTGAAAATTTATTTTCCAGCAGCGTGATCTAATTGTTTCCCGTAATTTTTCGGGTGAAGGGGTACACAGAATAAATATTACACCTTCCGGTGGTTCTTCCAGATTTTTAAGAAGTGCATTTTGCGATTCTTCATTCATTAAATGAGCTTGTGAAATAAGAATCACCCTGTACTTAATATCCTCATAACTAAAAGAAAGAAATTTTTTGATATCCCTTATGCTGTTGATTTTTATGAAGTTAGCTCTGGGAATTTGAATCCGATAATAATGGTTTTGAGATTTTTTCTTAAACTCTAAATTTATTTGATCAACTTCATCATCTGTAAGTTTTTCGTACGGATCATTCTGATCGGTTTCACTTTTACCTCTTGGCAGCGGTAAAATATATTTAATATATGGTTCAGAAAGATTATCAATTTGTGCAGATAATGATTTAGATTTTTCCAGATTTTCTTGAAGGCGATTTAATTCTTTTGTAAAACTTATAGCAGCATTTTCTTTTCCAACGCCATCTATACCGGTAAATAGGAAAGCATGCGGAATGTTTCCGCTCTGTAAAATATTAGATAAAATTGTTTTTACTTTATCATTACCGATTATTTCATCTAAAAAAATACTCATAAAAAAAGGCGCTCAAGGCGCCAAAAATTATTCATCCTCATCATTATAGAAAAAATCCTCATCGGAGGGATAATCCGGCCAAATATCCTCAATAGATTCATAAGGTTCATCAGAATCCTCAAGTTCTTTAAGGTTTTCCATAACTTCATAAGGGGCGCCGATACGTTCGGCATATTCAATTAATTCTTCTTTTGTAGCTGGCCAAGGAGCATCATCTAAATAAGAAGCAAGTTCAACAGTCCAAATCATTTATACAGAATCCTCCAAAATTTTAATTGCTATGATTAGATTCAAAATAGCTGTATTCATCAAAGAAAAATTCTGCCGGATTTAGATTTTGCCCATTGTGTAATACTTCGTAGTGTAAATGCGGTCCAGAAGATAAACCAGAGTTGCCAGATTTCGCAATCAACTGGTTTCTATTAACGATTTGTCCTTCCTTAACATTTATTTTGGACAAATGAGCATATATGGTTTGGTATCCAAATCCATGATCAATTTCAACTGTAAGCCCATAACCACCTTTAACACCCGCAAAAACTACTTTACCTTTTCCACTTGCTTTAACGGAAGTTCCTACGTTATTAATAATATCAATACCGGTGTGCATTTTTTTAATCTTAAGGATTGGATGCATTCTCATACCATAGCTCTCGCTTATGTAGTGTCCCTCTGTTGGCACAATAGCAGGAATCGATTCAAAGAGATCTTCATTTTGTTTAAGTTTTGATGAGATCTCATCGTACTGAGTTTTTTCAAATTCAAATTTTTTCAAAACAACATCAGCAATATCAATGGCATCGGAAACATCGGAGCCTAATTCTTTGTAAAGTTTTGAAATTGGATTAGTTCCGCCTACACCTAGAGTTCTTTCCTCAACTGATATAGGAGTAAGGTCAACAGCTAATCTGAGTTCATTACTGATGTCGGTTATTGATTGTAGCTCAGATTCAAGATGGCTATATCTATCAGTAAGAACGGAAAATTTATCCTTTAAGAGTTCATTTTCTTTCTTCAAAGATTGGAGATAATCGTCTTTACTGTAAAGATTGGATACGAGGTAGAAAACGCCAAACAAAATTGAACTAAAAAGCAGTACCGAAATGATAAAAACGGCTAAAGCTTTTTCCTTGAAGTGCTTTATTTCAAGGAAGTTAAGGCTCTTTTCTGAGAAATAATAAAACTTTTTCATAAATGGTGCGGCAACATAAAGATTTTGTGTTGTTTTGTCAACATCTAAATGGTTAAAAAATTACTCAAAATCGTGCTCAAAATAGTCAACTCCCCTGCTATCAAGGCTAGTTTTACTTTTTATTCTCTCATTTAATCTATCCTGAAAGATTTTAGCAGCATCATGACCATAGTGCTTTAGCAAATAGTTTAGACTAATTACCTCAGAAATGACCGTAATATTCTTTCCGGGTATAATTGGCAGCTTTATGTATGGTATATCTACATCCATAATTGACACAAATTTGTCATCCAAACCAGTTCTTGTATATTCATTATTATCATCCCAGGATTCAAGTTCCACTACAATCTCAAGTCTTTTCTGAAATCTGATAGCTCTAACTCCAAACATGCTTTGAATATCTATTATTCCTAATCCACGAATTTCCATAAACTTTTGCCCCAACTCGGAACCAGAACCCATTAAAATTCCTTCACCTTTTTTTGTAAGAATAATTACATCATCTGCAACCAAGCGATGTCCGCGCTCAATTAAATCCAAGGCAACCTCGCTTTTGCCGATGCCAGACTTTCCGCCGAAGAGAATTCCAACTCCATACACATCCACAAACGATCCGTGCAAAGTGATCCTTGGTGCAAATTGATCATCAAGAAAATCACTTAATAAATAAATTAATTTGGTAGTTGAATAGACCGTGTTGAATAGTGGTACTTTATTTTCATTTGCTTTTTCAAGCAGCATAGGAAATGGTTTATTATCATCAGTAAGAATGATACAGGGAATATTAAACTTAAATATCCTGTCAAGCGATTCATGTTTCTTTTCATCACTTAGTTGTTCAAGATATCTCATTTCAGTATTTCCAAAAACCTGAACACGCGTATATGAAAATAAATCAACAAAACCAGCCAGGGCTAACCCTGGCCGGTGAAGATTTTGATCGACTATTTTTTTATCGAAATCATTATTTTCTGTGAGCAAGTGCAATTTGCAAATATTTTTTGCATTCTTATGCAAAAAGCCAACATCTATATTTTCTTTTCGAGATATGGTGTTCTGATCAATCTTAATCATCTTGTTTTAGATACTCTTTTAGATTTTATTGTTTCTAATTGTCTCCTTAATTTTTCTGTAACCGAAGTTGTTGCAGTTTTATAATCTTCAGTTTGATCGGCGGCATTTAAAGTCTGACCCGGAATATTTAATACTACTTCAACTTTCTTAATACTGTTTGCGTTGTTTTGATAACTAAGAATTACATCTGCACTAATGATACCATCATTAAATTTTTCTAATGAGGACAGTTCATCTTTTATAAACTCTTTTAGAGTATCGTGTGCTTTAAATTTTCGTGCAGTTATTTGGATATTCATATTATCCTCCGTTGTTTAAGATTTTGGATGTGATTTTTTATAAGTGGATTTAAGACGCTCTATACTAACATGAGTATAGATTTGTGTCGTTGATAAGTTTTCGTGCCCCAGTATCTCCTTTACTGCCCTTAAATCCGCGCCATTATCAAGCATATGAGTTGCCGCACTATGGCGAAGAATATGAGGACTTTTCTTTTTTATATCGGAAACTTTAGTCAAGTATTTGTTTATCATTCTATGAACTAATCTCGGGTAAAGTTTATCATTTTTTTTTGTACGAATCAAGTAATCATTATAAGAATTAACAGGATTTTTTGATAAATATTCATTTAGAATCAGAAGCGATTTTTCACCAATTGGAACAATTCGCATTTTATTTCCTTTTCCTATAACACGTACCTGAGCTTTCTTCATCTCAATACTTGAAAATTTTAGATCACATAGCTCACTTACACGAAGTGCACAACCGTAAAGCAATTCAAATACCACTTTCACAAGTTCAGGATTCTCATCCGATTCATCAGCCAAGTTATAAATCTCAAGTATTAGATTAGTTGAAACAACTTCAGGAAGTTTTCGGTTTGATTTAGGGTTAGATATAAATGATAACGGATTATCTTCTATCAAATCATTCTGGAAAGCAAACTTAAAGACACTTCTTATAGCCGCTAATTTTCTTGCTACGGTTTTTTTATCTAAATCTTTCTCGCTTAAAATCATTAAGTAGGATTTTATGAATCTCTCATTAATTCCTGATAATTCAGTCTTTTGCTTTTCTACACAATATGATGAAAACTCTTCTAAATCAGTTCGATATGATTTTATTGTATTATCAGAATAACGTCTGATATTTTTAATTTCAGATAAGTATTTTTCAATCAATTCATTAATCTTCATCACGAACTTTTGATCTAAAGTGTATAATAGTATCTACGAAAAGATATTGTAATGAGAACTGATCCGCTAAAGTATGTTTTTTATTCGGGATCAAGTGGGATTCTTGCTTATATTGTTTTTTTCTAACTACAATAAAATAAAATTATTCTTAGAAAGCAATTTATTTTCTAATCGTTTCATTATTTTTTTATCAGTCAAGTTTTGATCATCATATCCTAAAAGGTGCAGAATACCGTGAATAACTAATCTAACCAGTTCATCTGATAATGTAACTCTAAACTTTTTAGAGTTAGATAGTGCATCATCGATTGATATAAATATTTCACCATCTATCTGTTGAAGTGAATCAGAATAATTAAAAGTAATTATGTCCGTTGTATAGTCATGCTTTAGATAGGATTTATTTATTGCATGAATATCTTCACCAGAAATAAAATTTATTTCAAGATTTGAAACTAAAAAGTTTAACTCGACTGACAGCGATTTAATTAAATCGTGAACCTTACTTTTCTTTATTTTTTTTTGGACAGAATAAATATGCAGATTTTTCAAAACATACTCTTATTTATTAAGCACCTTATTTAAAGAGTCAATCGTTATTTCTGTGTATTTCATATACCGTAAAGCAGATTTTTCAAAATCATTTATCTCTTCATCTGTAAGATCTCTTACAATTCTTGCGGGAACACCTGCAACTAATTTTCCTGATGGAACTACAAAATTAGGTTTTACAACCGCTCCTGCAGCAACCATAGAGTTAGTTTCAACAACAGCACCATCTAACACAATTGATCCAATTCCAATCAAACATAAATCCTGCAATGTGCAGCCGTGTAATTTAACTGAGTGTCCTATGGTTACTTTGCTGCCGATATTTAATGGGTATCTTCCGTTTGTTACATGAAGCATAGAACAATCCTGTATGTTCGTCATCTCTCCAATCTTAACATAATGAACATCACCTCGAATTACGGTGTTGTACCAAATACTGGAGTTTGCACCAATCTTCACATCACCAACAATCTTTACACCTGAGGCAAGAAAAACAGTTGGATGGATTTCAGGAAATAGATCCAGGTAAGGAAATAATTTTCTTTCATTATCCTGATAATTTAGTCTTGATATTTCGGTGGCATCCATCCTTTTTTCTTCCAGTGTTTTAATTCTAAAGTTATGCTGCCGATAAGTACCTGCATTTTTGCAATAATTGGAACAGCGTATTGATCATTTGAAAACCAGCCTTCAAAATATCCTGTCAATCCAAAGATACCTCTAAATTCTGTCTCACCGTCTAATCTCACACACGATATATCATAATCAACTGCATCAATGTCTATGTCTTCTATTTCGTTATAAAAGTTAATATCTGTTTTTTCAATTTTTTCATTAATAAATACAGGAACAGTTACTTTATTCTTATGTCCTGTTCTCATTCTTGCAAAGTAAAAAAGTGATAAACCATCTAAGCAATCACGATCATTTGTAATAAGAGTGTCAGTCCAAATATCATTAGTTCTTTCACGACCTTTAACTATTTGAATATTATTTTTCTTTTTGTTGAAATGATACTGAGTATAAGTTGTATCTTCCGCCAGAACTGAACCTTTGAAGTAATGGGATATTTGTTTAGTGTCAAATTTTGTTTCATAAATTTGATGAAGATCTACAAAAGGAATACCTTCATAAGAATTGATATAGGCAATGGCGCTGTAAAGTGTATCACCATCGACTACTTGTTCTTTTTGAACAATAAGTTTTATTTCCCCAATCTCAAAAGCTAAATATTTTACCACATAAGTTATCTCTTCACCAACTTCAATTTTTTTTTGATTGGGTTGAGCATATGTCTCTGTGAAGAGTGGAGAAAATCCAAATACAAAAAGTACAACTGCAATTAAAAGTAAAGCAGTTAAATTTTTCTTCATTTTAGTTTAGCTAAGTCTTTTGCTTCATTAAATAGAGTTAGTGCTTTATTTAATTGATCATCAGATGTTAGCAAAATGGAATACCATCCTTCATTCTTCCAATAATTTCTAGCAATCTGTGCTTTTAATCTTGCAGCAATGTAATCTTTATCTTTCTGATAATCTTCATCACTAAAAACCACTTCTTTTGATGCAGCAAAATCTATAAATCTTTTCATCATATCATCTGTAATCTTGAAATCATTTTTAAATTTCGATAAATCTTCACCATACTTTTGTTTTATCGCTTCACTATTCTTATCCAGATAAGATAGGATAAAAGTATAGAAAATATTTTTTCTTAATAAGTTCTGGGTATATGTTGTAACTAAACCAGACTTAACAATATAATCCGGAGTTATCCCGCCGCCGCCGTAAACGATTCTTCCCTTCCCGGTTTTATATTCAGGTTTAACAGAATCTTGTTCTGCAGTATGATTTATATTATCACCTTCAACTTCTTCATCATTACCCGTTTCTGTGTAATAATCCTCTTTATTTTTTTTGTTCTTATAATCGCGCTGGATAAGTCTGCCGCTAGGTGTAAAGTATTGCGAAATAGTTAAACGCAAGGCTGAATTATCAGGCAAATCAAACTGTCTTTGAACAAGTCCTTTACCAAAGGAAGTTTCACCAACAATCAAACCACGATCCCAATCCTGCACTGCACCGGATACAATCTCGCTGGCAGAAGCACTCCCGCGATTGATGAGAATGATTAATGGAATATCTTCAAACTTAGAGGGTTCAGATGCAAAATAAACTTCGTCAAATTCTTTTCTTCGTCCTTCAGTATAAACGATTTTCTTTTTACCGCTAATAAAAAGATCACTGATTTTAACTGCTTGATTTAAATAACCGCCCGGATTTCCACGAAGATCAACAATTAGTTGATTCATTCCATTCTGATTCAAATCATTTAATGCTTCAACCAATTCATCGTAAGTTGTTTCAGAAAATCTTGATACGCTTACGTAGCCAGTATTCTCATCCATCATAAAATGAGTATCGACGGAATACAAAGGAATTTTATCACGCACAATTGTATAATCAATTGGTTTGGAAACACCAACTCTGCTGATAGTTACATTTACTTCTGATCCTGCTTTGCCTCGAAGTTTTTTACGCACATCATCGTTTGTGATGCCAATTACAGAAACATCATCAATCTTAATTATTCTATCGCCGGATAGGATTCCAAGAGCCTCGCTTGGTCCGCCGGAAATTGCTGATACAACAGTTAAAGTATCATTAACAATCTGAAATTCAATACCTATTCCTTCAAAATCTCCGCGGAATGATTCCTCTACCTGGGTAAACTGTTCCGGTGAAATGTAAACAGAGTGTGGATCAAGTTCATTCAACATTCCACTTATAGCTGATTCAACTAATTTCTGAGTATCGACTTCCTCTACATAATATTTTTCTGTAAAGGTCAATACATCATTAAACTTTCTGATGCTGTCGCGCAGGTTATCTTCAGAAAATACTTTATCTAAAAACACTCCGAGTACAATTCCTATTACAGCAGTAAATAATAAATAAGAAAATTTTACAGATTTAAATGACATTCGTTTACTCCAATAACTTAAAATAATTTATACGTAAATAATCAATTTTAATGACTCGCATAAGTCAATAAATAATTCCAATCTAACCTTTAACTTCAGGCTTCATCTGGGGGAAAAATACAACATCACGAATTGACGGCTGATTTGTTAATAGCATCACTATTCTGTCAATTCCAACGCCCAAGCCTGCAGTAGGAGGCATACCAAATTCTAAGGCACGAATAAAATCTTCATCTATTTGATGAGCTTCATCGTCCCCTTCTTCTCTCATCTTAACCTGACCTTCAAATCTATTTCTTTGATCTATTGGATCATTCAATTCTGAAAAAGCATTACAAATTTCTCTGCCGAAAACATATCCCTCAAATCTTTCAACCACTCCTTCTTTTGTTCGATGTTTTTTCGCAAGCGGCGATAATTCAAGCGGATAATCAATTACAAAAGTTGGCTGAATTAATTCCGGCTCAACTGTAACACTGAATAATTCATCAATAAATTTTGCTCGTGAATGAATTGCTCCGATATCTATTCCAACTTTTTTGGAGGCGGTTTTTAATTCATCCATGGAACAGTTTAAAACATTTAATCCTGTTTTTTCTTCAATTGCCTCTATCATTGAGACTCTTTTCCAGGGTGATTTAAAATTAATTTCTGTTCCATCAACTTTAAATGATAAAGTGTTGAAAACAGAATTACATACATGCTCAAACATTTTTTCTACATATTCCATCATCCAATTATAATCTTTATAGGGCACATAAAGTTCCATCATCGTAAACTCAGGATTATGAGAACGATCCATTCCTTCATTTCTAAAATCTTTTGAAATTTCATAAACGCCATTAAAGCCACCAACTATTAATCTTTTAAGATAAAGTTCATCTGCAATTCTCAAATACAATTCTGTATCCAAAGCATTATGATGAGTTACAAATGGACGAGCAGCAGCTCCGCCATATAATGGCTGAAGTATCGGAGTTTCAACTTCAAGATAACCGCTCGTATCAAGATAGTTTCTAATTGCAGAAATAATTTTACTTCTTTTTATAAAAACATCTTTAATATCAGGATTAACAATCAAATCAACATATCTTCTTCTGTATCTTAATTCTTTATCAGCAAACTGATCATAAATAACTTTGTTACCTTGCTCATCAACAACTTCTTTTGCTATTGGAAGCGGCTGTAAAGATTTGCTAAGTAATTTTAATTCACGTGTGTGGACTGAAATTTCACCGGTCTTAGTAATAAACACAAAACCTTCAACTCCGATAATATCACCGATGTCCATCAATTTAAATGCATCGTATGATTCACCTATTTCATCTTTTTTAAGATAGACTTGTATTCTTCCTGTATGATCCTGAATGTGTGCAAATGATGCTTTACCCATTCTTCTTATTGCCATAATTCTACCGGCAATCCGAACATTCATCTCAGCACCTTCTTTAAATTCACTCTTAATTTTTTGTGAATCCGAATCTACATCAAAAGAGTATGCAAAGGCTTCAACTCCTTTTTTAGTTAATTCATCAAGTTCTTCGTATCGTCTTTTAATCAAATCGTTAACAGTGGGTTGAACATTGTTTTCCAAAATTATTTTCTCCTGAAATTTGTTAATCTTAAACAGACAAGGTCTTGTATATTTTCTGCAAGTTTTACCGGAACATTAAAATTATTTGCAATCATTGAAAATGCAATTGGTTCATTATCACCAGTTACAGCGTAACCAGATAAGCTGCGAACGTGACTAATGAATCCTGTTTTGGCTCTTACAACTTTTTCGGCTGTAGTATTGTTCATTCTTTTACCTAAAGTACCATCCACACCAGCAATTGGTAATGAATTATAAAAATCTGAGTAAACTTTTTTATTTGAGAACATGTACTTTAAAAGTTCAACTACTTGTCTTGGTGTAACCATATTCATAGGTGAAAGTCCACTACCATCTACCATTACTATGTTTTCTGGATTTAATCCGATAGTTGCAAAAACTTCTTTAGCGGCAGTTACACCATTTGCAACTGAACCATATCCAAGTATTTCTAAGCCAATTGTTTTTAATAATTGTTCAGCAAAAAAATTCTGGCTGCCTTTATTTATCACTTTAATTATTTCACTAAGCTTTTCTGAATAACTTACAAATAACAAATCAACATCACTATAATTTATAACTCTTTCGTAATCATCAATATCAATTGCGTATCCATTTACCCGAATTCCTCTGCTTTCTAAACGGTTCTTAAACACCAACATTGCAAACTGTGTAGGATTTTGAACAGTTGCGTATGTAATTAAACTATCAGCATCTTTTCTAAATCTGCCTGAGACTGTAATTACATTTGTTCCTCTTTCACGAATAACTTCGATATTAGTTTTTTCATTTCCAACAGCAGGTTTAACATTATTAAGAATCACTACACTTCTTAAACTTGGTTTAGATGAAACAAAAACTGAATCATATTTTTTATTGTAATAGATTTTAATATCAACACAGTTATCATTAAAAGAAATTGCACTTGATTGCGCAGCGTACCAATCAGTTTCATAATCCCACGCCCAGCCATTACCTAATCCGATATCATCAAATAAATTATCATCACCAACAATATTGCCTTTAATATTTGTAACACCCATATCCAGCAATGAATCTATCCAGGTATCAAAAACATAATTAATATCATTATTATAAAATCTGCCCGAGATAGTTGGATCACCTCTGCCCTGAATAACCAAATCGCCGTAGAGTGTTGAACCCGATTGATAACCATTAACAAAAATGTTGGTAGAAAATCTATAATCACTTCCAAGTAATAGAAGTCCGGCTGCAGTTGTGAACAATTTTAAATTTGAAGCAGGAACAAAAAACTTATCTTCATTTCTTTTGTAAAAATATTCACCATTCTCCAGCGATTGAATTACAACACCCCAGTTAGCATTTCTAAAACTATTGTCATTAAATATATCATCAAGCTGTGTCCCAAGTTCAGATATAGTTGAATAAGAACTTAGCAGTAATGAATCTTTTTTAATCCCGGTTGTATCCTGTGCATTAATATTGATAGCAGCCAAAAGTAAAAGAGACAATAAGATAAGATTTTTATTTAGAGAGTTTTTTAATTTCATCTTGAGTTAACTTTCTATATGCTCCAATTGGAATATCGGGTACGATTCCGGCGAAACTGCTTCTGTGTAGTTTTTCAACGGTATAATTTAAAGTTGTAAACATTTTTTTTACAAAGTGATTTCTACCTTCAGTACATTGAACAGTAATATTTTTTCTGTCTTTTTTCTTACCATATTTTACGGCAATAAATTTGCCTCTTGTCCCATCGATAAAAACACCTTTAAGTAAGGCAGCTTCGTGTTCAAACTTCAAGTTCTTTATCGAGTTTAACTTCATATTCACGAATTATATTATTTTTTGGATGAATTAATTTCTGTGCAAAGTCTCCATCATTCGTTAAAATAAGAACACCGGTTGTATTAAAATCAAGTCTGCCAATAGGAAATATTTTTTGTTTTGATTTAATTATATCGGTTACAGTCATTCTTTTCTTTTCATCGTCGGTAGTTGTTACAACGCCACGCGGTTTATTAAGAAGATAGTAAACATGCTCAGCGGGTTTTATTTTTTCGCCGTCAACCGTAACCTCATCATTCTCAACATCAATATTAAATGCAAGTTGTACAATTGTTTTATTATTTACAGTAACCCTGCCTTGTAAAATTAATTCTTCAGCTTTTCTTCTGGATGTAATTCCGCTATCGGCAATAAATTTATTCAGTCTCGTCATTATTTTCTTCTGAGCTTTCTAATTCTTTTTCAAGAGTCTCTTCTACTAAGTTCATCATTATCTTATTCTTTTGTTCGATAAAATCTTCATCTTTCATTATCTCTTCTATCTCACGAGGTTTTGGAAGATCACTTAAATTGTATAATCCAAAATATTTTAAGAACTCGGTTGTAGTCCCGTAAAGCAAAGGTCTGCCAATAGTTTCTGCTCTTCCGGTAATCGTAATAAGATTTTTTTCCAACAGAGTATTAAGAATATAATCTGAATTTACACCGCGTATTTGTTCTAATTCAGGTTTTGTAACTGGCTGTTTGTACGCAATGATTGCAAGTGTTTCTAATGCTGCCTGGCTTAATCTTCTTTTAGATTTTTCTGAAGATAGAAATCCAACATACTTTGCATTTATTTCGGTAGTGGCAAAAATAAATCCGTTAGCAATTTTTCTAATCTTAAACGAATTGCCGTTTTCATCATATTTTTTGTTGAGTTCTTCAACTGCAGAATGAACATCATCAGAATCGATTTCAATCTCTTCTCCGTCAATTCCTTTTATGGCACGAATAATTTCATTTTCAGAAATCGGTTCGTCTGATGAAAATATTAACGCTTCAATTACAGATGTATATGTTTTATCCATTTGCTATACCATAAATTACAAAATCATTAAACACTGTTGATTCTTTAATCCCTATTTTTTCCATTTTTGTTAACTCGAGTAATGCTACAAAGGTTATTACTAATCTAATCTTTTCTTTCATACCATGAACCAGACTTAAAAAATGTATTTCGCCTTTTTCAGTAATTCTATCTAAGATATACTGAATTTGTTCATCGATAGAGATATTTACTTTTTTTATTTCGTGAACAACCTGAGGTTTAATTCCATCTATTGCTTTCTTAAAAGCTTTTGCTAAATCAAAAACAGAAATATTTTTTAAAAGTATTTCAAACTCTGGCGGAGCTTCCATCGCATCTTCAGAAAAATCTCCTCTAAAACTTATTTTACGCTGACTTGATTCAAAGAATGTAAGATCCTCTGCAACCTCTTTATACTTTTTATACTCAAGCAGTGCTTTTATAAGATCAGCACGCGGATCAATCTCTTCGCCCCGCTCATCAACTTCGCGCGGTAAAAGCATTCTTACTTTAATGTGCATTAAGGTGGATGCCATTAAAATAAAATCACCCGCAACTTCAAGATCCATAAGTTTAATTAGATTTACATATTCTAAAAACTCACCGGTTATACGAGAGATTGGAATATCATAAATATTCAACTCATCTCTCTTTATAAAAAAAAGAAGTAAATCTAAAGGACCTTCAAACTGATCTAATTTAATTTTGTACATTAACCTAAATTCATTTTTTCGTGAACTTCATTCATTGTTTGTTCAGCTACTTTTCTTCCCTGTGTTTCTCCGTTGTGCAGAATTTCTTTTACTTCATCAATTCTACTTTCATAATATTTTCTTTTTTCAATTATTGGTTCAAGAAATTTAGAAATCTTTGCAGCACATTTCATTTTACAATCAAAGCAACCAATTGCACCATTTCTACAATCAGATTCTATCTCATTTATATTCTCTTCATTAAATTTTTTATGATACGAAAATACAGTACAAACATCCGGATTTCCCGGAGTTTCTTTTTTTATTTTGTTTGGATCAATCGCAGCCTTCTTCAGTCTGGCTTTTACGGTTTCAGGATCATCAGAAAGAAGAATTGTATTGTTCAATGATTTACTCATCTTTGCATTTCCATCCAAACCTGAAAGTCTTGAAAATTTTGTTAGCAATGCTTCCGGTTCAGGAAAAACATCTCCATACTGATTATTGAAACGACGAGCGATCTCTCTTGATATTTCGATATGCGGAACCTGATCATCACCAACAGGAACAGCATCACCCTTGTACAATAAAATATCTGCAGTCTGTAAAACCGGATAACCTAAATGACCATAAATAACGTTTTCAATATTCAAATCTCTGATCTGATCTTTTAAAGTTGGATTACGCTCAAGTCTGTTTACCGTAATCAGCATACTAAAAATTAGATTTAATTCAGCGTGTTGTTTTATTTGAGATTGTCTGAACATCGGACTTTTATTAGGATCCAATCCACACGCTAACCAATCGATAAGCATATCAATTGAGTTCTGATAAATATCATTCGTATCCAAACTTGTTGTTAAAACATGATAATCAGCAATAAGATGAAAACTTTCATAATCATCTTGAAGCTTGACCCAATTTTCTAATGCACCAACATAATGACCGATATGTAATTTACCGGTTGGACGCATTCCACTTAATATTCGTTTTTTAGGCATTGAACAGAAATATTGTTAAAAAATTCAAATGAAAGATAATAATAAAGAGCGTAATTGTCAGGAAAGATAAAGATACGGTTTCCAGCGCTCATCAAGCCTGCTAACTACATTTTTAATGAATAAAATGTGGCTTGGTTTAAATGGACGAAAAATCATTTTCATATTTGCTTCTTCAGGTGTTCTATCACCCTTACGATTATTACAAATTGTACAAGCCGTAACAAGATTTTCCCAGGTATCATCACCGCCGCGTGCTCTTGGAAAAACATGATCAACAGTTAAAGGTAGATCAGCTCTTCCGCAATAAGCACACTTGTAAGAATCTCTTCTAAGAATATTTTTTCTTGTAAGCACAACTTTTTTATATGGCAGGTTTATAAATTTGCTAATTCTAATTACACTTGGCCAGGGATAACTTTTGCTGATTGTATGCAAAGCCTTTCTTTCATCATTTAAAATAGTTTCTGCTTTACCAAGGTAAAGTAGTATTACAGCCTTGCGGATATTGCAGACAGAAAGTGGTTCGTAGCTTTGATTTAAAACCAGAACTTTAGAATTGAGTTTACCATTTGTGGGGATAGATCGTTCGAAGACTTACACCTCTAACTCTGCTTTTTAGATTGTTTCATAAAATAAAATCGGGCAGCTATTCTTGTGATGAAAGTTATGACCATAACAACTAACAATGGAATATACCAGGTTTTTGGAACAGCGTCCATTACAAGTAGAACAACTAATATTAATGCAAATATCAGCGATCCATAGTTAAAATATTTATACCAGCTATTATTCATAATTCTTTTTAATTATACCAAAATTACTTATTTGGATTGAGTTTTTCAATCAACTAATTATGCAAATTTGCTCTCAAAATTTTTTATAAATAATCGCGACACAAGTTACATAATTATCTGAGTGACTGAGTGATATTTTGATATCTTTATCATCAGCGAAAAACTCTTTCAGTTTACCAAAAAATGCAACAACAGGTAATCCATTTGGTTCGTTTGTTATCTCCATACTTTTCCAGGTTGCATCTTTCTCCCAACCAGTTGCAAGTGCCTTGTAAATAGCCTCTTTAGCTGCAAATCTGGCGGCAAGATGCTGATACTTATTATGCTTTGCAAGACAGTAATCCAGCTCATTCTTTGTATAGATTTTATTCAGGAATGAATCGCCAAACCTATCTATACTACTTTTGATTCTCTCAATTTCAATTATGTCTATTCCAATTCCGATAACCATTATTTTGTCCGATTAAAATCCAATTGCAGCACCGTATCCACGCGGATCAGTAGCACCAAAAAATATTTCATTCTCAAAATCAACAACTATTCCCTCACATCTTCCCAAAGTTCTGATTCCACCAAATATATGTCCTCTATTTTGTAATGATTGAATAACATCCAAACTCAATCCAAATCTTTCATAATTTATTTCATCAGGCAGCCATTGATGATGAATTCGAGGCATATCAATAGCTTGCTGAATATCCATACCAAAATCTAAAACATTTAGTATTACTTGAAGTACAACTGTTGAAATAGTTGAGCCACCGGGTGAACCAATGAGCATAAAAGCCTTATCATCTTTTAATATGATCGTTGGTGACATAGAACTTTGCATTCTCTTACCAGGTTCAATTTTATTTGCTTCACTTCCAATCAAACCAAATTGATTTGGCTCACCGGGTTTTGAACTGAAATCATCCATTTCATTATTGAGTAGAAATCCTGCTCCATCAACAACTACTTTTGATCCGAATGAAGAATTAATTGTTGTGGTTGTGCTGACTGCGTTTCCAAATTTATCAATAACAGAATAATGCGTTGTTTCTTCGCTTTCTGAATATGAATTTGCTTCACCTGGTAATATTTCTGATGAAGGAGTTGCATCATTTTTAATCTTATTAAAAAGTTCTTCAGCATATTTTTTTGATAAGAGCCAATCTATTGGAACATCATAAAAATCAGGATCACCGATATGTTTTGATCGATCAGCAAAAGAATATTTCATTGCTTCAATTAGATTATGATAGTAACCGCTGCTTCCCCACTCATTTTTCTCAAATGATTTATTTTCTAAAATATTTAGCATTTGAAGAAGAGAAACTCCGCCGCCGCTTGGAGGACCCATTGTAATAACTTTGTAACCTTTATAATCTGTTGATATTGCGGATCGTTCGATTGGTTTGTAATTCTTTAAATCCTCTAAAGTTATGTATCCACCTTGCTGGCTTGATTTGATTTACAATTAATTCAGCAGTCTTACCTGAATAAAATCCATCCACTCCACCATTTTTAATTAATTCTAAAGTGTTAGCCAAATCATTCTGAATAAAAAGATCGCCTTCATTAAATGCGATTACCATCTTTAGTAAATATTTTTTTTGATGACTCGTACTTATTAAACGAATCAATTTCATATTCAAAAGATCTTGCAAGTCTGTACTCAAGTACAAAACCATTTCTTGCTAAATCGATCGCTGGTTGGATAATTTCAGCTAAGGAAAGTGATCCATATTTTTCCAAAGCATAGATCAAACCGGCAACACTGCCCGGTACTCCGGATGAAGTAACACCTTCTTGACTTTTCTCTGGAAGGAAATTTCCTAAAGAATCCTGATACAAAAATTCTGTTGCGGAAAGTGGTGCCTTCTCCCGATAATCAATAGTTGTGTTAGTTCCATCATTAAGATGAATAACCATAAATCCGCCACCGCCAATGTTGCCCGCAGCGGGATAAGTAACAGCAAGTGCAAAACCGACTGCCACTGCAGCATCAACAGCATTGCCGCCCTTTTTTAAAATTTCAACACCTACCTGAGAAGCTAATTCACTGGCTGAAACAACCATTCCATTTTTTCCACGCACAGGATCTTTTGATTCTGAAAAAGAATTGTAAGAGAAAAATAATATGATGAAGAGAAGTAAAAATATTTTAGAAAATGTTTGCATCTACATTTACCCCATCATTTTTAAGCTGATCTATAAGGATTGAAGTTAATTCATTTACTTGTTTGAGAGTTTGTTTAAGATCGTTAATCACGTTCTCATCATACAATAGTTTACCAACATTATTCTGCTGGTTCATTGTTTCTTTTGTGAGATTATTTAAATCGGAAAGTAAAGTATCACTTTTTTGCACAACGTTTTTCAAATCAACAAAAAGCTGATCGATATTTTCTTTATTACTTGAGAGAAGTTTATTGCTTGTTTCAGTAAGTTCCACAGCATTCTGAGTTAATGATCGTAAATCATTTCTATTCTCGGAAAGCATAACATTCAATTTCTCTGTAAGCAAACTCAGGTTTGTCATAGATGTTTTAACATCAGCGCTAAGTTTATCATCGGTAAGATATTTGTTTAATGAGTGAAGAGAAACTTTTACATCTTTTAGAACTGTAACTAAATCATCCTGAACAGATCCAAATAAAGACATAACTGAAGGAATATCAGCGTAAAATGTACCTTCAGCTAACTTTGCTGTTATCATAAGCGGTTTGAGAAGACCCTGGAAAAACTTCAACTTTTTTCCCACCCATTAGATCAAGCATAGAAATTGCAAATGATGCATCTGCTTTTAACTGCACATCATTTTCAATCGCTAATTCAACGAGAACATTATTTGGTTCAACAATCATTTCTTTAACGTAACCTTTACGCAAACCGTTTACAGTCACCTGATCACCAATTTCAAGTCCTGATACATTAGTGAATCTTACTTTTACTACGTGTTCATTAGATTTGATTGAAAAGTTTTTTGCCCAGCCTAAAATCCAAATAAAAACTAAAATTCCTACAAGAACTGTAAGTCCAACTCTTATTTCAGTTTTTCTTTCATTTTTCATAATAATCTTTCAAAACTCTGTTCAAGAAGTAAAATAATTACTTTGCTAAAATACTAATTATCTGATGCAGAATTTAATTTTTCAATTATAACTTTTTTTATTCTTTTATTCTGAACTTCTTTAACAGTAAACTTCAAATCAAATTCTGTAAAAGAATAATTTTCTTTAGGTATGCTGCCAGCTTTGTCAAGTATATATCCGCCAAGTGTATCATAGTCATCATCTTGCTACAGCAATATTAACGGCTAATGATTCATTAATTTCATCAAGTTTTGCTTTGCCAAGTGCAATATATTGGTTATCATTAATTTTAATCAACTGGTTTTCTTCTTTATCAAATTCATCCCAGATATCTCCAACAACTTCTTCAATAATATCCTCTAATGAAATTAGACCTGCAGTACCACCATACTCATCAACAACAATTGCAAGATGGATTTTCTTTTCCTGAAATTCTTTCAACAGATCACTAATCAGTTTTGTTTCGGGAACAAATAATGGTTTTTTAATTATAGATTGAAGCGAAAAACTATTTACTAACTCTGGATTCTTTACAAACAACAATAAATCCTTTGCAAACACAATTCCAATAATTTCATCGATGTTATCTTTATAAACCGGTATTCGGCTGTGTCCGGAGTTTGTTATAACGTTAACTATTTTTTCATAATCATCATCCACAGAAACAGCTTTTATATCAACTCTGGGTGTCATTACTTCATTTACACTTAATCCTGCAAACGAAACTATGCTGCTTATCAGAGAATGTTCATCTTCCTCAATAGTGCCTTTTTCTTTGCCGATATTCGCTAAATCAATTAATTCTTCTTTAGTTAATACAGATTTACTTTTATCATAATTAAGTCGGGATGATGCCAATTTAATTATTTCAGTAATTATTTCAGCAACAGGATAGATTACAATGCTGCAGTAGTTTAAGGGAATAGCAATCAATTTTGCAAATTTTAAAGGATTTTTGGAGGCAATTACTTTAGGAAGCAGCTCCCCAAAGAGTAAAATTAAAATAGTTATTAGAACAATTTGTATTGATAATACGATGTCTAATGAAACTTGTGTATGAATTGAAATATCAATGGCTAAAGAAACTGCCACAATAGAAACTGCAACATTAACAAGTGTGTTGCCAACTAAAATTGTAACTAAAAGTCTTCTGGGAAAATTAATTAGATTTATTAGGTAACGGTATATAATTCCAGATTTATCTAAACCAGATTCAAGATTTTTACGATCTAAAGAAAACAAGGCTACTTCTGAGCCAGAGAAAAATGCTGAGCCCAGAAGTAGAACAAAAATTATTGCAAGTTTAATAGACCAATCTAAATCCAAAAAATAGTTTATCCTATAAAATTATTAATCTAAAACGGAAGATCATCATTAGATTCAACCGGAGGCATTTCATTAACAGTACCTGTATCGGTCGAATTATTTTCAGAATAATTACTGCCTTCACCTGAGCTATCTAATGGAATAATTTTTTCTGAAATTACATCTGTGGAATAACGTTTAACTCCTTCTTTATCAGTGTATTCACGCTTCGTCAATCTTCCCTCAACATAAACTTTACGTCCCTTTTTTAAATTCTCTTTCATGTAATCAGACATATTAAAAACTGTTATGTTATGCCAGGTAGTTTCATTCACCCAGTTTCCATCTTTACCTTTATAGCCGTTAGAAGTCGCCATTGAAAAACTTGAGATAGAAACATTGCCGGTGGTAAAACGGGTTTCAACATCGCGTCCCAGATTACCAATTAGCATAATTTTATTTAATGAAAATGCCATATAGCCTCCTTTTAAATGATTAAAGAATGTTTAATTATTATTTAAGAACATATCGATTTTAAATGCAATTTATAATTTGTTTGGCTTAAATTCCACAACACACAAAGAACTTAAGTTTTTATAGGTAAAGTAGTTATGTAATAATTACCGCCGGTATTAGTGATAAGAATGTCGTATTAAGTCCAATTCATAGCTCATCGAACTAAGTATTAAAAATATTTAATATTCAAATCTTTGAATACATCATTTTTCTCAAAATAGTACAGAGCTTCAATATACTCTTGATAAAATAAGACAAGAAAATCTAACAATTATTGGCTTAATACTTGAATCTATCCAGCTAATTATTAAAAAATTGGTTTATAGTAAATGAATACTGGTCAGACAATGTTAGCAATGGGTGCAATGATGCTGTTATCTTTTCTAGTACTAAGATTCAACAGTATTCACCTGACATCAGCACAAGCATCATATAATTCAAAATTTGGAATTGTTGCAACATCTTTAGCAAACTCACTGATTGAAGAAGCTAAGGATAAAGCTTTTGATGCAGTAGCATTGGACACAACAAAAACCATATCTAGCGCCTCTGATTTTTCAACCACACTAGGTAAAGAAGGTGGAGAAGTTTATCCTGATTTTGATGATTTTGATGATTACAATAATCTCTTACATATAGATAGTTTATCTTTAAGAAATCCACAGACAGGTGCACCAACAAATTTTGAAATTCGTTCAAAAGTTGAATATGTATCAGATGCAAATCCAGATGTTAAATCAGGATCAAAAACATATCATAAGAAAATGACAGTATCAGTTTTTAGTACAGCTATGATGGATACTGTTAAATTAGCTACTGTATTTAGTTTTTGGACATTGTTGGAATAAAGACGCAAAAAGGAATTATTTATGGGATATACAACAATTTTAGATATAGTAGGTGCAACAATCATTGGCGGTATTCTACTACTAAATCTATTAAAGCTAAATGAAAATGTTTACGCAGTAGATAATGCAACCGGACATGATGTAAATCTTCAGGTTGAAGTTGTAAATGTTGCAAACATTGTTGATGGTGATTTTAACAAAATTGGTTATTGTGCAAATCCAATGAATATGAATGATGATCCTAAAGTTACATTAGCTGATACATCTTCAATAAAAATAGTTTTTGATGTTGATAAAAATGGTGATTACGATACAGTTTATTATTTTATTAGTGATTTAAATGCTTTAAGCGGTACTCCAAATCCACGAGATAGAATATTATACAGAAAAGTTAATAGTGATTTCCCTTTTATAGTTAGTAATAATATTACCGAGTTTAAGTTTCAATATCTGGATGCTTTGTATGATACATTATCAACTCCTCTAGCATCACCGGGATTAGCAACTTATATAAAAATATCCTTCAGAGTAGAAGATCCATTTGCTTACGATGAAAAATACACTGAAGCATTCTGGCGTAGATTAACTGTTACTTCAAAAAATTTAAAAAGAAACTAGAGGTATATTATGGGAGGTAAAGTCTCAATAATATTGGTAATGTCTTTCAGTCTTTTGTTTGCTTTGTTTGGAAGAAATATTCTGAACAACAGTGTAACTATAACAGAAAATTTTTCTGATTATTATAGTATTACAAGAGCGCAAAGTATTGCTATTAGCGGCGCTAATATGGCAATAAACAAACTTTATCTTAACAAAAACTGGATGACAGGCTTTTCAAATTTATCATTTGCAGATGGGACAATTAATGTTGATATAGATACTGTTGGATGGGATAGCCGAAGAATTACTTCTTTTGGTGAATACAATGGTGTTACGAAAAAAGTAGAGATTCTTCTTGAACCAGAAAACTTTGCAATGTTTGGAAACTTTTATAATGTTTTTGGTAGTGTATGGGCAGCAACTGGTGATACATTCCAGGGAAGATTTCATGCAAACGATTGGATAAATTGTTACTGTGATCCTGTATTTTTGGGTCCTGTTACAACATCAAAAGGTATAAAACTTATACGATAAGTAGTTCACATCCTGAATTCTTTGGTGGAACTAAAAGTAACTGATCCAGTCCCATTAGAGTTTGATACTTCAATTATTCGAATTGCAGCATATCGATAATGGAAAGATATTTAGAGATACAACAAATTCAGGTAAGGTTACAACTGTTAGATCTAACATTTCTTAGCTGACGGAAATGTTAAGTACAAATTAAAAATTGGCTCAGGAAGTTATACGGCTGAAAAAACTGTTCCACTTACAACCACTTGCGCCAAATGGAGTAATTTATGTTGAAAAAGGAAATCTTAGAGTTGAAGGTACATTAAATGGAAGAGCAACAATTGTTGCTTCACAAAAAGGCGATGCAAATGCTGGACAGATATTTCATTACTAATAGTATCCAATATGAAAAAAATCCACTTAACAAATCCCGCTTGCGATGATATGCTTGGAATGGTTGCAGAAAACAAAGTGACTGTAACATATGATAATAGCCGAGGTGATATTAACATTCACGCGTCAATTTTTTCGCAGAAGGATGGTTTGGTAATAGAAAGATACAATGATTATACATCTGCACATAATATGAATTTAGTTGGTGGAATAATTGGTCAAAAACTTCAAGCCTACTGCAACTTATGAATTAATTGCTGGTAAATATGTTCCCATTCAGAGGATACAGTTATGTTCATAAATATGACACAAGATTTTTAAAGGTAAGACCTCCATTTTTCCCAAGCACAAAATTCTATAGAGTTGTTAGCTGGTACGAAGAATAAATTTAATATTGTTAGAGATTATCATAAAAGGCTGCTAGACTTAAGCAGCCTTTTTTATTTCTATTTATTTACAGTTACAATCCAGGCATCAACAAATTCTTGTAGTTTCCATAAATTATCTCTTACTTCTTCTGCTTCAGTTCGTGATTTAAAGAATGGGATTATTTGAACCAGATATAAATTTAAATTTTCGCTATAAACAATGCTGGATTTATAATTTGTTTTAGCACTGCTTATATTCTGCAAAAGCTTTTGCTTTATCTTCAGTTGAATATGCACCTATCTGAACAACATAATAAGTTGAGCCTGTGTTAGGGTACTCCCCTGTTGTCGGGGCTTCAATTGTTTTTTCTTCAGGTACTTCATCAAAAATATAAACTTGTTTTTCGTCTTCAGAACCTTGCTGAGAAGTTGAACAGCCTGCAATAAGAAAATATGAGATATTATAAATAATGAATTGATAAAATAATATTTCATTAATACACCTCTATTTTGTTTTTCAAAAACTATAAAAAAAAGGGATGGTAAACCATCCCTTAAATGAACTTTAGGTTAACTTTTAGAATAATAAATGATCAAATGCATTCGTTTGGTAATTATTGGATAACCATCTTTATAACTTATCTTGCCTGTAAAGTAAATACTTCCAGGAATTGTTGAAACATCTACTGCTGGAATGCTTGCACCATACTTTGAATTTATAACCTTTATAAATTCATTAGCAACTATTCCGTGTGCTTGACTAGATGGATGAACACCATCTAAACTAAATAAGCCACCAGAAACATAAGTGGTTTTAAAAGTTAGATCCGTTTATTACTGTACCACCAGTAAAATCAGCAGCTCTGAATTGATTAAAAATTGTATTATATATCAACCAATCCATAACCATTAGCATCTGCTAATGCAGCAATGGTTGCATTGAAAGCAGTAACTGCATTATTTGCAGTCGTAATTTCATCTGGATCTAAAACAAATGCATCCGGAAAAGGATTCTGTGGATGGAATCCAAACGCTTTAGTTGTATCTACACCAAGTGGTATAGGTAAATTATTATCTCTATAAAATTTTCCGGTTGGTTGACCTAACAACGGTGCATAGGATTGACCTTTTAAGGTTATCAGCGTAGTAGAATGAAGCAATGCAGAAGAATCAGCAAATCCTATTTTATAAGGTAGTTGTCCTAGATTGGTGCCGCCTTCGTGACTTCCATAAATTAATCCAGTTGCAGGTAACCCACTAGCAGTTTGGGCTAGAGCAATTTGCCACCATTTCAAAGCAGGATTAGTTGCCAAAACTGGTCCTACCGTAGTAAAAAATGGTATTGCTGAAACACTGGGTATGTTTGCAACTACAACTTTAGCTCCGGTTTGATCTGTATATTGTTTTAATCCTTGCATTATACCGCCGAACAATTGGTTAAATATGTGCAACGGAAGTAGGAGCCGATGGTGATGTTCCACCACTTGTTGCATAACCAAGTACATCATTATTACCTATCCAGAGTGTAACAAATGTTGGAGCTAATGATAATGCCTGTTGTAATTGTGATCCTTTATTTAAGACACTGTTTCTTAAAATAACATCAAAATATGGATTTGGTGTATTTGCAAATAATGCAGATGCACAGTTTGTAGAGTTTGTAGCAAATAATATATCATATGTTAAGGCACCGGGAACACCAAGATTATTATATGGTGCAGGATAACTTGAATTTAATAATGATCCGCTTGATGTATTATACTTAATGGTAAATGGAGATAAACTTTGGACTTCCATTCTGCCACCCAAACCAGGGTCTGATACATATGGAGTTTGAAAATCTACTCCAACTTGTTTTGCTATCAAATTTCCGTACGCGTACATTTGTCCGCTCTCATAAATAGTTCCGCTCTGATAACCAGCGGTAATACTGTTTCCTAGAGAAACAAATCTAGAAAAATTTGCTTCGCCGCTAGTTCCATTTTGTACAGGTGCATCTAATTCGGTATAGTCATCACAACTAATCACAAAAAGTGCACTTAATAAAATTATACTTAATAAACCTATTTTTATTTTCATATTGTATCTTCCTCCTTACAAGCTAAAAACTAAACCGAGTGAAAAAATATTAGCGTAAGTATTGTATGTACCATTAAATGGACTTCCGCCTTGAGTGTACTCTTCTTTAGAGTCTGTAACTGTTAACTCTTGACCTCTAATAAATAAGTAAGAACCTTCGAAAGCAAGTTTTTCATAAATCTGAGCTTTAATACCAAAGCTTAAACCTATTCTGTCAGCATCTGGTAAGGATGGATTAATATAAGCTGTAGAAACCGGATTATTATCAAAATAAGCACCGCCCATTAACGTAACCTGCTCATTAAGAATATAACTTGCGCCAAATCTGATGATGTATGTATTTTCATAATTTCGAGGGCTAGAGCTCACAACATCGGGTTCAGGATCTGTAAACACCACTTCTAATTTATCATAACTTGACCATCCTATGTATTGATAGTCTGCCGAAAGTTGGACTCTATCGCTTACATTTACTGCAACACCAACTGCTATATTTTGAGGTGTTGTTAATTCTGCTGTAATTGGTCCTTGTGGCAAACTAGCTGCTACTTGTTCGGGTCCGGTAGTAGTTGCTGTACCTTCAAAACCATAATTAATCTCACTATGATATGAAGCACCGATTGAAAACATTTTTGAAGGTTTAAACATTATGCCAGCAGTATAGCCAAATGCAGCCATATCATCACCTTCAAGGTGAACAAATGCATCCGAAGCTAATATTGGTTGTAAAGCATTTTTTCTTGTAATGAGTACATCTGCAAAACTGTAGATAAATCCGGCACTGATTGAGAAACTTTCAGTTGGAGTGTATGTAACGATTGGATTGGCTGTGAAGGTTTTCAATTCTGTTTCAACTGCAAGATATTTTCCTACCCAATTCTCATCCCATTCAGTACCGAGTCCGAATGGAGTTGTAAAACCAAAACCAAGGCTAAATTGGTCATTTAATTTATGTGTCATAAAAAAATGAGTTGGAAAGAAAATTAAATTCTTGCCTCTATATTTATCTGTTGCAGGACTAACACCACGAAATGAGCTGCTTGGTGCAATCAAAGAAGTTCCAATTAAAAAATTAGTTCCAGACAGTTGTGAAATTCCAGCACCATTCCAATAAACTGCTGAAGGATCATTTGCAAGGCCTGTAAAAGCGCCTCCTAATGCCATAGCTCTGGCACCGTGTTCATTTAATTGAAAACCACCAGCAAATAAATTGGTAGAAATCAATAGTGGCGAACACCGATAAAAGTATCAAACGAGATTTCAAGTCTCTCCTCCTGATGAAAGTGATTGATAAGTAGTTTAGCGAAAATTAGCAATTTTTTATAAATAACAAATTATTTAAGACTAAATAGAGGAATATATTTTTCTACGGGTCTTCCTTCAGATACATGTATTTCAGTAATTATACCATCAACATTAGCTTTTATCTCGTTTTCCATCTTCATTGCTTCAAGAATCATAACTGTTTCACCTTTAGAAATATTATCACCAACGCTCTTTAAAATCTTTAGAACTAAACCCGGCATAGGTGATTTAATAATTTTTATTTGTTCCGCATTTCCTTGTGATGCAGATAAAAGTTGAAATGCTTTTTCCTGAAGTGTTGTTCTGATACTCAGATCAATATTTGAATTATTTATCTGAAGAGACATCTCACCATTAGATTTATTCCATAATGATGTTTCATAAACTCTGTTATCAATCTTAAGTATAAATTTTGATTGATTTAGTTCAGTAATGGAGTAACTTAACTTAATATTATCAACCTCAACAAAATTATCATCCAGAATTTTAATTTGTTTTGAACTTCCATTAATTCTTACAATAAATTCATTCATAATTCTGCTCCCACCAGTTATTATTTTTAACTGAAGAATTTACAATTTGTCCGGATTTCTTTTTTGATTTGATAAGAGCAGCTAAAATACTTGCAGCGATTTCGTGCTCATCTTTACTCTGCAATAAATTATCCTCTAACAATGAAGTATAATTTAGATTATCAATAAAATTAATATCGTATTCCCCTTTTGAAAACTTATCTGTATTCAAGATGTAATTTAAAAACTTAATATTTGTAATTATACCCGCTATTTGAAACTCATTCAAAGCTCGGTTCATTCGTTGAATAGTTTTATTTCTATCTCTATCCCAGCAAATAAGTTTAGCGATCATTGGATCGTAATGAATAGATATTTCAGAATCGGATGCAAAACCAGAGTCTACTCGAACTCCAATTCCATTTGGTTCTTTGTAATGTAAAATTTTTCCAGTTGATGGAAGAAAATTATTTTCAGGATCCTCAGCATAAATTCTGCATTCTAAAGCATATCCATTAATTGCAATATCATTTTGCTCGAAAGAAATTTTATTACCTGCTGCAATGGATATTTGTTCTCTTACCAGATCAATCCCGGAAATCAATTCTGTAACTGGATGCTCAACCTGAATTCTTGTATTCATCTCAAGAAAATAAAATTCTTTATTTGAATCCATAAGAAATTCAATTGTTCCTGCATTAAAATATCCGCAAGCTTTAGCAGCCTGAATGGCTGCCATTGTTATTTTGTTTCTTGTATCTTCATCCACGAACGATGAAGGTGCTTCCTCAATTATCTTTTGATGTCTTCTTTGTATTGAACATTCTCTTTCAAAAAGATGTCTGTAATTTCCATGTTTATCAGCAATAATCTGAACTTCAATATGCTTAGGATTTTCAATAAACTTTTCAATATAAACTTCATCATTAGCAAAAGATTTTAATGCTTCGCGTTTTGTTGATTCAAATGCTGATTTAAATTCTTCTTTGGAAGATAACTTTTCGCATTCCTTTTCCACCACCGCCGGCAGAAGCTTTTAATAAAACCGGAAATCCGATTTTCTCAGCAAACTCAATTCCCTCTTCAACATTTTTAATCGCTTCAAGCGTACCAGGCACAACGGGAACATTATTTTTGCTCATCAAAGTTCTTGCGGCTGTTTTACTTCCCATCATTTTAACTGATTTTGATGAAGGACCAATAAATGTTATTCCACTTTTTTCAACTGCTTCAATAAATGATGCATTTTCAGAAAAGAATCCATAACCGGGATGAATTGCATCAGCACCGATTGTTTTTGCAAGTTCTAATAATTTTATTTTTGTTAAGATAAGATTCGGAAGCAGCCGAAGCACCGATGTAAAAAGATTCATCAGCCATTCTGGTATGAAGAGAAGTTATGATCAGCATCAGAATAAATTGCTGCAGATTTAATTCCAAGTTCTCTGCAAGCTTTAATTATTCTAACAGCAATTTCACCTCGGTTGGCAATAAGAATTTTCTTAAACAAATAAACTCCTATTTTAATTCTGCAATAGTAATTCCTTCGCCGCCAAATTCAATGGCGGCAAAGTAATAAGTTTTTAACTTTTTCGTGATGTTTTAAAATATCCCAAACAGTTTTTTTAAGAACGCCAGTTCCCTTTCCATGAAGAATTTCAACACGCTCTAAAGAACCCTGATAAGCATCATCTAAAAATTTAATTATTTGAAACTCAGCAGCTTCAGGTTTTTCACCACGTATATCCAATCTGATAATTTGCATCAGAAATTTTAAAGGAAGAAAAGTTATTATCAACAATAGTCTTCTTTTCTTTAGTTTCAAAAAGATCTGATAGATTAACCTGCATCTTAATTGAACCAGAGATAATTGTTGCTTTACCTTTGTTTTGTATTCATCTCAATTATTTTACCAGTTGTAGATGAATTATTTATTCCAACAAAATCTCCAACTTCAAAATCTTTTTTATCACTTATCTTTTCAACTTTTTCAGTAAATACTTCTTTGTTATCAGATTTAATTTCCTGAATAATTTTTTTTGATTCCTTAATTACATCTTTACTTGCATTGGATTCTCGTAAATCCTTAATCACCTTCTCAATTTTTTTATTCACATTTTCAAGATAAAGTTCACCATCATACTTTACTTTTTTAAGAATTTCTTTTTTCTCTTTTTCTATTTTTTCATAACTCTTTTTATAAAGTGCGGATAATCCTTCTAATCTTGAATTTTCAATCTCAAGTTCGTTCAAGTTTTTTATTTAGCTTATTAGATTTTTCTTCAAGCTCAGATAAGAATTTTTCAAGATTATGTTTATCAGAATCAATATTTTGTTTTGCTTTATCCAAAACATCATCATTTAATCCTGTACGCTTTGCAATTTCAAAAGCATAACTTGATCCCGGAATACCAAGATTAAATTTATAAGTTGGTGAAAGATTTGTATGATCAAATTCCATTGCCGCATTTTGCATTCCATCAATATTATATGCAAATACTTTTAAACTACCGTGATGTGTTGATGCAAAAACAGTTGAACCTTTTTCAAGTAATGTTGAAAGAATAGCTGCAGCAAGTGCTGAACCTTCTGCAGGATCAGTTCCTGTTCCGATTTCATCAAGAAGAATAAGCGAATCTTCTCCCGCATTATCAATAATGCTCTTAAGATTTTTTAGATGTGAACTGAAATGTAGATAGATCATCTTCAATAGACTGCTGATCACCAATATCAATTAAAATATTTTGAAATATATGAAAATTGGAATTTGAATTTGCAGGAATATGAATCCCTGCTTGAAGCATCAAACTCAATATTCCAATAGTCTTTAAAACTACAGTTTTACCGCCGGCATTTGGACCAGTAATTATAACAACTTTATCATTGTTCAGTTCAAAACTTAATGGAACGGTTTTTTGTCTGCTTAGTTTTTTTAACAATATCGGATGTCTTGCTTCAGAAATAAATATGGGTTTTGTGTTATCCACTTGTGGAAAAGAACCAATAATTTCTATAGAATATTGCGCACGTGCAAAAACAGAATCAATATATGCTATAGTTTCAAGTGAAATTTTAAGTTGTTCACTTGATTGCCCGATCATCTTTGTGAGTTCTCTTAAAATTCTTTCAATCTCTCGACGCTCAGCAAAAGAAAGAGAGATAATATCATTATTTAGATCAAGCGTTTCTTCAGGTTCAATGTAAACTGTTTGTCCTGTTGAAGATTCAGAATGAATAAATCCGCGTATATGTCTTTTATGTTCAGCCTTAATGGGAATAACCATTCGTCCATCGCGCAAAGTCAGATAATCTTCTCGTACAATATCATCTTCTTTTAAAGTTTTAATTATTCGATTTATTGATTTTACAAGTTCATTCCTTCTGGAATTGATATCTTTTCTAATTCGCGAAAGTTCATTACTTGCGTTTTCTTTTACCTCACCTTGTTCATTTATTACTTTATCGATATGGTGTTCAAATAATTTATCAGAAAATAAGAAGTTCAATTTTTCCCGCAGCTTAGATTCTTCTTTTAACTCTGATTTTAAAAATTGGATTAGTAATCTTGAAGTTTTGGCAAGTTTAAGAATTTCTAATACTTTATTGCTGGATAAAATTGATCCTTCAATTCTACTTTCGGATAATGAGTTTTTAAGATCAGAAAGAAAATCAATCGGAGGATGACCGGCTTTGTTCAGGATTTCTTTCGCTTCTTCAATTAATATTCCTTCGGTTGTAATAAACGAAATATCTGAAGAAGGGTAAAGATTTAAGATTAGATTTTTGCCACTTTCGGTAGATGAATATTTAGAAACCTGATTTAGAATTTTTTCAAATTCTAATTTTTCTAAAACTATTTCATCAATCATTGGATAGAATCTTTTTGATTAATGTAATCTTTAATTACATCCTCTGTGCTGGGTGTGTAGTCTTTAAGAAAATTAATGGATGATGGAATAAATCCGTATGCGTATTTATAAAGAACAGATGAGTTTTGTGTTTTTTTATCAGGGAAATCAAAAATATTCAAAAGCAAAAAAATTGCACTTATAAAAAAAAGTAATTGAACAATTCCAACAAATCCGCCAATCAACTGATTGATTAAATTATTTACTTTATCAAATGGATGAATTACTCTTTTTAGAATAGTTGTAACAATCATAATCGCAATAAATAATAATAGACCTGCCATTATTTCCGCCAGGTAAAATTCAATACCAAAAGTGGATTCAATCAATCTTCCAACAAATGATGAAAACAGTATTGCGACAGTAACAGCGACAATAAACCCAGTTATGCCAACAAGTTTTCTTACAAAACCATCTTTAAATCCTAGCAGAAAACCGACTGCAATTGCAACAATTATTATTATATCAATAAAATTCAAAATTATACCAAAAAATTTTCTACTATTGATTTTACAATTTTTCCATCAGCTTTGCCTTTTAATTCTTTCATAACCAACGGCATAAGTTTAGGAAAATCTGCTTTGCTTTTTGCACCAATTTCGTTAGCTAATCTTATAATTTCATTTTTTATTTCTTCCTCATCCATTTGTTTTGGAAGATAATCCATAAGAATTTTTAATTCAGCTTCTTCAGTATCAGCAAGTTCAGTTCTACCAGCATTACGGAATTGCTCGATTGAATCTTTTCGTTTCTTTGCAGCAGTGGTAAGCATCTTTAGCTCATCTTCCGGAGTAAGTTCTTTTGCAGCACCACTTTTTTCAAATTCAAGAATTAATGCTCTAATAGATCTTACAACGCTAAGTCTTATTTTGTCCCCGGATTTCATAGCGTCTTTCAAATCCTGATTTATTTTATCTTTTAAATTCATAATGCCCTCGATAAATTGAAAAAGGCAGGCGAATAAAATTCAAACCTGCCTTTAATTATAACAAAATAATTTAGTCTTATATTTTTACATTTGTCGAATAATTTATTCTAAGACAGTAGGCTTTGCGTAATTCTTGTTGAATATCTGTTACAAAACCCATATCAGTGCCCTGATCAACTCTTAGCGATACAATTATTTCTGGAAGTGATTGTTTCTTATTGTACATGATGGTTTCAATTTCATCCATTTTGACTAATGAATCATTGATTTGCATTCTTTTATCTTTCCCAACCCAGATGTATGAAACAAGTCGTTTGCTTTCAATCTTTTCAATCGCTTTAGCTTCAGGTAGCTTATAATCCACTAAAACATCAACCTCTCTCATTGTAGTAACGGTCATAAAAAACATTAAAAGCATAAAGATGATATCCGGCATTGATGCAGTTGGAATCTCTGTCTTACTGTTAGCTCTTTTTTTTACAAATTGCATTTTTAATCCTCGTCTAAATTTTCACAGATTCTGGTTCAGCAATGGAAATAATAATAGGAACAACTTCTTTTACATCTGATTGTTCCTCCTGATTGAGATCATTAAACTTTTTACCATACTTTCCATTTGAGTATTCATTTCGAACCTCAAAATAGGCAAGCTTAATCTGGTCTAATGCTTGAATATAAACATTATAGACAGTTTTCCTGTCAGTTTTAAGAGAAACAATCATTTTCTTATTCTTTGGTAAAGCGTTCTTACTAGCAATTCTGGCTTTTAACATATCTTTAATCTGAAAAACAGGAATAATATTGCCATCAATCAGAACATCACCATTCTCATTAACAAGTACTGCAGCCATTCTACTTGGATCAACCTTCACTTCTACCTGATCTTCAATAATTTCTGGAAGAGTCAAACCTAAACCTGTGTCCACATCCATTACTGTCGAAACAAGAAAGAAAAGTAATAGCAAAAAGGATATATCAGCCATTGAAGCAGTTGGAATGGAAGCTTCCGGTATTTTTTTCTTTTTAATCATAACTAATATCTTTTAAATATTTAGATAAAGCATTATTTCTTTTGTGTTTTTAATTCGTACAAAGAATCAATCAGCTCAATTGAACTTTGTTCCATCTCACCTACTAATCTATCAATTCTAGATATGAAATAATTATAAAATACTTGAAGAATCATAGCAACAACAAGTCCAAAAAGCGTTGTTAGAAGTGCAACAGCAATACCATCAGCAACAATTGCTGGCGAAATCTGAGCAGCTTCTTTAATTGAATCAAATGCCTCGATCATACCTTGAACTGTTCCTGTAAATCCAAGCATAGGCGCAATTGTAATAAAAGTTGAAATCCAGATAAGACCTCTTTCAAGAAATCCCATTTCAATACCGCCATAAGCAACTATTGCTTTTTCGGCAGCGTCCAAACCTTCATCATATCTTAATAGTCCGGCATAAAAAACTGAGGCAACTGGTCCTCTAGTATTTTCGCAGATTTTTTTAGCAGCCTCAACACCTCCTGAATTTAAAGCTCTTTTGATGTCTACAATAAATTTCTTAGTATTAGTATGAGCTTTAGTAAGAGTGTAAACTCTTTCGAAGCAAAATCCCAAACCTATAATAAATGAAGCTAAAATTGGATGCATAAAAATTCCACCAGCTACATACTTTTCAGTTAGCCAGTTCATTACTCCACTATCATTAGTAGCTTGAGCAATAATATTGAAAATTGACGCGATTGTTGTTATGAAGTCCATATACGATAACCTCCTGGTAAATTAGATTTTAGTTCAAAATTTGTAAATGATCAAATAAATTTCTTAAAAACGTGTAACTACAATAAGTATTTCAAAAAACAAAGTCAACAAAATAGTTTGGTCTTATTCTCTTGCATAAGTACTGATTCTAATCATTAAATCTATTTTTTAGTTCGATAATGTTGCCGGAAATAAAGTTATAATGATTAAACAATGAGTGAATAAGTTCTCCGATTTCCTCCGGTTTCATCCACGATGAGTAATTTGCATTTTTCATCCATTCACGATTTGCAGGTGTATCTATTATAAAAGGTGCAATTGCGTTAATGGATAAATTGATACTATTCCCTTCTAATGATAAAGTTTTAACAAGGTAATTAAGAGCAGACTTAGCTGCACCGTATGAAAATTTTAATTCCTCAGGATGATTACCTGTAAATGCGGAAGTTAAACAGATCGAACCGCCATAGCTTTTTTTTACCAGCGCATGAAAAATGCTTAGCAATAAAGAAGTTTGTTTTAAGATTCATATTAATCATTCTATCAAAATCAACTTCCTCAGTCTCCCAAACAGATGTGCCGCCGTAAAATCCACCAATAGTTGAGTACAAAAACAATTTAGTTTTTTCATCTGTTTTTATTTCAAACAGGGAAGCCATCACATTTTTTTCAACGCTTAAATCCTTAACAACAAATTGTTTTACTCTTGAATCAGAAAATGAAGCATCAAATTTGAAATCGAATAAATAAATTTCATCATAATCTTTTGAAAGGAGTGTTTTTGTAACTCCTTTGCCTAATGCGCCATTGGCTCCAAAAATTATAAGTTTTTTATCCATTTGATTTATTTTCTATTGATTAAAAATTTTGCTGTAACAGGATAATGATCACTGTAGCCGCCAAGATATCTTGAGCCGCCGTATGTTGGAAATGGCGCTCCTTGAAATTTACCTGTTCTTGTTACCATTAAATATGGTTTATAATACCTCGAATGAATTACAAACATATTTTATTTTTTCTTCAAGCAAAAGTTCTTTAGAAATAATTATTTGATCGAGCATATTGAAATCATCTTTGTACTTAAAACTCCCCAATCCATCGAACCAGGCTTTATATGAGAGATTAAATAAATCTGTTCCAAAATCTTCTGGCAAATTTTCATTGTCTAAAGAATCACAAAAGAACGGCTGAGCTTTAAGATATTCAGTTATCGAAATATTTGTTGGCTCATCGTTAAAATCACCGACTATAATAATATTACTTTTAGAATTCTTACTTAAAATTGAATCTACAACATTTCTTAAAGTTTTTGCTGCATTAATTCTTTTTGGCTCTGATACATCTTCCCCACCCCTTCTTGATGGCCAATGATTTACAAAAAAGTAAATAGTATCAGTTTTTTCAAATAAAAATATTCCTTCTAAAACATAACGCGTATCATATTCACCGCCAACATCAACTCTATGCCCTTTTATATCTAATAATGAAAACCTCCTTGAGTTATAAATAATTCCATTATCAATACCTCTTCCATCTAGAGATTCAAGATAGGCAGTTTTATAAGATTTATCCGAAAGATATTTTGTTATCATCGTATCCAGCAAAGTTTGATGCTCAACTTCACAAACGCCTAGTAAGTCTGGTCCATTATCATTATTCATAGAGCTGATTACTCTTGAAAGATTATATAATTTTTTATCAAGTCTTTCATCATTCCATTCTTTGTCTCCAGTGGGTAAAAATTCTTCATCTTCAGTTTTGGGATCATCTATCGTATCAAAAAGATTTTCAACATTCCAATGAGCTACAAATAATGTATCATCATTTTTTTGAGCACATGCAAAATTGGTTAAAGTAAGAACTATGAGTAAGAAGCAAATATTTTTCATAAGATTGTAATTAGAGTATTAGTGTAGATTAAATTTCTATTCGTGTAACAACACCGTGAAGTTTATTATAAGGAAAATCAAAATAGCTTATCCAATTGGGAGCGATCTTCTTTAATACAATAAAAAACTTTAAGAAAAATTTATTAGTCTTAATTTCTTCTGCACCGTAAAATATGGCTTTCTCATTAAACTTCCATTCCTTAAATAATACCGGAAGATTAGGAACTTCCATATATCCGTACAAAATCCTGGCAACCCACAAACCAGGTGATACTTCTTCATATTTATCTAATTTAATTCCGTAAGGCAAATCAGTATTCTCTACCGAAACTAAAACATTTTTTTCATACATAATTCCGGTCCTGAACATACAGTGCAAAATGTATGGCGATACAACATTAACATTTTTTGTAAAGAACAATGCTTCGCCTTTTACATAATTACCGGTTTCATATATCTGTTTAAAGCTTTCAACAAAAACATCTAAAGTTACGGAACGCAAATATTTTCTTAGTCTGTTCATTCCGGTAATCCATAATCCCATTATTAGAAGTACAACAGTAGCAATAATTATAGACCAATATCCGCCATAAGGAATTTTATGAGTTACTGCAATTAAATAAATCAAAGTCACTATTAAAACAAAAATTGCAATTGATAATTTTAAATAATCTTTTCTATTCCATAATATAGAAACAATAAAAATTGAACTTATAAACATCGTTGCTGTAACAGCTAATCCATACGCAGCGGCAAGATTAGCGGATTCTTTAAATATCAGAATCATCAATAGTACAGCGAATAGAAGAATCCAATTAACAGATGGAATATAAATCTGTGAACGCATTTTCTTGGATGTGTATTTTATTTTCATCAGTGGAAAGATTCCAATATTGATACCCTGAAATATTAATGACATTACGGCACTTATCATTGCCTGAGATGCAATTATTGTTGCCATCAAAGTTAAAATTAAAAATGGGATGTAGAAATATTTCAGAATAAGTACTGACCAATTTGAATAGCACTTGATTTGAATCATTATGTTCAAGAATATATGCACCCTGACCGAAATAATTTATGATGAGAGCAAAAAACACAAATGACCAGGCTTGTCTAATTGGTTTTCCACCAAGATGTCCCATATCAGCATAAAGTGCTTCTCCACCTGTTGCACATAAGATTACTTCACTTAAAACAAAAAATCCAGGTAAACCATTATGTATAAAAAATTCAATTGCATACATCGGATTAAATGCCAATAATATTCCTGGAGTATGAATCAGATAGAAGAAACCTGATAGGAATAGGCAAATGAACCACACCAACATAATCGGACCAAAAGATAAAGCGACTTTTGAAGTTCCTTTAAATTGAATTGCGAATAATAGTACTGTGATTGCAGATGTAATTAATATTATAGTTCTTAGTCCTGTTGATTCCATTCCAGGAATTAGTTTTAAACCCTCAACTGCAGATAGAATACTAATTGCCGGAGTAATAACACCATCACCCATTAACAATGAAACACCGATGTAACCAAGAAAGGAAATAAATCCAACTTTCCTTCCTTTCTTTAAGGTTGTAATTAATATTTCTTTTAATACTATAATGCCGCCTTCCCCTTTTGTGCTCATACTCATAGCTAGCCAGGCGTACTGTATTGTAACAAGCGTAATAAGTGTCCAGAAGATTAAAGACAAAACTCCATAAATATTTTCTTGCGATGGGATTGTTAAGGTAAATATAATCGAGAGTGTATATATGGGGCTCGTTCCAATATCGCCGAAAACTATCCCCATCGCTTTAACAATGTCTTTTGGAGAACTTAAATCTGAGTTTTTCATTTATAAAACTTTTGTGCTTTTGTTAAAACTGCAAAAAGTCGTTTACACCTTCCGAATATTTTAAGAGTAAAAATATAGTATTACATATTTTAATCACAATTATAGTAATGATTTTAAATTTGTTTCTTTTTTAGTTTTCACTTCAATTTTGAATAACTAATCTTTATTTTCTGCCAACAATTTTAATCTCATTAAAACCTCTTTATGAAAAACAAAAAATTTGTAATCATTGATGCGATGGCACTTGCATATCGTGCATACTTTGCTTTTATCAACAGACCATTAACAAATAGTAAAGGCGAATCAACATCTGCTGTTTATGGATTTTTAAATCAGCTTATAAAAGTTTTTGAAGATCAAAAACCGGATTATCTTGCTGTTGCTTTTGATTCAAAAGAAAAAACTTTTAGACACGAGAAGTATGAAGCTTATAAATCTTCCCGCGATGCAATGCCAAATGATATGATTCCCCAATTGCAAAGAATAAAAGATATTGTACTTGCATTAAATATTCCACTTTACATTCTGCCGCGTTATGAAGCTGATGATATTGTTGGAACTGCCGTAAAAAAAGCTGAGAAACTGGGGTTGTTATCCTACGCAATAACTCCGGACAAAGACTACTTCCAATTAATTACTGATAAAACTAATGTTGTACGTCCCGGTAAAATGTCTGATGAAGCAATTCTTTATGACAAACAAAAAGTTATTGATGAACTTGGTTTCGAACCAAAGTATATGGTTGATTATCTTGCTTTAATTGGTGATAGCAGTGATGATATTCCCGGTGTTGCAGGAATTGGTCCCAAAGGTGCTGTTCCATTAATACAAAAGTATGGAACGATTGAAAATATCTACAAGCATATCGATGAGATTGATAAAGCCGGTATCAAAAAGAAATTGGAAGCAAGCAGAGAGAATGCATTTCTTTCAAAAGATCTTGCTACAATTTATTGTGAAGTTCCAATCGATTTTGATTTTGAACATGCAAAGTTTTCTGATCCGGATTTTGATAAGGTTAAAGAAATTTTATTTGAACTTGAGTTCAAAGCTATTTATGCAAAACTGATTAAGTTTTATGAGACAAATTCTTCTGGAGAAATTAAAGAGAAAAAAGAATCAAAAGAGATTAAAGAAGATGTAGAAATCTCACTTTCAAATGATGCAATAAAATCTTTTGATGATTCAAAAGTAAAATATCAGTTAATCGTAAAGGAAAATGAAGCAAGAAAACTTGCCGCAAGATTACTTGAATCAAATTTGTTTGTCTTTGATACTGAAACTGATGGACTGAATACATTCGAAGTTAAAATTGCAGGAGCATCTTTCTGCATAAAACCGGATGAAGCATATTTTGTTGCTATAAATCCCTTTGATGATGAACCGGGATTATTTGAAAATAAATTATCCGATCGATTACCATTATCAACTTTTATAAAAATCTTTAAGAAAGTATTTGAGAATGATGAAATAAAAAAAGTTTGCCAGAATGGTAAATATGATATTGCCGTTTTAAGAAGTATCGGAATTAGCGTTAAGAATTTTTATTTCGATACAATGCTTGCAAGCTATGTTCTGGATGCGGATCAAAAACATGGAATGGATGATCTTTCTGAAAAATATCTTAACTACTCCCCTATTCCAATTTCAACTTTGATTGGAGAAAAAAAAGATCCATCAAAAATATTTGAAGCAGAAGCAAATATTCTTTCAAACTATGCTGCTGAAGATGCAGATATAACTTATAAACTTTATGAAAGACTTGATAAGGAATTAAAGAAAGCAGGAATCGAAAAAGTAGCTTATGATATTGAATTTCCTCTGGTTCCTGTTTTGGAAGATATGGAAAATGAAGGAATTAAAATTGATATTCCTGCTTTAAATCAGTTTAGTAAAGATTTACAAATTTTGATAGATAATTATACTTCAGAGATTTATAAATCTGCTGGCTCTGAGTTTAATATAAACTCACCAAAACAAATGCAGGAAATTCTTTTTACAAAACTTAATCTTGCTACGGGAAGAAAAACTAAAACAGGATTTTCAACTGATGCACGCTCTCTCGAAAATCTTCGCGGTGAACATGAAATTGTTGATATGATTTTAAATTACAGGCAGGCATCAAAACTTAAATCTACTTATGCTGATGCGCTTCCAAATATTATCAATAAAAAAACAGGAAGAGTTCATACAAGTTTTAATCAAACTGTTGCTTCAACAGGTAGACTTTCGAGTATTGATCCTAATCTGCAAAACATTCCTATCAGAACTGAAATGGGAAAAGAAATCCGCAGAGCATTTGTTCCGCGTGATAAAAACTATAAAATATTAAGTGCGGATTACAGCCAGATTGAATTAAGAATTATGGCTTCTATTTGTGGTGATGAAGCTTTGATAAAAGCATTTAGTGAAGGTGAAGATATTCACAGAAGCACAGCTGCTTTAGTTTTTAAAGTTAATCCAAAAGATGTTACTCCTGATATGAGAAGAAAAGCAAAAGAAGTTAACTTCGGAATTCTCTATGGTATCGGTCCGTTTGGATTGAAAACAAGATTGGGTGTAACTCAAACTCACGCAAAAGAAATTATCGATACCTACTTTGGTACATTTAAACGAGTTAGAGAATTTATGGATAGCTCTGTTCGATTTGCACAGGAAAAAGGATATGCAGAAACTTTATCAGGACGAAGAAGATATTTAAAAAATATAAATAGCAATAACAGAGTTGTAAGACAATTTGAAGAACGTGTTGCTATCAATATGCCGATTCAGGGAACAGCAGCGGATATGATTAAGTTGGCGATGATAAATATCCACAAAGAACTCACTAAAAGAAAAACAAAAACTAAAATGATCCTGCAAGTTCATGATGAATTAGTTTTTGATGCGCACAAAGATGAAATTGATGAGCTGATTCCTGTAATTAAAAAATTAATGGAAAATGCTTTACCGTTAAAAGTTCCTGTAGTTGCAGAAACTGGAGTTGGAGACAACTGGCTTGATGCGCATTAGAGTTTAAGATCAAGTTTAGGTTCAAGTTAAGAATAATAGTTAAGTTTATCTGATGTTTGGGGTTTTCTAGATTAAATGAAATAATTTAAATGAAAATAAATCCTTCTGAAATAAAAAAAATACTTTGTATAAAGCCACGTGGGATTGGGGATATAGTTTTATCAACGATAATTCTTGATAATTTAATCGCACATTATCCAAATGCAAAGATTGATTATTTGACTGAACACTTTGCTAAGCATTCTTTAAAGAATAATCCACTTGTTCATAAAGTTTTAACAATGCACAAAACTGAATTTGTCTTTAAAGTTGCAATGAGAATCCGTAAAGAAAAATATGATATGGTAATCGATCTTTGGTCAAATCCAAGAAGTGCTCAGATAACTTTTCTTTCGGGTGCAAAGTATAAAGTTGGTTTCGCTTACCGCGGCAGAAAATATGCATATAATATTTTAGGAACTTCAAGTAAAGGTGAACATCATTCCGCCGAGCATAATTTGGAATTATTAAAGCCTCTTGGTGTTAATATCATATCAAAAAAAATACATTATTACATTGGCAGTCTCGAAAAATATTTTGCTGATGATTTTTTTACAGAGAATAAACTTGATGGAGAAAAAGTATTTGGAATAATTCCTGCCGGCGGCTGGGATTCAAAAAGATGTGATAAAGAAAAATGGGTAGAGATTTGTAATGAATCAGTTAAAAAATTTAATTGTAAGATTTTGGTTCTCTGGGGTCCCGGTGATGAAAGCGATGCGGAATTTATAAAGTCTAATCTGCAAGAGCATTGTTTACTTGCACCAAAATCTACACTTCCACAGATGGCTGCAATGATATCCAAATGTGACATCGTAATTGCAAATGATTCGGGTCCAATGCATATCTCAGCCGCACTTGGTGTTACAACACTTGGAATATTTGGTCCAACAAATCCTAAAGCACACGGACCATATTCTCCAAATTCAGATTATGTAATTAAAGATGATTTACACTGTATAATTTGCAACAAATTAATATGTCCGTTTGAGCACGAATGTATGAAAGATTTATCAGTAAGCTCAATACTTAAAAAGTTAGAAGACATAATTAATGAAAAAGTTTGAAATTTTTCTAAAAAATATTTTACTAAAATTACTTGTTACATTTAATCCAGTAAAAAAAAATATTCCTTTGCCGCGATTTGATTCAAACTCTAATCTGCTTTTTATACGACTTAACAGATTAGGTGATGCGCTTGTAACCACTCCGCTTTTACACGAAATAAAAAATCAATTAAAATGCAAAGTTTATGTTCTTGCAGATCGTAAAAATCATTTTATATTTAAGAACAACCCATCTGTTGATGAAGTATTTATTTTTGAAAAAGGCTTAGGCGGATTTAAAAATTTTAACAATATTATAAATCAAAAATCTATTGATGCTGTAATTGATATCCACGATGATGTTTCAACTACTGTAAGTTTATTAGTTGCATTGGCAAGAGTTAAATATAAATTTGCATTAAAAAAATCAAACTATACTTTATTCACTCACACAATAGAACGAATCGATCCAAGTAGTAACCACATTATACTAAGACTACTAAAATTATTAGAACTTTTTAATTTAAAAGTGAATGCAAATTCTGCACGAGTTAGATACTACCCTTCGCAAGAAATAATTTCTAAAGCAAGCGTTGAATTAAAAAAGATGAATCCAGAAAACAAATTTTCTGTAGGGATTAATATTTCGGCAGGCAGTAAAGCTAGATTCTGGGGTGTTGATAATTTTAAATTGCTTTTAAATTTATTATCAAACTATAATGTAAAACCAATCTTATTTTGTACGCAAGAGGATTTACCTCTTGCTAGAGATATTGCGAATGAAAATTTAATATATCCTTTTACAAAAGGATTTGATATTTTTGCAGCAGCAGTATTAAATATTGATTTTCTGTTTACACCAGACACATCAATTGTTCAGATTGCTTCAATAAATAAAATTCCATTATTCGGAATTTATGTTAAGTATAAAACCGATGATATGTTATGGACACCATTCAATACAGATTTTGAATGCATTGTAACTGAAGAACCAACACTAAATAATGTATCATTTGATGAAGTTAAGAATAAATTACTACCTTTTCTGGAGAAACATTTAAATGCCAAACAACATTCCATCCTGTAAAAATTTTTCTGGATACAAACCTTGCTATCCGGATCATAACTGCTGGGAAAATGGATGCAAAGAAAATATACCTATCGGCAAGAAAATTCTTATAATCAATTTTGATGCGATGGGCGATGTGCTAATGACAACCGCACAACTTCCATCCATAAAAAGAAAATTTCCTGAATCAAAAATTTATTGGGTAACCTTAAAAATTGCTGCTCCGCTTCTTCACAATAATCAATACATCGATCAGATTTTTGTTTATGATGCTGAATCAATTTCAATTCTAAATCAAATTGAGTTTGATATTGTAATGAATGTTGATAAATCTCAAAGATCATGTGCACTGCTTAATTCTGTAAATGCAAAGGAAAAGTTAGGATTCGGGCTCGATAAAAATGGAGTTATAGTTCCTGTTAACGAAGGAGCAAATTATAATTACAAGCTTGGAATGGATGATCATTTCAAGTTTAAAGTAAATCAACGCACGGGTCAGGATTATCTTGCAGAAACTTTTGAACTTAAATATAATCGTGATGACTACACTTTTAATTTTTCAACCGATGAATTACGATTTATTGAAGACTATAAAAAAACTGTGCGTTTAAGAGACACAGATAAAATTATAGGTTTTAATACAGGCTGCTCTCTTTTATATCCAAATAAAAAAATGTCTGTCGGTCAGCATATCTTTCTGATCAATAAGCTATTGGCAAAACGAAAATACAAAGTAATGCTGCTTGGCGGACCCGAAGACACGGAACGAAATAAAGAAATTGCAGATTACTTTAGAGGCAGAGTTATTAATACACCAACTAATGATGGGGTAAGAAAAGGAGCCTGTTACGAATCGATTCCACAACTTGTTGTTACAGGTGATTCTTTTGGAATGCATCTTGCCATCGCACTAAAAAAATATGTTATTGCCTGGTTTGGATTAAGCTGCTGGACTGAAATTGATCTTTATGATCGTGGTGTTAAAATATATCAGGAAAATCTTGAATGTTCTCCTTGCTGGAAAAAGGAATGTCCATTTGATCTTGAATGCATTAAGAATCTTGATCTGAATAGAATCATAAATGAAGTTGATATATACTTTGATGATTATGATAAAGTCATAGTTAAGGAACGAGAAAATGTTTTTGAAAAAGCAAAAAAGATAAATCGACCTTTGATTCTTGGATGGAGCGATGGGAAGTATTCTTCAAGAAAAAAAACTTACTTCCAATAAAAGAGTTTGGAGCGCAAAGGCAAATGACGATTCTCGTAGTGAAGTTTTAACTTTGCATAAAGATTACATAAGAGCTGGTGCTGATATTATTACCACAAATACTTTCAGAACAAATCCATATTCACTTATTTCTTCAGGAGTTACGGATATAGTCGGAAGTGTTTCAAAGGCTGTTGAGATTGCTAAACGAGCTCGCGGGAATTCAACGGTACTTATAGCAGGTTCAAATCCTCCGGTTGAAGATTGTTACCAGGTGGAAAGAACAATTTCCCAGAAAGATTTGGAGTGGAATCATAAAGTACACATTGATGCATTGATGGAATCCGGCTGCGATTTTATTATGAATGAAACTCAAAGTCATTTTGATGAAATTAAATTTATCTCAAAGTACTGCGGTGAAAATCATATCCCCTTTGTTATGAATTTTTTCTTTCTTGATAAACCAAAACTTCTGTCCGGTGAAAATCTAACTGATGCAATTGAGTATGTTCTAAAATATCATCCGCTTGCAATAGGATTTAATTGTATAACATTTGAAGCATTAGAAGATGCTGTTAAAAGATTAAAACCAGAAATAAATTGGGGATTTTACTTAAACTGCGGCAGTGGTAAGCTAACAGATAAAACAATTGATTGTGCAATTTCACCTATAGAATATGCTAAGCAAGCAAAACCATATTTAAAATATAATCCTTCGTTTATTGGTTCCTGCTGCGGTTCAACTCCAGAACATACAAAGAAGATAAAGCATATGATCGATGGATGAAATTGTAGTAAAATCGCCTGCTAAAATTAATATTGGACTGAATATCATTTCTAAGAGAGAAGATGGTTTTCATAATCTTGAAACTATCTTTTATCCATTAAATCTTTTTGATGAAATTAGATTTGCAAAGTCTGATAAATTTTCATTTAACAGTAATGATGAAAATCTAAATAAAGAATCAACCAATCTTATCATTAGAGCAAAGGAACTTTTAGAAAATGAATTTGACATTTCAATTTTAGTTGATGTTTTTCTAAATAAAAATATTCCTATCGGCGCAGGACTTGGCGGTGGAAGTTCTAATGCTGCATCTACACTCACTTCGCTTATAAAATTATTTGATCTAAAAATTGAAATAAGTCATTTATCAAATCTGGCTCTAAAACTTGGTTCGGATGTACCCTATTTCTTAAATCCTGTTCCCTGCTATGCCGAGTCTCGTGGAGAGATCTTGGTTCCGATAAAATTAAAACTTGATAAATATTTATTAGTGGTTAATCCAGGAATTCATGTTGCTACAAAATGGGCTTTTGGTTTTATCAAGCCAAAGAATCCAGATTTTAGTTTGAAGTCTCTAATTAAGTAAATCAGCAATTGAAATTGAAGAAGTGATAAAATTAGCAAGTAATGATTTTGAAAAAATAGTTTTTGATCACTTTCCTGATATAAAAGAAATAAAAGAAAAAATGCTTAACTTTGGTGCAAAACATTCTATGATGACAGGCACAGGTTCAACAGTCTGGGCTTTGTTTGATGATGAAGAAGCTGCTTATCAAACAGAACAATATTTTAAGTGCAAAAATTATTTTACGTTTATTCAGAAACCTACTTAACAGCACCCTCAGCAAATTCTACTGTACCCTTTGTAGCATTTAAATTAACTTTTAAACCAAATGGAATTGTTACAAAATCTTTTATATGTCCGTGTGGAAAAGTATAAATTGATGGAACTTTTAATGTTCCGATGTACTCAGAAATAACTTCGCCAAGTGTTAATGTTTTTTTGTTTGGATCGTGTTCGTTGCAGTCAACAAATCTACCCAGAATAATTCCTTTAATTTTTTTGAATGATCCGGAAAGTCTTAATTGATTTAACATTCTATCAACCCGATAAGGAAGTTCACCAATATCTTCAACCATCAAAATCTTTCCTGTAAGATTTGGGAAATATGGAGTGCCAAGCAGATGAGCAAAAACTGCTAAGTTACCACCAATTAATCTACCAGAGGCAACACCCTTTTGCAGATGCGGCATCTTTTGGTTTTCCGGATATTTTATTTTTCCTAATTTTTTATTTGATGTAATCGTTGCCCAGAAAAGTTCGTTGGTATATGCACTAACTTCATCATAAAAATCTACTGCAACCATAGGTCCTGCAAAAGTTATCAATCCAGCTTTTTCAAAAAATGCCATTTGAAGTGATGTAATTTCACTATAACCAACAAATATTTTTGGATTATTTTTTACAACTCGGTAATCAATTTTATCCAACAATCTAAAAGCTCCGTAACCACCACGTAATGTAAAAATAGCTTTAACATTTTTATCTTTAAACATCGAATGAATATCATCAACTCTTTCCTGATCTGTTCCTGCTAAATAACCATGATTTTTACCAACATTTTCCCCGACTTTAACCCGATAACCTAAGCCTTCTAAATATTTTACTCCACGTTTGAATTCTTGCTAATTCATCAGGTGACGACGCAGGTGAAATAATTCCAATAACATCTTTTTTATTAAGTTTTTTAGGTTTTTGTAAAATCATGATCAATCCTTTATTAGACTTTTATGGCTGGCAATTTAAGGAAACTAAAAAATTTGCACAACAATAGTTTTTAATCAAAAATGGACTTCAACAGATTTTGTGGTTTTTATGGCGATATGATAAGAATCACGGTTTTATAGGGTGTTTTATCTAAATTTTTTGCAAATTTGATTAGCATTTTTTGAATTAAAAATAAATCTAATCCAATAAAAATAATTCTTAACGATTTTGAGCAAAATTAAAGTTAAAAGTATTTAAGAATGAACAAACCAAAAATACTATTTATTGGCGGTTCGCTTAATCAGACTACGATTATGCACCAAATCTCTAAAGAGCTTCCTGAATGCGAAGCTTATTTTACTCCTTATTATGCAAGCGGTCCACTGTGGGTAATGACTAAACTTAAAATGCTTGAGTTTACAATTATGGGTGGGGAGTTTAAAAGAAAAACTCTCGAATACATAAAATCAAACAATCTCAGGTTAGATTTTGAGGGAAAAAATGATGATTATGATTTGGTCCTGACTTCGCAGGATTTAATTGTTCCAAGAAATATTAAAAAATTTAAGACGATACTTGTTCAGGAAGGAATGACTGATCCACCGGATTGGCGTTATCATGTTACAAGATTTTTAGGACTCGGACGTTGGTGTGCAAGTACATCAATGACAGGTTTATCTCATATGTATGATTATTTCTGTGTAGCCTCAGAAGGTTTTCGTGATCAGTTTATTGAGAGAGGTGTTAATCCAAATAAAATTCGTGTAACAGGCATTCCCAATTTTGATGATTTTGAGAAGTTAAGAAATCTTGAATTTGAACATAAAAATTTTGTTCTGGTGGCAACTTCTGATATCAGAGAAACAACAAAGTATGAAAATAGAAAACGCTTTTTATTAAATGCTAAAAAGATTGCCGGTAATAAGCAGATAATTGTTAAGCTTCATCCAAATGAAAAAGTAAAAAAACGTACAGCAGAAGTAAAAAAATATTTACCGGATGCTTTAGTTTATCAGCGGATTTGGAATTGATCCTATGATTGCAAATTGTGATGTACTAATTACTAGATTTTCTAGTACAATTTTTCCTGCTCTTGCTTTAGGAAAAGAAGTTTATTGCAATATTGATATTGAAGAATATAAAAAGATTATCCCAATCCAGAATGGCGGAACATCAGCAAAAGTTATTGCAGAAGTATCGCACGGGAATTATTGCATTCAACCAAACCTGTTAGTCAGAGCAAAAGAAAAAAATAAATATATTGAAGATTTGAAATTAGAATTAAAGTATTTGCTTAAGACAAAAACTAGTGAGAGCAAAATAGTTTATTGTAATTATAGTGAGTAACCCAATTAAAATAGTAACTGTAATTCAAGCTAGAACAGGTTCAAGCCGACTTCCTAACAAAATATTCTTACCCTTAGCAGATAAGCCTCTTTTGTACCGAATGTATGAACGTGTTGCTGCATCAAATCTAAGAGGAACTATTGTTATCGCAACTACTACGGACAGTAGTGATGATAAGGTTGAAGAAACTTTGTAAAGAATATCAAATAGATTGTTTATCGTGGTCATCCAACCGATTTCTCGATAGGCATTATCAAGCAGCAAAACTTTTTAATGCTGATGCTGTTGTAAAGATTCCATCGGATTGTCCTTTAATTGATCCAAATGTTATTGATAGAGTGTTAGAATTCTATTCATCAATAATTCAGATAAATATGATTATGTAAGCAAATCTGCATCCTGCCACTTATCCGGATGGAAATGATGTTGAAATTATGAGTATTGAAGCTTTAGAAGAATGCGTGGGAAAATGCAAAACTAGAATTGAACGTGAACACACAACTCCATACTTTTGGGAAAATCCAGATAAGTTTAGAATTGGAAATGTTGTTTGGGAAACTGGATTGGATTATTCAATGTCTCATCGCTTTACGATAGATTATGAAAAAGATTACAATTTCATAAAACAGGTTTATGATGAACTTTATCCAATAAACAATAAATTTACACTTAAAGATATTCTTGATTTGTTAGAGAGAAAACCTGAGATCAAAAAAATAAATGAAGAATATTGTGGAGTTAACTGGTACAGAAATCATTTAAGTGAATTAAAAACAATTAAATCAAATCAAACAAAAAATATATAGATAAAAATATTAACCGTAGAACAGACTTTAGTCTGTTGTTGCTACACAAATAATTTAATAACAGACTAAAGTCTGTTTTACGAAAGTCAAGTATGCCAAACAAAGTAGAATCAAATAAAGATTATCCTATCATTACTAAATCGGATGAATATTATAAAGTTGCACTTGGATTTAATTCCCTGCACAACTCAAACACTTGCAAAAGGTCCGCAGCAAAATGTAAAAGGAGTTGCTCCAAAATATTTACAGCGCGGCAAAGGTTCCCACGTTTGGGATGTTGATGGAAATGAATACATCGATTATCAAATGGGCATTGGACCAATCTCACTTGGTTATGCTTATGATAAAGTTGATGAAGCAATTAAAGAACAATTAAAAGATGGAATAACTTTTTCATTAATGCATCCTCTAGAAGTTGAAGTTGCAGAGCTGATTCATAAAGTTGTTCCAAATGCAGAATCAATTCGTTACAGCAAAGTTGGTGCAGATGTTACTTCTGCTGCAGTTAGATTGGCTCGCGCATTTACAAAACGCGATAAAGTTTTATGTTGCGGTTATCATGGCTGGCACGATTGGTACATAGCAGTGACTGATCGTAATAAAGGAATTCCACAAGCAATTCAGGATATGACTTACACATTTAATTATAATGATATTCAATCTGTTATTGATTCAATTGATGAAGATACTGCTTGCGTAATTCTTGAACCTTATGTTTTTGAAGAACCAAAAGATAATTTTTTACAAAAACTACGAGATGTTTGCACTAAGAATGGAACGCTATTAATCTTTGATGAAATGTGGAGCGGATTTAGAATTGCTTTGGTGGAGCTCAAGAATATTTTGGAGTTAATGCAGATCTTGCTTGTTTTTCAAAAGCAGTTGCTAATGGAATGCCGATTTCAATTTTAACAGGTAGAAAAGATGTTATGTCTTTACTTGAACAAGATGTTTTTTTCTTTACTACTTTTGGAGGTGAAGCACTTTCACTAGCTGCCGCCAAAGCCACAATTAATGAGATGATTGAAAAGAATGTTCCTGCACAATTAGCAAAACAAGGTAACAAGTTAAAAGTTGGATATAATAAAATCGCAGAAGAACTTGGAATGAATTATACAAAGTGTACTGGATTTGATTGCAGAACAATTATGACCTTTGATTCTTCTGCAGGTAATCCGCTTGAGATGAAATCACTTGTACAACAGGAAATGATTAAACGCGGAATACTCTGGGGTGGATTTCATAATATGTCTTTCTCACATTCTGATGCAGATATTGAATATACATTAAAAGCTTACAAAGAAGTTCTTCCGATTCTTAAAAAAGCTGTTGAAGAAAATAATGTAAAAGGTTATTTACGCGGAGAACCTGTTGGTCCAGTGTTTAGAAAAGTTAGTAACTTTAATATGAAACCGAAGAAGAAATAATTGTATTCGTCAGGCCGAGCTTGAATTCGAAGATCTGACATTGTATTTGTTATACTATTCACAGCTTCGACACGCTCAGTTGACCAAATAGAATTGAAATAATTATGAACTCATTAGAACTATTCTCACTAAAAAGCAAAGTTGCAATCGTAACTGGTGCACTTGGATTGATTGGCAAAAATCATTGCCAGGCACTTGCTGATGCCGGAGCAAATGTTGTTGTTTGCGATCTTGATGAAGAACAGTGTAAAAATTTTGCTTCTACTCTTCCAACAAAATCAATTGGAGTTGGTGTTGATATAACACAATAAATCATCAGTTGAAAATCTTAGAGATAAAACTACTAAAGGAATTTGGTAGGATTGATATTCTTGTTAACAATGCAGCAATAAATGATATGTTCGAAAATCCACAAGCGGCTGCTGAACAATCTATGTTTGAAAATTATCCGCTTGAAATGTGGCAAAAATCTTTAGATGTAAATGTAACCGGTACTTTTCTTTGTTCTCAGATTATCGGAACTGAAATGGCAAAAGCTGGTAAAGGAAGTATCATAAATGTTGCATCAACATATGGATTGGTTGGACCTGATCAATCCATTTACAAAAAACCTGATGGATCACAATCATTTTATAAATCGCCTGCTTATCCTGCTACAAAAGGTGCTATTGTAAACTTTACAAGATTTCTTGCAGCTTATTGGGGTAACAAAGGCGTTCGAGTTAATACACTTACTCCTGGTGGAGTTGAAAATAATCAGGATGAATATTTTGTAAATAATTATTCTGCTAAAACACCTTTGGGCAGAATGGCGTATCCAACTGATTACAAAGGTGCAATAATATTTTTAGCAAGTGATGCTTCTGCATATATGACAGGAGCAAATTTAATTGTTGATGGAGGCTGGACAGCATGGTAATCGATACAAAACTAAGAGATAAAAATCTTCATTTAAAAGAAAAAGCAGAAAAGATAAAAGTGATTTTAACAGATGTTGATGGTGTTTTAACCGATACTGGAATTTATTATGGGCAGGATGGCGAAGCATTTAAAAGATTTTCTATTCGTGATGGAATGGGTGTTGAGAGATTACGAAAATATGCAGGTATCGAAACCATAATTGTTACTGGCGAAAATTCAAATACTGTTAAAACTCGTGCTGAAAAATTAAAAATGAAAGAGTTTTATCTTGGTGTAAATAAAAAAGAAGAAGTTTTAGAAATCATTAAAAAGAAAAATGGATTTGAAAAAGAAAACATTGCGTACATTGGTGATGATGCGAATGATTATGAGGTTATGCAGCTTTGCGGTTTTACTGCAACGCCAAATGATGGTATGAGTTTTATAAAAGATATTGCTGATTATACTTGCGAAACGAAGGCTGGTTATGGTGCTTTACGTGAATTTGCAGAACTAATTATAGCATTTAAGAATAATTCTTAAAAAATTTTGGAAGTGAATAATGAGTAAAAGAGAAATTAAAGTTAGCAATCGTTTTATTGGTGATAGTCATCCCGTGTTTGTTATTGGAGAAATAGGAATAAATCATAATGGCGATATCAATCTTGCAAAAAAAATAATTGCTGGAGCAAAACACGCTGGATGTGATGCCGTAAAATTTCAAAAACGTACTCCGGAAATTTGCACACCAAAAGATCAATGGAATATTGAACGTGATACACCCTGGGGTAGAATGACTTATATTGATTACAGACATAAAGTGGAATTCGGTGAACAGGAATATTCAACAATTGATAAGTATTGCAAAGAAATTGGAATAATTTGGTTTGCCTCCTGCTGGGATGAACCTTCAGTTGATTTTATTGAGCAGTTTAATCCCCCGCTTGTACAAAACAGCTTCTGCCTCATTAACTGATTTACCTTTGCTTGATAAACATAAGAATCTTCATAAACCAATTATGATGTCAACGGGTATGTCCACAATTGAACAAATCGATAAAGCAATTTCATTTATGGATAAAAATAATTTATTGGTTGCACACGCCACTTCAGCGTATCCTTGCAAGAATGAAGAATTGAATCTTAAAATGATTGAAACGCTTAAGAATAAATATCCAGATATTCCTATTGGTTATAGCGGACACGAAGTTGGTTTAGCTCCAACCTGGGCTGCTGTTGCTCTTGGTGCCTGCTTTGTGGAAAGACACATAACTTTAGATCGTGCCATGTGGGGAACGGATCAGGCAGCTTCTGTTGAGATTGGCGGAATGGAAAGATTAGTTTCAAGTATTCGTGATATTGAAAAATCTTTAGGCGATGGAGTTAAAAAAGTTTATGATAGCGAACTTGGACAAATTAAAAAATTAAGAAGAGTTAAATAAAAGTTCACCTTAGTCACACTGAGCGAAGTCGAAGTGTGACCTATTTTCAAATAAATAAGTAACTGTTATCCTTCGACTTCGCTCAGGATGACATCAGTGTAAATAAATTTTATTTTGATGTCAGAAGCAAACATTTTTTCAGAAATCTTTAATGCGGTTTACAATTACGTAAATGGTATGTCATCCGCAGAATTAATTTCTACTTCATTAATTATTCTTGCAGCAATAGTATTTGTATTACTGGAAAGAATATTCCCCTACACAAAAGGACAGAAAATTCTCCGTGAAGGATTCTTTGATGATTTTGCAATGTACACTATAGCCCAGAATTATATTCTTAAGCATAATAATTTTTAGCGGAATAATTCATTTCATTGATGATTCAACGGGATTATCTCGACTTGCAGATTTTATCTGATATTCCGATTTGGGTACAGTTAGTTTTCTTTGTTGTTACTCACGATCTTTATATTTACTGGATGCATCGTTGGATGCACAAAAATAAATGGCTTTGGAGAATACACGAAGCTCATCACTCACCTAAAAAAGTTGATTGGCTTTCCGGTTCACGATCACATCCACTTGAAATACTTTTAAATCAAACGATTGAATTTGCACCAATAATTTTACTCGGTGCTCCAGTTGAGGTAATTGCATATAAAGGTTTAATTAGTGCTGTGTGGGGAATGTACATTCATTGTAATGTAGATATCCGATCCGGTTGGCTGCAAAAAATTATTAACGGACCGGAAATGCACCGCTGGCATCATTCAACTGGAAAAGGCAGAAACAGAAATTTTGCAACTAAATTTGCTTTTTGGGATTGGATGTTTGGAACGGCATATTTACCGGAAACTAAAGCTGATGAATATGGACTGAAGACATTCTTCCCTGCTCACTACTTTTCTCAAACTTTATTTGCATTTAGAAGTTTTAAAAGATTAAAAAAGGAAGAAAATTAATTCTATTATATCAATACCCATCAATCGAATACGAACTATAAATCAATTCATATTCCTGTAACCATTCATTATCAGTTTTTAATGTTTCAATTGGATCCTGATTTAATTCGTCAGATTCTCTGTCATCACTCTCCAGATTTTTTTTCAAAGGTTTTAATTTACTTAAGTAAATAAAAAACAAATTAGGTTTTTGCATAACAACTCTTTCTTTTTACAGAAAGATAAATTTTAAAAATTACTATGAGATTAAGAGAATATTATTTTTGTGTTAAGGAATGATTAAGAAAGTTTTAATACATAATTCATTTATTATACCTTAACAGACTAAAGTCTGTTTTACGAAAATTTTTTTTATAATTTATTTTCCCACAAGAGGAATAAAACCAGATTTTTTTATTACTGATTGTCCTGCTGGAGAAAGCACCCAATCAATAAATTTTTTTATTGATCCTCCCGGAGATTTTGTGGTTAAAAAGTGAAGGTAACGTGTTATTGGATAAGTATCGTTTCTCACATTTTCTTCAGTTGGTGATATTCCATTTATATTTGCATGAATAACATTTCCAGTGTAACCCATTCCACCATAACCAACTGCATTTATGTTTTCCGAAACAAACTTTACAATTTCCTTAGTTGTAGATTTTATCACGGAGTTTTCGGAATACTCATCACCTTCTAAAACATGTTCTTTAAAATAAAGGAACGTGCCTGAATTATTATTTCTTATAACAGGAATTACAAGAGTATCTTTACCGCCTAATTTTGCCCAGTTTGATATTTTACCTGTAAAGATATCTTTAAGCTGTCCGATATTTAAATTTTTTACCGGATTTTCAGGATTAACATAAATGCTTAATGCATCTTTTGCGATAAGGTATACCAACCCCAATGATCCATAATAATCGGCTAACATTTTAGCTTCATCCGGTTTTAAATTACGGGATGCCATGCAAATGTCAGTTTCATTATTTATTAATGTTCTAATTCCTGTTGCAGTACCTCCACCATCTACCTTGACTGAAATACCAGGGTTTTCTTTCATGAATTGTTCTGCAAGATTCGAAGTCAACTCAAGCATCGTATCAGAACCAACAATCCTAATAACATTATTATAATTTGGATTATATGAGCAACTTGCAGTTAAAATTAAAAATATGAGATAAATATTTTTTAATGTCATATTATTATCTTTTTTCTGCAATCGATCTTAATCGTGCATGAATAAAGGGCGAACCAGATTTCCATTCCGGAACATCTATTTGGTTTGCAAGATTATAGCATAAATCAAAAAGAACTTTTGCGTGTTTAGAAGCAGCTTCAATATCAATTTTCTGATTTAAGTCATCGAATGGTGTGTGGTATCTTTCTAAATAATAATCAATAAAGGCATTCAAGACTGTTTCTCTTGTTTTAGTTTTATTCTTTCCGCCTTCCAAAACAAGCATTGATGGAATACCGGCGTTGGCAAATGCAAGCTGATCCGATTTATTAAATGCATCAAAGCTTCTAAACTGAGCAGGAATATCTTCTACAACAAGATTGTATCGATCAGCTGTTTGTTTTAGTGCTTCATCCAATGAAGAGTACTGGGATCCTATTCCGACAATACTTTGGAAATCCTTAAACATAGCAATTCCATCTATATTAATATTTGCAATGGATTTATAAAGTGGAACTATAGGATTATCAGTATAATAACTTGAACCGAGCAAACCCTTTTCCTCCCCTGTTGTAGAAATAAAAATTATCGATCGTTTTGGTTTAGTTCCTAAATCAGAAAATGCTCTCGCTAACTCAAGCATAACAGAAACGCCTATAGCATTATCTAATGCACCATTATAGATAGAATCTCCATCCATTGGTCTTCCAATGCCAAGATGATCATAATGAGCGGATACAAGTAAATAACTATTCGCTAATTCATCATCGCTTCCTTTAACTAATCCAATTATATTATTTGCAATAAATTCTCTTTCTTTAAAAAATCCCTTGAACTTAAGACTTGCATTCATATAAAACGATTTAATACGATTGGATTTTATCATTCCCATTATATCGGTAAATGAATAATTCGATCCATTAAATAATTTATCAGAGCTATTTCTATTTAATATTATACTAAGATTTCCAGAGACTGAATAAGCAAGCGTAACATCTTCTGAATCAAAATCTTTTTTTACTGATTCCCAATCTTGATATTGATTCAAAGGAATGAGAATCGTTCCAGCAGCACCTCTTGAAATTGCTATTCTTCTTTTCGATTCTGAGAAACTGTAAATTGTTGGTGTTGCTCCATTAAAATAATCATCATCTTCAGATTCTGGTTCACCATCAATAAAAACAACAATTTTATCCGTTACATCAACAGATTGATAATCATTGTAATCAAATTCTGGTGCAACAATTCCATACCCTACAAAAACCAGAGGTAATGCAACTGGAATAAAAGTTTGTTGTCCGGATCTATAAAGAAAATAATCAATGCCAATTTGTAATTCAGTAGTATCTGCTTCTGAAATTAAAGTCAATTCAGAGGATGATAAAGGAAGACTACCATGCATTGGTATATTTTGGTAATAACTATTATTAGCTGTTATTTTATCCAAATTATAATTTTGAAATTGCTCAGCGATATATCTAGCTGCTTTTTCGCCACCCAACGATCCCGTTCCCCTTCCCTGAAGTGAATCATCAGCTAATTTTTGAAGATGCTGATAAATTGATACACCAGAAATTGAATCACGAATTGAAAAAAAATTTCTACTATTTTGTGGAATTATGGAATTACTAAAAATGATAAATAGAACGGTAATTATTTGAAATCGATTTTTCATCACTTTAAATCTAAATATTATCCATACAAAAATAAAAAAGGACGCTGTATGGTTACAGCGTCCCTCGTCGAAGGAGAGAGGAGAGAGAACAATTACTTTAATAGAGTCATTTTCTTAGAAACAACTATAGAACCTGCTTCAAGACTATAAATATATATTCCACTTGATAAGTTTGAAGCATCAAAATTTACCTCATAAGTTCCAGAAGACTTAAAATCATTAACAAGCACTGCAACTTGCTGTCCTAATATGTTATATACAGAAAGTCTCACATTAGTCGGTTCAATAACTGAATAACTGATTCTTGTGCTTGGATTAAAAGGATTTGGGTAATTCTGTGATAAATTATATTCATTAGGTACAGTATTACTAATCTTTATTTCTTCCACATCAGTTGTTACTCCAGGATTAAATCTTGCCCATCCAAATGTCCAATCTTCTGAGCCAAATGCACCAACAAATGCTGCTGTTGGATCAAAGAATCCATCATTAGGTGGTGTTCCTGCGCCGGTTAATGCCGGGGAACTTCCTTGAGGTAAAAAGGTTGGATTATTTAAATCAAAAGGCGCCACTAAAGAAACTTCAGCATTGGTAATAAAAGACCTGTTGTTGTTTGAACTAAAGAATGTATTTGGATCAAATGTTCCGTTTGATGATGTTGAATCTATTACTTTTCCTGTTACACCCGATACTATGCTGTTCTTTACATACATTACTCCATTTTGTGCATCTGTTGTTGTATTCACTCCATCTATCAATATGCCTAACGGATAACCCATTACTATTGAATTGTTTATCTTATTCTGTGATGATCTTCTTAAATGCATCCCTCTTTTGAATAACGAATTGATTGGGGTTGTGGTTGTTGCCAATGGTCCTACCAACGTTACATTCCACCACGTTGGTGATGTTCTTGGTGAATTTGTCGATCCTGATCCGTCATTATCTGATTCAAATCCATTTGATCCTGATTGATCTGCTACTTCAGGATCTCTTAATCCTACTAAGAATTGCAACTTTCCCTGATATCCAAAGTCTGTGTCAAATTCATCATCCCAGCCTCTGTAGGCTATTAAGTGCTTACAGTTTACTGTGCCGCCAAACCATTCGTATGAATCATCTCCGCTATAGCTTACCTGTATGTAATCTATTGTTGTTCCTCTTCCTACTCCACCAAATGTTAATCCGTTTATCTCATTGTTTGGTGAGTATGCTATGCCTGGATATTCTATTCTTACATATTTCATTACTCCACTGTTGTCATCCGGATTTGTTCCGCCATATGAATCTCCAGGACCTTCAATAGATGCAGTACCACCTGGTACATTGATTGGTGCATTTCCTAATAATATTATGCCTCCCCAATCTCCATATGTGGGGGTTTGGCTTGAACCTGGTTTATTGAATTCACTTGTAAATACTATCGGATTATTTACTGTGCCTTCTGCCATTATTTTACCACCTGGTTTTATTACCAAGCTGCCTTGTGTTGAGTTCTCACCGTATATTATTGTTCCCGGTTCAATTGTTAATGTTGCACCTGATTGTACCCTGACTATATCTCTCAACAAATATGTGTTGTTAGATGTCCAGGTTTGGTTTGTTGTTATATCTCCGCTGATAACTATTTGTTGCTTATCGTTGACCATAAACTTAGCCCAACCTGCAGTCCAATCAGTTCCCCCGAATGCACCAACAAATGCTGCTGTTGGATCAAAGAATCCATCATTAGGTGGTGTTCCTGCACCGGTCAATGCTGGCGAACCTGCTTTTGGAAGAAAGTTTGGTTCTTCTAAATTAAAAGGATTTCTTAATAATACTTCTGAATTAGTAGGAAATGAACTGTTGTTATTTGAACTAAAGAATGTACTTGGATCAAATGTTCCGTTCGATGATGTTGAATCTATTACTTTTCCTGTTACACCAGATACTATGCTGTTCTTTACATACATTACTCCATTTTGTGCATCTGTTGTTGTATTCACTCCATCTATCAATATGCCTAATGGATAACCCATTACTATTGAATTGTTTATCTTATTCTGTGATGATCTTCTTAAATGCATCCCTCTTTTGAATAACGAATTGATTGGGGTTGTGGTTGTGGCCAATGGTCCTACCAATGTTACATTCCACCACGTTGGTGATGTTCTTGGTGAATTTGTTGATCCTGATCCGTCATTATCTGATTCAAATCCGTTTGATCCTGATTGATCCGCTACTTCAGGATCTCTTAAACCTACTAAGAATTGTAACTTTCCCTGATATCCAAAGTCTGTGTCAAATTCATCATCCCAGCCTCTGTAGGCTATTAAGTGCTTACAGTTTACTGTGCCGCCAAACCATTCGTATGAATCATCTCCGCTATAGCTTACCTGTATGTAATCTATTGTTGTTCCTCTTCCTACTCCACCAAATGTTAATCCGTTTATCTCATTGTTTGGTGAGTATGCTATGCCTGGATATTCTATTCTTACATATTTCATTACTCCACTGTTGTCATCCGGATTTGTTCCGCCATAGGAATCTCCAGGACCTTCAATTGATGCTGTACCACCTGGTACATTGATTGGTGCATTTCCTAATAGTATTATGCCTCCCCAATCTCCATATGTGGGGGTTTGGCTTGAACCTGGTTTATTGAATTCACTTGTAAATACTATCGGATTATTTACTGTGCCTTCTGCCATTATCTTACCACCTGGTTTTATTACCAAACTTCCCTGTGTTGAGTTCTCACCGTATATTATTGTTCCCGGTTCAATTGTTAATGTAGCGCCTGATTGTACCCTGACTATATCTCTCAACAAATATGTGTTGTTAGATGTCCAGGTTTGGTTTGTTG
>CAWEUT010000015.1:0-51326 GCA_963812305.1 uncultured Ignavibacteriaceae bacterium
AGTATCAGACGGACTTATTATATATGGTCCCGATGAAATATGACCTTGAATATCCATACCTGATGCAGGAATTGTAGCCGGATCATCAAAGTGAATATTCCCACTGCTACCAGGATGAAAATATTTATTTCCAATTGATGAATTGTATAGATCAGGATCCGATGACATAAATCCATATTGAATTGTATCTTTGTCCGCAAGGTTATCATCATCATATAACATGTAATGCATATCAGTTACACCGAGTTCCGTTCCATTAACTTCCGGAGTTTTTAACATCATCACACCAAAAAAACCTGTCTTTCCATCAGGCCATTCACCTGAAACACCATCATCGTAAAAGTAAATTAAGTTTTGTGATTTGATGAAATTCATTTTATCATCTCCCCACTCAGGTAATCCGCCGCTTATATCACCAACATCGATATCATTATGCAGATGGAAATAAAGGCTATCATAAGTATTCTGACTTGTATTTGTAAGTTCATACTTAAAGAAGAGAATGTTTTTGGCAAAGTTAGTTCCGAATGCATATCCAGTTTGTGCGACCTGAAGACCAAGAATCTGCACAGTGTTATTGCTATCATTAAAAACACAATAACTATCCTGATCAGATAATATAATATTATTTCCATCTGCATCTTTAATTGGCCAGCCACGTGTTGGATGCCATGAATTTGGATCATCGCTCATAGCTACTCTGGCTGTATCGCTGTTATGATAGCCGTATGCAGCTTCCCATTCCTCGTTTGTAGTAAATCGTCCTTGTACAACATTGCCGGGAATACCGATGTACTGATTGATTCGATAAATATAATTTTTTGCACTGTTGATTGGAAATTCTCCTGAAGGACCTTGAGAAATAAATCTTGGATAAAGTTTACCGCGATTTTCAAAAAACAAGCCAATGTTACTGGCATTATGAATTCCAGCAGCACGATCCTGAATTCTTAATGTTTTTTGTAATGGCTCTTTATCTTCAACATCTTTATCGTACTGAGCAAATGATGCTGACGTAAAGAATAATAAACCGAATATAATTTGTAGATATAAAACTCTTCTCATTTTTCTGCCTTAAGATAGAATGATTAATTAAATCTCATTGTAAAACCTAAACGAACTGAACGGGGCGGACCATAGTTAGATGGATCCTGCATATATTCTATTGAAGAATTTCCGACGGTTGTATAATCAGGATCACCGGTATCACCATATACATATAGAATATTTCTGTGGTCCGTCAGATTTAATATTTCAGCAAACAATCTTAGTCTGAAGTTTCCAGAAAATTCAAATTCTTTTCCAATCATGAAATCAATATTATATAAGCCTGGCTGTCTTAATGAATTTTTTTCAACAAATCCAATGTCTCTTCCTGAAGGTGTATAAGGTGAACCGGAACTTGCTTTTAGTATCAAGCTAAAATCCATATTATCAAATATTGGTGAACCAAAAATTGATGGTCCTTCATTTTCAGGAATTGTGTATGTTCCGCTTGCATTAAAAACATGTGTTCGATCCCAATCCAGATAATAAAGTTGAGTAGATTCTTGTGTTCCCGGATATTGTTCTGTTTCTGAAGAAGCACTGCCTTTTATTACAGAATAGGTGTATGTTAATCCACCGGAAAAATATCTTGTTGGTCGTATATCAAGTGTAAATTCAACTCCTTTATTATTGGCATAATCTTCATTAACATAAAGCGTGTAACCTGTATATCGTCCATCAACAAATGGAAAATAATATCGTGTACCAATTAGTCCTGTAATATCTCTGTAATAAGCAGTAACGTTCAATGCAACATTATCAGAAAATTGATGCGATACACCAACTTCATATGAAATAGTTCTTGTAGCATCCAGACTTGGCTGCCCAAATAATGGTTCTCTTACATTCAGATCGTATTGATTGTTTTCAAACATCGGTTCAAAATTAGGATTCTGAAAAAAGTGACCGTAAGAAAAATGAAGCTTTGTTCTATCAGAAATTGGATGTGCAATACCAAATCGTGGAGAAAATTGTGATCGTGATTCCACAGTTATAAGCGAATTGGGATCAAGCGGATCACTTCTGAAGATAACATTTGCATTCAGATAATCATAACGCAAACCTATGTTAATGATAAGATAAGGCAGTTCTATTTTATCCTGTATATATGCAGCACCTTCAAACGGTTCTGTATTGTAATCATCTACATAAGGAAAATTTCTTTTGGGATCATAAATATCATACAATTTTAACCAGTGTTTTTTATATGATGCACCAAATTTTACTTCATTCATAGAACCCATTTGCCAAACTGCATCTGCTTTAAAATCTACATTTGCTGTTCTGCTTTCTAATAATTGAGGTGGATCAGAAAGTTTATAAAACTCAAATCCGTTTCCGTATTCTTCAAAATATTCAGTTTCAGTTGCGGCAAGATATTCTGATGTATCTTTATTTAAACCGGAATAATATCCCTGATTAAAGTATGATGCTTTTACATCATAAAACAAATTATTTTGAATTGTATGTGTGAGATTTAATGAACTTTGCCAGCTATCAGTTCTAACTTTCAGATATTGTTCAGGAATGTATTTATAAGAATGACTATAATTCTGACGGTTTCCTTTACTGCCTCTATTCATAAATGAAATTTTAATGTACGGGAGAGTAGTTGTAGTAAGCTTGCTAAAAAATGAACTTGCTTTATTATATCCAAATGGAAGATAACTTCCATAATTATTTAGTTCTGCTGAAATGAAAAAATTATATTCCGGACTTACAATTGGTCCACTGATACTTCCGTTAACTCTGTTCTCATGAAGATCAGAATATCGATCAACTCCAAACTCACTTGTTCTTGCTTCAAGCTTTGCAGAAAATTTATCCGTTCCGTCTCTGGTTACAATATTTACTACACCGCTAAGAGCATCGCCATACTCAGCATTGAATGTACCGCTAAGCAAACTCATTTCCTGAATTGCATCATTATTAATATTAGTTGCAAGTCCGCCGAGCAATGGATCATCAACTAAAGTTCCATCAATCATATAAGCTACTTCATTTGTTCTTCCGCCTCTAACGTGCAGATTTGATCCGCTTCCTGTTACACCTGCCTGAAGCGAAAGTAATTCCGTAAATGTAGCAACAGGTAACGCTTCAATCTCTTCACGAGTAATTACAGATATACTGCTTGTTACATCTTTTTGAATAAGTGGTGTACGCGCAGTTACAATTACTTCATCAACCTGTATCGATTGTGGATTTAATTTGATCTGAAGAATTGTTGTCTGATCAACAGTTATAGATACATCCTGCATTATAGTAGTTTCATACCCGATGAAACTGAACTTAACATTATATCTTCCGGGTGAAATATTAAGTATTACATACTCACCGTTTACATTAGTAGCGGCACCAAAATTTGTTCCTTCAATAATTACGTTTGCACCAACTAAAGGTTCACCGGTTTGAGCATCTTTAATTGTTCCGGCAAGTTTTCCGGTGGTACCGGAATAAATAACAAATGGGTACAAGCAGAATTAATAATAAAATTTTTCTCATAATTAACTCCCGCTTATTACTTGATTCTGGTTGATCATAATTTCCTCTGATTCTTTAAGAACTTTTTTAGCTCTTTGTTTATCTTTGATGGCACATGCTGTTGCAATAGCATTTATCAATACCGAAATGGCAGCAAATGAATTTGTAAAAAGCATATTTTCACTTTTTACAATAAGATTTGCTTTTGTAAAAAATGTAACCGGTGATGCATGCTTATTTGTAATTGAGATAACATCTATCTTTCTTTTACTTGCAAAGTCTGCAGCTTCTATTGTTTCTTTTGAGTAAGGCGGAAATGAAAATACAATCAGTAAATCTTTTGGATTTAGAAAAAGTATATGTTCATTAAATAAAGTGTGTGAATGCTGCAGCACCGAAGAACTGATTCCAACTTGTGTTAGTTGATATGCTAATATTTCTGAAAGCAAATATGATATTCCTAATCCGGCAGTAAATACTCTTTCAGATTTAGAGATACGATCAATCACATAATTAAATGTGCTACGCTCAATAAGATTAAGAGTTTCGTTAATATTTTTTATATCAAGATTTGCAACTTCCGTAAGCAAATCTTCTTCAGCTCTTCGTTTTTCAAAAAGAGGATAAATTTGCTTGTTGGTTAATTCTTTTTGCAATGATCCTGTTATCGCATCACGCAAGTTCACTAAATCCTTTAAAACCTGCACGCTGAGAAAACCTTACAACTGAAGCAACACTTGCACCGGTTGCTAATGGATAAATCATGCACGTTTACAAAAGGAATTTTATCAAAATTGTTTATACAGTAGTCAGCAATTTTCTTCTGATTCTTTGGAAGAGAATTATACTTACTCGTAATTTTTTCTTTTATTTCTTTGTATCGATCCATAAGATTTAACAAAGGCTCACAGTTCTTCATTAGTGAAGCCTTTAGTCAAATACTTATTTTACCAATGTCATTTTTTTAGAAATCACACCTGCATCTGTCTGCAATGAATAAACATAAACACCTGAAGTTAGTTTGGATGCATCAAAATTGTAAGAATGTGTTCCAGCTTCAAGCGATTCATTAACAAGTTCAGCAACTTCCTGTCCAAGTGTATTAAATACTTTTAACACAACACTTGATCTTTGCGGCAATCCAAAAGAAATTTTTGTAGATGGATTAAATGGATTTGGATAATTCTGTTCAAGAGTAAAATCTAATGGAATATTATTTAAATCAGATTCAACAGAAACTATTTGATTATACTTTTGCTGAGCTTGTTCTAAACTTGCTAGCATCTCGGTATTCATTAATTCCGTATGCTATTGCAAGATAAATAACAACGGAATCACCAGTGGCAATGGTTCTTGAATCGTATGCGGGAATTAAAACGGGTCCATCAACGTTAGGATCATTAGGATCTGTAATGAATAAAGAATCAAAGGAATTATAGGTTAGCATCCTATAAAATGTAGTATCACCTAACCAGTAGTCTGAATAATATACAAATGCACCAAGTGATTTAAAATTGGATGAAAGCGGTTTATAACCTACAGCTTCATTTTTCTTTACGCTAATAATTTTAGTGGAAGTAGAGTAAGTTACAGTATCATTTCCATCATATGTCCCTTGAACTTCAGGAATTAATTCGTGTCCAATTATTGCATCAATAGCATTTGGCTCTCTATTAATAATAGTGTACTTAACAAGAATTGAGTTTTGATTTTGCCAGCAATAAACGTTTTGCTTCACTAAAACATCCGGAGGATTACTAGAGTATGCATTATTATAACTGCCATATATTTCATAATCACCAAAAGTTGGAGTAGTTAATAACTGAGTAGGTTCTTCAACATCATAATCATTTTCCAAATCAGAAACAGTTGTAGGACCAGTGCCAACTAAAAGAGCCGTTTTATAAACCTGTCTAGTTGTATCAGGTAATGAATAGATTGCTATTCTTCCATAAGCAGTAACATATATATCAAGATTGTCAAGATACACATCGACTTGAGCATAAGTTTTATTTGAACAAATAAAACTTAAAACAATTGCTCCAAAAAGTAATAGTTTTTTCATAACGCACCTCTTATAAATAATTGAACAATTTATTTAATTAAAAAATTACTGCCATCCTATTAAGTTTGGCGGGATTAAAAGAATAAATCCCAGCACAAATAAAATTATCATTAGTGGTAAAACCCACTTTGCCCATTTTTCCCAGGGAACTTTTGCCATAGATAGTGCACCCATCGTTACTGCTGAAGTAGGAATAATAATATTTGTGTACTCGCCAAATTGAAAAGCTAAAATTGCCGTTTGTCTTGTAACACCTGCAAGATCAGCAAGCGGAGCCATAATCGGCATTGTTAAAGCTGCTTGTCCGCTTCCCGAATGTACAAAGAAATTAATTATTGCCTGCACAACAAACATTTTCTGCGATGCAAAAACCGGTGAAGATGATTGAATGTATGGAGAAAGATTATGTAAAACTGTATCAATAATTTGTCCATCTCTTGATATAACAAGTGTAGCTCTTGCAAGTGCAACAATCAATGCTGTGCCGACTAAATCTTTTGCTCCTTCTATAAAAGCTTTTGTGAATTCATCCACTTTTAATCCGCCGATAATTCCAACCACAACACCCATAATAAAAAATGCAGCAGAAATTTCTTCTATGTACCAGCCAAGTTCAATTACACCAACCACTATCATAACCAAGCACAGAGCAAATGTAATTAATACTGCTTTATGTCTTACGGTAAAATGATTTTCCTGATCATAAACAGAATCAAAGTGTTCGTTCTTTCTTCGCTCCTCATCCTGTAGATAAGTTGGACTTATTTTGGCATTTTTTGAAAGTCTATTTACATACCATAGCAAAAATAAAATTGCCACTGCGGTTGAGATTGCCCAACTGATTATTCTATAACCTATCCCTGAAAACAAAGGAACTTCTGCAATTCCTTGCGCAATACCAACATTAAAAGGATTTAAGAACGCACTTGCAAATCCAACGTGTGCACCAACCAATGGAATTGCAACACCAACTATTGAATCATATCCAAGTGCAAGACAAATTGGAACTATTATCAATACAAATGGAATTATTTCTTCATTCATCCCAAAAGTTGCGCCACCGAGAGAAAACATTAACATCAAAACGGGAATAAAAAGTTTTTGAAGCAGCTTAGAATCCTTATGAGCTCTTGCAAGTTTATGGATTAAAGAATTAATCGCTTCTGTTTTTGCAAGCACATTAAATGAACCGCCAACAAATAATATAAAGCCAATTATTAAACCGGCTTCTACAAATCCTTTTAGAGGAGAAATAAATAAATCAATAAAACCCTGTGGTTGGTTTTCTACATATTTAAATGAATTCTGTACAACTACTTCTCTTCCATCTACAACTGCGCGTTCGTATTGTCCGCCCGGAATTATCCACGTCATTGCTGCAATTAAAACAAGCAAAGAAAAAATTAATAAGTAAGTGTTTGGTACACGAAACTTAAATTTCTTTTTAGCTTCGGTCATTTAATTACTTTTCTTGTTTTCATATCAAACTTATCACCGCTAATTAAAACATGTAGTTTCATATCAGAAATTCCAAGGTTACCATTTTTATCTTCACGAATGTTGTTTCCATCAATTGGATCATAAACCAAAACCTGGTAGCTGCCTAGAACTTCAAAAGTTTCATCAGGATAAACAATTATACCGGTTGATTCATCAATTGCGATCCCAAAGAGATTTGGATGTTCAATTAAAGCAGCAATAGTTCTATTGTGTCTTTTACGTTTAAGAAAATGCTGATCAACAATTGAGTTTTTTAGAAATCCGAATCAGTTGGACTTATTTTGGAATTTTTTGAAAGTCTATTTACATACCATAGTAAAAATAAAATTGCCACTGCGGTTGAGATTGCCCAACTGATTATTCTATAACCTATTCCTGAAAACAAAGGAACATCTGCAATTCCCTGCGCAATACCAACATTAAATGGATTTAAGAACGCACTTGCAAATCCAACGTGCGCACCAACTAATGGAATAGCAACACCAACTATTGAATCATATCCTAAGTGCAAGACAAATTGGAACTATAATCAATACAAACGGAATTATTTCTTCATTCATTCCAAATGTTGCACCGCCAAGAGAAAACATTAACATCAAAACAGGAATAAAAAGTTTTTGAAGCAGCTTAGAATCTTTATGAGCTCTTGCAAGTTTATGGATCAAAGAATTAATCGCTTCGGTTTTTGCAAGCACATTAAATGAACCGCCAACAAATAATATAAATCCAATTATTAAACCGGCTTCTACAAATCCTTTTAACGGAGAGATGAATAAATCAATAAAACCCTGTGGTTGGTTTTCTACATATTTAAATGAATTCTGTACAACAACTTCTCTGCCATCAACAACTGCGCGTTCGTATTGACCACCTGGAATAATCCAAGTCATAGCTGCAATCAATACAAGCAAAGAAAAAATTAATAAGTAAGTGTTTGGAACACGAAACTTAAATTTCTTTTTAGCTTCGGTCATTTAATTACTTTTCTTGTTTTCATATCAAACTTATCACCACTAATTAAAACATGTAGTTTCATATCAGAAATTCCAAGATTACCGTTTTTATCTTCACGAATGTTGTTTCCATCAATTGGATCATAAACCAAAACCTGGTAACTACCTAGAACTTCAAAAGTTTCATCAGGATAAACAATTATACCAGTTGATTCATCAATTGCGATTCCAAAGAGATTTGGATGTTCAATTAAAGCAGCAATAGTTCTATTGTGTCTTTTTCGTTTAAGAAAATGCTGATCAACAATTGCATTCTTTAAAAATCCAAAACCTGTTTTTACTTCAACATTACCTTTTTCAATCGTAACAAATGAAACTGTTGAATCTTTATTAACTAACTCGTTTCCGGTAATCATAACTTCACTCATAATTGCAGCACCTGCACTTGATCCGCCAACAACACCGCCATTATTATAAATATCAAAAACTTTATCTTAATAATTTTGTACCAAGCATATCTCTTGCAAGATCACTTTGATCACCACCTAAAAAGAAAACCGCATTTGCCCAATCCATTTTTTTTAGATTAGCTTCATCATCTGCTGTTTCTCTGGTAAATAAAAGATAATCTGCTTTAGCTCCAAATTCTTCAAACTCTTCAACCTGTACTTTACTCCATTTAACAGGTTCAGAACCGGCATTTGGTATAACAATAATTCTAGCATCCGGTCCGCCTGCAAGTTCAACATATTTTTTAACTATCTCACTTGTTTGAGCACCACCCACAATAACAAGTTTACCTTTTGTCTGAGAGAAATCTTGTGAAGGATTATAATAAAAATCAAAACAAGTAGAATAGTAAAATTTTTTTCATTTTCGTTAATCCTTCTTAACTAAGTTCAAGAGCTATTTCTGCTGATTTAATTAAATCTTCTATAAAAATAAATTCATCATTCGAGTGCGGATTTTGGGCACCAATGCCGAGATTTATGGATTCTATTCCACGTCCGTTTAGAGAATTTGCATCACTTCCGCCTAAAGAAATTTTGGGAGTTGGTTCTAATCCAACTTTTTTAATTGCTTTAACTGTTTCTTTAAAAACAAATGAATCTTCTTTAATTGTATAAGGAACAAAATCCCAAAAATAATCTATCTCTATCTTCGCCCCGATTTTTTCAGCCTCACCTTTAAAGATGTTTGCCAAAAGATTAAAATTATCTTCTGCTTTCTTTAGATTGAATGATCTTACTTCACCTTCAAGTTCGGTAAGCTCCGGTATAACATTTACAGCAGAGCCGCTGCTTAGTGTACCGATATTCATTGTGGTTTCTTCATCAATTCTACCAAGCGGCAACTGGCTTATTGCTTTGGCTGCAACTTGCATTGAGTTGATTCCTTTTTCGGGTGCGATTCCGGAATGAGATGCTCTACCAAAAATTTTAATCTTTAATCCAATTGCACCGCAAGCGGAAAAAATAAAATTACCGGGACGATAACCTGAATCAAATATAAATCCGTTTTTTATCTCACCATTAATTCCCAAATACTTTGAACCAAAGAGAGTTGTTTCTTCGCAAGTTGTAAATGCAACTGTAAAATCTTTAACTGGAATATTTTCTTTTGCAATCTTTTCAAGAGTATAAAGTAAAACCGAAACTCCTGCTCTGTTATCAACCCCAAGCACAGTATCACCGGAAGAAATAATTTTATCTTCAAGAATAATTGGTCTAACATTTTCAGTCGGACGTGCAGTATCCATATGTGAGAGCATTACAAATTTTCCACCGCTGCCTATTCTGCATATCAGATTGCCTGTATTACTTTTGGTGAATTCTTTTGCGTTATCCTCGCTAACTGAATAACCCAGGTTTGAAAGAAATGATTTTATAAAATCTGCGATTGGTTTTTCATTGCCGGAGAGTGCGTTAATTTTGGCAACTTCTAAGAAAAGATCTATTAATCTTTGATTGTTCATCTGTAACTCTAATTACAAATTGATTATTTGTTGTAATAACTATTACAGAATTACAAAAAAAAGTTTATTAAGTCAAGAAGATTTAAAAGAAATTTAAATTTAATTACTCATCATCGGTGTAGGTTTCTAACTCCCCTTTTTTAATGTATCCATCTTTTATAAGACTATCAGCGGATTTGTATAGTACAACCGTCAGTTCATTTGTTTCAGAAAATCCGGTTGATTCAATTTTAATTCCATTCAGTTCCTTGCTCACTTTAACCTTTGCAATTAGTTTATCATCCGCGATAAGTGATTTATCAAACTTTGCTTTTTTGCCTTGAAGATTTGAGAGTGCCCAGTAAACTCCCTTTTTTGAATTTACAAGTGCTGCTTCAATATCATCTTCAACTTTAGATTGTGAAAGCGAAAATGGTATAAATAAAAATGCTGCTGCCAATATCAATAAAATGAATCGCATTGCTGCCCTCTCTTTTTTTGATTGATTTAATAATAGTAATTAACATGTTTCTTGTCAACTTGTGAGTAAACTCTCAACATTAAGACAAGATGGAAACTATCACTTGACAAATGAGTTTCCATTACTTAAGTTGGAAACCAGAAAAACGAAAATAGTTTCCAGGAGAACAAATGGATGATCAAACTAAAATAATCGAGCAGATAGAAGATAAACTTTTCAAAGATGGTTTTTACAAAACAACTATGGATGATGTTGCTTCTGAACTCGGGATGAGTAAGAAAACTATCTACAAATTCTTTCCTTCAAAAGAAGATCTTGTGATGGCAATTGCAAAGCATTTTATGAATAGTATGAAGAACAAAATTGTCCCCGCACTGAATAGTGATAAGAATGCAATTGAAAAACTTGCAGAACTTATTAATATCCTTGCAACTGCATCCGATAAAGTATCGCCAAAAAGAATGGATGAAATCAGAAAGTATTTTCCAAGTCTCTGGAATGAGATTGATAAATTCAGAACTCAGATGATGTTTGGAAATATTACCAAAGTGATAGATCAGGGAAAAGCTGAAGGATTATTCATTGATTATCCAACTTCAATCATAATGAATGTGCTTGTTGCTTCAGTAAGAAATATTGTAAATCCGGATTTTATTCTTAATAATAATTTCTCAATCATTGAGGCAGCACGATACGCTTTTAAAATTATCATTGGCGGAATTGTTACCGATAAAGGAAAGAAAATTTTTAATCAAACAATTAATAAGATATGATTATGAAAAAATTATTATTTATATCTCTGTTATTGATTGGTCCGGAGTTCATCTCCTCTCAAACGCAGCTCACTCTTGAAGATTGCTATGAGAAGGCAAGAATCAATTATCCGCTTATCAAACAGAAGGATTACATTAATAGAACTAAAGATTACAGTGTCAGTAATGTTTGGAACGGATATTTTCCACAGATAACACTTCTTGCACAAGCAACGTATCAATCTGATGTAACAGAGGTTCCAATGCCTCTGCCCGGAATTGTAATTGAAAGACTAACAAAAGATCAATACAAAGTTGCGGTGGATGTTACTCAGACTATTTATGATGGCGGTGTAATGAGTTCGCAGGCGGGCATTCAGGAATCCATAAATGAAATTGAAGATCAGAAAATTGAAATAGAATTATTAAAAGTTAAAGAGAGAGTTAATCAAATTTATATGGGCATCCTTCTCATTGAAGCTCAATTAAATCAAATTGATTTAGTAATAGAAGATTTGAGTGCAAGCATTTCAAAACTTGATGCTGCTTATGCAAATGGCACTGCAACCAAACCGGATGTTGACGTATTAAAAGCAGAGTTATTAAAAACAGAGCAGCGTAAAATTGAACTTAGCTCTTCACGCATATCTTATATCAATATGCTTGGTTTGCTCATTAATGAAAAACTTGATGAGTCAACTACACTTTTAACTCCATCTCAAATAAATTTTCTTTCGGCAGAAGAAATAAGCCGTCCGGAATTAAGACTTTACTCTGCACAAAATAACTTAATTGAAAATCAGAGTGGAATAACTTCATCGAAGATTATTCCAAAAGCAAATTTGTTTTTTCAAGGTGGATATTCAAAGCCCGGATTAAATATGTTCAAAAATGATTTTGCCTGGTATTATATAACCGGTATTCGATTTTCGTGGTCACTATCAAATCTTATACAGTTATGGAAATGAAAGTGAAATCAATCAGTTAAACATTCAAAGTATCGATGCTCAAACGGAAACGTTTCTGCTAAACACGAAGATAACTACTAATCAGCAGCTGCAAGAAGTTGATAAATTAAAAAAATTGATTGAGGTAGATAAAAGTATCATTGATTTAAGAACCTCAGTTAAAGAATCAGCTAAAGCAAAACTTGAAAACGGAGTGATTACCTCAAGTGACTACATCCGTGATTTAAATGCAGAAGATACTGCAAAACAAAATTTAGAGATTCACAAAATTCAATTATTGCTTGCACAGTATAATTACAAAATCACAACAGGAAATTAAAAATTACTATAGAGATGAAAATGAAAAAAAGATTATTAAACATTGCATCTATTTTAGCTGCAGCTTTTTTGATTGGCTGTTCCAATGGCAACGGAGATTTTGATGCAACCGGAACATTTGAATCAGAAGAAATTATTGTGTCCTCCGAAGCAACAGGCAAATTAATAAAATTTGATATTGAGGAGGGATATGAAATCAAACAAAATCAAATTGTTGGTATTGTTGATACAACACAATTACATCTTAAGAAAAAGCAATTGCTATCATCAATAACTGCTGTGTTAAGCAAGCAGCCTGATATTAGTGCACAACTTGCTGCACTTCAACAACAAATTGAAACAGCTGAGATTGAAAAAAAGCGAATTGAAAATCTCGTTAAATTGGATGCTGCAACCACTAAACAGCTTGATGATATAAATTCACAGTTAGAAGTTTTAAATAAGCAATACACTGCAGCAAAATCTAGTTTAACCATTACAAAGCAAGGCTTGCAAAGTGAAACTCTCCCGCTCATAGCTCAAGTTGAACAGATTGAAGATCAGATCAAAAAGAGTTACATAACAAATCCTATTGATGGAACAGTTTTAACACGATACGCAAAACAAGATGAGATTACTTCAAATGGCAAGGCGCTTTATAAAATTGCTGATCTTTCTGGAATGACTTTACGGGCTTACGTTGATGGCGATCAGTTGGGACAAATTAAGCTTGGACAAAAAGTAAAAGTTTATATTGATAAAGGTGAAGGTGACCAAAAAGAAATGAGCGGAGAAATTTATTGGGTCTCTTCAAAAGCTGAGTTTACCCCAAAGACAATTCAGACTAAAGATGAACGTGCAAATCTTGTTTATGCAATCAAAGTAAAAGTGATGAACGACGGTTATCTAAAGATCGGTATGTACGGAGAAGTAAAATTCTAATTTTTCATGAATGCAATCGAATTAAATAGCATCACCAAAACGTACACGACAAAAAAAAATGTTATCACAGCCGTTGATGATATTTCATTTTCTGTTGATGAAGGAGAACTTTTTGGACTGATAGGCCCGGATGGCGCGGGCAAAACTTCCATCTTTAGAATTCTTACTACAGTGCTGCTTGCTGATAAAGGCAATGCGACAGTGCTTGGACTTGATGTTGTGAAAGATTTTACGGCAATCAGAAATATTATTGGTTATATGCCTGGGCGATTTTCTCTTTATCAGGATTTAACTGTTGAAGAAAATCTGAATTTCTTTGCAACGATTTTTAATACAACTATTCAAGAAAATTATGATTTAGTCGCTGATATTTACAAACAGCTTGAGCCATTTAAAACAAGACGCGCCGGTAAACTTAGCGGTGGAATGAAACAGAAACTTGCACTAAGCTGTGCACTTATCCATAAACCAAAAATTCTTTTCCTTGATGAACCAACAACAGGAGTTGATCCGGTTTCGCGAAAAGAATTCTGGGAAATGTTAAAACGATTGAAAGCACAGGGCATTAGCATTCTTGTTTCAACACCATATATGGATGAAGCAAATATGTGCGATAGAATTGCACTCATGCAAAATGGTAGAATTTTAGAGATTGATACTCCGCAAAATATTATTAACAGATTTGATAAAAATCTTTATGCGGTTAAATCAAAAAGCATGTTTAATCTATTAAATGATTTACGAGCATATTACAGAACAGAATCCTGTTTTGCATTTGGACAATATCATCATCTCGTTTTAAATGAAGAGCATCCGGATATAAATGAATTGAAATCATATTTAAAAGATCACACTGAACTTGAGATCACTCAAATCAAACCAAACATTGAGGATTGTTTTATGCAATTGATGAGGAAGTAATTTCATAAAGATGACATCAGAAAAAGAAATAGTTATAAAAACAGATAAGCTCACAAAAAAATTTGGTGATTTTATTGCAGCTAATGAAATTACTTTTGAAGTATTTAAAGGAGAGATCTTCGGTTTTCTCGGTGCTAACGGTGCTGGCAAAACAACCGCAATGAAAATGTTAATCGGAATTTCAAAACCAAGCAGCGGCAATGCAACAATAGCAGGTTTTGATGTTTACAAAGAAACGGAAAAGATTAAAAAAAGTATTGGTTATATGAGTCAGAAATTTTCTTTGTACGAAGATTTAACTATCAATGAAAATATTCAATTGTTTGGTGGAATATATGGTTTGTCCGATGATGAAATTGAAAAAAGAAGAAGCGAATTGATTGCAAAATTAAATTTGCAAAATGAAGCTGATAAATTAGTTGGTTCTCTTCCGCTTGGCTGGAAACAAAAACTTGCTTTCAGTATTGCAATCTTTCACACACCAAAAATTGTTTTTCTTGATGAACCAACTGGCGGCGTTGATCCTATTACAAGAAGACAATTCTGGGATATGATTTACGAAGCTTCGCACAACGGAATAACTGTTTTTGTAACTACACATTATATGGATGAAGCAGAGTATTGCGATCGTGTTTCTATTATGGTTGATGGAGTAATAAAAGCACTTGATTCACCAGCAGGATTAAAGAAACAATTTAATGCTAATTCGATGGATGAAGTATTTATTATGCTTGCACGCGATGCAAAACGCGGAGAATAATTTTTAATGAAACAATTAATAACATTTATTCAAAAAGAATTTCATCACATACTTCGCGATACACGCTCTATGCTGGTATTGATTGGTTTGCCGATTGTTCAGCTTCTAATTTTCGGTTTTGCTATCACAACCGAAGTTCGCAATGCAAACATTGCAATACTTGACAATTCAAAAGATGAAGTAACACAAAACATCATCACCAAAATAGAAAGCTCACAGTATTTTGATATCGACAGAACAATTTCAACTAACGAACAAATTGAAAAATCTTTTAAATCCGGAAAAATAAAATTAGCAATCGTTTTTCAACCAAACTTTCAAAATGAATTATCACACTCGAACAAGGCACAGCTTCAAATCATTGCTGATGCAACTGATCCAAACCAGGCAACTACACTTACAAATTATATTAGTTCGATTGTGATGGATTATCAAAATGAAATGAATCAACAAAATAAATTACCATACACTATCAAAACAGAAATGCGGATGCTGTACAATCCACAATTAAAAGGTGCTTACACTTCTGTTCCCGGTGTAATGGGAATGATTCTTTTACTCATCTCTGCAATGATGACATCGATAGCAATTGTAAGAGAAAAAGAACTTGGTACGATGGAAATACTTCTTGTTTCACCGATGAAACCGTGGCTTGTGGTTATAAGTAAAGTAATTCCATACTTCATTATATCACTAATAAATGTTGCAACGATTTTAATATTAAGTGTGTTTGTTCTTGGATTTCCAATTGAAGGAAGTTTGTTTTTACTAATTGGTTCCACAATTATTTACATCTTTTGCGCGCTATCGCTCGGAATACTAATTTCCACTATCACAGAAACACAGCAAGCAGCAATGTTAATTTCACTGCTCGGTTTAATGCTTCCTGTTGTAATGTTAAGCGGCTATGCATTTCCGATTGCAAACATGCCTGCAATTCTGCAAATCCTATCTAATCTTGTTCCGGCAAAATGGTATATCATCATTGTTAAAAACATAATGATAAAAGGAATTGGTATTGAGCAGATCTGGAAAGAATTATTAATTCTTTTAGCAATGACAGGAACATTTTTATTAATTAGTATAAAAAGATTTAAGATCAGATTATAATGAGAACACTAAAATTTTTACTAAGAAAAGAATTTCTGCAAATCTTTCGGGATAAACTTATATTAAGAATGATTTTTGCTTTACCGGTAATACAACTTATTATTCTTCCCTATGCTGCAACTTATGAAATAAAAAATATTACCTTAAGCGTTGTTGATCATGACCATTCTGAATATTCAAGAAAACTTATTAATAATTTTACTGCTTCAGGATATTTTCAACTTGTTGATTATTCCAGAACATATAATGATGCATTAGATCAGGTTGAAAAGGATAAAGCGGATTTGATTGTTGAAATTCCAGAAGGATTTGAACGCGATCTAATAAGAGAAAGTGAAACAAAAGTTTTATTAGCTGCCAACGCAATAAGCGGACAAACTGCAGGACTTGGCTGTTGCTTATGCAAATTCAATTGTTAAAGATTTTAATAACGATGTTCGCACTCAATGGATTCAGCAGCCGCGTTTAAATGCAATTCCTGCTAATTGATATTACAAGTTCTAATTGGTTTAATCCGCAAATGAATTATAAATATTTTATCGTTCCGGGCATATTAGCTTTACTTGTTACTTTGGTGGGATTTCTAATGTCATCATTAAACATTGTAAAAGAAAAAGAGGTCGGTACAATAGAACAGCTTAATGTTTCACCAATAAAAAAATATCAATTTATTTTAAGCAAGTTAATTCCATTTTGGGTTCTTGGTTTAGTTGTGCTGACAATAGGATTCATTATCAGTTTTATTATTTACGGAATTTATCCGGCAGGAAGCTTTTGGGTTGGGTATCTTTTTGCAGGAATATATTTAATTGCGTTGCTCGGGTTTGGATTGCTTACATCAATCTATGCTGATACACAGCAACAAGCAATGTTTATATCATACTTCTTTATGCTGATCTTTATATTGCTTGGCGGATTATTTGCACCAATTGAAAATATGCCGGACTGGGCACAATATTTAACTTATATTAATCCCGTCAGATATTTTATAGAAGCAATGCGAATGCTTGTATTAAAAGGCAGCAGTTTTTGGGATTTGCGTTTTCATTTTTTAATTGTAACTGGGTTTGCAATTGTGTTTAATGGGTTGGCGATATGGAAGTATAAGAAAACTGTTTAGTATTTTAAGATGTATCAAAAATATTTTTAATTAAAAATTATTTATACTTAATGGCTAACAATAGCACAAAACTTTTTGAGGAAATATTTTCTGAAGAAATAATTTCTAACGAAAGCTTTCGTTCAAAAGTTCTTGCAGGTATTGTTGGTTTCCTGATAGTTGTTGTTCTTTTAATTTCACTAACATTTGAAAAACAGTTCGAAGAAATTTCTCAATTCCCAATTGCATTTCAATTAACCATAATAATACTTTCAGTAATATTTGTAAGATCTTTGTTTGTAAGTCGTGCAGCAAAGCAATGGACAAGATACGGAGTTAAGGCATTCATTTTAATTAGATATGTAAATGCATTTATTGAAATAAGTATTCCAACAGTTGCACTGATAATCTATTCATTTAATCTGCCTTCAATATTCCCATTATTTACACCGGTTAGTTTGCTATACTTTCTTATTATTATGCTATCAGCATTGGAGCTTGATTTTAGGCTTTGTGTATTTACAGGAACAGTGGCTGCAATTCAATTTACAATTTTAGCCTGGTACTTAAGTAATAAGCCTCTGCCAATTGAGTCTATCGAATCATTTTCATTTTTCCCGGTATATTTAGGAACAGCCGCACTCTTGTTTATTTCCGGTCATACGGCAGGATTGATTACAAATCAAATTAAAAGAGGATTGATTAAACACTATCGTGCGCAATCTGAAAGAAATGAAATACAAAAATTATTTGGTCAGCAAATATCAAAAGAGATAGTAGATGACCTTGTAAAAAATAAATACGAGGTACAAAGTCGAGTTAGATTTGCAGCAATTATGTTTCTTGATATAAGAAACTTTTCAATCTTTGCACAGAATAAATCACCCGAAGAAATTATCGCATATCAGAATAATGTATTTTCCTTTATCATTGAAATCATTAATGAGAATAAAGGAATTGTAACCCAAATTATGGGTGATGGATTGATGGCTATTTTCGGGGCTCCGATTGAGCATGACAATGATTGCCAGCTTGCTGTTAATGCATCATTGGAAATTAATAAAGAACTTAACAGAAGAAATAAAGCAGGTTTGATTCCAGAAACAGTTATAAGAATTGGCATAAACGCGGGAGAAGTTGTTACAGGAAATGTGGGAACAAGTGAAAGGAAGCAGTATTCAGTTACTGGACAACCTGTAATTATTGCAGCACGACTTGAACAAATAAACAAAGAACTTGATTCTGTAATTCTTATTTCTGATGAAGTTTATAAGAGAGTAAAACTAACAGAAGAACCAAAAAATCATCAGGATGTTGTTATCAGAGGAATTTCTAATCCAATAACTGTTTATCAATTAGTTTAAATTACTTTCTCAGCTCAGGCAGCTGTCATGCTGAACTTGTTTCAGCATCCAAAAACATTGAGAAAACAGATTCTGAAACAAGTTCAGAATGACATTAGTGTAAACTTTGCGCAAGGTGAGTTATTATATATTTTTCGAATGGTTATTATAAAATTATATAATAAATAAATTTCAATTGTAAGTTTTTCCTAATATATGTTAGGAAAAACTTACAATTCATCAAACTCTATCTATCTATAAAAACACTTTTCTATATGAATAGAATTAAAATCGATCTGCCACAAAAATTTATTTTCACAACAGAAATTTCTGTTAGAGTTTATGATGTAAACTTTGCAGGACATCTCAGCAACGATTCAATACTTTCAATGGTGCATGAAGCAAGAATTCTATTTCTTAAAAACTGGGGATACTCAGAAGTTGATACTTGCGGTGCTGGAATAATTATGTTTGATGCGGCTCTTCAGTACAAATCACAGGGCTATCACGGAGATGTTCTAATTTTTGAAGTTACTGTTGATAATTTTATTAAAAACGGATGTGACTTCTTTTTCAAGATAACAAACAAAGCTACCGGCAAAGAAATTGCACGCGCTAAAACGGGAATAGCGTTTTATGATTATCAGTCCAACAAATTAGTTTCCGTTCCTGAAAAGTTTAGATCACTTGTTGATTCACTAAAAATATAATTATTCATAGGTAAGCAAGTTGTTTGATAATATAGTTTTTACGGCAAACATTGTCGCACCTGTCTTTTTAATTATTGCTGTCGGTTATCTTGCAAAAAAAAGAAAAATTATAAATGAAGTTTTTGTTGATGTAACATCAAAGTTTGTTTTTCGCATCTCCCTTCCCGTGTTTATTTTCCTGGAAATATCTGAACTTGATCTATCACAAGTGTTCGATATTGATCAAATCGTTTTTATTACTTCTGCCACGTTCATCACTTATCTGCTCATCTGGATTGGTACATTTCCTTACATTAAAAATCCAGAAGATAAAAGTGCATTTATACAGGGTGCCTTCAGAGGTAATTATGCAATTGTCGGTCTTGCCCTAATATCAAATTTGTTTGGTGATGATGCATTAGGAAAAGCGACCTTAATACTGGCATTTCTTCTTCCTGTTTATAACGTTCTTGCAGTTATTGTTTTAACTGTACCAAAGCATCAAGGAAAAATAAATTTCAAATCAATGTTGATGGAGATATTATTTAATCCTCTTATTCTTGCTGTTATATTTGCACTTCCGTTTTCCTTCTTCAAAATTCAATTACCTGAAATGTTTATCACAACTGGAAATTATTTTGCAGATCTTGCTTTGCCGCTTGCATTAGTTGGAATAGGCGGTTCACTAAATATGGAAAACCTAAAACGTGCTTCTACTTTGGCATTCTCTTCATCAATAATTAAAATTGTTATACTTCCACTTATCCTAACATTCGCTGCAATTTTTTTAGGATATAGAAATGATGACCTTGGAATTATGTTTATTGTATTTGCGTGTCCAACAGCAATTGCAAGTTTTGTAATGGCTGATGTTATGGGTGCAAATTCCAAGTTAGCGGGAAACATAATTATGATTACAACTCTTGGTTCTGTTTTTACAATTGCAATCGGGATTTTAATGCTTAAAAGTTTTGGTTTGATTTGAAGAAGAAATATTCATTGCGAATCCAACTTTAGCTGGGTGAAGCAATCTATCAAAGGCAGATTGCTTCGCAATCTCGTTAGGATTCCTCGCAATGACATCCAGTGAACCTATCTCCACAAAACCAAAAGCATTCCAAACAATATCATATTTACCAGTTGATAAGCGCTATCAATGAAAAATAAAGTATAAGATTTTCTGGAAAATAATTTATTAACAAACATTGTTGCTGCAATAAATCCAAGCCAACACGAAAATGCTATTCTAAATCCTTCTGAAATAGTTTGAGCATTTGTTAATGAAATCATATAAGCCAAAACCAAAGCCATAATTATATGACCAAGTACTGCTAATCCATAGGTTTTTCCAGGATTAAAATCTTTTGCCAGGTCTTCTTCGGTGTAACCGTATTGTTTCATCCAAAGCTTTCCAAATACAGGACCGTACCATAAAGCTCCAACTATCATTGAAAGAACTCCGCAAACTAATACAGCCAAATAATTAATTTGAACAGGATTCATAACGCCTCCTAATAATGATTGAACCTCTTAAAATATAGTTAAATTTTTTTTATCTTGTAAGAAATATTTTACCAAATACTTTTTGATAGAGACAAAAATTATTGAAGACAATTAAAATGGGATCAAAATGAAAGTAATTGTGGATCTTTGTGTTGTGCCAATTGGAGTTGGATTATCTGTTTCAAAATACATTGCAGAGTGTGAAAAGATTATAAAGCAGGCTGGATTAAAATCTATGCTTCACGCCTATGGAACCAATATCGAAGGTGAATGGGATGATGTTTTTGCCGCAGTAAAAAAATGCCACGAGCGCGTTCACGAAATGGGCGCACCAAGAATTTCTTCTACACTAAGAATTGGAACAAGAACTGATCGCGAGCAAACAATGGATGACAAAATAAAAAGTGTGCAATTAAAAATTTCTGAGGATGACATAGTTTGAAACTATCTTTAACAAATTTGCGTTGAACATTAGACGGATTAAAAAATAATTTAATTTTGGGAAAGAATAATGAAGCAAGATCAAAATAAAACCCCTATAGAAAAAATTACTTACCCGATTCAGGAATTTCTTCATCAAGAAGCTTCCGGTGGAATTTTATTAATTATTGCTACGGTTATTGCCTTGGCGTGGGCAAATTCTCCGTTTGCAGAATCTTATCATCATCTTTGGCATACTTATCTTTCAATAGATTTAGGAGGAATTGGTTTAAAATATTCTCTGCATCATTGGATAAACGATGGACTGATGGTGATATTTTTCTTTGTTGTTGGATTAGAAATAAAACGTGAGCTGCTCGTCGGTGAATTATCTTCTGTAAAAAAAGCTGCCCTGCCAATAGCTGCTGCATTAGGTGGAATGATTTTTCCAGCTCTTATCTATACAATTTTTAATCTTGGTACTGAAGGAGCATCCGGTTGGGGAATACCAATGGCAACCGATATTGCTTTTGTTGTTGGAATACTTGCTCTGCTTGGTAAAAGAGTTCCGCTTGCATTAAAGATTTTTATTCTGGCTCTTGCAATTGTAGATGACTTAGGTGCAGTATTAGTTATTGCGATATTTTATACATCAAATATTTCTTTTACAAGTTTATTGATTGCGGGAGGATTTTTAGTTTTATTAATCGCTATGAACAGGATGGGAGTTAGAAATTTACTTATCTACACTTTGGTTGGTGTGGGATTGTGGCTGGCGTTTCTAAAATCCGGGGTACACGCAACGGTAGCAGGAGTATTACTTGCTTTTACAATTCCTGTTTCATCCAGAATAAATACAAAGAAATTTAAAAACGAAACTGAAAGCCTGTTAAAGGATTTTGATAACGCGGGCGAACACGGTGATAATGTTTTAACAAATTCTGATAGACTTTCTATTATAGATCAAATTGAAAATAACTGTGAGAAGATTTTAACTCCTTTGCAAAGATTTGAACACGGACTGCATCCATGGGTATCATTTTTTATAATGCCGGTATTTGCACTTGCAAATGCAGGTGTAACTATTGGATCTGGATTAACTTCAGCATTAACTCATCCGGTAAGTATTGGAATTATACTTGGATTATTTCTCGGTAAACAAATCGGAATTTTTTCATTCTCTTATCTTGCTGTAAAACTAAAACTCGCATCAGAGCCTGAAGGAGTTAGCTGGAAAAAGATTTATGCTGCTTCTGTGCTTGCCGGAATTGGATTTACTATGTCTTTATTCATTGCAAACCTTGCATTTAATTCACCTGAGCTTTTAAATATTTCTAAAGTTGGAATTCTGGCCGGTTCATTGTTATCGGGAATTGTTGGATTTATTATTCTAAAATCTGCATTGAGTAAAAAGTGATTTCATTGTTTCATTGCTTGATTGCTACATTGTTAGTGTCACCCTTCGACTTCGCTCAGGGTGACATAATTATTTTTGGTTGTCAATCACAAACTCTTCTTTCGAATTTTAATCCTTCGTCTAGCTCAGGACAAGTTTTTGACTTTTGACTTTCTCCATTAAACATCCTTGCGTATTTTTGAACAGCAATTTTGAATTAACACTTAAAATGAATTGGAGAAATAAATGTACAAAGTAGTTTTATTACGTCATGGAGAAAGCACCTGGAATCAGGAAAACCGTTTTACCGGCTGGACAGATGTTGATCTTTCTGAAAAAGGATTAGCAGAAGCAAAAAAAGCTGGTGAAGTATTAAATAAAGAAGGATACAAATTTGATATCGCTTACACTTCTGTTCTTAAAAGAGCAATAAGAACTTTATGGTTTACTCTTGATGGAATGGACTTAATGTGGATTCCTGTTATCCGCCATTGGAGATTGAACGAAAGACATTACGGTGCATTGCAAGGATTAAACAAAGCAGAAACAGCTCAAAAGTTTGGTGAAGATCAGGTAAAAGTTTGGAGAAGAAGTTATGATACTCCCCCGCCGGCATTAGAAAAAACTGATGACAGATTTCCCGGTAAAGATCCGCGTTATGCTGATCTTAACAGAAAATGAACTACCATTAACAGAATGTTTAAAAGATACCGTCGATCGTTTTGTGCCTTACTGGCTTGGTACAATTGCTCCAATGGTAAAATCCGGTAAAAAAGTTTTGATTACTGCACACGGAAATAGTTTACGCGCACTTGTAAAATATCTTGATAACATTCCGGATAATGAAATTGTTGAGTTGAACATTCCAACAGGAATTCCATTAGTGTATGAGTTGGATGCAAACTTAAAACCAATTAAACATTATTATCTTGGTGATCCGGAAGCAATTGCTAAAGCTGCCGCTGCAGTTGCAAATCAGGGTAAAGTAAAATAATTTTTAGATATTCTATACTGAAGAGGCTGTCTCAGAGGTTGTTGCACACTGAACTCGTTTCAGGGTCTAAATTTATTTCCAAATGGACCATTAGATTCCGAAATAATCGAAATGACATTTTTGAGACAGCCTCTTTTCTTTTTAACAATCTTCAATCAAATTCTTATTTCAGCAGAATCAACTTCTTCGAACTAATGAATCTTTGTCCTGAGCTTGACGAAGGATCACCGGCTTGAATTTTATAAACATAAACACCGCTTGATAGTGATGAAGCATCAAAAACCTGTTCATAACTTCCTGCCTGCCTATGTTCATTTATCAGTGTTGAAATTTTTCTTCCAAGTATATCATAAATCTCCAAAGTAATTAATCCATCTACCGGCAAATCGAATTTAATTGTTGTTGTTGGATTAAATGGATTTGGATAATTCTGTGAAAGTGAATAAGTACTTGGAATATAAATTGTTATCAGAAACATCAACAGTGCCTGCGATATTTACTTTGATATAATTTAAACTGAATAACCAGTTACCAATTTCTGATTGATAATCTGTATTAATCTCAAATCTTAAAATCTGTACACCTGCCTGAAGAGGCACATTAGAAATTGTTTTTGGCTGCCACGACTGCCAGCCGCCTGTACCAGTCACTTGTACTTTGCCACTTACATCAACATTGTTTATGAAGATGCGGAAATTTCCAAAACCCGGGACTGTTGAAACGTATGGAATTACATCATACAAAGTATCTGCCGGAACATTGATTGTATATTCAAGCCATTCCCCTGCTACCATCCAATATACATCAAACCCCTGATCATTTGATGGTTCAATATCAACGCCTTCATTCGGGCGATATGCAAGCCCGATATTATTTGCATCAACATCATGATAAGCAACTCCTTCACCGCCGTTATCAAAATTTTCTGCCTGAATAGTTGCAGGAACTAAAACTGGTGTTCCGGAATAAGGAGTGCCATTTCCATTTACTGTAATTGTTAAACTATCTTTTGATGAAAGCTGCTGCTGGTTCGTAACGGTAAGAACAACTTTGTACGTTCCAGGAACTGTAAACAGATGACTTGTATCAACTGCAGTTGAAGTTGTTCCATCACCAAAATTCCACTCGAATGAAAGCGGTGAACCATTTCTATCAAAACTTCTGCTGCCTGTAAAATTAATTGTTAAAGGAATTTTTCCTGATGTTTTATCCGCAACTAAAATTACAACCGGTGCATTAATGTTTGCAGATGAAGTGTTAACCGATTTCAGTTCTCTTGCCGGAACATTCATTGAATAGCCATCAGAAAAATGAACTGTGATAGAATCAGAAAAAGGATTATAGGCTATGTATGTTTTTTCTCCAGCACTATTTTTTAAAACGGAGTACGTTGGAATATCTGCTGTAACTGAAATATCAAACTGCCCCATCTTTTTAAGATTGCCGAGCCAATGATATGTGTGTGCTTTTGTTTCTCCATCTTCAGGAATGTAATTAGGATCAGCAAAGAACAAAGACATTGCAGATGCCGGATCGGACAAAGCTAAATACTGCCAGAGAATATCTTTCCATGTTGCCTGCGTACCATTCAACTCATCAATTACTTCATCATAATTTGCCTGAACATATTCCGGATTGCGACCAAGATAAAGTGATCCGCCATTGAACGGAAGCATGTTTATGCCGTGTATAAAATCAGGATCAGCACCAAACCATGTTGAGTGAACACCTTTGGCTCCCCAAACCATTCCTAAAGCTTTGTAAGGATATGGAGCAGGAAAAACTGCATCATCAATATCAAACCAATATTGTTCGATGGCACTTCGCTCTGTTGTGTAAAGATAAATTCCCAGATCACGAATATCATTTTGCTTAGTTATTGATCCCCACAAAATTACTGCAGTTGCAAAGTTCATTGATTCAGAACTTGACTCTTCATTATTTCCATCACCAAAATCTCCGTGACCGGATTCCCACGAATGCCCGGCATACGGATCAAGTGCACGAAGGAAAGGAAATCTTGTATCGTTACGATCATAATTGTTTCCATCTTTTATAAGAAGCTCAACCATTCCGCCCCAGTTTTCATTTGCAGCCCAAACGGAATCATATTGCGCAACGATTGCCGCACCCATAATTGCATATCCTGCATGAAAATTGTGATCGTTGATTTGATTATCTGCACCAAACTCTGATGGATAACCAGTTAAAGTTTTCCATGTAGAATTGTAAACATAACTTTGCGAACCACCGGCAGTAAACCAATCCTGCAATCTATTTTTAATCTGAGTTAGAAAATGATCGCGCGCAGTAACGGCACCAAGCTGATCTGCAATGTTTACGAGATGAGCAAAGCGTGCAATTAATTTTCCGTTCCAGTAAGTTCCTGCAAGATTGCCGCTTGATGGAAGTGTTTCTGTTGCAATATCATTTACCATTGCAAGTAGATCTGCAGGATTATAAACTCCTTCATCAGGTAATGCTGGCAGCACACCTTCAAATGTAAGATCGGTTGTGAACTGATTACCTTCGAACACTTTCATTTTTCCCGCAACAGAAATGTATTCAAAACTTGTTAATGGTGCCGAAGTGTTTAACCATTGATGACGATACAATGCTGTTAGTGTTTCGTTTAGATTTCCATTACCGGATTCTTTTAATTCTGTTGTATAAGAAAATGTGGAAGTTAGTTTTGCAGTTGCTTCATCATAATTCCAGGCAACGGTACTGCCGGTTACAAATGCGTACGCGTGTTTACGATATGTTTCTAACGTTGCTAAATTGTTATTTGGAAGCAGTGCAACAGAAAAATAATTTTTATTATTTAAAGATGATTGAAGTGTTGTTGTTCCGGACCAGGTTGAACTATCAGGAGCAAAGATTCCGTAATGGCGACCTTCTACAGTAATACCGAGAACTCCACTTTGATTAAACCAGATTGTTGGTGCAACGTTGCAAGTTATGATTGCATTTCCTCCGGAGATGGTGAAGAATGCATAAGGAAGTCCGTGACCCAAAGTTGCTTTCATACGTACGAGTGCCGTCATCCCAAAGTGCTGTAACTGTCCAATCACCGTAATCATCAGTAACAGTTTTTACTGCGTTCAATCCAACAACACCAACGGTTAATTGTTTTGAGAATGGAAATAAATAATCCTGCGCAGCATAAACGGGAGTTGTAGTGTAGCCTAATTGCAATCCGTTGTTTTTTGCTTTGTAGTTTAGCGGATGTGCATACATAACGTTGGAAAATTGATCACCATAAAACGGATAAATTAAACTGCTCCAGTAATCGCAAGTTTGCGGAGGTTTTGTAAATGTTGATGATACTTTTGGAACTGCTGTGTTGCCGTTGGAATACTGCGGACCCACTGCACCGGATGGAAGAACTGTGCTGTAACTACCTGCACCAACTGGTACAGTTTGGGCAAAAACATTAATGTTTAGCAGTAATAAAAAGTAAAAGCTTGTTGTAAATAGTTTCATATTATTTTTTTGATATGGAGAAGTAAGCAAATATTTTATTCTGACTATCACAGCAGAAATCGCACCATATTTATTGATGTTTGTAATGATAAGTAAAAGTACAAATAAACGAGATAAGGTTAATCTTGATGGAATATTTAAATAGTTTTGCGATGAAAACTTATTAAAATGATAAGAAATCATTATTAAGAATACAAGGTTAGTTTTAGTATGGCAATCTGTTTTCATATCAGTCTCGAGTTGTAAATTTAATTATATTTTTTTTATAATTATTAAATGAAGAAAATTAAAGGACTCTATAGATTAATACGATTTGAGCTTCCACTCTCTGCCGGAGTTTGTGTTGTAATGGGGCAATTGTTAGCGCTTGGTAAATTTGCGTCAGTTTCTCAAACAGTGTATGGTGCTTTATCTATATTTTTGATCTCCGCCTCAATATTAGTTTCAAATGATTATTTTGATGTTGAGACTGACAAAATCAATGCACCCGATAGACCAATACCTTCAAATTTAGTTTCTACATCAGAAGCTTTATCTCTATCAATAATTCTTTTATTCACTGGTTTTATCCTTAGTTATTTAATCAGTATTGAAGCACTATTATGTTCAATTAGTTTATCAATTGTTGGATTTCTTTATAATAGAAAATTTAAGAAGCACGGACTTTTGGGAAATCTTCTGGTAAGTTTTTCTGTTGGAATGACTTTTATTTATGGAGGTCTTTCAGTTGGATTACCATTTAACAAAATGGTCTTGCTATTCGGTGTAATTGCAGCATTAGTAGATTTAGGAGAAGAAATTGCTGCAGATGCAATGGATGTTAAAGGCGATCTTTTAATAGATTCAAATTCTTTAGCAATTAAATACGGAAAGTCTGTAGCTCTTAAGATAAGCGTTTATATTTTCTTTATCGTTGTCTTGCTTACAATAATACCATTTATATTAAATTGGTTATCAATTACTTATTTAATACCAATCGGAATAATAGATGTATCAATTGTTTATTGTTCGCTGCAATTATTGAAGTCTAAAAATGAAGAGGGACGAAAATATATCAGATTGCTTTATTTGGGGGCTACAATTGGTCTTGTAATCTTTTTAATAATGAGATTTATTGGAGTATGAGTTTGAAGAAATAAAACCGAACAGAAACTGTACTGATTAACTTTATTCGTTTACAATTAGTTTGAACTTGCTTAATCATATCATAATTTATGTTAGCACAAAAACTTGTAAAATAATAGGATACAATTATTTGAGGAAGAGTATAAGATGAAAAAAATATTTTTTCTAATAATATTATTGTTTTCACTAATAAGCTGTTCAGAAGATCAAAATGAAAATCAACAGCCTACAGCCAAGACAAATAAATCCAATTATGTAAATGGTGAGATAATTGGTTTTACACTAAACAATTATAATTCCACAACCGCACATCTTGCAAGCTGCTGTACTTCTGTTGCTTTTTATATCGATAAAAATGAAAATGGAAATTGGAGTGAGCATAGTAATTTTGGGTTACCATGTTTGGCACTTTGCCCCGGAATTGATTTGCAAATCAACTATTTAGAAACAATAGTAGATAGTTTTAATCTGGCTGAAACCGGTACATTTAGAATCAGAATACCTTACACATTTAACTCAGATCAAAACTGGAATAGCGAAATTGTTAGTAATTCGTTTATTATTGAGTAATTACCTGGCTTCTTTTGAAATATTAAATAATGAATTTTTACAATTAATTTAGCCTTGACTTTATATATCGATTTCTCAATTTTCTCTACCGTAATTATATCCTTTGCTAACAGGAGTTAAAATTTATGTTCAAAAAATCGGCTTTTCTTCTTACAACTCTTTTAGTTCTTAGTTCAACATTGCAGGCACAAACAGTTATTGCAAAATACGCCGGTGAGTTTATGGCTCTTGGTGTTGGCGGCAGAGCTCTTGGAATGGGCGGAGCTTTTGTTGCTGTTGCTAATGATGTTACATCTGGTTATTACAATCCGGCAGGACTTGCAAATCTTAATTATCCACAGCTTGCTTTAATGCACTCTGAACAATTTGGTAATTTAGTTAATTACGATTACGGTGCCGTTGCAATTCCTTTTCAAAATGATATGAGTTTTGGATTAAGTATTATGAGATTAGGTGTTGATGGAATTCCTGATACTCGTAATGCTCTTATAGATGCTAATGGCGATGGAATTATTGACATTAACGACGACAGACTTGATTACAGTAGAATTACAGAATTCAGTAATCAGGATTGGGCATTTTATTTAACTTTTGCCAAAAGACAAACCGAAGATTTTTATTGGGGAATTAATGCTAAGATAATTAGAAGAGATTTAGCTGAGTTTAGTGCAACAGGTATTGGTTTTGATGTGGGCGCTTATTACACACCACTTGAAAACCTGTTTCTTGGTGCAAACCTGCAGGATGCAACAACTACTTTGGTTGCCTGGAGTACCGGAAGAAATGAACTTGTATCCCCCACTCTAAAAGTTGGTGCTGCCTATAAAGTTGTAGAATTTCTTGGCGGATATATAATGCCTGCTTTAGATTTGGACATAAGATTTGAGAACAGACAATTTGCATCAAACTTTAATGTTGGTCCCGTTAGTTTTGATATGCATGCCGGTTTAGAATATACGTTTAAGGAATTAATTTATGTACGAGGCGGATACAACGATGTAAAACAATTTACAATCGGTGCAGGTGTTAAATTACCTAAACTTAATATTGATTATTCATTTGCAAGATTTAGTGAATCCGAAGTTGAACGGCTTGATGACTCCCACAGAATTTCTATTATGCTAACTTTAGAGGAACCAAGATTCTTAAGAAGCGGCTCATAAATTTTTTGGATAACGAAACGGATCAAAAAAAATCCTTATTCAATGTGAATAAGGATTTTTTAATTTAAATGTATTCAGCTTAATGTTCTTACTTTAAAAGCTCTTTTATTTTATTTACATAAGTATCTTTTGGAACCAATCCAACATGCTTATCAACAATATTTCCTTTTTTATCAACAACAAATGCAGTTGGAATACCTTCAATGCCACCGTAATCAGTTACAACCTTTTCATTACCGTAAACAATGGGGTAATTGATTCCGTAACTTTTAACAAAACCCGGAACATCTTTTATTGTTTTCTCACTATCGAGTGATATACCAATTATTACTACATCTTTTTTATATTCATCCTGAATAGAAATAAGATCCGGGATTCCTTTTCGGCAAGGTGGACACCAGGTTGCCCAAAAATCTATAATCACAACTTTGCCTTTATAATCAGAAAGTTTAACCGTCTTACCATCAAAAGATTTAAGCGCAAAATCAGGTGCTTTATTTTCACCAAGTTTAATTATTGCAGCTTCAGCAGTATTAGATTTTGTATTACTTACATTTTTATCAAAACTAAATGAGTTTATATTTACAGCTATCAGTAACACTAAAAACATTTTCATCATAATTGTCATTTCCCTTTCTATTTAGGATTTAATTATTTGAGTTGCTTTGTGATGGAATATAATTTGGTGGATATGGACCTTCTGCGGGTTCCGTTCTTGTATTATTAATTATAAAAAACGCAAGCAGAATAATAATTGTAATTACTGTCCAGATTCTACTTTTTAATTTTGGATCCATACCGGGTTTTTTTTCAGTAACCTGTTTCCCGATCTTTCTCTCACGATTTATATTGTTGTTTTTTTTTGCCATAATTCAATCCGTGTGATGCCTTAATTATTAATTGGTTTCATTAACTTAAAAATGTATGCTTAAAATTAAAAGGGAATATAAGGTAGAAATTATTCCGAATTTATCTTCTAATGCAGCGTTTGATTTGAGTCCACTTCATTAAATGAAAAAATGTGACTGTTAAACGACTTGAGTTCAACAAATAATCCTTTTTCAGAAATTTCTTTTACTGACCGTTTATATGTTACACTATTCAATAAATCAGTTAAAACAATTTCATCAGAAGCTGATTGAATATCAAATTTTAATCTGCATCGTGAGGTTGAGCTATTATAATTAACAACAACAATTCTCAATTCCTTATCAAGACGCCATTCCCAGGCAAGCAAGTTTTCGTAACTATGATCAGAATCAGCAACAGGATTTGCTTCAAGCAACTTCCAACTGCCATTTCTAAAAATATTTGACCTAGTAATGCTAAACAGATTACGATAAAACTCTTTTATCTTTTCATCCTGTTTTTCTTCAGGCTCTCTTCCAAGCTGTACAGGCAGCTTTATTCTTTTTCCATCACATTGTCCATCAAAGTAAAAAGCGATACCGGGGATAGTGCTGGTAATTACAGCGGCTGCAATTGATTTTTCTCTGCCAAGTTTTACAATTGCACGATCTTCATCGTGATTTTCTAAAAACCTAACTGATTTATCCTGATAAGTTTTTTCTGCACTAAGATGGTCTTTAATGCTTCGTATGTTACCGCTAACAAGTCTATCTGTTAACCGCTTATCGTACGTAAAATCAAACCCGAGATTTTGTAATTGCCATTCAAGATCCCAATAAGTTTCTGCAATAAAAATAAAATCATCTCTTATAATTTTTACCTGTGTAATTGCTTCTTCCCAAAATTCTTTTTCCGGTTTTTCAAATCCGTACTTTTTAAGCACACCTATCCAGGTATTATAAAAAATATTATTAAGTGGAAGCATTGCCATATCGCATCTTACCCCATCACATAAATCAGTTAGTTCAATTAAAACAGACGTAAGATAATTGCGCGCTTCTCTGCTGTAAAAATTTATTTGTGCAGTATCTTTCCATGGCGGAAACAGTGGATCGCGCCCGTGGGACAGATATTCTTTACTGTTAGCTGGTGATTGATAAAATGTGTACGGATCATTTTTAAAAATAAATTCATCTGCAGGTAAAAATATTTCTTTGTTTGTCCAGATTAACGAAGATTTAGCACTGAGGTGATTACTAACAAAATCAAGTATAAGACTTATTCCCGCATCATTTAATTTTTTCTTAAATGATATAAGATCATCTTTAGTTCCAAGAAGTGGATTTAAATTATATCTATCAATGGAATATGGAGAACCAATCACATCATCCTTACTCCAATCTTTTAATGCACTGTTATAAGCAGAAATAAGTTCGGGTTCAAAACAATATTCATTAATAACTTCTTTGTTGTTATCCCAAACGCCCATTAACCAGATCATATCAAAACCAAGCTCTTTCCACCTGGTTATCTGTTCATCCGGTATTGATGAGAGAGTACAATCCGCACCAAATCTTTTTATCCAAATACGCGCATTTATTTCAAGCAATCTTGGATTAGCACTACTTATTTTTTTCATTTTCTAAGGATTAGTTTACAACTAAATATTTAATCTTACTTCAAAGATAAAAATAATAATGATGGCATTGTAAATTTGACAATTGATAATTCTACAAAAATTCTTCAGGTAATAATTACAGAAGTGTAAAGAATTTTTAACCAATATTACTGTGATGCACAGCTTCATCAAAATTTTTGTTTTTAATGTTTAAATAATTGTCTGGTAATTCTATATTTTTAGGGTTAAAATAACGCGGGTAAAATTAAATAGTTTAATATTTTATTGAAAAACAAGTTTTTTATCAACAAAATAAAAATTAGTTAAAAAGCATAATTCCCAAAAATCAAAACAAGATAAGGAGTAATGGTATGATAATTGTCTTAAACAAGATCCGTATTGGTTAGTTGAATATAATCTTGAGCATTTTCGATTAAAAAGTTTTATTAAGAAATATTGAGGAGTCTGATGTCAAATACAACAATTAAATCAAAAGATAATTCAACCAGAAATCTTTTGAATCCGGATGTAGCCAACAATGAACTTGAACTTGAGCTTGAAGAATATACACGTTCTGCCGTAAGAAAAATTCAATTTGCAGTAATAATAAAACCGGCTGTCATTTCGTTTATTGCATTATTTATTTCGTTTTTCCTGGATCTTTCCAGCGTACCAATTTTAGGTAACATTACAATTGATATTGCAAAATCTTTATTCCCAACCTGGCAGCCTGTTCAAGAATCTTTGGTACCGTATAGCTTCTGGTGGTTACCAGTTGTTACTTACGCATTGTTTATTTTCCTAGCCTTTCTTGCATACAGCAAACTAAAATTAGAAATTATTAGAACCCCTAAAAGTGCTACCATAGATAGAGTAATCGGTTCCTATAACAGTGTAATTGATAGCATTGCAACGGCATTGCCTTTAATTGGTGCTGCAATATTACTTATAAGTATAAAACTTGGTGAAGAAGTATTTCTAGGCTTGTCTGTACCGTTTGAAGTTAAAGCATTAATTGTACTTGCGATTGGAAAATTATTTGAACCGGTACTTGATCAACTCGGAATGGAATTTCAGGCAGTGGTTAATCATGTTTCGGATATAAGAGATAAATATTTTTCTAGAATACAAGTCGAAAATTCGAAGAATATCCTGAAGCAATTAAATCAGGGTGGTGCAGGTGTTGGTGGAACTGAATTATCTTTAGCAGATGTTGAAAAATTTAAAATGCTTGTTGAGCAATCTGCAAAACTCAGTGAGATTATGAAAGTAAACTTCACATCGATAAGTGCACTTGCAGAAAAAGTTAATCAGATTGAAGGAGTTAGCTCACAAAAAATTGTTGAACTAAATGGATTAGCTAACGCATTAAATCAGGCTTCTCAATCTTTAGGTGATGAAAAAACATTAACCGGACTAAAACACTTAGAAGCAATTGTATTAAAGAAATAAAAAGATTTTAAAATGATAAATAAAAACAGAGATAGTAAATTTGTTATTTACCAGGTGCTGTACATATTCGTTATTACAGTACTTGCGCTTAAAGGAGCTGATCTTGATTTACGAAGAGTTGCTTTAGAAGAAGATACTGTTCAGAAAGAAGTTAGAGATTCCTTGATGGCAGTATTAGATTCTCTTTATGCACTTGGTATAGATTTTTCAATTAAGATTGATCCTAACGTTGTAGTAGAAAATGAACAGATGAGAGAACAATTAGCCGCTCTTAACAAGAAATTAGAAACTTTAAAAGATTACGTTCCGCCTCCAACTGAAGAAGAGAAAAAGGAAGAAAAAGTTGAAGAACAAGTTCTTCTTCAATCACCAATTTCTGCAAAGCAAACATATATTCAGTATACCTGGAACATCGCAAGAAATACAGGATCTGTTCCTGCAAATATTTATGATCCGAGAAATATGAATACACCAATTGCTGTTGTACCGGCCGGACAAGAAAAGAAATTTGATCTGACAGATCAGACTGAAGTTATCATAAAATTTGGATCGCAAGAAGATAGAATAAAAGTTTTGCCTAATAAACCTCCGGAAATTAAGATTGAACGCGTTACAACAAAAATGAATTCGGCTGATATTTATGTAAAAGATTTGCAGCGTATTACTGCTTTTAAAGTTACAATTGTAGATCAAAGACCAGATCAGCTTAAAGTTACATACGCCGGACCGATTTCTGTATCAGGTCCAACCAAGGATAGCAATGGAAATTTGATTTATAACGTATCATTAAAAATCGCATCAACAGAAAATGCTTTTGATAGCTGGCTTGATAAGAACGGCAATCTACGCGAAGCAGATGGAAGATATAAAGTTAACTTCTTCTTCACAGCTGTTGATGAAAGATCGAAGGACAGAGTTCAGGTTGGTGACTCTTTCTTCTTTACAGAGTTTTCTAATTAATTATTCAGGCATATAAAAAAATGAAAGCATCTAAACTAATTGTTGTACTCTTAACTCTTGTGTTGATTCTCGGATTTAATTCTATCTACGCTCAGGAAGAAGAAGAACAAATCAGATATTATCAAATGGAACCATTGGATGATAGTTTGTTCATTAATATTCAGGAAGCACTTTTTATAGATCCACCAGATCCTAAAGCAGAGATAGTAGTCGATTTGAGAGATGCTAATAACCAAACTATTTCAATAAAAAGTGTTCTGTATCCGTTTCTTGCTGTTCCACCAGAACTAAGAGCAAGAATTATTACCTATCCATTTAAATTAAATCTTGAGGAAGATATTAATTATGGAAGTGTTTTTACAAGGGTGTTCCAAAAAATAAGAGTGAGTAAAGTAGCACAGCCGCCAACAAAAATGCAGATATCACCTACTCTTGGTTACATAAATCCATTCTTCCAACTTCAGGGCGGAGAAAGACTGGGTTTATCGCTGAAGCAGGATGTTGGTTTATCAATGGGTATTGGTACGCCTTATTCCGGTCCTCTCGAAACAAATATGATGGAAGCTAATTTTCATATACTTGGAGTAAGGGCTGGTATCTTTAGCCACATTGATGCAATGACCGAAGCAATTAAAACTCAAAATCATAATAACCTGATTGTTAGCGAAGGATTTCAAATAAATTATGTAATCCCATTTGGTAACTTTTTTGAGTTCGGATATTTCAAAGCTACCGGAAAAATTGGGGAAAGCAAGAAACTTTCCTACCTAAATGAAGATGCAGGTACTGTTGTTTTAAATCCGGATTCAACAATAAAATATCAAGCTAGACTTATTGAAAATGAACAATCTTATATAAACTGGGAATTGCGATATCCTGTTTCTATACTGGGCTCCACAAGAGGCAGAGTTTATGTATCTCAGTTTCTTGATGAATGGCATTTTGGTTTTGCTCTAAGAGAAGCTTCACTAGCAGGAAGTACTTTTGATATTAGTTTTGATGGAATGCCTGGCAGTAAATACCGCGAACCTCAATACAACATAAATCTTATGGTTCAAAAAATTATGGAAGGATGGGGATTCAGTGCCTTTTCAATTGGTCCTTCTGCAAGCATTTCAAGGTTAGATGATGGAAGTATTGGATTTTCGAAAATTTTTGTAAATCTTAGATTTAAAATCGGAACATCGCTCTAATAAAGTTATTTTTCTCCCGCCCCGATTTTTTCGGGGCTTTTTTTATTTTAAATTTTTTGAAGCATATAATCTTCTTAACTTTGCACACAAAATTATCCCAGAATAGAAATGAAAAAAAATATTATAATACTTTGGTTAGCCTCTTTTGTAATTGTGTTCCTTGCTGTTTATATCTCAAATATTATTGATGAAGATTATCCCATTACCTCAACGTTTGGAGTAGAGGGCAAGAAAGTTTCCTACAGATTTGAAAAAGTTCACTACGGAAATAAAGATTATAACGTTATCATACGTACAGATGTTGCTGAGCTTACAGGAAAATTATTTTGGAAAAGTAATGTAGATAGTATCTGGCAATCAAAAGAATTTAAAAAATCTGATTTGATATTATCAGAAAATATTCCTGCATTAAAGCCTACAGAAAAGGTTAACTATTATATTGAATTATACCACAAGAATAAAAAATATCTCTTGCCGGATAATCAAAAAGTAACTTTAACATTCTTTGGAAAAATTCCAGTATTCATAAATGTACTTGAACATCTCTTGCTTTATCTTGGATTGGTTTTAGCTGTTAGGACCGGGTTAGAGTTTTTTAATAATGGGGCGAAATCTAAAAAATTTGGCTTTCTAACTCTCATTTTATTTCTACCATATATTGCATTAATAAATCCATTATATCTTACCTATAAGTATGGATTTATTAATTCATCCATCCCGCCAATTAGTAAACTTTTTTTATTAAGTGATATAGGAATTTTTATAATTTGGATTGGGACAATGATTACAATTTTTGTTTCTGATAAATTTAAGTTCTTACCGTTGGTATCTGCATTTTTAATTTTAATGATATATGTTTTTTTTAGATAAACACTATCACTCATTTAAAAGTTTTATAACTTCAGAATGAATTCCTTTACTTGATGCAACGATACTATTTCCAATGGTTGGATCGTTACCCTGATAATCAGTAATCTTCCCACCAGCTCCATTGATAATAGGAATTAATGCCATAGAATCCCACACACTCATAATCGGATCGATCATAATATCCGCAAATCCTGTTGCAAGCAGATAATAACCGTAACAATCTCCCCAATTTCTATAGAGCTTAACTTTTTTTGTAAGCTTATCAAACTTATTTTGATTTTGATATTTGCCAATGTTAAGGTGATCGGTAGTTAATAAAGTTGCCTGATTAATTGAAGAGCAATTTCTCATCTCAACTTTGTTGCCGTTAAGCAAACAGTCGTGGTTATCGCCAATTAAAAACTCATTTAAGTATTGGATGATTAATTACTCCAATAATTGGTTTACCATTTTTAAGGAGAGCAATTAAAGTTCCAAAACTAAGTGCGCCGGAAATAAAACTTTTTGTTCCATCTATCGGATCAAGAACCCAAACATATTCTGAATCAGGATTTTTGCTACCAAACTCTTCACCAATTATTCCGTGTGAAGGGAATTCTTTTGCAATTATTTCCCGCATTTTTTCTTCAGCCAGTTTATCAGCAATTGTAACGGGAGAAGAATCCAACTTACTTTCCACACTTACTGAAGTACGAAAGTATTTTTTAATAACCTCAGAACTTTCATTCGAAAGTAATTGTAAAAAAGGGGTTAAAGACTGCAGATTCATTCAATAATCCTGTGAATTTTAATCATAAGATAGCCAAAATCAGTTTGTAGAAACAGCAAGTATGATTATATTTGGCACTCAAATTTGTACTAAATATTTGCATTAACGGAGAGTTGGCAGAGCGGTTGAATGCGGCGGTCTTGAAAACCGTTAAGGATGCAAGTCCTTCCGGGGTTCGAATCCCTGACTCTCCGCAGCTATTTTTTAATATGCGAAGATTGCGATTTTAAGCAGTTTTCGCATTTTTTATTCTCCCTGATACACCCAAATACCCCTTTCCAGACCCTAACATGGTACCTTTTTGGTACCCTCTTGCTACTAGCAACTAATTTTACAAGATAAAAAAAGCCATCATAATTGATGGCTCAAAGGAATGGTGCTGCAGTATTTTTTATGCACTTAATAAGTTATCTAATTCAGAAACATCCTGATGCAAATGCTGAGAATTATTATGTGCATATCTTTCGGTTTCTGATACAGACCAATGACCAAGCAGCTCTTTAATATTCTGGATCTTAACACCATTATGAATAAGCATAGTTGCATAAGTATGTCTGAACTTGTGTAAGTATGCATTATTTGTAATCCCAGCTTTCTGAGCAACAGTTTTACAATTGCTAACATTTTACGTTCTCGAAGTCTGGAAACCCTTATGGTGATGTAAAAACATATTCTTCTGATAATCTATTTGGATAATATTTAACCAGTAACTCATACATAATAATGTTTAATGGAATTGCTCGCTCAGAATTAGATGTTTTTGTTTTGAAATTTTCTTTTGGTCTTACAAGTAAAAGCCTGTTTCCAAAATCAACATCTTCCCAGGTAATGTTAGCCAATTCAGCAAAACGCATCCCGGTAAATAGTAATCCCATAAACGCTAATCTGTAAGCATCGTCCATTGGCTGAGCAAAAAACAGTTTCAATTCTTCCTTTGTATAAAACTCAGGTTTTCTTTTTTCAACTTTTAAATTTCTTATATGCAGCATTGGATTTCGTTTAATATGCTCTTTTATAAACTCCTGCTGAAAAAATGCTTTTACCGCAACTAAGAAAAAGTTTACAGTCTTAGGTTTAGCTCTTGCTTTTATTTTTTGCTTACCGCGAATTGTTTCTTTTTCTCTTATGAGTTCATTGTATAAGAGTGTTGCGTGGTCAGGAGTAAATTCATCTATATATTTTAATCCAATAGCCTGAGCAAACTTCTGCAACTCTAAAAGCACAAATGAATATTTTGTATAACTGGCAGGTCGTAAATCACTTTTTGTTAAAAGATAATCTTCTATCGCCTGTGTGAATAAGATATCTTGCTGATTTTACACCATTTCGTACTAAGCTGGTTTTCATACTTCTGAAGCTTGATTGACACTTTCAAAAGCTTCAGCTTCTCTTTTTGTTCTAAAGGTTCTTTTTAACCTGGTACCATCCTGATCTCTAGTATTAACTAAATAATTTCCATTCTTTTTTTGTTTAATTGCCATCTTATACTCCTTCTGTTATTATTCTTGCTAATTCAACTATGTTAATTAAAGGTTTGTCACCAAGATATGTAGCTTTAATTTTTCCTGATTTTATTCTTCGCCTAATAAATTCATCCCCCACTGTCAATTGCTCTGCTGCTTCATTAAGTGAGAATAAAGTTTTGTTAGGGTTATTTTTGGAAAGTACTTCAAGTGTAATTCTAAAAGCATCATCAACTTCAACAACCCTATTAGCATTATCCAACGAATCAACAAAGGAAGAAACTATGGTAGCTCTCTTCCCTGTTGATTTTGGAACTTTGTAATTATCGAAGTTGATTAGCTGAGCACATATACTGTTCTTATACCTTAGAATTATTGTCTTTGCCAGAAAAGAGATTAGATACATCTATATGAAATGCACCTTCCAAAACTGACCGAATACAATTCATCCCTTTTTCTGCTGCATTCATAATATTACCTTCAATTGAATTATTAATTTTCACTGCTTTTCCAAACGCTTCCCCAATCGTCGATGCAGTTAATTCTATTGAGAATTCAAAAGAAACTTGACCATCAGAAAAGCAATCGTGTTTAATTATTTTAGGATTAAGTGATTTAATTGTAATCAAAACTGATTCTTTAAGAATGTAAAAATACTTTGTAGTAATTTCTAAATCCCATTCCTTTGGATAAACTTCTTCAGCAATAATAATTTCAACTAAATCCTGCATTTCTACGAACAAATATTAAGTCAATTTCGTCGGGTGAGGAACTAATAATTGGTGAAGTCAACTGACTTAATTTAGGTATAGTTGTTAATCAAGCATTTGCGATTAAGTGGAAGTTCATTAATCACTACTTTTTTAACATCTTCCAATTCCATTTCAAATATTCCCTCGTTATCAGCATCAAACTTTTGCTTACCAATTATTAAAAATTCTAAGCCTGTTTTTTTGTTTGTTTTTATTTCGCTCATTTTATTTTTTCCTTCTTGTTTAGATTAAATAGATGGCTGGATTTTCCAGCCATCCTATAGTACGGGGATTTCAGTTAAACAACTTTTTGATTCTTGAGAGTATGGTGGTTTGAGGTGGCACTACTTCCCATCGTTCATAGAACATCGAGTTCCCTATCGCAAACTCTAGAAGGTCATTCGAGAATTGAACAATGTTATCGAGGGTAAACAAGAATAGAGGTGCATCTATCTCGAGCCGATTATTCTTACCAACTTGGCCAATTGTAACCACCCTCTTCCCAACAAAACCATATTTGGAGCAAATTTTTTCAATTTTTTGTTTCAGATAGTTATCATCAAAATGATCATTAATATTAAAGAACCATCTAATTCTTTGTCTTGTATTTATTTCCACACCTAAGGTTCTTGCCATATTAAATAAACTCAAGTCTCTTGGTTGGGGTTTACTGTGATCGTCATTATCAGTTAAGATGATATTTTCTCTGTGTAGTGGTTATAGTAATTTTTACTTTTACCATTATTTCTGTTTTTTGTTATTTGATTTGTATTCATTTTTTATTTCCTTTTTAAGTTTAATATTAAGGCGGAACAGAATTATTCCGCCTTTGTTAGTTAGTGTTCCTATGAGTTCATTTCAGAATTGTTATCTGAACTTCCCTCTTGATCGTCCTCTTTCAGCAGGTTGCGAACGTCACTGTAGATCTCAGTCTTGACCTCTGATAAGCCGGAGATAGTAGCGAATGTTTCAGGATCGACATTGCTAAGTAACTTGTCCATTTCTTTACGGAAAGATCTTCCGTCAGTAACAGACTCAGTCAGACTTAACACACGGTTGTCATTTTCCTTCAAGAGATTCGAGACTATATCTACTATCTTTTTCTTTCTCTCATCTTTCTCGGTCCTCGCCTTTGATTCCTTCTGCAACTTTGCGCTGAAGTTTCTTGACTGCTGCTGGATGAACTCTCCGTTGTGAGTGCAAGCTTTAGAGAATTCTATTCCGGCATCCTTTTTTTCGTTCCTGGCTTGGCGCAGTTTCAGCTTGGCATTTCTCCTCTTTAACCTGTAACCTCTTACCTGTGCAGCTGTCAGAGGGATTGTTGTTGGTTGTTCCTCTTTCTTTGTCGCAGGTATGATTATTGTCTTGGAGGAAATGATGTTGTCATAGTTAAGAATCTCCTGCTCGAGTTCATTAACTGTTTCAACGGTTTTTCGCACATCGTCCTCAAGCAGTTTGAACCGCTTCGGGGCAATGGGACGAATCTTATCAGGTGAGGGCTTCTGTTTCTTTTGCATTTTGTATTCCTTGTTTTGTTATTGATTATGTTTACTGAACTAGTTCGCATATAAGGATGCAAAGAAGAAGCCGTTTGGAAATTCTTAAATTTTAAAGAAATGAAAGATTACAGAGATGTGTTATTGAAGAAGTTCAATTATTCATTGAAGAAGTTCAAGATTAATTGATCGATTCTGTATCGCTTTTAGATTTTAAGTATAATTTGAGAAGTAGTGAGTCATTTACCCGGCTGCCATCAACACCAAGAATTTTACTTGCCATTTTTTGTTTTTCAGCGCGGGACATTTCAGGTTTATAATAATCAAGATATAATCTTGCAATCATCGGGTTTATAAAATCAGAAATAAATTTCCCATTCTGAGGATCCCATTGTTCTAAAAGGGAAAGCAACAGTCTTTCAAGTTGACTTTTTTCTGAATTAAATGAACTGGGAATCTGAATCGGAGGGTTGGATAATATCATATCAATAGTGATAGTGGTTTTATTATTTCTGAGGCTTCTATCAACAAGCAGTTCAAGATAACCACTTAAATCACGAAGATTACCCGGCCAATCATATTTAGAAATAAAATTGAGAGCTTCAGTATCCAGAGTCATCTTAACATTTTTTTCTTTTCTCAAGTTCTCCAAATACCAATTCACAAATAATAAAATATCGCCCTTGCGTTTTCTAAGCGGAGGCAGTTCAAACATTCTAGTTTTTATTCTATGAAAGAAATCTTTTTCCATTTTATCTTCAGCAACCATATCAGCGGGATGTACATTTGTTCCGAGTATTATTCTTACATTAGCTTGCTCAGTTCCGGAACCATATCGTTCGTATTTTTTATATTCAATCAAGTCTAAAAGGTTCCTCTTACTTCAGGATTTGATCTGTTGATCTCATCTATAAACAGTGTGCCCCCTTCTGCAGCTTTTACTTTACCCTTTATATCTTTCTTTGAATCAGTATATGAGCCCGCTTCAGCACCAAATAATAATATATAAATATTATTCAGAGTTAAGTTAGCACAGTTTATAGCTTCAAAAGGTTTCTCTTTGCGTTTACTCAAATTATGAATTTCTTTTGCCGTAAGACTTTTGCCTGTTCCGGTTTCACCAAAAATCAAAATAGGTTTATCAATCTGGTCGACTTCATAAGCCAATGACTGCAGGGTCTCTATATACTTGGGGTCGTTTGTCTTCGCAAGTGTCTTAAGTCTTTTAAACTTCTCTTCAATGGATAATTCTTCAGTATTCTTTTTGCGGCGGGGAGTAATCGTTATTGTTTCCTCTGTTGGCCTAATTCCAAAGAATGTGCATCACCTTTGGCATACCCGGGTCTTTTGCTTTTTATGGCAACCCAAATTTTATCAGAGACATTGTCTTTTTGTTTTTGCAGTGTTAAATAATTTTTTCTTTGGTCTGCTTTTGATAAATCAAAATATTTATCCAGTTCCTTCTGAATTAAATTAAACGCATCTTTGAGTGAACCTCTTCTTATGAGTTTAGTTATATTTTCATTCATCATTTTCTCCCTTGCAATGTATTAATTTTCTATGAATTAGTCACTATTAGAATATTTTTTGTCAAAATCATAAGCGATCCGCTTAAAAATGCTACTTTATCCGTCAAAACAAGTATCAAATCAGTCATATATTTACATAATTTTGAAACTAAATGGCGAAATTTTTCAATTTTAGTAATCAAAATTTAGTTTTTTATCTATAATTAATTCAAAATTTTCTAAAATTAAAAAACATCCATCGGCTAAATCTTTTCAATATCTGCACTTACGGAAATATTTTCAGTTTATTACATCATTGATAATAAAATAAAGTACCTATTAAAGCAGTTGTAAAACCCACAAGCACCCGCTCCAGTTTCTCTTGTTCAAATGACATATTATATGCCATGGCAACTACCCGATAGTTATTCAACTCCTGAATAATTGATGCAGTCTCAAACTCATCCATCCAATAAGAAACATTTTCTTTAATAATAACTGAGTACTTATTAAAAAAATCTTCAGCACTGTAAGGATTTTTTGCTTTTTCTTTGACTTCGAAAATATCAACTAAATCAGAGAGATAGAGTCCCCACCAATATTGAAGAGTAAGATTCTTCTGCAGGATTCCAAGATATTTAGACAATCTAGGAACCAGATTTATCTCATTATTTGATTCGACACTAACTGCGTTAAACTGAAAATATTTTCCTTCATCGTTATACCAGGTGTTCCTGCGGTATAAGTCTTCCCAACTGTATAATGACAGTATCCCTTTGTTTGATGCGATAGGTTCAGAGTCTATTATGATATACTTGTCTTTCTGAATTCCGCCACAGACAAACCAGTGCCCGTCATCGTTCAAAGTCTTGCTGTAATTAACTCTTAAAAGAATGGGTGAGTTCATCTTTAATTTTTGTTCCATAAATTCCTGCGCTTCCATTTCAGAAAGCGTCTTGAATGAAGTAGATTTCCAACCAAGCTTCTGTACAGCACCTATAATACCTCGTTCTTTAACGCCATACCCACTTAATATTTTTGTCTTTGTCCAGTTATAGTTGAATATCGCGTCATAAAAAGTAAAATGTTTTTTGAATGATTCTGATTTGGAGCGAAAGTTCGTGTATAGTTCTGCATCTTCTATATAGGAGGGGTTACCGAGAAGGTTCATCAGGTGGGCTAGTGCATATACCCCGCAGGAACCATCATCATATTGATCTACAAATCCGACAGGGATATCATAGTCTTCTAAATACAATTTTAATCTCCTCTGATTATTATTTTCACAGTGAAAAAATAATAAAAATCACGTTTACTTAAACAATGGAATAATCATATAAAGGCATTCTCTATCTCTCACTCTTGAATTACAAGTTAGTTTCATTCAATCTCAATATCATACTTAGTTAATAGTCCAGGTATTCCCATAAAAGAAAATTTTGCTTTTGAGATTTTATTATTCTCCGGATCGATTATATAATTATAAGCTTTGCGGAAATCACATTTAGATAAATTAGTATTATCAAATACAGCATTGCGTAAATCACAATCATTAAACGACGAACCAGTTAGATCTGCCCTGCCAAAATCAACTTCAACCATTTCACATTTTGTAAATTCTATTTTATGCAGTTTCATTCCAAAGAATGATGATCTATTTAATTGACATCCTGTGAATTCAAATGATAAAAGTAATTGGTTACAACCATCAAACTGCAATCCTGTTAAATTACAGTTGTTAAATTTTACATCTCGAAAAACAGCAGCAGAAATATTGCTGCTTGTTAAATCACAACTTATAAATTCACAATTTATAAATACAGATTCGGATAATTTAACTTTTGGGAAGGTGCATTTCTCAAATTTACAATTTTCATATTCACCAGGTGTAAATCCATCCTTTGCAAAATTGATGTTTGAAAATTCTTTATCTATAAAATATTCTAAGTCTGCCATATGTTCTCTAATAGAATTTATTTCAATTTATCTTAAACAAGTTCCTTCAACTCATTATAATATTTCAGATACTCTGCCAGTCGTGCATAGTCTCTAAACTTAGGATGTGCAATTCTTTTTATATCCATATTATCTTCAAGATCAGCAAGCTTTACTTTTAGAGCAATCATTTCGTTTTCTGAATTCATCTTAAACCTGAAAACCCTAGAAATGCTGTTGAGTTGTTACCTATTTAGCCCTTCCTCAAAATCTGACCGGGTAATTTTCCGTTATGTTCACTTTGATCAATAACTAATTCGCCATTCACAACAACATATTGAACACCTTGTGAATATTGATGAGGATTAACATAATCTGATTTATCAATTATATTTTTATAATCAAAGCAAACTACATCAGCCATCTTCCCTTTAGCTATAATGCCTCTGTTTGATATTCCAAGAGTTTCTGCCGGAAATGAAGTGATCTTCCTTATTGCTTCAGGTAAAGTAACAATATTGTTTTGTCTAACATATCTACCCAAAAATCTTGGGAAAGTGCCATAACTGCGTGGATGTGGACTACCTTCTGAAAGTTTACCATAAGTCGCCCTGGCTGATGCATCAGATGCTACCATACACAGTGGGTGTGATAGTATTCTGACTCGTGTTTTCTTCATTCATTCCAAATCCACACATTGAGACGGATCCGTTTTCATCTATCAAAAGTTTTCGTGTAAATTCAAATGGATCTTCTTTTGTTTCTAAAGTGATCTGCTGAATAGTTTTACCCTCATATTTTTTATTATTTTCTTTTTTAACTCCAGCAATTAAGACAGCATCCCAAGAACTAAGCGAAGCCACTTTATCTAATACATATTTTTTTATTTCTATAAGATCTTTTTTATTCTGAAGTCTTTCTAAAAATCTATCTTTCCCCCCATCCCTGCTCCATAAAGGAAATAGATTTGATAGTCCGGTGCTAAAAGCTGTATATGGATACCGATCAAACGTTACTTTATATCCATTAGTATTGGCATCTTCAATCAAAGCCAGTGCTTGATCTATTTTATTCCAATTTGCTTTTCCCTGTAATTTTAGATGAGAGATGTTAACCGGAACGCCTGCCGCTTTTCCGATCTGAATTGCTTCTGTAATAGCTTCCAATACTGTATCAGCCTCATTCCTCATATGAGTCGCATATATTCCTCCACGGTTCTTCATAACCTTGCATAGTTCAGAGATTTCTTCGGTGCTTGCAAAACTACCCGGTGTATATTCTAATCCGGATGAAATTCCAAAAACACCCTGATCGAATGCTTCCATCGCAAGTTTTTTCATTTGTTCAATTTCTTCCGAGGTCGCAATCCTATCATCCTGTCCTACAACAAATCCTCGCAATGTTCCCTGACCAACAAATGTAATTAAATTTACAGCTGTTTTATTTCCCTCAATTAATTTGAAAAATTCCGGGAAGGTCGACCAACTTTTATTCTCTACTTCATATTCATCTTCATCATCGGAATTATTTTTCCTTGGAGCAACAGAACTTCCATCTTGCCCTGTTACTTCTGTAGTTACACCTTGTCTAATTTTACTTTCAGCGTTGGGGTTAATAAACAATCCAGTATCAGTGTGGGAATGAATGTCAATAAATCCAGGGGTAACTTTTAAGTTCTTCGCATCAATAGTTTTTATTGAATTATCATCTTTTAGAATTCCATAATTTTCAATCGCAACAATTTTTCCATCTCTTATCCCAATGTCAGCAGGAAACTCACTCTTACCGGTTCCATCGATGATACTACCATTTTTAATCAAAAGGTCTAGTGCAGGTCTGCTGCAACTAATAAGCATCGTTGAAATTCCGCCCATTAAACCGACAGATATTGCTGCTCCTGAACTTTTCTTAATAAATTCTTTTCTTGAGATTAAGTCAGACATTGTTACTCCAGAAAATATTTTAGAAAATTATCTTTATAGAAATTTCGTAACCGGAAAATAATAATCAACCATCTGATGTGCGAATTTGAGTGTACTGAATTCAGATCCAGCATCACGATTTGTTAAAATTACAATTGTAAATTTCTTCTCAGGCATTCTGTAGATAATATTTCGGAATCCCCTTGTGCTGCCGGTGTGATAGACTACTTCAATATCGTGATATTTTTCCAATCGCCAGCCATATCCATAAGGGAATTCAATCCCATTGTTCGTAATTCCCCTGGTCCAGGATTCATCAAGGTATTTTTTGTCAGTTAACTTTCCGGTATAAAGGGCTTGATCCCATTTATAGAGATCATTTAATGATGAATAAATACCTCCGTCTCCAAGCACTGCACTTGTAATACTTTGATCTGTTAATTCAATAATATTATTTTTAATAGTATAGCCGTAAGCTCTGTTTCTGACTTCGTTAATATTTTTTTCAAACGCGATTGTATTATCCATTCCGAGTGGTTGGAAAATATTGTCTCGAAGAAAATCACGAAATGGTTTACCGGATATTTTTTCAACCGTCAGTGCAAGCAGAGCATATCCTGTATTACTGTATTGATGCTTACTCCCGGGCTGGAAATAGGTTGAATCAGTCTGCATTATCAAGTTTAATACATCCTGATCTTTCACCTGTATTGTTGCAGTATCGGGGATCAAATCTTCGTAGTCGATTAATCCCGATGTATGCTGCAGCAGATTTTTTATTGTTATGTTCTTCCCGTAGTCCGGGAATTTTGGGAATATTTCTTTGAGGGTCGTTTCCAATTTAAGTTGACCTCTATCTATTAACATTAAGATAGACATTGCGGTAAACTGTTTAGTAACTGAAGCCAATCTGAAATTTGTCGCCTCAGTAACCGGCAGATTCTTTTCAACGTTTGCAAGTCCGTAACCTTTCTCGAATATAATCTCCCCGTTTTCTATGACCATCACGGCGGCTCCAGGCATATCTGGTTTATTATAATCACTAAATATCTTATCGATTTTTTCTTCATCGCTCATTGTGCATCCAGTAATCAGAATAATTGTAAAAATTAAAGCTAAAAATATTTTCATTTTATGTTTTCCCGTTATGGAATCTTTATTACTAAAAGGATCTATCTGTTCTCATTTATTTTATTCATTTTATTTTCTGACTTAGATAACCATTCATTCTTAGTACGTATCATATTCAAAGATGTCCAGGGCCTACCTTCAACAAGAATAGTTTTTGTTTTTTCCTTATTGATTTTGAATCCAGACTTCTCATAACATTTTATCGCGCTTATATTCCAATCATATACATTTAGTTCAGCGAGAGAATAATTAAAATGTATAAAAGATTTTTTTAGTAACTGATTGACAATTTCAACACCCAATCCTTTCCCGCGATAAGTTTTTTCACCAATCAATATTCTGCACAACTTTGCAGAAGATTCGGATTTGTAAATTTCACAATGTCCGATCGTTTTATTTGATCTTGTTTCTTTTACTTTGAAAGCGAAGCTGTTTTCATCTGCCAGATATTTTTCTAATTGATCTGTGGTTAATGGAAAAGAAAAATTAGGACCGGCAAATTGAACTAATTCCTCTAAATTATTAATCCAGGAAATTAACCTGGTAAAATCTGATTTGGTAAATGGCTCAAGTTTAATCATCTGCAGCATTTCTGTCTAAATTTCTGAATGGATTTAAATTTATTTAATACATTTAATTTCTTATACCATTTAAAAACTCCTTTATAACAAAAGCTTACAGAATTCAGCAATTTTTATCATTTATCTTTCAACGTATTAATAAAACCGATTACCGCTTTATTAAACTCTTCAGGTTTTTCCATATTTACATAGTGGGCGGCATCTTTAATAATATACTTTTTTGCTCCTTTTACATCTTTAATAATCATATTAGCAATTTCAATAATATAGGATCCATCCAGATCTCCGAATATTGTAAGTGTCGGGACATTAATTTCAGCTAATCTTTTTATTGCCGGAGGATCGGTTTTAACTTCTTTAAATGCTGGGTTCGTATCGGCAAGTATATTTTCTGTATACATCTGTCTAATTTTTTCCCTCACTAAAGGGTTCACTTGTTCTGGTTTACGATATGGTCCATCTGTCAAGTATTGCTGTAATAATTCAACCCCTTCTTCAATAGTGTTTACATTCTCCCATTTCTTCAATAATTCCATATATTGCTTATCAACAACATTGTAGCCAGTTAATCCTGATGACACTGGAATTAATGCAAGAATTTTTTCGGGATGAGTTAATGTAAAATCAATCGATATGTAGCCCCCCATAGATAAACCCATAATTACAGCTTTCTTTATACCCAGTTTATCCATTAACAGGTTTAAGTCTTCGTGATGAGAAAATGTATCCGGTTCACTTTTTGATAAACCATATTTTCTCAAATCATATTCAATTACTTTAAAGTATTTAGAGAATTCTAAGAATTGATCATCCCACATTCTTTTATCAAGAAAACCTCCGTGAATCATAATTAATGGGGTTCCTTCTCCTCTCATATCGTAATGAATTTTACATTTACCGATATCAACAACTCCAGAAATTGTTTCACCCGATTGATTCTTAGTTATTAGATTATTCTCTTGAGCACTTAAATGAGGGATAATAATTAAAAGGTAAAGAATAAATATTTTTTTCATAATCACTCCTTTGGGAAAATTAGGAACAAAATATTATAATAATTAAAAATTAGAGATATGCCATATTAAAGTCAAAGAAAGGTTATTATATGATTAGCAATATAATAATTATAAATATTTTACATATTGAAATTAATAACGCCTTACCCACCAACTCAGCACCCCCGATAGAGAAATGGAATATGAAGGGAGCGTAATTTCTTACAATTAACAATGTATAATTAACAGTGCGCAATGTGTTCAAAAATTACACTGCAAATTCAAAAAATGAATTGAATTTGGCTAACATTCTTGGGTGTCTATATAAGAACCTTTATCAGTAAAACATTTTGGTGGTTTATTGAAGTAGCAATTGTTATTAGTTAAATTACCCTCAACAAAATGAAAACAATTATATTCACATCACTTTTAATTTTGAGTTTAAATTCCACAAACTTACTTTCACAAAATAAAGACGTCTGGTCAGCCTTTGAAGATGAAGCAACGGGCTTGTATGGTTTTAAGGATGATGAAGGTAATGTCAAAGTAGAAGCAAAGTTTCTTGGTTTTATGCTCGCCCCAAAATTTTCGGATATAGTTGCATTGATGGAAGATAACAACACAAGCTATTATCTCACAAAAAAGGGAAATAAAGTCGGTAGAGACAGTCTTTACATTTTCGATAATTCATATGACTGTGAAAGCGAAGGATTTATAAGATTCAGAGATAAGAAAAATAACACGACCGGTATGTTTAATAGTGAAGGTAAGGTTGTGGTCCCTTCTCATTATAACTATCTGTCAGAAGTTCGGAATGGACTTATTGTAGCAATAAAAGGAGCACAAAAAGAATTCCTAAATAATGATTCGACTGATGAACATTGGGGATGGTCAAATGGGACCAAATATCTTATTGATTCAGCTAATAATATTCTTGTTAAAGATTTTGAAGATAACGGTGAAATAGATTTTCATTCTTTAATAATTGAGAATACACTTTCGTCAGATACAAACAGAGATAATTACCTGGGGATCGATGGGAGGTACTAGATTTTCATAAATAATATGAAACTGTTCGAGAACTGGCTTAAAAATAATTTTCTTAAAGACGTAAGTGAAGAAGGTTTATTAGAAAATTGCTACCCAAATATTATATACTGGACCGAGGACAGCGGATGGGTCGCCAAATCCAATAAGCTTTTTATGGATGATTACTTTGATTTAATTAAAGAGAGGCTATCCAGATTAAATAAGGATTCAGCAGACTATTTCATTTCGATTGATGATTTTGTTATAACCCAGTCTGATATTGGAAGTGAATTTGAAAAATATCTTGATAATTGCGGCCATCTAAAAACATCGCAGTTCCCTCTTATGAATGTTGTAATAAACTTTACAAATGGAAATGATTTTTATCAAGATAATTTTGATTTCTTCAAATCAGAAAATGGATTTCAGTTGCTTACCGTTGTATTTAGGGATGCCCTCATGCAAAAGAAATTCTTTTCTCCTGTTTTTTTGGAATAAGTGTTTATGTTTAAAAGCAGGTAACCAATATTGATTTTGTTGGTTAGTTTTCATTGTAAGAATTAAGATGAAAGGAATTGCTGGCAATATATTACGAAGCTGCCACAGCGGAAGAACGAAAATATATGATTAAGACGATCATTAGAGAGATAACTATTAAATTGAAGAAAAAGGAAGAAAAGGGTACAATTGAAATTCATTTTAGAGGTGATGGGCATATAAAAAAAGAATGGGTTAACAGAATTGTTAACCCAGATAAGATAGTTTCGAGCTACTATCTCGATTG
>CAWEUT010000016.1:0-390193 GCA_963812305.1 uncultured Ignavibacteriaceae bacterium
TTTAGGATTGAATCCTGATTTCTTTAAAGGAAAAGAAATTCACATTCATCTTCCTGAAGGTGCAATTCCAAAAGATGGACCTTCTGCTGGAATAACAATGGCGATGGCAATGCTTTCTGCAGTTAGTGGAATACCTGCTTCAAATAATATTGCAATGACCGGCGAAATTACACTTACAGGTTCGTTATTAGCTATCGGTGGTTTGAATGAAAAATTATTGGCTGCAAAACGAAATGATATAAAAACAATTCTTATTCCAAAGGATAATGAGATTGATTTAAAAGAGATGCCGGAAAAAGTTAAGGAAGGATTAAAGATAATTCCGATTGCAAAGTTGGAGGAAGCTATTCCTTATGTTTTTCCCGATATGAAAAAAATTAAGCACGACACCTAGTAAGAAAGTTATCAAGACTAAGAAAAAGAAATAATGTCTGAATCATTAATTATAAATAGCGATGCATCGATTGATGAACAATATCAGCTTTTAGCTAAAGCAGGTAAAAAGTTTATTGAGTAAAGAAGATAATCTTATTACAAATCTTTCTAATTTTACAGCAGCATTAAAGCAAACATTTTCTAAAATTAGCTGGGTTGGATTTTATCTTTATGATGGTAGCAAACTTTATCTCGGACCGTTTCAAGGAAAAGTTGCCTGCACTGAAATCCAAATTGGAAGTGGTGTTTGCGGCACCTCAGCAAAGGAAAGAAAATCAATTATTGTGGAAGATGTTGATAAATTTCCCGGACACATTGCCTGTGATGTTGAATCAAGATCAGAAATTGTAGTACCGATTTTTAAAGATGAAAAACTTTTTGGTGTTTTGGATTTGGACAGCACAGATTATAATTCATTTAACGAAACAGATAAAAAATATCTGGAAGAATTAGTAAGTTTTTTAAGTAAAGAAATTTTATAAAGAATATGGCTTATCAAGTAACAGCAAGAAAATGGCGCCCGCAAAAATTTGAAGATGTTGTTGGACAGGAACACATAACTGCAACTTTAAAGAATGCAATTAAAACTAATCGTATTGCTCACGCATATATTTTTACGGGTCCACGTGGAGTTGGTAAAACTACGACTGCAAGAATTCTTGCTAAAGCTTTGAACTGTGAAAATCCTCACGATTCTGAACCTTGTAATGAGTGCGCAATGTGCAAAACGATTAATGATTCCCAAACAATGGATATTATTGAAATTGACGGCGCATCAAACAGAGGTATTGATGAGATACGAACTTTACGCGAATCAGTTAAGTATGCTCCAACACGCGGTAAGTATAAAATTTATATTATTGATGAAGTTCACATGCTTACAAAGGAATCATTTAATGCATTCCTAAAAACATTAGAAGAACCACCTGCACATACAATTTTTGTTTTTGCAACTACGGATATTCATAAAGTTCCGCTTACAATTATTTCTCGCTGCCAGAGATTTGATTTCAGAAGGATACAACTTGATACAATTAAAAAAACATTAAGCGATATTGCAAAAGCAGAAAATATTTCTATCGATGATAAAACACTCACTCTAATTTCTAAAAAAGCAGATGGCGCTTTACGCGATGCCCAAAGTTTGTTTGACCAGGTGATTTCTTTTTGCGGTGATAAGATTGATTCTGAAACAGTTTCTAAGATGTTAAATCTTATCGATGATGATTTATTCTTTACTATTTCAGATGCGATTCTTGAAAAAGATTTTAATATTGTCTTTCAAACAACAGATAAGATTTATCAAAACGGCTGGGATTTTATAGACTTTACTGATGGATTGTTAGAGCATTTTAGAAATATTCTTACAGTTATTCTTACTGAAAGAACTGAACTTGTAGAAACTGCTGAAGTTTATCGAACAAAATATGCAAATTATATCCAGACTTTTTCTAAAGGTGATTTGCTAAGAATATTAAATTACTTAAGTAAGCTTCAACAAGAGTTGCGATATTCAAATAATCAAAAACTTAAAATAGAAATTGCATTAACAAATCTTGTTGGATTAGAAAAGTCTGCTACACTTTCCGAAATTATTTCTGGATTAGAATCAGGAAATGTTGAAATAAAAAGTAGTGCTGCAAATTCGATTGCAAAAGAAAAAAATGCTGCCGCTTATTCATCAAAACAAATTGTGCCCGAAAAAAAACGTGAAATTAAATCTGAACATGTTCCTAAAACTGAAGCATTTGTTCCTCCAATTAAGGAAACGCTATCAGGAATTCAATCTGATTTAAATTTTGAAATGATAACTCAAAAATGGCAAAGTTTTGTTGATGATGTTTGCAAGGAAAAATCTTTCCTACTGACTCCACTTTTCAATAATGTAAAACCCATAAACTTTGATGGAACGAATCTGAATTTGCAATCATCAGATCCCTCAACCGAGTCTTCGTTGCTGCTTCATAAGGACTATATTGATAAAAAATCCCGTGATTTTTTCGGTAAAAAAGTAAATATTAAGTTTGGATCAGATGAACCCCCAAAAGTAAAGTCTACTGTTAAAAAGGAAACTATACCCACAAAAAGTGCAAAATCTTCAAAAATTACAGATCCATACGAAAAAATCATTATTGAGGAACTTGGCGGGCGAGAAATAAACTAAGTTGCCTCCATATTTCAGCTTTTTCAATCCCCCTAAACGTTTGATAATTAAATAGTTATACATATTTTTGTGTCCTATGTCAAAAAAGTTAATCATTGCCATAGACGGACCAGCAGGCTCCGGTAAAAGTACAACCGCAAAACTTGTAGCTAAAAGATTGAATTATCTTTACATAGATACCGGTGCGATGTACCGAGCGGTTACTTTATTCGTTTTGAGAAATAATTTGATGGGTAAAACGAATGAGATAATCGAGCTTGCAAACAGTTTAAAAATTGTTCTTAGTTTTATTGATGGTGAAACCAACATTACTGTAAATGGAGAAGATGTTTCTAAAGAAATTCGTTCTTTCGAAGTAAACAGTAACGTGAGTGAAATAAGTTGTATCGAAGGTGTGAGAAAAATTCTTGTTAAGAAACAGCAGGAAATGGGGAAAAACGGTGGTGTTGTTATGGAAGGTAGAGACATCGCAACAGTTGTATTTCCAAACGCTGATGTTAAAATTTTTCTAACAGCAGGTATTGATGAAAGAGCTGAAAGACGTGCTAAAGAATTTTCTGAAAAAGGAACGGATGTTCCAATCGACAAAGTAAAAGAGAATTTAAAGAATAGAGATTTTATCGATTCAAACCGCGAAGCAAGTCCACTAAAAAAAGCTCTCGATTCAATCGAAGTTGATACATCCAACACCACAATAGATGAACAAGTTGAACAAATTTTGAATCAAGTAAAAATTATCGCTGATAATAAAGGAATTAGAATTTAAGCCGGCTAAACTAATGTTAAACTAAATAGTCTGTTCTACTGAGCTATCCGGCTGAGACTCAGAAAAACAGAAAAATATTTTTAGGAGGATTAATGTCCCAAGAAAAAGAAACGACTCTAAAAACTGTGACTCCCGATGAGTATGAAAAAGCCAAGAATAAATTTAACGATGAAGAATATTCTCAAGAAGAGTTTATGTCATTGGCAAAACTCTACTTAGATTCATTTAGAGATGTTAAAGAAGGCGAGATGATCAAGGGGAAAGTTGTTAGAATCATGGGCGATAATGTTATCGTTGATGTTGGTTTTAAATCAGAAGGTACAATTCCACGTAACGAATTCTTTGAAGGTGTCGATTTAAAAGTCGGACAAGAAATTGAAGTAGTTCTTGAAAGTGTTGAAGATCAGGAAGGAAATCTTGTTCTAAGCAAACAAAGAGCAGACTTTTTACGAATCTGGGAAAAAGTTCTCAGAGCTCATGATACCGGTGAAATTATCGAAGGTAAAATTGTTAAAAGAATTAAAGGCGGAATGGTTGTTGATCTTTTAGGAATGGAAGCATTCTTACCAGGTTCACAGATCGATATTCGTCCTATCAGAGATTTTGATGCATTCGTTGGTCAAACAATGGATTTCAAAGTTGTTAAAGTTAATGTTCCTACTGAGAATGTTGTAGTATCACACAAAGTACTTGTTGAAGAAGAAATTTCTGATCAAAGAAATGCAATACTTAACAGCCTTGAAAAAGGACAGATACTTGAAGGTACTGTTAAAGCAATTACAGATTTTGGTGTGTTTGTTGATCTTGGCGGTGTTGATGGTCTTATCCACATTACAGATCTTAGCTGGGGAAGAATCAACCATCCAAATGAAGTTGTAAAACTTGATGAAACTATTAAAGTTGTTGTTACTGATTTTGATGAAGAGAAGAGAAGAATTTCTCTTTCACTTAAAAAACTTCTTCCACATCCTTGGGATCAAATTTCTGAAAAATATAATCTTGGTGATAAAGTTTCCGGAAGAGTTGTTTCTCTTACTGATTACGGTGCTTTCATTGAAATCGAAAAAGGTATCGAAGGTCTTATTCACAATTCAGAAATGAGCTGGACACAGCATATTAAACATCCTTCACAAATTGTTGCAATGGGACAGATTATTGAAGCAATAATTTTAAGTCTTGATAAAGAAGAAAAGAAAATTTCTCTCGGTATTAAGCAGCTTGAACCCGATCCATGGGAAACTTTAATGGCTAAATATCCTGTTGGTTCTAAACATTCAGGTGTTGCTCGTAATCTTACAAACTTTGGTGTGTTCGTTGAACTTGAACCAGGTGTTGATGGATTAGTTCACATTTCTGATTTATCATGGACAAAGAAAATCCGACATCCCGGGGAAGTTGTAAAGAAAAATGAGAAAATAGATGTATTGGTTCTTGGTGTTGATGTTGAGCAGAGAAAAATATCGCTGGGACATAAACAAATTATGGATAATCCCTGGGATACTTTTGAACAAGATTACTCTGTTGGAAAAATTACAGATGGTAAAGTTGTAAGAATAATTGAAAAAGGAATTATTGCTGAACTTCCTTCACACGTTGATGGATTTGTTCCTACAACTCAGCTTTCTACATCCAAGATTAAAAATATTGCTAATCACTTCCCTATTGATTCAACAATTCCATTAAAGGTTATTGAGTTCGATAAGGAAAGCAAGAAAATAGTTTTAAGTGCTATTGCTGCTCTTAAAGAAAAATCTGATGCAGAAATAGAACAGTATATCAATACTTACAAATTAGAACGTGTTACAGTTCAGAATATTCAAAGTGCAGAAATGGGAACAATAGATTCATCTGAATTCCCAATCTTCGAAGTACCTGAACCAGACACAGTGAAAAAAGAAGAGACTGAATAAATTCTCTTAAATATTCTATATTAGGAGCGGGAAAACATCCCGCTCTTTTTATATCAAATAAAAACTTAAATGCCCCAGACAGTTGCATTACATACATTAGGCTGTAAACTTAATTTTTCAGAAACATCAACAATTGGAAATCAATTTTTAAAGAATGGTTTCTCAGTTGTGGATATGAATGATAAAGCTGATGTTTATGTTTTCAATACCTGCACAGTTACAGAAAATGCCGAAAAAGAATGCAGGCAGCTTGTACGAAGAGTTCTTAGAAATAATCCGGATGCTTACGTTATTGTAACGGGTTGTTATGCGCAATTACGAGCAGATGAAATTTCCGCTATTGATGGTGTTGATGCTGTACTTGGAAGCAATGAAAAGTTTGAAATATTTTCACTCCTAAAAGACTTTAATAAAAAAGAACTTTCCTGTATTTATGTTTCCCCAAATGATGAGCTAAATAAATTTGGTTTAGCAAGTTCTACGGATGCGGACAGCAGAACAAGAGCATACTTTAAAATTCAGGATGGCTGTGATTATAAATGTACATTTTGTACAATTCCACTTGCGCGTGGTAAAAGCAGAAGTATGAATCCTGAACTTGTTGTTGAAGAGTTTACAAATCTTGTTAAACAAGGCTACAAAGAAATTATTCTTACCGGAGTTAATGTTGGTGATTATGGTAAATCTTTTGATTTAAATTTTTATGATTTATTAAAAAAACTAATTCAAGTTGATGGCGATTTTAGAATTAGAATTAGCTCTATCGAACCAAACTTATTAACCGATGAGATCATAAATCTTACAGCAGAATCAGATAAGCTTTGCAATCATTTTCATATTCCTTTACAAAGCGGCAGCAATGCTATTTTGCGTTCAATGCAGAGAAGATATACTGCTGATGATTACAGAAATGTTATTCTAAAAGCCAAGCAATTAATTCCTGATCTTGGAATTGGCGTTGATGTGATAGTTGGTTATCCGGGTGAGACTGAAAAAGAGTTTATGGAAACATATAATTTCCTTCTCGATCTTCCGATTTCATACTTACACGTCTTTACTTATTCAGAAAGACCAGACACAAAGGCTTTAACACTTTCAGATTCGGTTGATCCTGCGGAAAGAAAAAGAAGAAATAAGATGCTCAGGATTTTAAGTGATAAAAAGAAAAATTATTTTTACAGTCAGATGATTGGAAAAAATCTTGATGTGCTATTTGAATCCCAGAGTGAAGACGGAATGATAAAAGGTTTTTCTTCCAATTATATCCGAGTTAAAAATAGTTACGAAAATGTTTTAGAAAACCGAATTTGTTCAGTGACCGTAAAAGGAATTGAAAACGGATTAGTTTTCGGTGAAATAAAAGAGATAAAAAATTCCGTTGCATTAGAATTATCCTCAATCTAATATTCAAGTAAAAAAATGAAAAATATTCTCATATTACTAAGTATCCTTTCCACTCAAATATTTTCGCAAATTGAAGAACAATCATTTTATTCGTTCAAACAGCATGCTGTTTCAGAGATATCCCGGATAAAAGATTTGGATCAGCAAATTGTTATTGATGATGTTAAGCAAAAGAAAAATCCGGGTCTGGCAATCGTTTATTCTTTGCTTCTGCCGGGTATGGGCGAGTTATATGCTGATGCTTATGACAGCGGAGTTTATTTTACTATCGCAGATGGAGTTCTTTGGGGAACTTATATTGGGATGAATGTTTATGGTAACTGGCAGCAGGATAGATATATTTCTTATGCACAAACTAACGCCGGTGTATCCACTGATAATAAAGATGATGATTATTACGCAACGATTGGTGAGTATTTGAGTGTTGATCAATACAATGATCAAAAAGCATTTGAGCGTAATTTTGATGAAATGTACAACACAGAACAATATTTCTGGAAATGGAATACATCCGAAGAAAGGAAAAATTATAGAAGTATGTGGGTTTCATCAGAACAGACTTTTAATGATGTTAGATTTGTTGTCTGGGGATTGCTGCTTAATCGAGTGGTAAGCGCCATCAACGCTGTAAGGTTGGTTTCAAGGTATAATAATAATCTTAGTCAGGAAGTTGGCTGGAATGTTTCATTAGGTGTTCAGAGTTACCCCGATAATACCTCATCTTACAATATTAATTTTATAACATCCTTTTAATTAAAAAGCCCATCAAGTTTGATGGGCTTTTTTAATAATTATCATCGAAGTAGAAGCATCTTTTTAACTAATTCATTTTTCCCAATATTCAATTTGTAAAAATAAATTCCGCTGGAAAGATTTTGCGAATTAAATTCCACATCATAATTACCAGCTGGTCTATATTCATCGACAAGTACGGCTACCTCATTTCCAAGAACATCATAAATTTTTAGTGTTTGATGACTGCTGACCGGAGACTGCCAGCTGATTTTTGTACTTGGATTAAATGGATTGGGATAGTTTTGAGCAAGAGCAAACTCGTTTGGTACGACTTCAAGACCGCTTACTACAGAAGTGAGACTGCCATTACTGTTCACTCGCTGCGCATAGATATCAGAGTTGCTACTGCGTGCATCATACCATGTAATAATCGCTCCTCCGTTGTTGTCACTGGTTAAGACAGGAACATATTGCACACCAGTTGCCGTGCAGATAGCGGCGGCAGTATAATCATTCCAGAGTGGTATTCCGCTGGAATCGATTTTTTGTGCATAGACATTCCTGTTCAAGCGATAGTCATTCCAGGTAACAATCGCACCTCCACTGCCATCACTGATGATATTCGGATATAATTGATCGCCTGAATATGTACAGAGACGAACACCACCAGTACTCCAATTTAATGTACTATCGGCCAGAATTCGCTGAGCGTAAACGTCTGTATAGCCGCTGCTGCTACGGTATTCTGTCCAGACAATAATCGCTCCTCCACTGTAATCGCTTGCGAGCTTCGGGGTAGAGAGCTGACGGTTTACCGAGTAGATGGAAACACCTTTCGTACTCCAGGAGAGCGAACCGTCGGATTTAATCCACTGTGCATAGATACCATAGCTGCTGCCGCTGGTATTATAGGTCCAGGAAATAAGTGCTCCTCCGTTCCCGTCGCTTACCAGGTTCGGAATTCCCTGACCGTTAATAAGCGTTGCTGCACAGGTTGCCACACCGCCCGGAGTCCATTGTTCGACACCACTGGCGTTAATCCGCTGTACATAGATATTGATGGGAACGGTAGAACCCCACCATGAAAAAATTGCACCTCCGTATCCGTCACTGATGATATTCGGAGGAGTCTGATTATATGATGCGGCAGAAATCGTAATACCGTTGTTTGTCCATTGCGGAACACCGCCGGCACCGATGTGTTGCGCACAAATCCTCCAATCGCTTGAACCGTTATGGTTGTACCATGCTATAATTGCTCCTCCGCTGCCATCGCTTATTATACTTGGAACGAATTGATCATATGCTGCCGTACAGACAGCGACACCGTTTGTTGTCCATTGCGGAACACCATCGGCGCTGATCCGTTGTGCATAAATATCACTGCCTCCGTCGCGAGAATCGGTCCAGGCAATAATTGCTCCTCCGCTGCCATCACTGACTATTGCTGGAGAAGTTTGACTAGTAATTGCAGTACAGATAGGAACACCGTTCGTAGTCCATTGCACTACGCCGCTGGCACTAATGCGTTGTGCATAGATATCATCATCTGCACCTCGCTGGTCTTGCCATGTAATAATTGCTCCTCCACTCTCATCACTGACTATGTTCGGAAACAATTGATCAGATGCCTCCGTGCAGATGGCATTGTTTACGCTTGGATCGGTTGACCACTGTGCAATAATTACCTCTGAATTGCATAAGCATAATACTACAATAACGAAAAAACATTGTATGGTAGATTTCATGGTATAGATTCCTCCGATTATAAATTCGTATAAATGAATCAAACTTATCACCAGAACAGAATAGATCAATATGATTGATAGTATATTAAGAATGGAATAATCAAATTACAAGCAAAAAGAAGAACAATATCTTTATTTAGCCCTGTGGTTGGAATTTCTCGACCTCTTCCAAAGAAGGTGGAACAATTCTGCCTTCTTTAACGGACCTGATCATCTCGCCTTTGCGGTAGAGAATGCTGACTCCCTTGTGGGATGGTTTATTGAGAATCCTAGTCAAAGTGTCAGAGATTATGCTTATATAACCTTGACAAGGTATCTGAGATTATTTCATCATCAGCATTTTGCGTACGGACGAGAACTGATTTGCTGTCAGTTTGAAGAAGTATACACCACTGGCAAGATGTGAGGCGTTGAATTGCTCGGTATGACTTCCGGCTTCTTTTGTGCCATTCACTAATGTTGCCACTTCTTTGCCGAGGAGGTTATACACTTTAAGTGTTACTTTGCTGGTAACGGGTAATTCATAACTGATCGCTGTTGTGGGATTGAATGGATTTGGATAATTCTGTTCTAAAATAAAATCTGATGCAATAAAAATTTCAGTTTCGATGATATTTGAATATTCACTTGTTCCATCAAAATCTATTTGCTTTAATCTATATTGATACCTACCGGCATTAAGATTAATATCTGAGAATAAATATGTTTGAGTTTGGGTAGTAGTTCCGTTTCCAATAACAAATCCAATACTTTCCCAATTTTTCAATCTTTCAATCTTTGATTCATTAAATCTTTCAATCTCAAATCCCATATTATTGGTTTCGGTTGATGTTATCCAATTTAGTGTAACATTATTTTCGGATACTGATGAAGTAAAGGAAAGCAATTCAACAGGAACTATTTCTTCAGTAACTACAATTGGAAACTTTGGTCCAAAATTCCAGCGATCATGAAAATCTGGAATTGAATCGTAAACAAGACTTAGTCCACACGAGTAAAGGGTATCGATTAATAATGAATCAGGAGCAGTGTAAGCAAACTCCCAGTAAATTGTATCTTGAGGAGTTGGAAAAACTAATGGAAATGCTTGAGTTAGTTCATTAGGTGAACGATAATCCCAAACGGAGAAAGAGTCAACAAGAAGCATAATTCCAAATCTTCCTGCAACGTTGTAACCACCGCCTTCAGCAGGACCGTTTGCAAGATACATTCTATACATTCCGGTTTCGCCTCTAATCAATGTGTCGGGTCCTTCAATCCATACAGAAACAGCTGTATCTCTTTCTGTTGTGTGACAAACGCAGCCGCTTCCGTTCAACTCGGTACCACCAAGCAGATTATATATCAAACAAATCAGAGTATGCAATTGTTGTGAATAAAACGAAAATAAAAATAAGTATAAGATAGTTTTTCATTTGAATTTTTTTTATCGGATATTTTATAAGTAAGATAAAAAAATATGGTGTCATTAATAAAAATGAAGCAGGAAACCTGAGTTTCCCGCTCAAATATTTATTGTAAAAGTATCATCTTTTTTGTTTGAATAAAACTGCCAGCTCTTAATTCGTAAAAATAAACACCCGAAGATAGATGCTTGGTGGTAGAAGGATCAAATTCGATATCATAATTACCAGCTTGTCTAAATTCGTCAACTAGAGTTGCTACTTGGTTTCCAAGAATATCATAAACTTTTAAAGTCTGCCAACTGCTTACTGGAGACTGCCAACTAATTTTAGTACTTGGATTAAATGGATTTGGATAATTTTGTTCAAGTACAAATTTATTAGGAGAGCTAATTTCAACCTCAACTTCATTCGAATAAAAATACGAACCATCAAAATCTATTTGTTTTAATCTATACTTATACTCACCCACAGCTAGATTTTTATCATGAAACGCATATGCTTGCGGTTCAGCTGTTGTTCCTTTTCCATCTACAAAATTAATTGCATTCCATTCTTGATTGCTGACTGAAGACTGAGGATTGTGGACTTGCTTTCTTTCTACCTGAAATCCCATATTGTTTGTCTCGGTAGCTGTCATCCAATTTAAGTTAACATTATTTTCAATCACTGAAGAAGTAAATGAAATTAACTCAACAGGAATTACCGAATAAACAAGTTCAACATTTAACGTTGTTAAAGAATTGTAATTACTTATTATAACATTATTAATGGTTTGGTTGTAGTAATCAGTCGCTTCAAATTTAAATGAGTAAGTACCCGGTGCAAGCATACGCAAATAATATCCGCTGCTGTCCGAGTAAACTTCTGAATTATCAGCATCGTGATTTAGAACAGTAATCTTTGCTTTTATTGGATTTCCAAGAGTATCGGTTACAACTCCATTAACACCTTTTAATACTGCCTCCATATACTTGATTAAAGATTTTCTGTTATAATTCCAATGTGCAGGAAGCTGTGCTGCAGGAATAAGTTTTGTATCGGATATCTCAATGGTTACTTCCCTTCCCCATCTGTAAAAATTTGTATAATCCTGTCTGCCGCCTGAAATAACGTACCAATCACCGCCATTTGTAGTTCCATCATCATAACCATTCATATAATTTGATGGGGCATTAGCCTGACAGGTATCTGCATATTGATGAGAGATGTACTGATACCATGCTTCATCGGGATGATGACGATAATCGGGATATGCATTTGTCCATGAATCCCAGGGATAGTTAACTACTTCTGTACCACCATGAAAATTTGCAACAAGGGCAAAGTTGTTAGCTTCAGCAATGTTTCGGAATCTTGTTGTTTCTATCTGCTGATTTGGATTAACACCATAAATCGGATCAGGAAAATTTCTGTTAAGATCATAATTGTTGTAGTTACCTCTTGTTGCCCCATAAACAGTGCTGTTGCCGCTTCTGTAAGTTCCATCAGGATTTGCAAGCGGATTTATCCATATCTCAGCATTGCTAACAAGATTTGTAATCCTAGCATCTGTACCATAAGTGGTTAACAAAGAATCAATCAATCTTAGCATTAATATGTAACCCGTAATTTCATCCCCGTGAATTGATGAAGTGTACATGAACTGCGGCTCTGTTTCCCGCTGATTTACATTATCTGAAATAACAGCAAATAATATTTTTCTTCCCTGAACAGTTGTACCTGCATCAACTATTCTGCAAAGGTTTGGATGGTTTGTTTGGAACAAATACATCATCATAACATAAGAATCATAAGTTGGATAAACATCCCACGCGCTAATTCCTTCAATATCAGATGACATTTCAGGTTCGATTAATTTTCCAGGATGAGTTGATACTGTAAAAGTATAATTCAGTTTTTCAAATTCACGAAACTCAATCTCATTTGCGTAGGCATATACGGTATTTCCTTCCACATTATCAATAGAAATAATTTTAGTAAGTAATTTTATTTCTGTGCGATCAGATATATTAAACTTAAAATAAATTTCATGGTTTTTTTGAAAGTATTGTTGATCTAAAATCTGAGAAAAAGTAAATGAGGATAGTAACACGATTAATAAAACAGTAAATGATTTTTTCATAAAAGCCCCTGCGTGGATACAAAGTGGTTAAACATAAATTGAAATTATTGTTGTTGTAAATTAAGAAGATTTTTAAAGATAGTTAAAAAAGACTATCATTATTAAAAAAAAATATTAAATATCATTTAGCCAATTATTTATTGATCAACACCAAAAAGTTTTTTAAACTCCTCTACATCATTTATTGATTTAATAATATTTTCTTCATCCAGCGTTGCATTTGATTTATTTAATTCAGCATCAAACTCTTCGCTTGAAATGACCCTTGCTGAGCAAACTTTTGCGAATTGTGCAAGGTTTGAATCTGAGGTGATTACAATATTATTCCTTGGTGATTTGGATTGCGAGATCTGTTTTTTAATCTTTTCATCAGCAGTTAGATTTTCTGAATAAATTATTTTCATCTTTGATGAATTTATTCTTCCGTTTGGATGTCCATCCAGGTGCAAAGTTACATTTGCTTTCTTCTGAACAAAATAACGATCAAGCATGTAAACAAGCTTTTCGCGGGAAGCCTGCTTATCTTTTTTTTGAAGACTCATCAAAGAAGAAATTTTACCAATTAAATTATTCCCATCTATGATATAACTAAGCAAGTTATCTTCCCTCATAGAATTGATCTCGTTTTGTGATCTTCAAATCCTGTAACTGCGGAGCTTTAACACGGATTTCTAAATTGTAACCTCGGTATGTTCCAATTGGATTCCAGGTAAAGTTCATAACCCAGCAATGAAGATCACGGGAAATTCTTACTTGTGGTGCGGCAAATTCTTTTTGTTGAAGATCGTAACTGCCCGTTACAGAAAACTTCCATTTGGGTGTAAGGTTAAAATTTAAACTGCCGCTTATACTTGATGTGATATTTTCTTTCGAAGGAACTGGACGCGATAAATTGTAATAATAATTAAGTGATATATCCCAGGGTATTGAAAAATCAGCATCCTTGTTGCTGTATAATCCTTGATAAATACTTGTTTCTGAGGCCTGTAAATATTGATCCTGCTGCACCGTTGTTCTATTATCTGAGTCCGGGGACTTTATCTTATCACCGGATAATGAAAGTGAAACTGAAAAATTAGTGTTAGTTAATCTTAAGAATCCGCCACCGTTACTTATCAAATATCTATCAATCCTGCCGGACTCATTATAATCGTATGGAGAAAAAGTTGAGCTGCCTGAAAAACTTAACAGACTACCTATCTGCGTTCTATAGCTCAAATTTAAATCTGAAAATTTAAAAGTCTCTGCTGCAAAGTTATATCCCATAGAAGCAGTAAGATTTAATAATTGAAATTTATTTTCTTTAGATGTTGTGTCTGTCGGATCAGCATTTGTTTTCATATCAAAGACATTGCCTAATGAAAAGTTGATGCTTTGCTGTTCCTGATTTGATGGTTTTCCGAATATTTCTCTTTCATATTTATTATACTCAACAGGGTTACCGGCAGAATCAATATAAGTATCATAATATCCCCAGGTAGATGTTGAAAAATCCGGAGAATAATTATAACTAATTGACGGAGTAACAGTATGCCTAACTGCATTAATACCAAACGAGTTTATATTAAACATTCCATAAAACTTTGTGGACGCTGCAACTCCGGTTGAAAAAGTTCTTACAGCACTTAATTCCTGCACATCATCTGTTTGTACATAATATTTCCCTGAGGTATCTGTTGCTGTGTACTTGGTAACATATTTATTGTACCAGCTTTCGTTGTAACGGAAATTTGGAGATATGCTGAAGTAACCAAACTTAGGCGATAGAGAAGCAGTAATGTTATGTTGAATACCGCCTCTTGTTTTCAGATTTCCATCAATTTTATTTCTATTATTTTGTAATTGACCTGAATAATTATAACCAAAAGTTTCATACCATTCTTGTGTACCAATGTTGTCTCTAAAAGGATAACTCTGAGCAAGCGAAAAAGTTAAATTTGGCAGCACCTCAGAAATATCATTAGTCTCAAAATTTTGATTACGAGAATAACTTAAAGACAAACTGTTACCAGACTCCTCCCATTGCTTAAAATATGTTGCATTAGAAACCGCATCGTTTCTTAAAATTTCATTAAGGTCGTTCAAGTCGCGTCTTATATTAGTGCCGGAAATAAATTCTAATTTTGCATCAAACCTGGAAGTTGGTGTGATTGATTGATTATGATTCCATGCAATACGCCATTCTGTATTCTCCACTCTATTTGGATCTGTATCCTCACCCTGAATGAAGCTTCCGTAACTGCCTTCCAAATTACCGGAGTAATTATATTTTTTTGAATATCTGAAATCGTGTATCAAACTTATAACTGCCGCGTGTGTAATAATCGCCCGTAAGATTTAAATCTATATAATCATTTATTGCCCAAAAATAACCGAAGCCGTTAAAGTAAGTTCCGTATGTTGCATCGTTGCCGAATGTAGGCGGAATTATTCCTGAACGTCTTCCTGATTCAATAGGAAAAACTGCAAATGGTAGAGGTATCGGTAAAGGTACGCCGCCAAAATTTATGAATATCCAATCAGCAACAAGCTGATCTTTTTGAATAACCTTCATCTTATTTGCGGTAAAATAATAGTGCGGACAAGTTTCATCGTCACAAGTTGTAAAAATTCCATCTTCAATAAAGTAAGTATCTCTATCCACTTTTTTGATTTTCGTTCCAGTGTATTTTGAGCCTTCCTGTTCAGTTTTTGCAAGTGATATTAATCCCTGACCGGATTTAAAATTGTATTTCATGGTTTGACCGGCGTAAACTTCAGTACCCTCTTTTAAAACCGGAGTACCATCAAACTTGCCTGGCAGAGTATCTGAAGGAACACCAACTGCATTTATATTATTGGATTCAAAATCAATAAAAATGTTTGAGCTTTTAATTTCTGTAGTTTTATAATTGATACTTCCTTCACCATAGATATTCATTTTTTTATCTTTAACTAAAAAGATTAAGGAATCTTTAGATGATGCAAATACTGTTGTGTCTACGTCATAAGTTCTGCCTTTTAATTTTGCATTAAAAAGTGAATCAACAGGACTTGAAATTTTATCTGATGAAACGAAAAGTGAATCGATTGTTTTACTAATTGGATCTTTTAAAATAGAAAGTGAGTCTTTTTGCTGTGAGAAAGTAATTCCTTGCAGTAGAAAAAATGAAATGAAAAGTATTAAAAATATTATGGAATTAAGTTTCATTGTTTGTCTAGATTATTAAACCGTATAATGCAAAATCCTTATTTGTCATTCCGACTGAAAGGAGAAATCTGAATAAATCTAAGTTAAGATTTCTCAGTCGAGGACTCCTTCGAAATGACAATCCAAGTATACAGCAGCAACCTAACAGGAATACCAAGTAATTGCATTTTATATAATTGCATTAAACTAATTATTATAAAACACCAATGACGATGCACCTTTTATTCCGGCTTCATTTTGCAATTTAGCAGGAATAACCAAAACTCTGGAACGTAGAGATAATAGTACTCTTTCAGAAATTGTTTTACGAGCTGAATCAAGCAAAGGTTTGCCGAATCCTGCCACACCGCCACCAATTATAAAAGTACTTATATCCAGTAAATTACTTAATGATGCAAGTGCTGCACCAAGTTGTTTGCCCATTCTTTCAATTACAAATTTTGCGTAAGCATCTTTTTTTTCTGATGCTGCCTGAATAATTCTTGGAGATACTTTTGATAAATCATTTTCAATCAACTTCCAGACTTTTGAGTCAGGATAATCTTTAAGCTCACTTCTAATCTGTTCTTTTAGATATGAGTTACCCGCATAAGCCTCTATACATCCTGTTGAACCGCAATTACACTTTGGACCATTTACATCTATTGATATATGTCCAATCTCACCGGCTGCGCCAAACTCACCACGGAATATTTTTTTATTAAAAACAATTCCACCGCCTACTCCAGTACCTAAAGTTACCATTACAAACGAATCAAACTTTTTTCCTGCTCCAAACATCAACTCACCAATTGCAGCAGCATTCGCATCATTTTCAAGATGAACTTTATAGCCAAATTTTTCTTTAATGATCGGACCGAGTTTTACATTTTTCCATCCGGGAAGATTTGGTGCGTTTTCAACTATCCCTTTTTTGATTGATACAACACCCGGACAACCGATTCCAATTCCTTGTATCTTTAATTTATTTTTTGCTAAAATTGTCTCAACACCTTTGACTGATGTTAGCAATAACATTTTTTGGTCCACAGTCAGCTTCAGTTTTTATTGAAATACTTTTAACAAGTTTACCTTTATCGGAAACAATTCCGATTTTAATATTTGTTCCGCCTAAATCAACACCGACAGCATATTTTTCTGTTTTAGCCATAAAGCATTCCTAAAAAAAATTATTTAGAAAACTGAGTATCTACTAATTTAAGTTCACCGGGATAAGTGATGTTACCGAATGGAGAGCTAACTGTTGGCGTGGCATACAAAGTTACTTTTGAGGATGATCCTTGATTGCCGCCGAGAGCTAAAGCAAGATTAATAATACTTTCGTATCCCCTATCTTTAAAGAATTTAATGAGATCAAGATTAATCCTGAGAGGAATTGTAGTTACATCACCGGTACCCGGGATAGCAATTGGCTGATCAATATCTCCAGAAATAGTTTCTTTATCATCAAGAAACAATCTCCATTTAAAATTTTGCAAAGTAGCATCCGATTTTTTGTATCCGCCCGTTCCATCATTTGGATTTTTTGCTTCAACATTTAAGACAAAAGATGCAGGCAATGTACCTTGTGCAAAGGAGGATGAAAGACTTAATAAATCCAATGGATTAAAATCACCAAGTTTAGATTTATTAGAAATGGATACTCCATTTATCTGAAATCCATTTACCTGCCCAACTTTAAATTGCAATCGCGAAAGATTTGTAAACGATTCATATACACTGCATTGAACACCTGAGATTACAAATGATAGTAAAATGACTAATGAAAAGAATCTTTTCATTTCTATACTCCTTTTGATTGCTCGATTTTCTGAATAATTATTTCGGCTACTTTTAATGCACGCAATCCGTCTTCACCAGAAACAATAATTTTTTTATCATTCAAAACTGAATCTACAAAAAGTTGCAATTCATAGTTAAGTGCATTTATAGGCTTTAGATTCAGGCTGTTCATAAATCAATCTTTTTCTTTTATCTCCAACACCGATTTCACCAAAGGAAATTGAGTTTGGTAATGCTGCTTCATCAACTGGCTGGATGCGATAAACTTCTGAAACGCCCGTAACAAAATCTAAAGATATATAATGATCTTTTTGAAAGATACGCATCTTACGCATTTTCTTTTGCGAAATTCTACTTGCTGTTACATTTGCAACAGCACCGTTTTCAAATTGAATTCTTGCATTCGCAATATCGATATGATCAGAAACAACTGCAACTCCGCTTGCATCAATCTGCTTAACATCGCTTTTAATAAAACTTAAAATAATATCTATGTCGTGTATCATTAAATCCAAAACAACTGCTACATCTGTTCCGCGTGGATTAAATTGTGCTAGTCTATCTGATTGAATAAACATTGGATCTGAGATAAATGATTCGAGTGACAGCAATCCCGGATTAAATCTCTCAATATGCCCAACCTGAAATTTTAGGTTCTTTTCTTTTGCAAGTTTAACTAATTCTTCACCCTCTTCTATAGATGCTGTGATTGGTTTTTCTACAAACACATGAATGTTTTTTTCAAAACATTTTTTTGCTACTTCATAATGGGCAGTTGTTGTTGCAGCAACTGAAACAGCCTTTACATTTGAGAGCAGCTCATCAATTGAGTCAAAAGATTTTACACCAAATTCATCAGCAACTGATTTTGCCTGCTCTTGATTTGAATCAAACACACCAACAAAATTACAATTACTAATTTCTTTAAACATCTTTGAATGAAGTTTACCAAGATGCCCAACACCAATAACACCGATTGAAAGTTTTTCCATTATTTTTATCTCGTTTGAATTTTTGAATATCCAATTATACGATCGTAACCGCCATACTCCTGATCACGATACCAAAGAAAAATATTATAATCATTAGTGGTCTGCCAATCGTTTCCTTCAAGCACAAACCAATTCTGATTTGTAACATCGGAATAATCTCCATTTACAACTACATATTGGTAATCGTAAACTCCCCGTTTTAGCTGTACAGTTAATTCAAAATGATCACCATTAAAATTCATTTTATAGTTTTGTAACACTTTCCAATCATTAAAAGCACCGACTAAATAAATATCACCGTACACTTCCTCCGGAGGTTTGATCTGAAAGGTTACATTCATATAAGTTGAGTACATATCTTTCGGAGCATTTAGAGTGAAACTTCCATTATTATCCCGCTTACTCATAAGTAAAAATCTGCTATACTCCATCCCATCAAACTGAGCTTTTACATTTTTGGAATTAAAAATATTAATATCTGTTAAGTTAGTCTGTCGATATTCATTTCCCGGAAAAACATCTTTAGCAATAAATCTTACTTTTGATCCGCCATCCCATTCAAATACTCTGTTCTGATCTGTAGAATTTCGTGGCACTCTAACTGAATAATCCAGCAAATGATTTTGAACTACCTCAAGTTCATCAACAAAAAATGGAAAATAATCTTCTTTAGGCATTGCATCTACAATAATCCAATTGCTATGACCAAGCTGAGGTGGAAAATAAGTTTTATCTTCCAATGTTTCCTGTTTAATATCCACCTTAAGCGGAACATCGGCTTTAACGACAAAAAATCTTCCTTCTCCAAATACTATGTTATAATCTTGTGAATCAACAATGTAATATTTCCATTTGCCGGAAAAAGGAAAAGAGACATACCCATCTTTATCAGGAAAGGTATTTGTGTAATGATATTTTGCATCTTCAACAGTTGTGGGAAGTGAAAAATAATTAAATGTGTAAGCAGTGTTTTGTCCCTGATTTGCAAGAAAGATATTATCCGTAGCATTCCAGTTTCTATCACAAAACTTAAAAACAATATGGATGTTTGGGGGATATTCTGTTTGAACATCAAAGTCAATAATTAGTAGATCTCTTGGAGAAGATAAAACCGGAATTGAATTAGCATCTTTGCTAGTATAGGTTTTAAGACTTTTAATAACTACTTCCTGAGGAAGGATTATAGAAACCTGAATTATGAACAAGAAAACAAATAGTTTTTTCAAAATTTAGCCTGATTTTAGAATAAAAATAACATTACAAATATATGCCTTAAAATTGATGTTAAACAGAGTGGTTTGTGGAAATAAAAATCCCCAACCAAAACAATTTGATTGGGGAAAATAGATTCCGGGTAAAGCCCGGAATGACAGAATTATTTTATTCTAAAGATTTTTTATTTCATTAACCAATTTGGTTATTGCATCTTTGGAATCTCCAAAATACATAAGAGCATTTGGATAGAAGAATAATTCATTATCTATTCCTGCATATCCGGCATTCATAGATCTTTTGTTGATGATAACTGTTTTTGCATAGTCTACGTTAAGAATCGGCATTCCAAAAATTGGACTGCTTTGATCGTGACGAGCTGCAGGGTTAACAACATCATTTGCTCCGATTACGATAACAACATCTGTATTATTGAAATCATCATTAATATCTTCCATTGCATAAAGTTTATCGTAAGAAACCTGAGCTTCTGCCAGTAATACGTTCATATGTCCGGGCATTCTTCCGGCAACAGGATGAATTGCAAATCTTACTTTAATTCCTTTTTTCTCAAGGATGTTTACAAGATCACGAACAGCATGTTGAGCTTGTCCTACTGCCATTCCGTAACCAGGAACAATGATCACACTGCTAACAGAATCAAGCAGCATTGCAAGTTCTTCTGAATCGATAGATTTAACATCGCCCTTTGGAGAAGTTGTAGAAGATGTTGCACTTGTTGAACCGGCATTAGCCCATCCGCCAAGAACCACATTCATAAGCGAACGATTCATACCTTTACACATAATCATTGTTAATATTATTCCGGATGCACCAACAAGAGCACCGGCAATAATCAACACATTATTTCCTAAAACAAATCCCGTCATAGATCCGGCTAAACCGGAATATGAGTTTAATAAAGATATTGCAACCGGCATATCAGCACCACCGATTGGAAGCACCAATAAAACTCCAAGAATAAGTGATACCACTGAAATAATTAAAACGATATTTATCATTGCGGGAAACATTACTACATAAACGCCTGCAGCAAGAACTCCTAAAAACAATAATGCATTCATTGTATGCTGAAGCGGATATTTAACAACTTTTCCGGTCACTAATCCCTGCAGTTTTCCAAAAGCAATCATAGATCCTGTGAATGTAACGCCGCCAATCAAGATACTAAGTATTATTGCAATTCCCTGATCGATAGGAAGATCGAACGGTAAGCCTGTGTTAACAGGATAATTTGGATTTTTCTTAAAGTATTCTGAGAGTGCAACAAGTATAGAGGCACCACCGCCAAATCCGTTTAACATTCCAACCATTTGCGGCATTCCTGTCATCGGAGTTTTGTATGCCATAATAACACCGGCTATTGAACCGATTAAAGAACCAATAATTATCCATTCAAAAGTAAGAACCTGTTGATCAAACAATGTAGCTGCAATTGCTAGAAACATTCCGATTGCAGCATAAAGATTTCCTTTTCTAGCAGTCTTTGGAGATCCAAGATATTTGATACCGAGTATAAAAAGAACTGAAGCGATTAAGTAAGTTATTTCTATTGTAATTTTCATTTTTCAGCTCACTTCTTCTTAAACATTTTTAACATGCGATCGGTAACAAGAAATCCGCCAATCACATTTATCATAGCAAAAGCCACAGCAATTAAACCAAGTATTGTACTGATTGTAAATTGTTCCAGCCCGGCACTTAATATTGCACCAACAATTGTAATTCCAGAAATTGCATTTGAACCGGACATAAGCGGTGTATGCAGCGTTGGCGGAACTTTTGTGATGAGTTCAAATCCCACAAAAATTGCAAGTGCAAAAACATACACGTGCATTAAAAAGAAATATTCTTCCATAGTTAACCTTTATTATTTTCTTAAAAATTTTATTTGATAAGATCTTTAACTCTTTGATTTATCACTTCACTATTATGTGTGATTAAAGATCCTTTTACAATTTCATCTTCCAGTTTTAAAACAACTTTGCCTTCTTTACCAATATGGAGAATCAGGCTAAGAATATTCTTAGAATACATTTCACTTGAATGTGTTGGAACTAAAGAAGGAAGATTTGATTCGCCAATAATTGTTACACCATATTTCTTAACTGTTTTACCTTTTTCACTTATCTCACAATTGCCGCCAAATTCAGTTGCCATATCAAGTACAACACTGCCCGGTCGCATATGTTTTACCATTTCTTCACTTACAAGAATAGGAGCTTTCTTACCGGGAACAAGAGCAGTTGTTATAACAATATCTGCTTCTGTAACATGTTTGAAAATAGTTTCTTTTTGTTTTTGTAGAAATTCCGGTGATGCTTCTTTAGCGTATCCGCCGGCATCCTGCATATCTTCTGCACCTTCTACTTCGATAAATCTACCACCAAGACTTTGTACTTCTTCTTTAACTGCGGTTCGAATATCGGAAACTTCAACAACTGCACCTAATCTTTTTGCTGTACCAAGAGCCTGCAAACCTGCTACGCCTGCACCCATTATTACAACTTTAGCAGGAGAAATTGTTCCGGCAGCAGTCATCATTAGCGGAAAGATTTTACCAAGTTCATTAGCAGCCAGTATAACAGATTTATATCCTGCAATGTTTGCCTGAGAACTGAGTACATCCATTTTTTGTGCAAGAGTTGTTCTTGGAATCATATCCATAGAAATTAAATCGATTCCTTTTTCAGCACATTTTTTTGCGATGTCTGTATAATGAAGAACATAGACAAAGGAAATGAGTATTGTTCCCTTCTTCATTAAATCAATTTCATTCTTTCCTGCGGTTGGGTGATCGATGGGGCGTTGAACTTTAAAAACTAAATCAGCATTTGCATAAAGATCTGTAAGATTATCAATAATTTTTGCGCCTGCTTTTTGATATTGTTCATTAGTAAATCCGGCATTAAGTCCTGCATCTTTTTCGATCTGAACTTCAAAACCGGCTTTAATTAATTTTGGAACAACATCCGGCACACACGCAACACGATTTTCACCGGACATTATTTCTTTTGGAACTGAAATTATCACAGAATTATCTCCTCTGTTGATAGATTAAAAATTTTGAGTACAAAATTAAGGATGATTAAAGGCTTATCCAATAAAATTACTCTGAAATTATTGTAGCGGATATTTTTACAAGAGTTCCGATAACAATAATATTTACAGAACGGTTTATTGATTGACATTAGCAACCGTTTATTTTAGTTTTGAGCAGCCTAATTTTGTATTGGGTTCTATAATTCGCATCGAAAGGGTTGTTATGAAAACCTTAATAATTGTTTTACTTTTATTACCCTTGTCAATACTTCCGCAATCAGCTTATAGATTTTATGCAAACAGTATAAATCTACCAATAAATAACAGGGGTGTTTTAGCAGCTGTAAATATTCAAGATCCTGATCCAAATATTTCTGGTTCAGGCGGAAAGTTGGACAATATTGTTTTTCTTTTTTCAGGCGGATTCTTTATGTCTGGATATCATGGAGATTCACTTTGGTCTAATGGCGTTTCAACAGCTTCTTTGGTTGCAGATTATTTACCTGGTCCAGTTGGAAGCTCACCTACAGATCCTAAAAATAGAATTTATGTTGTTGATAAAAATGATACACCATTTGGACAATCATGGCAGGATTGGATTGATGCTGTTAGTATAGGTGCATCTTTTTATGATGGAAATATTGATGGATTTTACAATCCTGTGGATCTGAATTCAAATGGAATCTGGGACAGCAATGAAGACAAACCAGATTTACTGGGCGATAAAACAGCCTGGTGTGTTTATAATGATGGAGTTCCAGCATCACAACGAAGATTTAATGATGTAAATCCGATGGGAATTGAAATACAACAAACAGTTTTTGCTTATGATAGTTTTAATACAATTTATCCCGAACTAAGAAATACAATCTTTGTTAGGTACCGTATCAATAATTCCGGAACTGTCGGAAATGTTTTGGATTCTGTAATCTTTGGTATTTGGTCTGATAATGATATTGGAGATGCCTCCAATGATAAATTAGGCTCTGATACATTATTAAGTTCTGTTTTTGGATATCAAACAGTAAGTGATTTTGAGTATGGAAACAATCCGCCTGCATTTTATTTAACATTCTTACAGTGTCCGCATTCTTACATTCCAGGTGAAACATTTATTGATAATAATGGTGATGGAATTTTTGATGAAGGTGCTGATATTCCGCTTGATACAGCCTACAGTTTTTTAGGTGCTCAGCTGGGAATAAAAAACATACCTGGAGCAAAGAACCTGACGAACAACAGATCAATGGGTTGGGTTGATGGTGATTTTTATTATGGAGATCCAAACAATAAGTATCAGGCAAGGAATTACTTACTTTCAATAAGACGAAATGGTGAGATTCCCAATCCGTGTAATTTTAATTATACAAGTGTTTTTGGAGGTATTGATTGTAATGAAGTTAATCCATTTTATTGGGTATCAGGTGATCCTGTTAATAATACTGGGTGGCTATGGAACATTGGAACCGATGCAAGAGTAATGGCTAACACAGGTAACTTTAAACTTGCAGAAAACAAACCAATTGATATAATTGCTGCTTATACCTGCGCAAGGGGAACAGATCCGTTAAACTCTATTACAATTACTAAAAATAAAGTTAATTATGCAATTGGACATTATAATACTAACTTTAGTCAGGTCCCGGTTACAGTTGAAGAAGCAAACTCAACCATTCCCGCTGAATTTAATCTTTTCCAAAACTACCCAAACCCATTTAACCCAAGTACAAAAATAAGTTGGCAGTCTCCAGTCAGCAGTCATCAAACATTAAAAGTTTATGATGTTCTTGGAAATGAAGTTGCAACTCTTGTTGATGAATACAGAAATGCTGGTTCTTATGAAATTGAATTCAATCCAGCATCAAGTATCAAGAATCCAGCATCCGGAGTTTACTTCTACCAGCTTAAAGCTGGAGAATATTTAGAAACTAAAAAAATGTTATTAATTAAATAACGGTGTGAAAATGAAAAAATTCTTTTTGTTATTACTGCTTACTGCTACTTCTATCTTTTCACAAACACAATATAGATTAAATGTTAATGCAATTAATCTTCCAATCGATAACAAAGGAATTTTAGCTGACGTAAATATTCCGGATCCAAATCCGGTTATCGGTGGAACTGGTGGAAAATTTGCTGGACACGTTTTTTTATTTAGCGGCGGATTTCAACTTGCTGGTTATGCAAATGATACTCTTTGGGCTAATGGTGTTGCATCCGCATCTTTAATGAAAGATTATTTGCCAGGGACTATCAATAATGATCCTTCCGATCCAAAAAATATTATTTATGTGGTTAAAAAAACTGATTCTGATTTTGGACAATCCTGGCAAAGTTGGATTGATGCGGTTTCACTTGGAGCAGATTTTTATGACGGAAATAATGATGGAGTTTATAATCCAACAGATTTAAATGGAAATAATATTTGGGACACTTCTGAAGATAAACCAGCTTTAATTGGTGATGAAATGACCTGGTGTGTTTATAATGATGAAGTTCCAGCTGATGATAGAAGATTTACTACAGTTACACCAAAGGGAATTGAAATACAACAAACGGTTGCTGCTTATGCTTCTGTACAAGCTCCGCTTGGCAATACAATCTTTATTCGTTACAGATTAATTAATACAGGATACAGTTACAAATAAACTTGATTCTGTGATCTTTGCAATTTATGCTGATCCTGATTTAGGTGATGCCTGGGATGATCTTATTGGATGTGATACTTTATTAAATTCCGGTTTTATTTATAATAATGGTAGTGATTATGAATATGGTTCAAATCCGCCAGCATTCTTTATGAAATATCTGCAGGGACCGGTTTCATATATTCCAGGAGAAACATTTATCGATAACAATTCAAATGGATTATTTGATGCTGGAATTGATACACCTTTAGATACGGCATATAATCGCAGAGGAAATTTATTTAGTACAGAGTTTTTCCCAGGAGCAAAAAATTTAGATATTTCAGCAAGTATTTTAATGCGTGGTGGAGATCCGGTGTTAAGTGAACCAATAAACCAAAGTGAAGTTTATAATTATTTAAATGGATTAGCGCGTATCGGAAATATTTTAGATCCTTGTAATTTTGCTTATGGGTATGTTACAGGTGGAGTTAATTGTGCAGAAGTAAATCCATGCTTGTGGTTCTCAGGTGATCCAGTTACAAATGTTGGTTGGATTAATAATTCTGAAGGTGATTTGAGAAATATAATCAGTTCAGGAAGATTTACACTCGAGGCAAATAAGCCAATTGATATTTGGGTCGGATATGTTGTTGGACAAGGAAACAACGCATTAAATTCTATCTCAGTAACCAGGAATTATGCTCAGGATGCCCAAACTTATTTTAACAATAATTTTACTAATGGAACTGTTAGTGATATTGATGATTTTTCTGTCGTTACAGAATATAACTTATCCCAAAACTACCCCAACCCATTTAATCCAAGCACAAAAATAAGTTGGCAGTCTCCAGTCAGCAGTCATCAAACATTAAAAGTTTATGATGTTCTTGGAAATGAAGTTGCAACATTAGTTAATGAATATTAGAAATGCTGGAAGTTATGAAGTTGATTTTAATGCTTCTTCCCTTTCAAGTGGAATTTATTTTTACCGATTAACTGCTGGTTCTTTTGTTCAAACAAAAAAAATGATTTTACTCAAATGAAAAATTTAGTAAAGCTAATATTGTTTTTTTTGTTATTCCTTTATTCACAAATAATTGGACAAACAACACATCGTTTTTTTGTTAATAAAATAAATTTGCCGATCGATAACAAAGGTTTATTAGCAAGTGCAAATGTACCTGATCCCGATCCATTCATTAATGGAGCAGGTGGAAAATTTGATGAAAGTGTATTTCTATTTAGATCTGGTTTCTTTTTATCAGGCTATGCAAATGGAGAGTTCTTTTCAAGCACGGTATCCGAGGGTTCAGAGGACTATCAGCCAGGAAAAACTGGAAGTAATCCTGAAGACACATTAAATATCATTTATGTAGTTAGAAAAGATGATATTCCTTTCAGTTCAAGTTGGCAAAAATGGAAAGAAGCTGTTTTGCTTGGTGCAGATTTCTACGATGGGAATGGCGATGGTTATTATAATCCCATTGATCGTAATTATAACGGAACCTGGGATTTAAATGAAGATATGCCTCCGCTAATTGGAGATGAAATAGCCTGGTGCATTTACAATGACGGCGTTCCTGCTAACCAAAGATTATATAATGTTTCTCCAATCGGTATAAATATTCAGCAAACACTTTTTGCCATAAATAATCCTGATCTGGAAAATATAATTTTTATAAAATATAAAATTGAAAACACGGGAATTGTTGATGACGTTTTAGACTCAGTATTTTTTAGTCCCTGGGATGATACCGATCTAGGTGAAGCAGCTGATGATCTTAGCGGATGTGATACAGTTTTAAATTCTATATTCACTTATAATTTTAATGACGATGGCCAATATGGAATAAATCCTCCTGCAATTTTTACGACAGTTATACAAGGACCAATTATCAATACTAATGAAGCCACAGATACTGCATTTATAAAAAATGGTACTTTGCTTGGTGAGAGAAAACTGCCAGGTTATAAAAACCTTGGATTATTTTCGTTTACAGGATATGGTAAAAATTCTCCAGGACAAAGTTTTCCGGATAATTTACAATATGTGAAGAATTACATAATGGGAAATGATGGATATGGAAATGCACTTAATCCATGCGATACTCTTTGGGGAATGGTTTATGGAAATGTTAATTGTACTTCTGTTAATCCTATCTATTGGTTCTCAGGAGATCCGGTTGAAAGTAATGGTTGGATCGATCGAATAGCACTGGATGATAGAAAATTTGCAAGTATCGGTCCGTTTACGCTGGAAAAATCAAAACCAGCAGAAATTATTTTAGCTTTAGTTGTAGGCAGAGGGTCTGATGAACTTAATTCAATAACTGTTGCAAGGGATAATGTTCAGAAAGCAATTTCAGAATACCAAAACAACTTCAACTCGATGACATATACTCCTCCTTCACCTACAAATCCGGTAAAGATTATAGTATTTACCAGAATTATCCCAATCCGTTTAACCCTCAACAACAATAAGATATGAACTTCCGCAAGATGGAATAGTTACAATTGAGGTGTTTGATCTTTTAGGACAAAAGATTCAGAACATTACTTAATGAATTTAAAAAAGCTGATAGATATGAATTTGAATTTAGTAACGACAATCTTTCAAGCGGTGTTTATTTGTATTCAATAAGAGTTAATGATTTTATTCAAACTAAAAAAATGATTCTTCTCAAATAACTTTTGTTAATTAAATCACTTCTAATATAAAGCCTCATAAAATTTGAGGGCTTTTGTTTTTTTATTTGCTAAGTTTCCGCTGCCAATTATTAAAAATCTTTATGGATAAACCAAACATACGAGCTTACTTAGCCTGGATTGCGATCTGCATTATTTGGGGTACAACTTATCTGTTCATTCGTATTGGAGTGGAAACAATTCCACCAATGTTGTTTGCAGGTTTTCGTTGGTTAATTGCGGGAATTATTCTTATTACAATTCTTCGTGTAAGCGGCAAACAATTTCCTAAAAAAGAAGATTTGATCCACATTGCAATAATCGGTATCGCTTTACTTGGTTTTGGTAACGGACTTGTTGTTGTTGGTGAACAATGGATTGAAAGCGGATTGGCAGCATTACTAATTACCACTGTTCCCTTCTGGATGGTTGGTGTTGAATCATTTCTTCCCAAAGGTCCAAAATTAAATTGGATGGTTATATCAGGATTGATAATCGGCAGTCTTGGTGTTGGATTAATTTTTGGCGGCGATTTAAAATATATTTTTGAAACAAAATATTTAATCGGAGTTTTAAGCATTCTTGGAGCAGTTGTTTCGTGGTCACTGGGATCTGTTTATTCTAAGTACAAAAAAGTAAGTGTTCATCCGCTTATGAGCGCTTCTGTACAAATGCTGATTGTTGGATCTCTTCAAATTATACTCGGTGCTGTTCTTGGTGAATTTACCGGATTACATTTTACACAATCAGGATTAATATCACTTGCTTACCTTATTGTTATGGGTTCAATCTTCGGATATGGTTCATACATTTATGCAATTGAACATCTTCCTCTTTCACTTGTTTCTACTTATGCTTATGTAAATCCAATTATTGCATTAGTGCTTGGCTGGATATTTTTAAATGAACAGTTAAATATTTTTAATCTACTTGCTTCTGTTGTTATAATTGTTGGAGTTGTTCTTGTTAAGATTGGAAGTAATAAAAGAACACTGCTAAAAAGATTTTGATAGAATTTTATTTTAAAGTGAATAATTGTTTATTGTCATTCCCGTGAAAACGGGAATCCAAATGTTGTTAAAATAGATTCCCACTTCCGTGGGAATGACAACCTGATTAAAATAAATTATGAATAGAATTACTTATCATAAAACCTGTTCGTGTGTTAAACAATGCAACGTTCCAAGTCCCCAAACCAAATCAACTGCGTGAATTCCAATAACAGGTCTATCAGTAAATAATTCAGATAAAATTCCTAATGCAATTCTATCATTCGGATCATTAAATGTTGGAACAAGCACTGCATAATTTGAAATATAAAAATTAGCATAACTTGCCGGCAGTCTTTCTCCTTTAAATATAACTGGTGAAGGCATTGGCAATTCTACAATTTCTAAACTTGAACCATCTTCCAACTTTGCACCTTCAAGTATTTCTCTATTCTCCATCAATGGAATATAGTTCGGATCATTCGGATGAGTCTCCATAACAGTAACAACTGTATTTGGATTTACAAATCTTGTTATATCATCAACGTGCCCGTGTGTATCATCTCCGGCAATTCCTTTGTTTAGCCAGATTACATTCGTTGCACCGAGATATTTACTAAATACATCCTCATAATCTTTTTTAGAAAAGTTTTTATTGCGTACTTGAATTTCATTATCCATCAAACATTCTTCGGTCGTGATAATAGTTCCAAGTCCATTGTAATCAATACTTCCGCCCTCAAGTACAACTTCTTTATTTTGATGTTCAGCTTTTATCAAATCAAGTTTAAGTTTATTGGAAATCATTTTAGGAATTTTTGCATCGAGTTTATAATTATCATACTTAGCCCACGCATTAAACTTAAAGTTGATAAGAACAGTTTCGTTCTTTTCATTTTTCACAAATTGAGGTCCTGCATCTCGTAACCAATTTCTATCTGTTTCAAGTTTAAAGAATTCCACATTGCTCATATCAGCATCAACAGCTTTTAAAACTTGTTCTGCTTTTTTCTGATGTTCTTTTGATTGAACAATTATTCTAACTTTTTCTCCGCGAGAAAGATATCTAACAATTTCTCCATACACCCAGGGAATTGGTTGAAACTTTCCCGGCCAATCCTGTTTGTTATTCGGCCAGCCAATCCAGGTTGCTTCGTGGTATTCAAATTCTGCAGGTAATCGAAATTTTGTTTTTTCTTTTTTCATAACATTTTTGATTCTACAATAAATTCAAAAGTAAAAATTCAAAATTCAAAAATTATTTTGATTTTTTTGTATTAATTATAATTGTTGCTAACACTTTAGATATTTCATCAGCCTCTTTTAATAAACTATCGATATTGTTTAAATCCAACCCGTCCCTTAATAAACAAATCCAGTATTTCGTTTCATTTGCTGATTTTAAAGCAATCTCATAAAATTTAATAAAGTCTCTTTTCGAATGAGCTGATTTACCTTCAACTACATTAGCACCTATTGAGGTTGCAGACCTAATAAATTGATCAACAATCGATTGAAATTTTCTTGCAACATCAACTGATGAAACATATTTTATCACTTCAACAGAATATTTATAGCAACGAACCTTAATTTCCTTAGGATCATTTTTGTATTCCGAAATTTTCATTGCCTACTTTTTGAATTTTTACTTTTGAATTTTGAATTATTGAGTATACATTTATTTCAAAAATCTTTAGTTATATCAGAATAAGCATCAATTCGTCTGTCTCGTAAGAAACGGCCAGTTACGTCTTATGTATTCAATTCTATCAATATCAACTTCGGCAATTAGAATTTCTTCTTTATCGTGTGATGCTTCTGCTATTATAATTCCTTGAGGATCACAGATAAAACTATTTCCCCAGAATTCTATTCCAGCAGAATCTTTAGTTTCTTTTTCCAAACCAATTCTGTTTACTGATGCAACATAAACTCCATTTGCAATTGCGTGTGATCGTTGAATTGTTTGCCAGCTTTCAAACTGTGGTTTGCCGTGTTCTTTCTTTTCGTGAGGATGCCAGCCGATTGCTGTTGGATAAAATAAAATGCTTGCACCTTGCAGTGCAGTTAATCTTGCACCTTCCGGATACCATTGATCCCAGCAGATTAAAGTACCGATGTTTCCAAACTCTGTATCAAACGATTTAAATCCTAAATCACCGGGAGTGAAATAATATTTTTCATAATAAGATGGATCATCTGGAATGTGCATCTTACGATAAACTCCTGCTATTGCACCTTTTGTATTTACAACCGCTAATGAGTTATGATACAGTCCAGCAGATCTCTTTTCAAATAGTGGAACAACCACAACAACTTTTAAGTTTCTTTGCAATCTTTAGAAACTGCATCTGTAGAAGGACCTGGAATTGTTTCAGCTAAATCGTAATAATCAATATTTTCTGATTGACAGAAATACTGCGAACGAAAAAGTTCAGGTAAGCAAATTACCTGCGCACCTTTTTTAGCTGCTTTCTCAATCCATACAATTGCTTTTTTAAGATTATCATCTGGATTTTTTGAAAAGCCTAATTGAATTAACCCAACTTTAAATTTCTTTGGATGTTTTTTCATATTTGTTCTGATTTGTTTGTATGCAAATATAAATCGATATGTTTATAAATAAAAAAGGCACGATTGCTCGTGCCTTTTACAATTAAAGAAAAGCCATCCTTCAACTCTGCTCAGGATGACATAAAAATTATTTCATCAGGATCATTTTCTTAGTTGAAGTAAAATTATTACCATCTTTTCCAACAGCATTCATTGTATAATAGTATATTCCGCTGGAAAGGTTTGAACCTTCAAATGAAACTTCGTGAACACCACCTGATAAATCACTGTTTAACAATTCTGATACTTTTTGTCCGATAGAATTAAATAATTCAATCCTTACATTAGCATCAACGGGTAGTTGAAATTTAATTGTGGTAGTTGGATTAAACGGATTTGGATGATTCTGACTTAATTGAAATTGTTTTGGTAATCCAACATCAACAAGAACTACATTTAAATATTTAACCGTACCATCAAAATCTGTTTGTTTAAGTCTGTAATAATATTTACCGGTTTCAATTTCGGTATCTAAATAATTATAACTGGTTATTTCTGTAGTAGTGCCTCTACCGCTTACAAAACCAATTTGTGCAAAGTTTTCTTCATCTCTGCTTCGTTCAATAGTAAAGCCTGAGTTATTTGTTTCAGTTGCTGTCTTCCAATTAAGTTCAACTCCTGCATCAGTTCTTTGTGCAGTGAATGAAAGTAATTCAACTGGAATTGTTTCTTCAATTGTAAAATTAACATTAGAAAGATCAAAGAAAATATTTCCAACAGCTTCAACTTTAATTCTTGCTGTTGTAGAAGGAGTGTTTGGTATTGTTACAGTTTCGCTTCCATCGTTTGGTGTGTTTGCTAATAACAATGTTGGAAAAGTTTGTCCGCCATCTGTTGAAAGCAGAATATTTACATTTGCACAATTAACTGGGGCAACGTCTGTATTTGTAACATTCCAGGTAATTGTCTGTGATGATCCGCCAGACAAGTGACGTTTGTATTTGGTGAAGTGACAGCAAAAGGTCCTGAGTTTCCATCAACATTAAACTGCAATGCAGAATAGTTAACACCGCCGCCGCCAACTTTATTATCTCTTGCAGTCAATCTAAATGTTAAAGTCCTTGCGTAAGTTGGAAGTATTTCTCCAATGACAGTAGTATTGTTTAACAAATTTACAAGTCGTGGAAAATATCTGGTTGGAGATGAAGTTGGATTCCAGCTTCTAAATATTGGAGCATTGCCTGAAGGTGTTCCTGGTGCACCTGCAGGACCCAGATCAAATTCTTCCCAGCAATAAACTAAAGCATCACCATCCGCATCGGTGGCTGAACCGGTTAAAGAAAATGGAGTGCTTTTAGGAATATAAAATCCTCCTGTTGGTACAGTAACAATTGGAGCATTATTTCCAGTCGCTGTAATAACTGCACAACCATTTCCGCTTCCAAAGTTTGTATAAGAAACTATTTCATCAAAATTAATTGAATGAAAATATGCATCACTGTAGTTTTGAAATTTTGTGGTGAACAAATTCCGGCATAAGCCATTATTGTTGAGCCGCTTCCCGGTTCGTAAGCTGTGGAAGCATTTCTGTTGCCGCCGCTGCAGGACCCCGAAGATCCATTAAATGAATGATTACCGCTAAATTGATGACCCATTTCATGAGCTACATAATCGATATCAAAAGGATCGCCGACAGGAGCAGGGGATCCGGTAACACCTCGGGCTTTTAATCCAGCCCTACAAATAACTCCAAGATAAGCAACACCGCCGCCGCCAGTACTGAATACATGTCCAAAATCATAATTTGGAGAACCAATATATGCATCCACAGTTGTTTGGTTCTGTGCAAGCATTGCACTGCCATCATTATTTGTATATGGATCGGTTAGCAGCATTTGTAAATATCAGGGTATCATTATTTGCAACAAGTACCATTCTAACTGCAACTTCTTTTTCATAAACACCATTTACACGGTTTACACTTGTAACTACCGCCGCTAATCCTTGAGGAACAGTCCCGCCAAAAAATGCTGTGTATTCACCTGTTGTAGCCACTGCAACTCTATATGTTCTTAATTGTGGACCCGTCGGCGTAAGAATTTTATTTCCTTTGAGATAATTTAATTCATTTAATATGCCTTCATCAGTAAATAATTCACACTCAAATGATGCTCCGTCTTTTGTATAATCCTTTGTGTAGTATGAAATATAATTTTGAATGTCACCTAAGCTATAAGGATCTATAAATACATTTCCATTAGGTGAAAGTATCATAGCATGAAAACCATGAACTGTAAAATCAAATCTTACAGAAGCATAAGGATCATCTATTCCTTTACCCATATAAGTTTTGATTTCAGGATACTTTGCAGAAAGTTCCGGTGCCATAATTGGTGATTCTACAATAGAGAATCTTTGATGTGAGCCATCGGGCATTGGTAAATAAAGCACGGCAAGTTTTGATCTTGTTTCATCAGAAAATTCTAGTGGAGCCTCCGATAGAAAATTTTTCATCCCATTAATATCAAGTTTAATTGTGCGGTACAACTTGTGGTACAATATGTCTTTCGCCAAGCATAACTATTTGCGCTTCATCCACATTACTCCACAAACTTTCTGAACTTGTTTGAGCAAATCCAAACTGAAATGCAATTAATAAAGTGAATAAAAGTATTCTGAAGAAATTGTCCATTTCTTACCTCGTTCTTGATTGAATGATTAGTTATTTAGGAATTTTCTGTGGGGAAGATATTTAATTACTTAAATAATGACAACAATAATTTTAATTTAATTGTAACCGTAGGTTGATATGAGAAGACCATTCTGTCCGTACATTTTACTTCGCTGAACTCGTCCCTCTTGATAATACTCTTCTTTCATCATCGAGCCATCGCTGTAATATGTTTTTACCCAGCCGACTAATTTGCCATTAATGTAGTTCTCAATTTTTTCCAACGCACCGTTTCTGTAAAAAGTGTTTCTCTTGCCGTTTTTCATTCCGTTGCTTATTGTCTGTTCAGATTCAAGCAGACCGTTATCAAAAAAAGATTTATAGCTTCCTTCGATACGATTTAAAACATAGGTACCAATGCTTTCAAGGTTTCCGTTGGGATGATATGTAAGGCAAATACCATTTTTAAGATTGTCTTGATAAATAGTTTCAGCTTTAAGAATTCCATTTTCATAATATGATTTTTCATTCCCCCGCTTAACACCATCAACATAATCAGACGATACTTTTAACACACCATTTTCATAGTATTCAAATGATCTCCCTGCGATATTATTTTTTTTGAAATTCCATTCCTCTTTAAGAAAACCGCTTTCATAAAATGTTTTCATCGGTCCATCTTTTAATCCATCAATCATATAAGTTTCATCAGCTAATCTGCCTGATGGATAATAACCTTTTACTAGTTCTTCTTTAGATTCTACTTTTCCCGTATAATCTAACTTAACTCTATTTATAAGTTCATCATTTATATAAGTATCACGCACACGGAGTGTTTTCATCTTATCATAAATTAAAACATCGCCCTGCAGTTTATTATCAATAAAAAATGCTTCAAGTGCTAATGATTTATCATCATGAAAAACTCTTGATGTTCCGTGTTGTCTTCCATCAACAAATTTTCTTTCAACTTCAACATTTCCATTGGTGTAGAAATGTTTTTGAAATACCTTGCAGAACTCCATCAATATAATTCCACTCACCCTGCAGCTCGCCGGTTTTATAATAAGTTAAAGTTGCACCTTGCAGCACGCCATTGCTGTATTGCTGCTCCGACCATAGTTCACCGGTTTCGTAATACCATCTGGAAATGCCTTCTTTTTTTCCGTAGATATAATTCCATTCTATGCTTACTTTTCCATCGGGGAAATACCAAGTAGAGATTCCTTCTTCTCTTCCGTTAACATAATTCCAGTCTTTCCAAAGATTACCATTCGGATAAAATTCTTTATAATGTCCATCAAGTTTATCGTACAAATAATCGCCTTCGGTTTTTATCGTTCCATCAGGATAATAAGTTTTATTAATTTTTCTGTAAGGATTTTCTTGACTGTAAGAAAACTGAGAAGCTATACTGACCACAACTAAAATGTAGAAAATATTTTTATAAATTGTTCTGAAGCTCATTTATTCCTGGTAAAATTTTGAGGCAAAGATAAGTCTTTTTATTAAAAACAAAAGATCAAAAATACGTTGCTATTTATTTTACATTGTTCTTCCGATAACATTTGCAATCAATCGTATCTGCTTCATCATTTCTTCAAATTGATCAGGAAGTAATGCCTGCGGTCCATCCGATAAAGCTTTCTCAGGATCATGATGGACTTCAACCATCAAACCATCTGCACCGGCGGCAACTGCAGCGCGAGCCATTGGAATGACTTTATCTCGCAATCCTGTTGCGTGTGATGGATCAGCAAACACAGGTAAATGGCTGCGTTTGTGAACAACGGGAATAGCTGAAATATCAAAAGTGTTTCGAGTGTAAGTTTCAAAAGTTCTTATTCCTCTTTCGCAAAGAAAAACTTCCGGATTTCCGTTCGATAAAATATATTCTGCAGACATTAACCAGTCTTCAACAGTTGCAGACAATCCGCGTTTTAACATTACAGGTTTTTTAGCTGATCCAAGTTCTTTAAGTAAAGAATAGTTCTGCATATTTCTAGCACCAACCTGAAAAATATCTGTGTACTTATAAACTAGATCTATCATCGAATTTTCCAGCACTTCAGTTATCACTAACAACCCGTAAGTATCTCCAGCTTTGCGCAATAATTTTAATCCTTCTTCACCTAATCCTTGAAAAGAGTAAGGAGAGCTTCGAGGTTTAAATGCACCGCCGCGTAAAATTTTCACTCCGCTCTTTTTTACAAGCTCAGCAATTATCATTATCTGTTCTTCACTTTCAACAGAACAAGGTCCGGCAATTACATTAACTTCGTTTCCACCAATTACAACATCTTTGATCTTAATAATTGAATCTTCTTTTTTAAAGCTTCTGCTGGCAAGTTTAAATGCTTCAGTAATTCTGTAAACCTCTTCAACACCATCAAGTATCTTAATTTTCCTTGTATCAAAATTTGGCTGAACACCGATTGCACCAAGAATCATTCGCTCTTCGCCAGTGGATTTATGAATTGCAAATCCAAAATCTTCAAGATGTTTAATAATATTTTCGAGCTGTTTGTCGTTTACGGTTTTTTCAAGAACAACTATCACTTTTTCTCCGTATTTAATTCTGTATGAAAATTTTTCTCACCTGCTTTAATTTCAAAATCAAGATAATCATCTTTTGTTGGAATAGGACAGGTGAAAAGATCACTGTATGCACAATATGGATTGTAAGCTCTGTTAAAATCTATTTCATAAACAAATTCGGGATCAGCATTTAATTCAAAATCTAAATATCTACCAACAGGATAAGTTTCTTTTCCTGTTGTTTGATCAGTAAACCAAATGCTGTAATAACTTTGTCCTTGCGGACCAAAACTTTTATAAATATTCAACTTGTGATCTTTACCTTTATAGTTTAAGCAAAACATAGCCTTCAACAATTGCTTTTCTTTCTTCACCACGTGTTCCAAAGATTGAAATAGTATCCTGAGTATTATTCTTGTAAAGCTTTGATTTAAAAACAAATTCTGCAGTTGCATCATAATATTTTAACGGTTGAAACTTTGCTGTTGAATCAACTTTAAAAGGAGAATAAGAATCATACTGCATTTCCCAATCCTTATTTTCTCTTTCCTGTTGGAGTTGACTAACAAATTGTTCATCAAGTTTTATTACACTTTCATGATTGCCACATGAAAATTGTAATCAATCCAATCAACAGAAATAAAAAATACTTTTTAACCATCTTGTTTCATCTTCTTTTTAAGTTCGTTTAATTTATTTAAGGCTTCTAATGGAGTAATCTTATCAAGCTCCATTTTATTAATCTCAGTTCGCAATGCATCATCTTTAAACTCAAATAAACTTATTTGATTATCATTATCAGATTTTAATTTTTTTAATCTTTCCTTCTTAATCTCATAAGGAGTTAGTTCTTTACTTTCCAGATTATCCAAAACTTCTTTTGCACGATTTGTAACAAACAACGGTAAACCAGCCATTTGTGCTACTTGTATTCCGTAACTATGATCCGCTCTGCCGGGATTTACTTTGTGAAGAAATACAACTTTATCATCATACTCACGAACTTCAACTTTGTAATTTTTTATTTTAGGAAAAAGTTCTGCCATTTCATTTAGTTCATGATAATGAGTTGCAAACAAAGTCTTTGCTGAAACATCCGGATTTTCATGCAGATATTCTGTAATCGCCCACGCAATTGATATTCCATCAAACGTACTTGTTCCTCTTCCTATTTCATCTAACAAAATTAAACTTTTAGAAGTTGCATTGTTTAGAATATTTGCAGCTTCCTGCATCTCAACAAGAAATGTACTTTCACCTGCAGTAATATTATCACTTGCACCAACACGAGTAAAAATTCTATCAACAATTCCAATGCTTGCTTCTTTAGCCGGAACAAATGAACCAATTTGTGCAAGCAAAACAATCAAACCAACCTGTCTTAAGTAAACAGATTTACCAGCCATATTTGGTCCGGTTAACAAAATAATTTGCTGATCATCATTATCAAGTAAAGAATCATTCGGTGTGTACTTATTTCCAGGATCAAGAATTCTTTCAACAACCGGATGACGACCTTGAACAATATTTATTTTATTTGATTCATCAACAATTGGTTTTACATAATTGTATTCTTCTGCACATTGAGCAAAACTATTTAGACAATCCAGCATTGCAATTAATCTTGCATTCTTTTGGATTATCTCAGCTTCATTTGCAACGATTGCACGAATCTCATTAAATAATTGTGATTCAAGTTCGTTTATCTTTTCCTGTGCGTTTAGAATTTTATCTTCATACTCTTTTAACTCAGGAGTTATATATCGCTCGCTGTTTACAAGTGTTTGCTTGCGTATATAATTATCCGGAATTTTATTTTTATGAGTATGACTTATATCAATGTAGTATCCAAACACATTATTAAAATTTACTTTTAGTGATGGAATTCCTGTTCTTTCTCTTTCAGTCTGCTGAAGTGTTGCAATCCATTCTTTGCCATGTAAAGAAATATCTCGCAGTTCATCAAGTTCAGGACTGAATCCATTTCTTATTATTCCGCCTTCATTAACTGCTGCAGGTGGAGAATCAATAATTGCGGTTGCAATTTTTTCTACAATATTTTCTAATGGATTAAGCTGTTCAGAAATATTTTTTAGTGTTGAGATTTTTAACTGATCTAATAATTCTTTTGTAGCTGGAATTTTCTTTAAAGATGATTTAACAGCAACAACTTCTCTTGGTGTTGCGCGCAAAGTACAAATTCTTGAAATCAATCTTTCAAGATCACCAATTTCTTTTAAATTTTCTGTTAAATCTTTTCTTACTTTTTTATTCTTCAATAACTCTTCAACACTATCGTGTCTTTTCTTAATCGGATCAAGATCACGCAAAGGAGCAGAAATCCATTTCTTTAATAATCTTCCGCCCATTGCAGTTTGAGTTTTATCCAGAATAGAAATTAATGATCCTTCTCTTCCGCCATCATTCATGGAAAAAGTAATTTCAAGATTTCTCTTTGTTGAGTGATCAAGAATCATATAATCAGAAGGATTGTAAAGTGAAATTCTATTTAGATGAGAAAGATTAACTCTTTGAGTTTCGTTTAGATAATTTAGAACTGCACCGGCAGCAATAATTCCTGCTGTAAGATTTTCAATTCCAAATCCTTTAAGTGTAACAGTTTTAAAATGATTTTTTAGAAGTTCGTTTGCAAAATCAAAATTAAAAATCCAATCCTCAAGTTTTGTAATTCTTAATGAAGGATTAATTCTTTCAATCAACTTTCCTAAAAATTCTTTATCACGTTTTGGAATCAAAAACTCTGATGGATTAATTGATTCAATTTGTTCACCAAGATGAGCAAGTGGAATTTCAAAAACATAAAACTCACCTGTAGAAATATCACAAAAAGATAATCCGCAAATCTGATCTAAGATTGAAATCGCAAGCAAGATAATTATTCTTTTTATGATCAAGGAGTTTATCAGAAAGAGTAACACCCGGAGTTACAACTTCTACAACTTCACGTTTAACAATTCCCTTTGCAAATTTTGGATTTTCCATTTGCTCACAAACTGCAACTCTGTAACCAGCACGAACAAGTTTTGGTAAATAAGTATCGATTGCGTGATGCGGAAATCCAGCAAGAGGAGTATCACCGGCATATCCATTTGAGCGTTTTGTTAGAGTTATTCCTAAAACTTTAGAAGCCAATTTTGCATCATCTTCAAAAGTCTCAAAAAAATCTCCAACCCTGAATAACAAAATCGTATCAGGATGAGCTTGTTTTACCTTATAATACTGCGCCATTAGCGGCGTTTGCTGAGTTTGTGATTTCATAATTGAAAGGTAAAAATAATGAATTTAGTATTCAAATATGTGTCTATTATTCTTTCATTATTACAATGATTATAATTTCCCAGCATGAATTGACGGATTGATCTAAAATCATTTTTTCATATATTTGCCAGCAAATAGTAAGATTGATGGACACTCTAATTACAAATCATCAATCTCTTGCCTTTTTTAATTCGTACGGTTTTTTTTGAAAGAAGAATATCATAAATGGCACTCCCAGTTTATTAACCGGGAGTTTGAAATGTTGGTTTTTGGTCACGCTGGATTTCCAGTAATTATTTTTCCAACTTCCAGAGCAAGATATTATCAAGCTAAAGATTTTGGATTGATAAATGCTGCAGCATATTTACTTGATACTGGAAAAATAAAAATTTATTGTCCCGATAGTCTTAGATAATTTAAGCTGGTATAACACGAACATTCATCCTGCAGACAGAGTAAAAACTCAAATAGCATATGAAGAAGTAATTCTTAATGATGTAATTGAGTTTGCTTTTCAGGATACAGGATTTGATAAAGTTGGGTTAGCCGGCTGCAGTTTTGGTGGGTATCATTCTGCAAACATTGCTTTCCGTAATCCGGATAAAGTTGGATATTTATTTTCTATGGGTGGCGCATCCAACATAAAAAGATTTTTGGATGGATATTATGATGATAATTGTTACTTTAACAATCCGCCTGATTATCTTGCAAATTTAAATGACGATAAAATTTTGGATGCAATTAAAAAGATAGGGATTGTTCTTGGAACCGGTGAATTCTGATATGTGCCTTGATGAAAACAAAATTCTTTCGGAAATTTTAACAAAGAAAAAAATTCCACATTGGCTTGATGTAAGAAAAAATACCGGTCACGATTGGAATTGGTGGAAAGAAATGTTTGTTGAGTATTTAAACAAGATTAAAGTATAACCCCACCCGCTCCTCCCCTTTCAGAAAGGGGAGGAGCGAGGTGGGGTTCAGAATTATTTATAAATAAGTTAGAAAGTAATAAAATGAAAAAAATCGGTATCCTTTTCGGACAGGAAAACACTTTTCCTCAAGCTTTTGTTGATCGAGTAAATTCTAAAAAAGAAAATGGAATTACTGCTGAACTTGCACACATCAATAAAATAATTCAGGGTGAACCAATTGGTTATGATGTGCTAATAGACCGCATTTCGCAGGATGTTCCATTTTATCGTGCAATGTTAAAGAACGCAGCAATTTCCGGAACAGCAGTTATTAACAATCCGTTTTGGTGGAGCGCGGATGATAAATTTTTCAACAATGCACTTGCAACAAAAATCGGGGTTGCTGTTCCAAAGACAGTTATACTGCCGTCAAATCAGCACCCAACTGATACAAATGAACGCTCATTCCGTAATCTTGCTTATCCATTGGATTGGGAAGGGATTTTTAATTACATCGGCTTCCCTGCTTACTTTAAACCTTTTGCAGGCGGTGGATGGAAAAATGTTTACAAGCTAAATAATATGGATGAATTCTTTAAAGCTTATAACGAAACCGGGCAACTTGTAATGATGCTTCAGGAAGAAATTATTTTTACAGAATATTTTAGATGTTATTGTCTGGATAGACAGGATGTTCACATTATGCAATATGATCCAAGACAACCACACGAATTTCGTTATGTAAGAAATCCAAAACCACTTGAGAAAAAATTATTGGATGATGTTCATAATGGAGTTCTTGCACTCAATAAAGCCTTAGGTTATGATTTTAACACAGTTGAGTTTGCAATTCGTGATGGTGTGCCGTATGCAATTGATTTCTGTAATCCTGCGCCGGATGCGGATGTGAATTCTGTTGGGCAGGAAAATTTTGAATGGATTGTGGAAGCCGCAGCTAATATGGCAATCAGAAAAGCAAAGGCACACAAAGCTGATCAAAACAATCTTACCTGGGGTTCATTTGTTACATCGTTTGCAAATAATAAACCTTTGAAATAAGAAAGAAGAGTCATTATGGTTGAAGCAGGTTTGTTTACACTCGGAGTTGAAGAAGAATTTCAAATAGTGGATCCCGTAACACGCGAATTAAAATCTCATATCCAGCAAATCCTTGAAGATGGAAAGATGATTCTTGCTGAAAACGTGAAAGCAGAAATGCATCAATCCGTTGTGGAGATGGGAACAGATATTTGCTTAGATGTAAAGGATGCGAGACAGCAGGTAACAAAACTTAGAACTGATCTTGCAAAACTTGCGATGAAAAATGGATTGAGAATCGCTGCTTCCGGTACGCATCCTTTTTCTCATTGGAAAGATCAAAAGATAACTGAGCATCCTCGTTATAAGGTTATCGTGGATGATATGCAGCAGGTTGCTCGGGCTAATTTGATATTTGGCTTGCACGTTCACGTTGGCGTTGAAGATCGAGAAGTTGCAATACACATTATGAATGCTGCAAGATATTTTCTTCCACATATTTTTGCATTATCTACAAACTCACCATTTTGGATAGGTAGAAATACGGGATTTAAATCATACAGAAGCAAAGTATTTGATCGTTTTCCTAGAACTGGAATTCCAGATTTCTTTAATGGTGTATCTGAATACGACAAATACATTAACTTGTTAATTAAAACAGGCTGTATTGATAATGCAAAAAAAATCTGGTGGGATATTCGTGTTCATCCAGTATTTAAAACATTGGAATTTAGAGTTTGTGATATTCCAATGCGTGTTGATGAAACAATTGCACTTACGGCCGTTATGCAAGCTCTTGTTGCAAAACTTCATAAACTAATCAAGCAGAATCTTGGATTTAGATTATACCGTAGAGCTTTAATTGCAGAAAATAAATGGCGTGCTGCACGTTATGGTATCAGCGGAAAATTAATTGACTTCGGGAAAAATGAAGAAGTTGATTTTAAATTGCTTGCAGGCGAACTTTTAGATTTTATAGATGATGTTGTTGACGAACTTGGCTCACGTGAAGAAATAAATTACATACATAAAATTTTAGAAATGGGAACCGGAGCTGACAGACAACTTGCAGTTTGGGAACAATCACACGACACAAAAAATGTTGTTGATTATATTATTGAAGAAACACATTACGGATTAAAATTATAACCTTCCCTGCTCCTCCCCTTTTAGAAAGGGGAGGCTGGGTGGGGTTCAAGAATGGAATTATGAACAAACCACAAATTAAAGTTGCTACAATAGATCTTTACAACAATGAACGTAACGAAGGTATGCGTTGTATAAAAGAAATTGTTGCTGATGCAGGCAAAAAAAATAATAATATCGATTTAAAGTATGATGTCTTTGAAACTCGTTACAAAGGTGATATACCTGATTTGAGTTATGATATTTTTATTTCATCAGGCGGACCCGGAAGTCCGTTTGAAGATGAAGACAAACAATGGGATAAAGATTACTTTACACTGCTGGATAAAATCTGGAATCACAATCAAAATTCTGAACAGAAAAAATATATTTTCTTTATCTGCCATTCATTCCAGATGATGGCAAGATTTTTTCAGTTTGGTGAAGTGAATAAACGATTCATCAATTCATTCGGTGTTATGCCGTTCATAAAAACTGATGAAGGGAAAAACGATCCTATCTTAAAAGATTTAACTGATCCATTTTATGCAGCAGATATAAGACACTGGCAGGTTGTAAATCCAAATCAAAAAAAGATTGATGAGTTTGGTGCAAAAATTCTTTCGTGGGAAATACCTGAAGAAGAAAACAAAGACAATCCTGCAATCACATCAATTCGTATCTCAAATGAAATAGTGGGAACACAATTCCATCCTGAAGCTGATCCTGAAAGTATGCTTTTTCACTTTAAACAAGATGAAAGAAAAAAGTTTATTATTGATCGTTACAACGAAGACAGATACTGGGAAATGATTGGCTTACTTGAGCAGCCGGATAAAATAAAACTTACACGTAAAACTGTTATCCCAACTTTTTTAAATAACGCAATTAACGATTTAATCTCAATTACGGTTTAAATATGATTCCTGAAATAAGAAAAAAATTTAATGCTGACTTTTCAGAAAAAATTTATCAGGAATTTTTAGATGATTTGAATTCTGTACTCAAGTATCCTACAGATTTTCGTGTTTGTGAAACTCCACTTTTCTTATCACGAGAATTAACAAGTGAACTTGTAAAAGCTTGTGATGATGTGATTGCTCAACTTCAAAAAGAAGAGTTCTTGAAAAAATCTGAAGCTGCAATTCCTGAACACTTAAAAGTCCCGAACGATTTTGAGCATCCGCCATTTTTTCAAATTGATTTTGCAATTACAAAAAATGGAGACAAGTTTTGGCCAAAGTTAATTGAGCTTCAAGCTTTTCCTTCGCTCTATGGATTCCAGGCTTATCTAAATGATGTAATCAGAAAGCACTTTGATATTCCTGTTGGATTTCATAGTTACTTTAGCGGATTAAACAAAACTTCTTATAGATCATTACTTACTAAAATTATTCTTGGTAATCACGATCCTGAAAATGTTATTCTTCTTGAAATTGAACCGGAAAAACAAAAAACACGAATTGATTTTGCTGCGACTGAAGAGTTAACCGGGATTACAACCGTTTGTTTATCCAAAATAAAAAAACTTGGCAAAAAATTATTTTATACTAAGGATGGTAAAGACATTCAGGTTAAAAGAATTTATAACCGTGTAATTTTTGATGAACTTGAAAGAAAAAAAACAAACTTCGATTTTGATTTTAAGGATGAAATTGATGTTGAATGGGCTGGTCATCCAAACTGGTTTTTTAAGATTAGCAAGTTTTCTTTACCGATGTTAAAAGGTAATTATGTGCCCGAATGTTATTTCTTAAATGAGATTGAAAAGTATCCCGAAAATCTAAATGACTTTGTTTTAAAACCTCTTTTCTCTTTTGCAGGACTTGGTGTTGATGTTGAAGTAACAAAAGAAAAACTTGATGCGATTGAAAATCGAAGCAATTACATCCTGCAGCAAAAAGTTGAATATGCACCTTTGATCGACACACCTGATGGATTTTCTAAATCTGAAATAAGAATGATGTTTTTATGGGAAAATAAAAACGAGAAGCCTCTACTTGTAAATAATCTTATCCGTACAAGCAAAGGAAAGATGATGGGCGTTGATTTTAATAAGAACAAAACCTGGATTGGTTCCAGTATTGCTTATCATCCATAAAGTGCATAGAGGCTATGGTAATTGGGATTTGGTGTAAGATTTAAGTATCAAACAATTTTATTAACTAAAACTTCTGCCTTCTTTAATCGAAATTCCTTGTTCGAAATTCATAATTTTATTCTACTTATTTCAACGTCAATCACAATCATTTTATACTGATATTTTATTATATTTCACATCAAATCATTGATATTCTGTTCCAATTTAACCTCTAGTAAAACATTATGATTACTTATTATTTTCACGTTACAAAAGACTCAAGAATCAAATACAAGATTGAAGAAAATCTTTTTGCTCTTAATGGTAATCTTGTTATTTCGGATTTTAAAACAGCAAGATTATTATCAGATAAAATAAATGTGATTAGAAGAGCTGAAGGCAAATTTGAAATGCAGGTAACTGCTGGACAAATCAATGCTCTTGGTCTGTTACACGAAATTTTTCATCTGCTTATCCGGACTTATGAAGAAAATAATAAAAAAGGTGTTTTTAGAGACAGCATAGATTATCTAAAGAAAAATCTTACTGAAGATGAATTAGATAAGACACTGCTAAAGTTTGTTGAAGAGTTTCCCCCACTCCCTGTTTATCAAAACAAAATAAAAGCGATTGAATATTTAAACGGTAAAACTGAAAACAAAGACAATCGCGAAATACTTCTTGAAGAACTTATCATCTTAAATCTTGAAAATATTAATCCTGCAACGCATCAATTAAAAGAACTTTACACAGATGAAAAACTTGCTAAAGAAACTAAGTACAAAGAAATAATCGAGCAAACAGAATTATTTTTTGAAAGTGCACCCAAGATTGGCGGATTTAATCTTTTTTCATTTTTAAGGCAAGCCGATAATTCGAAAGTCCATACAACATTGAAGAACAGCTTGATTTTATTCGATCAAAATGGGCTGACTTTATTGATGCATCAATCTTAAATAAAATTTTATTAGGTAAAGATCTTATCCACGAAGATTATAAATTATTTGTACAGCACGGAGGCGGAGAAAAAGGCACGCCGCCTGTTCCCTCTTATGAATTTGATTACAAATATTTTGAATCATTAAAATCAAAACTTAAAGAAGGTCAAAAACTTTCTCCTGAAGAATATGAGTATTATCAGCTGGAAGTAAATCGATTTACAGTTGATATTGATTGGATGCCGCGTGTTGTGATGATTGCAAAGAATGCTTTTGTATGGCTTCATCAGCTATCAAAAAAATATGGAAGAGAAATAAAAACTTTAGATCAGATTCCTGATGCAGAACTTGATACACTTGCCCATTGGAATTTTACCGCTTTGTGGTTAATAGGAATCTGGGAAAGAAGTTCTGCATCAAGAAAAATAAAACAGATGATGGGAAATCCAGAAGCTGCATCTTCTGCATATTCTTTATATGATTATGTAATTGCAAATGAACTTGGCGGTGAATCAGCATTTGAGAATTTGAAAAGCTCGTGCCTGGCAAAGAGGAATAAGATTATCGAGTGATATGGTTCCAAATCATACTGGAATTTATTCTAAATGGGTTGTTGAAAAACCGGATTACTTTATTCAGAACAAAGTTCCGCCTTATCCAAATTATAAATTTACCGGACCAAATCTTTCTGATGATAATCGTGTTGAAGTTAGAGTTGAAGATCAGTATTACTCAAGAACAGATGCCGCAGTTGTTTTTGAAAGACTTGATAAATTTACTGGTGAATCGCACTTATATTTATCACGGCAATGATGGAACAAATATGCCGTGGAATGACACTGCTCAGTTAGATTTGATGAAAGCTGAAGTTCGCGAATCTCTGATTCAAACTATTATGCACGTTGCTCGTAAAACTCCAATCATAAGATTTGATGCTGCGATGACACTTGCAAAAAAACATTTTCAAAGATTGTGGTTTCCTATTCCCGGTTCGGGCGGAGCAATTCCTTCACGTTCTGATTATGCAATGACGCGATCACAGTTTGATGCAATTATGCCCGAAGAATTCTGGCGTGAAGTTGTTGATAGAATAAATGCAGAAATGCCAAACACTCTTTTACTTGCAGAAGCTTTCTGGTTAATGGAAGGATATTTTGTCCGCACACTTGGAATGCATCGTGTTTATAACAGTGCTTTTATGCATATGTTTATGAAAGAAGAAAATGAAAAGTATAAACTGCTAATTAAAAATACTCTTGCATTTCAATCCTGAAATTTTAAAACGTTATGTAAATTTTATGAGCAATCCGGATGAAGAAACTGCGATAAATCAGTTTGGTAAAGGCGACAAGTATTTTGGCGTTGCTACAATGCTAATCACATTACCTGGTTTGCCAATGTTTGCACACGGACAGGTAGAAGGTCTTTCTGAAAAATATGGTATGGAATATAAGAGAGCTTATTACGATGAATTTGCTGATGACAATTTAGTGATAAGACATGAAAAAGAAATTTTTCCATTAACAAAGAAAAGATATTTATTTAGTCAGGTTGATAATTTTGAACTCTATGATTTTATTGATTCACATGGAATCTCCAATGAAAATGTTTTTGCTTTCACTAACAGAAGCGGCAATGAAGTTTCGTTGGTTATTTATAATAACTCTTACAGTGAAGCAATTGGAAATGTAACTGGAAGTTGTGAACGTGCTTTTGGTGAAGAAGGCAGAACAAGCACAACTACAATAGATAAAGCACTTGGAATAAATTCTGGTTATGGATTTTACTACATCTTTAAAGATTATATACAGCAACTTGAATTTATTGTATCCGGTTCAGAAATAAGCTCGGCTGGATTTTATTTTCACTTGATGGGTTATCAAAGAAAAGTTCTATTGGATTTTCGGGAAGTTTATGACGCTGATGGAAGATATAAAGTACTTCACGATCAACTTAACGGAAGAGGCGTTTACTCAATAGAGCGATCTTTGAGTGAGATGAACCTGGCACCGGTCCATAATTCTCTTACAAATCTATTCACATCAATTAAGTTTAGCAGATTACTCTTAGCTTTAGATTTTGCTAACAAAGACGAAATTGATATTCCTGAAATTGATGAAGAAGTATCACGAATAATTAGCAATCTAAGCAAAATAAAATCACTAAATACTTCGCAATCGGAATTGATTAGTCAAATCCAGTCTGATATTTCTTCATTTAAAGATTTTAATAAATTTTTCTTAGAAATCTCGGAAGCAAAACGACCATCAAAATGGGTTGCAGAAGTAAAATCGATTTTATATCCTGAAAATGATATCGAAAGAAAGAAGATATTATCTTTTCTATTGTTAAATAGAATTTTATTCCAAATATTAAAATCAATAAATAGTACCGATTCAAAATCTTTTTCTTTTGATGAACTTTTATTGTGGAAACCTTTGTTTGAGATTTATGGATTCTTAAGATATGATGATCCTGGTAAAAGTTATGAATTAAGTAAGATCTTATTTGATTCTGATATTTCTTTCAATGAAAACGTTGATAGATACTTTATAAAATTATTTGATGAAGATATTATTACTTCATTCGTTCAGGTAAACGAATATGAGAATACAAAGTATTTTAATAAAGAAAGAATCGAAGAACTCGTTAAATGGCATTTTATAATTTCGTGCACAAATTTGTTTTCTGAAAATATATTTAAAGGTAAAGTTTCTAAAACATTTTTTAAGGATTCTTTTAAGCTTACATTTGAGAATTATTCTGGAATTGTTCAAAAGATATTAAAAAGCGGATATAAGGTTGAAAATTTAATCTCAATTCCAGAGGTTACAATCATAAAAAAGGTTAAAGCAGAAAAGAAAACCGCAACAAAGAAAATTGCACACAAAAATAAAACGACTAATAAATTAAAAACTAAAAAACCCGATAAGACCAAGAAAAAGGTTAAACCAAAAAGAAAATAATAACTAATTATCTAGAACTATAAGGAGGCAAAAAATGGTTACAAAGACAAAATTTATACTCTCAATTTTGGTATTGCTGACAATATACAAATTTTGCACAGTATAATTTGGAAGTTGCATTTCCCAACCTGACATTCTCAAGTCCGCTTAATCTTCAAAATGCAGGTGATGGTACAAACAGATTATTTGTTGTTGAACAAAATGGTGTTATCAAAGTTTTCCAAAATCAGTCAAATATCACTGCAGCAAAAACTTTTTTAAACATTACAGATCGCGTTACATCCGGAGGTGAAACCGGATTACTTGGTTTAGCTTTTCATCCGGATTATGAAAACAATGGTTACTTTTACGTTAATTACACAGCACCAAGTCCACTTCGAACAATTATCTCCCGATTCAGCGTATCTTCCTCAAATCCGGATTCCGCAGATAAAAACTCAGAATTGATTTTGCTTACTTACAACCAACCATTTTCAAATCACAATGGCGGATGTGTTGCGTTTGGTCCTGATGGATATTTATACATTGCATCCGGTGATGGCGGTTCAGGCGGTGACCCTCAAGGCAACGGACAAAGTATCACCACTCTGCTTGGTAAAATAATCCGAATAGATGTTAATAACCCTCAGCCCCCTCTTAATTACGGAATACCTGCTGACAATCCATTTGTAGATAGTACGAATGTAAATATCAAAAAAGAAATTTATGCCTGGGGACTGCGGAATACCTGGAAATTTAGTTTTGATTCTGTTTCAGGATGGCTTTGGGCTGCTGATGTTGGCCAAGGTTCATGGGAAGAGGTTGACATAATTCAGAATGGAAAAAATTATGGATGGAGATGTTATGAAGGAAATCATCCTTATGATTTAAGCGGATGTAATGGAACTTACGAATTTCCGATCTGGGAATATTCACACTCCCTTGGATTTTCAATAACAGGTGGATACGTTTATCGAGGACAAAATGTGCCGGAACTCTACGGAAAATATATCTGTGGTGATTATGTAACTGCCCGAGTTTGGGCATTAGATTACGATGGAATAAATCCGGCAACAAGCACTCAAATTACAACTGCTCCGGCCTCAATTACTTCGTTTGGTGAGGATGAGAATAAAGAATTGTACCTGGTATCATTTAGTGGAAAGATTTACAGATTTGTTCCAACCATAGTTCCCGTAGAGTTACTTTCTTTTAATGCTACTGTACTCGACGGAAAAGTCTTGCTTCAATGGTACACTTCTACTGAGACAAACAATGCAGGATTCAAAATTGAAAGAAGTAAGAACGGAGCAGATTATGAAGAGATATTTTTTGTTGGGGGAAATGGGACTACAACTAACAGAAACGTTTACAGCTATTTAGATGAATCGGTTCACTCCGGAGTATATTATTATCGACTTAAACAGATTGACTATGATGGTACATTTGAAAATTTAAATGTTGTAGCAGTTGATTTGGGAACACCTGATAAATTTTTATTAGAACAAAATTTTCCCAATCCATTTAATCCAAAAACTGTTATAACATTTCAAATTCCAACTGAAGGGCAGATTACACTTAGAGTTTATGATGTGCTTGGAAATGAAGTTGCAACATTATTGGATGAGCAAAGACCAGCAGGAAGCTACGATGTTGAATTTGATGCCTCTCAATTAACAAGCGGAATATATTTTTATCAATTAACATCCAGGGATTTTAGCTCTATTAAGAAGATGATCCTTTTAAAATAAATCTGCATTCTAAAAAAAATAAAGAGCCTGCAGATGCAGGCTTTTTTATTGGACGTACTTGCTAACAGCTTCGGCACAATTCTCACCATCAATCGCGGCAGAAACAATTCCACCGGCATAACCTGCACCTTCACCGCACGGGAATAAACCTGAAATATCTGTGTGCATTAAAGTTTCTCTATCACGCGGTATTCTAATAGGAGAACTGGTTCTAGTTTCAACACCGACAAGCACAGCATCTTCGGTATAATATCCATGCATCTTCTTGTCAAAATCGAATAATGCTTTTCGCAGTCTTGATGAAATAAATGGAGGAAGTTCTTTGTGCAACGGCGCAGATGTAAGTCCGGGAATGTAAGAGCATTTTGGTAATGATGATGAAACTTTTTCTGCAACAAAATCTGTAACACGCTGTGCGGGTGCGCTTTGAGTTTGATTTGCTAGTTCAAAGGCTTTCTGTTCAAGTTCTTGTTGTAACATTAATGCTGCAAATGGTTGAAAGCGTTCATACTTCGTCCATTCCCTCTCCGTTACTTCAACAACAAAACCGGAATTTGCAAAAGGAGAATTCCTTTTTGATAGAGACATTCCATTCACAACAATTTCACCAGGTGAAGTGGCAGCGGGTACAATAATTCCACCTGGACACATACAGAAAGAATACACTCCCCTTTCTTCAACATCTGTAACAAGTGTATAAGCAGCAGAAGGAAGATTAGGATGTTTTTCTTTTGAATGATATCGAATTTCGTTAATTAATGCTTGTGGATGTTCTATCCGAACTCCCATCGCAAATGGTTTAGGTTCAATTCTAATATTTTTTTTATTGAGCAAATAATAAATATCGCGTGCTGAGTGTCCGGTTGCAAGGATAACAGCATCACCAAATATTTCCTGCTGTGAATTTATTTTCACACCAATGAGCTTATTATCCTTTAAAATAAAATCATCTACTTTAGAATTAAAATATATTTCTCCACCATTATCCAAAATTCTTTGCCTGATTGCTGCCACTATTTTAGGAAGTCTGTTAGAACCAATATGCGGATGAGTGTCAATAGCAATTTCAGGATCGGCTCCGTGCTGGATTAATATGTCTATAATTCTATTTACATCGCCGCGCTTTGTTGATCGAGTATAAAGTTTACCATCACTATAAGCACCGGCACCGCCTTCACCAAAGCAATAGTTGGAATCAGGATTTACAATATGATCTTGCTGAATTGCTCTAATATCTCTTCTTCGCTGCTGAACGTCTTTTCCCCGTTCAATAATAATAGGTTTAATTCCAAGCTCGATTAATCTAAGAGCTGCAAACATACCGCCAGGACCAAATCCGACAATTAATACTTTTTTATCATCACCAATCGGTTTGTAAATAATTGATTTTTTTTGTTCAGGTTTTTCATCAAAATAAACATCAACCAAAATTCTAAATACGATGTGCCTGCTTCTTGCATCGATTGATTTTCTAATCGGTACTACTGAAGATATTTTTTCTTTATCGAGATTAAGATTCTGAGATGATTTTATCAAAAGGATTTCAGGAAGATTTATTTCATCCGGTGATATTGCTAACTCTATTTGCTTTTTCATATTGTCTCTGACTACCGCAGGCAGGCTCTATTTATGAGGAAGATGATTGAATTATGAATTTAGAAATACGATTAAACTAATTAAAAAATAGCTTTAGTTGATCCGCCATCAACCGAAATTGTAGTGCCTGTAATATAACTAGCTTTTTGTGATGCAAGAAAAACTACCATCGCGGCAATTTCTTCGGGACCTCCAAGCCGGTTCATTGGAACATCCTTTGCCATTTCAACTAAAATTTCTTCGTGAGATTTACCTGAGGTTTTTGCTCGATTAACTGCGAGGTCATATAATCGATGAGTTAAAGTATAACCGGGTGCCACATTGTTTACAGTAATATTTTTATTTCCGAACTCATTGCTTAATGATTTTGCAAATCCAGTTACACCAGCACGCAGTGAGTTTGAAAGCATTAAATTGTGTACAGGCTGCTTTACTGCTATAGAAGTTATGTTTACAATTCTGCCCCACTCCTGCTCAATCATTTTTGGAACAACAAGATTAGAAAATCTAACAACGCTTAACAATACTTGTTTAATTGCCTGGTCCCAATCTTCTTCTGTAAGATCACGCAAAAATCCAGGTACGGGTCCGCCGCAATTGTTAACCAGAATATCAACTTTACCAAAATGACTTTGCACAGCATCGTAAAAGTTTTCAATATCTTTCTGCTGGTTTAAATCGCAAACACCCCAGAATGGTTCGATATTAAATTTGCTTTTTATATCCCGAGCTGTTTCAATCAGAACTTCTTTTGTGCGGGAACAGATTGCAAGGCTGCAGCCTTCTTCAGCTAAAGCTTCTGCAACTGCTTTACCAATTCCCGTGCTTGAAGCAGTTACTAAAGCTACTTTACCTTTGATTCCAAGATCCATACATCAACCTTTGGAATTAATTATAAAAATTATTTTTGCATTTCAGAAACTATTTTGGCAGTATCAAGAGCAATAACCAATTCTTCGTTTGTCGGAATTCTCATTACCTTAACTTTGGAGTTTTCAGTTGAGATAATTTCATCAGCATTTTGATTTTTTAAATCATCTAAATGAATTCCTAAAAATTCCATTTCTTTACAAACTTCCTCACGTATTTCTTTTGAATTTTCACCAATACCACCTGTAAATACAAGAGCATCAAGACCACCCATAGCGGCGGCATAAGCACCAACATATTTTTTTATTCTGTAACAAAAAATCTCAAATGCCCATTTGGATCTTTGCTGATTATCCTTAACCGCTGATAAAATTTCACGCATATCACTGCTCTCGCCGCTTATGCCAATCAAACCACTGTGCTTATTAAGTAAGGTATTTGCCTCACCGACAGTTAAACCTTCTTTACCCATAATATATAAAATCAAAGAAGGATCAAGATCACCGCTGCGTGTACCCATTAAAAGACCTTCAAGCGGAGTAAATCCCATCGTTGTATCCATTGATTGCCCGTTTTTTACGGCTGCCATACTGCATCCATTACCAAGATGAGCAGTTATAACTTTTAAATCTTTAATATCTTTACCTAATAATTCTGCTGCACGATTCGAGACATAAAGATGAGATGTTCCATGAAATCCATAACGACGGATTTTATATTTTTTATAAAGTTCATAAGGAATTCCATACAAATATGATTTTGGCGGCATATGAGAATGAAACGCTGTATCGAAAACACCGCATTGAGGTGTGTCCGGTAAAATTCTTTGGCAGGCTTGAATACCTTTTATGTTTGGTGGATTATGTAGAGGAGCAAGCTCAATATTATCCTGCAAAACTTTAACAACCTCATCGGTAACAAAAACAGAACCAGAAAATGTTTCACCGCCATGCACAACACGATGTCCGACCGCATCTATATCTTTCTTATCATCAATAACGCCATGATTTTTACTTAGCATAACTCCAAGTACATACTCAACTGCAATTTGATGATCCAGAATTTCACCGGCAATCTTAATGTTATTGCCATCATATCTTTGATGCGCGAGCACTGCCCCGGCCATTCCAATTCTATCAACCAATCCTTTAGCTAAGGCTATTTTTTTTTCTGTGTCTATAAACTGATATTTTATCGATGAACTTCCGCTATTAAGAACTAAAACTTTCATAATATTTTTTCCAATTTTTTATTCGACCCCTTAGGAATTTAATTTAATTTATTTCCATGTTCGTCATATTTATAGATACCCTCGCCTGTTTTTTTGCCAAGTCTTCTTTCACGCACCAGTTTTCTTATCATAGGATTTGGTCTGTATCTTGGTTCACCAAGTGTTTTCCATAAAGTTTCCATCCAGGCTAAAACTTCATCCAGCCCCATCATATCAGCCATTTCAAGCGGACCATACTGAAAATTATATCCAAGTTTTAATGCTGTATCAATATCTTTTGCGGTTGCAATTCCTTCAAGCAGGATGTGCATTGCTTCATTGATGAGAGGAACGATTGCACGTGTTGTGATAAATCCCGGATACTCATAAACCTCAACTGGTGTTTTACCGATTCTTGAAGCAAATTCTTTAACTTTTAAAACTGTTTCGTTTGATGTGTGAAGGCTTTTTACTAATTCAACCATCGGAACTTTTGGAACTGGATTTAGAAAATGCATCCCAATAACTTTTGTTGGTCTGGAAAGTGATTCAGAAATATTAGTTAAGCTTAGTGTAGATGTGTTCGAAACGAAAATCGCCTCCGGGTTTACAATTTTATCAAGTTGTTTAAAAACTCTTACCTTGGAATCAAAATCCTCCTGCACAGCTTCGATAATAATTTCACAATCCTTAACAGCGTTCATATCGGTTTCCCATTTAATTCTGCTAAAGATAGATTTCTTATCTGATTTTGTCATTGCCCAGCGTTTTATTTCATTATCAATATTGTCATTAAGTTTTTCTTTTGCACTCTCCAATTTTTCAGGATCCAGCTCAATAATTACTACCTCTAATCCCATTGAGGCAACAGTTTGAGCAATTCCGCGTCCCATTATTCCAGCGCCAATTATGGCAACATTATTAATTCTGTCATCATCATTAGCTGTATTGGAAGATTCCAATAAATCTTCTAATCTTAATTTTTCTTCCTGCATAAAAATCCTTAGTTAAAGTCGTCTTATAAATTATAATATCAATTTGGTTTTGTATACTTGAATAGGAAAAAACTGCTCCGATAATATTTCAATCAATAAAATATTTAATTCAGAATGATGAAGTTTTAATATTATCATCCTCTGATGTTAAATATAAAACTGAGTTGTGTTTGACCGGGCATAAAACTTTTCTATTTATCTTTTTCATCAACTGCCAAAGCAAATTAAATTTTCACATCCAAAATTAACAATAAAAAAGGGGCTGTCCAAAGGATGATTGATTATCAAAAAGTAAAATCTGCAGCTTTCTGTCAATCAAACTTTAAACAGCCCCGAACTAAAATAAATTTAATTATTTAAGTAAAATCAATTTTTTCATCTCCTTATGTAACAAACTGTTATTTTGATCTATAACCTCAAAGGAATAGAAATAAATACCTGATGCGAAACTTTCTGCATTCCAGTTTACAGAATAATTTCCTGCACTTTGAATATTATTAAAGATCTCATCAACTTCCTGTCCGAGTGAATTATATATGCTGATTTTTACATTAGCTTCAACATTAAGCCAATATTTTATTGTAGTAATTGGATTAAATGGATTTGGATAATTCTGTGAAATAGAAATATCATTTGGAATGAATTCAACTTCAACAGCAATAATCTCTGAATATTCAAACTTTCCGTTATAATCCACCTGCTTTAATCTATAAAGCACAGTTCCGTTATAAGGTAATGATTCAAAATTATCTTCATAAAAATAATTTCTAAATTCAGTTATTGTTCCTGCTCCTGCAACAATATCCAATTTTTCCCATTCCTGATTTTTAAATTTTCTCTCAATTTCAAAATGACTGTTATTTGTTTCAGTTGCTGTTCTCCAGTTAAGTACAACTTTTTTATCCTGTTGATTTGCAACAAAAGAAATCAATTCAACCGGAATACTAAAATCAACAAAAGCTTCATAAACTCCCCTGCCGTGAGTACCGGCTCTTAGCATCTGATTTCCAGGTGAATAATCCAGATGCATAACAACTGTGTTTGGAAGATCAGTGGAAATCTCAACCCAATTTGTGCCGTTATTTTCAGTTAGAAAAATTCCAACATCAGTCGCAACAAAATATGTATTTGGAAACCCTGGATTATTTGTATGAATATAAATATCATTCACTGGCGTATCAGGTAGATTACCGCTTATTGAAACCCAGGTGCTGCCGCCGTTTGATGATCTATAAACTTTGTTCGTTCCAAATCCCGAAAAAGTTAAAAACACTTCATCAGAATTAGTTGGATAAATATTTACTGACGTTATAGTTCTGCTTGGTAAACCAGAGGTTACATTGGTCCAGGTTACGCCGGCATCTGTGGATTTAAATACTGCGCTAACCGATGAAGCAAACATTATAGAAGGATTTGATTTACTAATTGCCATTTCCCTAACAGAGCTTGTTCCATTTACATTTGCAGAAATTGCTGTCCAGCTTCCCCCATTATCTGTTGAGCGATAAACTTTTTGACGAGCTGTATAAAATGTTCCGGAAGTTGTTGGGTGAGCAAGAATTGGGGCAACCCAGCTTACACTTTCGCTCATGTCCAACCCGCTTGTAGCACTTGACCAACTTGAACCGCCATTTGTAGTACGAAAGATTCCACCATTTTGAGTTTCACCTAAAATAAAATTAGAATTAAATGGATTGAAACACACTTCCCCGCCATCACCGCCGTAAGCTGCTGCCCAGTTTAAGGCTGAGTATGTTTGCTGAGTTCCGTTGTCCTGAGTTCCGCCTAGAATACGGCTTGGAGTAAATGGACTTGCGGCAATTCTATAAAATTGTGTTAGAGTAAGATTTTGGTTGAGGTTAGTAAATGCATCGCCATTATTGGATGTTTTCCAGACACCCCCATCATTACAAACAATAAAAGTGTTCTCTAAAGTAGGATGGAAAAATAAATAATGCTGATCAACGTGAACATTTCCACCGGAATAGCCGTTAGTTACATTTGTAAAATTTGTTCCATCAGTCGATCTGAAAACATCAATCATTCCAACATAAACTTTTAGATGATTTTTTGGATTTACTCTAACATACAAATCATACCAAGCCTGCCCGGTTTGATTTTGAAAATCCGATGTTGTCGTAAGACTGTTCCAATTTGTGCCGTAGTCAGTAGATTTATATAGAGTTACGGTAGAGCCGCCATATACAGCCGAATACATATAAGCAGGATTAGATTTTGCCAAATCAAAGTGCGTTCTTGTACCTGTCGATAATCCTGATTCCATAGGCTGAAAAAGTAGCCCCCACCATCTATTGATCTTCTAAGCCCATTACTTCCACCGACTGCAAAAGCTGTGTCACCTGTTGGAGAAAAAACCACATCATCTATTCGGCCACCTAAAATCTGTGTCCAGCTTGTTCCGGAATTTGTGCTTCTGTATAATCCACTATTTCCTAATGCTGCAAGAAGTTGGGTCGAATTACCTGGTCTAATTTTAATTCGTGAAAAATATGTGGAAGAAGGTAAACCGGATGTAATTTGTGTCCAGGTGCTTCCACCATCAGTTGATTTTAATAATCCTCTTCCGTAGTATGATACTGCACTGTAGGTTGCTTCACCGGTACCTGCATAAATAATATTTGTGTTGGTTAGGATCAATTTCAATCGCACCCATAGATAAAGAAGCTTCCTGATCAGTTAATGGAAACCAAAACATACCGCCATCTGTATGATTTCCAAACACCGCCATTTGCCGGTCCGATATAAATTATGTTTGCATTATGAAGGATCAAAAGCACCACTAACAATTCTGCTGGATATATTTCCATAATTAAAATAAGCTCCAGGCGTAGGCCCAAGTGAAACCCAATTAAATGTTGGAATATTAAAATTATTTTCAGTTAATGACAGTTGTTCATTTGATTGTCTGAGCATTTCTCTTTGGTCAAGAGAATTTTTGTAAGCATCAACTGGAATAAAATCCCCAGGGAATGTTCTCTGCTCATAGAACCACCATTCTCGCATAAACGCTTTTCGCGATTTTACTTCAGTTGGTGCTTCTGTATAAATACTTTGTGGTTTCAGCAAATCCGTATATTGAACTTGTGCAGTTGTAAATATCGATAGGATTAATGCAGTTAAAATTGTTTTCAATAAATTCATTCTTTCTATATCTCCTCTAGTTAATATTTCCGCGACAAAATATATCAGAAATCAGACCAATAATAAAATAATTGAGAGATAGTTTTTTTGTATTTTAATACAGTATTAACGTAAATATTGCTCAGAAGGTTAAAAATATTCCCCGACAGGATTGTCGACAAAAATTAAAACAAATAATAAATGAGTCCATTACAGGCATTAAAAAAATATTTTAATTACGATAGTTATCGATTAGGACAGCTAGAAATTATCGAAGACATAGTTAGCGGGAGTAATGTTCTGGCAGTTCTGCCTACTGGTGCGGGCAAATCGATTTGTTATCAAATACCTGCATTAATTAGTGATAATTATTCAATTGTAATATCTCCCTTAATTGCCTTGATGAAGGATCAGGTTGATTCTCTAAACCGAACTTCTGAAATTGCCGCTTTTATAAATAGCACGCAGAGTTTTTATGAAACTGAAAAAGTTCTGCAAGACATTCACTTTGGAAAAATTAAAATTGTTTATGTTGCACCGGAGCGGCTTGAAAATCCTGAGTTTGCTGCACGATTAAAAAATCTTAATCCTCAATATTTATTTATTGATGAGGCTCATTGTATTAGCGAGTGGGGGCATAACTTCCGCCCGAGTTATACTAAGTTAAAAGATTTTATTGAGTTTACCGGTATTAAAAAAATATCTGCTTTTACTGCTACTGCAACTCCGGAAGTTGTTAAAGATATAGTTAAACAATTGGGCTTGAAGAATGCAAAAGTTACCATAAAAGGATTTGAACGTGAAAATCTTTTTGTGAATATTGAAATTACAAAGAGAAAAAAAGAAAGATGTTTAGAACTTGTTCATCAATTCAAAACTCCAGCAATCATTTACACTTCATCACGTAAAAAAGCAGAAGAGTTAGCTGAATATTTAAAACTAAATAAGATAAAGTGCGAATTTTATCATGCCGGACTTGATCCCATTATCCGAAAAAAAATCCAGGAAGATTTTATAGAAGACAGATTGCCATTAATTATCGCTACAAATGCTTTTGGAATGGGCATAGATAAGAAAGATATTAGATTGGTTATACATTTTAACTCGACCGGATCGATCGAAAATTATTACCAGGAAATAGGGCGCGCAGGCAGAGATGGAAAAAATTCACATACTTTTTTATTGTATGATGAAAGCGATATTTACATTCACGAGTTCTTTATTTCTAACTCTTATCCTACAAAAGAGATTATTAAAAATATTTATAATGCGATTTGTGATTCTGCTCAAATTGCAATTGGGATGAAATCCGAGAAACAGGTATCGATTAATCTTCAATATATTAAACTTCACACGAAACAAGATATTTCAGGAGCAATCTTAAATTCAGCACTAAAATACTTAGAAGATGCAGGCTACATCATTCTAAACTCCGCATATAGATCTCTCAATAAAATAAAAATACTTTTTACTGAAACCAGATTAAAGAATTTTATAAAAGGTACCTCGAATGAATTGATGAGAGATGTACTTTTATATTTTATCAGAAACTATGGTAAAGAAATATTTTCAAAATTAATTGCAATAGATTTGGTAGCATTGCAGACAGAAACGGGATTAACAAAACAAGAAACTTTTGATACAATAATTAATCTTGAATTTCTTGGTATTCTTGAATTTTCTAAAGCAGATGGGAAAGAATCAATATCTCTGAATAAGCCGCGTGTTCGAGTCGAAGACCTGAAACTGAATTATAAATTAATTAACGAGTTATACATAAGCTCAAAGCAAAAGTTAGATAAGATGGTAGATTTTGTTTATACAAATGATTGCCGGTTCAGCTATATTCTAAAGTATTTTGGAGAGGAAGCGAATAACTACAAGTGCGGTAAATGTGATAATTGTCTAAAGCAAAATGGCTCAAATGAAAGTTCTACATCGTACATAAAAGAAAAAGTTGAAGACTTGCTGAATGAAGAATTGTATGAACTAACAGAAAAACAAATTGCAGATATTCTACTCGGCAAAGGGAAACTGATTGAACAAAAAAATAATAGATACTTCAATTCTTTAATGCAGTATACGAAAGAAGACATTGCACAAGCTATTAGAATTTTAGTAGCTGAAAATAAAATTCAAGTAAAATCAGAAGGCAGAAATAAATTATATTTTACTTTAAAGAATAACGTACCCCAAATTCAAGTTTCTGAAACGATTTCATCACACGAGAAAGGTTTTGAAAATAATATTGAGCTTTATCATCTACTTAGAGAGTTGAGAGAAAAAGCATCTAAAAAATTTTTGCAATCTGCCAATATAATTTGTTCGGATGATGTTTTAGCTAAAATCTCACAGCAAAAACCTAAAACAAAATCTGAGTTATTTAGCATCCCCGGCTTTAACGAACGTATGTTCAACAAAGTTGGCAATGATTTTCTGGAGCTTGATAAATTCTTATGATACTGGTAAAGTAACTCCAAAAACAGCGGCTGAGATTATTATTCCACAGAATATTCTTGAGACTTACAATCTTCTTCAAAAAAAATATTCGCTTCAGGAAATAGCCAAACTTAGAAAGCTTAACGAAGCTGTTATTTCTATGCAGATTGAAACAATAATTGGATATTTACCAGATACAGATATTTCATCAATAATATCTAAAGATAAAATGGATTTGATTAGTGATAAATTTAAGAAGGGTAAAAAAGGACTGAAAGAATTAAAGGAAGTTCTGCCTAAGGATTTTTCTTATCCAATGATCCGGATTGCTCTGGCGAAGATTTCACATCAGACTTCTTAGGATTTGGTTTCATTTTTTCGATGTAAGTTATTACACTATCAAAAAATGGCTGCCATCTATCGGGTTCATCGTTATAATATTTAATAGTTTTATCATAATCATTTTCAGTAACATTAAATCGCTTTAAGACTTCTTTTTTTATTTCTGACTGTGATGATGTAGAAGTATCCTGCATAAAAATCATATCTGCATAAATCATCACAAATTTTTTCTCATCGATCGCTGGCTGTTTTTTGCAGGATAATAAACCCGCAGAAATAATTAAAATTAATGAAGTTAATATTACTGAGCTATATTTCATTTCTTACTTGCTTGAAATAAAATTTTCTTTTCACGATCTGAAAGATTCTGGTACCCGGATTGACTAATCTTATCAAGTATCTTATCTATTTCTTCCTGAGAAACTTCATACTCATCTTTTTTATTTATATCATAATAATTTGCATCCTGGACATCGTTATCTGTTTGAGATGATCTGCTGAAAGGATTTGTAAAAATATCTCTTTTAGGTTTTGATTTATAATAAAAGTTTCGATTGAAAAGATTTTTTAGTGATACATAACTATTCTTATCAAACATTATATACAAAAATCCAAACAATGCACCACCCAGATGCGCTAAATGTGCTACACCGCTTGATGCGCTATCGACAGCAAGAAACTCTATAACAACTAAAAAGCCAATTAAATATTTTGCTTTAACAGGAATTAAGAAATAAAGGAAAATCAAATTATCAGGGAAGAATAAAGCGTAAGCAATTAAAACACCATAAATAGAACCGGAAGCACCAATTGTAACGGCTGGAGCACCACCAAGTAAGGGAGAAACAAATAGATGTAAAAGTCCGGCACTAACACCAGCGAGGAGATAAAAAATTAAAAACTTTTTTGAACCAAAAACGTCTTCAATACTAGAACCAAACATCCATAACGCAAACATATTAAAAAGTATATGAGTAAAACCGCCATGCATAAATTGATATGTGATCAATTGCCAAACCTGAAAATTAAATGGCTCACCTGCCGCATTAACTCCGGATATTGGATTTAGTGCAAACCACTTATTAAGCAAGTACCAGGCTGGGTATCCTCCAAATGTAAAATTATCCATAAGGAGTTGTATAAAAAATACAACTCCATTAATTATTAGAAGATTTTTAATTACAGGAGGAAAGGAAAAAAATCCTCCTCCCATAGCTCTTGGTCGATAAGAATTATTCAAACTGATCCTTAAATTATTTTACATCATTAAGTGCAACAACACCCGGTAAAGCTTTGCCTTCAAGAAATTCAAGAGAAGCTCCGCCGCCTGTTGATACGTGTGATACTTTATCTTTTAATCCTGCTTTTGTAATTGCTGCTGCAGAATCTCCGCCGCCAATTACAGTAATTGAACCAGTTGCGGTTACATCTGCTAAAACCTGCGCTATTGCATTTGTACCTTTTGCAAAATTATCCATTTCAAAAACGCCCATCGGTCCGTTCCAAACAATTGTTTTTGCTTTTCGTCAATTCATCTGAGAATAACTTAATTGATTCAGGTCCAATATCCAATCCCATTTTATCGGCTGGCATTGCATCAACACTTACCACAGTTGAAGGTGAATCATTTTTAAATTCACTTGCAACAACAACATCTTTTGGAAGCAAGAATTTTATTCCGGATTTTTTTGCATTTGCTAAAACTTCTTTTGCAAGATCAACTTTTTCTGCTTCAAGTAGTGATGTTCCGATTTCTTTACCTTCTGCTTTGTAGAAAGTATAAGCCATTCCACCACCAACAATCAGTGTATCAACTTTTGTAAGAAGATTATTTATAACATCAATCTTACCGGAAATTTTTGCTCCGCCTAAAATTGCAACATAAGGACGTTTAGGATTTGTGATTGCACCACCAAGATAATCAAGTTCTTTCTGCATTAAATATCCGGCAGCAGAAATTTTTATAAACTTAGTTACACCTTCTGTAGATGCATGTGCTCTGTGTGCACTTCCAAAAGCATCATTAATATAAACATCACCAAGTTCTGCTAATTGTTTTGCAAATGCTGGATCATTTTTTTCTTCTTCCGGATGAAAGCGAACGTTTTCAAGAATTAAAACATCACCATCTTTCATTGCATCAACCATTGCTTTTGCTTCTGGCCCAACACAATCAGGTGCAAGTTTAACTTCTTTACCAAGTAATTCACTTAATCGTTTTGCAGTTGGTGCTAAACTGTATTTAGGATTTGGTCCGCCTTTTGGTCTTCCCAAATGGCTCATAAGAATTGCTTTGCCGCCATCAGCAATAATTTTTTTTATTGTTGGTAATGATTCTGTTATTCTGATATCATCAGTAATATTTAAATTTTCATCAAGCGGAACATTAAAATCAACACGAACTAAAACGCGTTTACCTTTAAGTTCTACTTTATCAATTGATAGCTTATTCATTTTATCTTCCCTGCTAAAATTAAATTTTAATTAATATTAAAAAGGCGATCCAATTAAGATCGCCTTAAGTTGAATAATTACATCTTTATTAATTTGCTTAACAAATCAACGCAACGGCATGAATAACCCCATTCGTTATCATACCAGCTAACAACTTTAAAGAATCTTTTTTCATCTTTAAAGTTATTCTGCATAGTTGCTAAAGAATCATAAATTGAAGAACGATCATCATGAATAAAATCTGTTGAAACAACTTCTTCATTTGAATAACCAAGAATTCCTTTCAGATAAGTTTCAGATGCTTTCTTTAACAAGTCATCAATTTCTTTTATTGAAGTATCTTTTGCTGCTCGGAAAGTTAAATCAACAACTGAAACATCTGCAGTAGGAACACGGAATGACATTCCGGTTAATTTTCCTTTTACTGAAGGAAGAACTTCACCAACAGCTTTTGCAGCACCTGTGCTTGATGGAATAATATTAATTGCAGCAGCTCTTCCGCCTCTCCAATCTTTTTTAGAAGGACCATCAACTGTTTTTTGTGTTGCAGTATATGAATGAATTGTTGTCATAATTCCAACTTCAACTCCAATTCCCTCTTTCAATAAAACGTGAACAACAGGAGCCAAACAGTTTGTTGTGCAGGAAGCATTAGAAATGATTGTATGTTCCGGTTTTAATTCATTATCATTAACACCCATAACAACTGTTTTAACATCACCTTTACCTGGAGCAGAAATGATAACTTTCTTTGCACCTGCAGCAATGTGTCCTTTTGCTTTTTCAGAATCTGTAAAAAGACCGGTTGATTCAATTACATAATCAACACCAAGTTCTTTCCATGGAAGTTGTGAAGGATCTTTTGTAGCAAGAACACATAATGTTTCTTCACCATTTATAACAAGAACATCATCGTGTTCAAGATCAGCTTTACTTTTCTTTAGATGTAATTTCACCTTTAAATATTCCGTGAACAGAATCATATTTTAATTGGTAAGCAAAATATTTTGCGTCATTAGTAATATCAACTAAAGCAACAAGATCAACTTCTTTGCCTAAAACGCCTTTGTCTGCCATTGCACGTAAAACGAGTCTTCCAATTCTTCCAAACCCGTTAATAGCTACTTTAACTGCCATTTTTTAACTCCTTTATTGAATTTAATCTTTATAATAAGCCCGCACAAAATTAGTTAAAGAGCGTTTTATTATCAATCCAATTATGTGCTTTAATTCTGTGCACTTTAACACAATTTAAATAATAAATAAGACCTAAGTAGGAGTGATTTTGAACTAAATAAATTATATTTCAGTTAGGAAATTAAACAAGATTAAAAACATTAGAGGTTAATATGATATCTGCAAAAATGCAAAAGGCTCTTAACACACATCTTAATGAGGAATTCTATTCTTCATACTTATATCTTTCAATGGCGGCATACTTTGAAGCAAAGAACTTAAAAGGATTTGCTAATTGGATGAGAATTCAAGCTGCTGAAGAACAAATGCACGGAATGAAATTTTTTAATTTCATTTTACAAAAAGGTGGCAAAGTTACTTTAGCAGAAATTGGCGCACCTAAAATTGAATGGAAATCTATTTCGGAAGTCTTTACTGATACATTGAAACACGAACAAAAAATTACAGGCTTAATTAATAAGCTTGTTGAAGTTGCAATGCTGGAAAAAGATTTTGCTACAAATAATTTTCTTCAATGGTTTGTAACTGAGCAAGTTGAAGAAGAAGCAAATGTTGAAGAGATTATTCAGAAAATTGAAATGATTGGTGATAATAAAAGTGGTTTGTATATGCTTGATAATGAATTAGGGGCTAGGGTTGCTGCTCCTGCAGTTGTAATAATAAAATTATAATTTTGATTTAAAATTAAAAATCCTCTCAACGTTTGAGAGGATTTTTTTTATATAAAAATATATGAGGTGACGGCAAATAAAACTAACAACATAAATATTCCAAATATCTCTATCTTCAAATCCCCGCCATCTTTCATATATTCTTTAGGATACTTTCCGCCTGTAAAGAACTTTAGAAAAAAATATCCAACATTGTAACCAACGAACACAAGAACAATTTCAGCTAAAAAATCAAGCATATCCCCAGCTACTTAATTTTTAATTCTTAAATTCAGCTAAAGGTCTTGCTGTTTCTCTCATTGAATGAACTTTATTTGCAACTTGCAGATTTACTTCTTTACTAACTCTTGCTTCAAAATAATCTCTGAATCTTGTAACCATAAATCTAACCGGCCAGGCAGCAGCTTCACCAAGAGCACAAATTGTATTTCCTTCAATCTGGTTAGCAACTGTAACTAATAAATCAATATCACTTACAGAACCATTTCCAGCAAGAATTCTTTTTAAGATTTTCTCAAGCCAGCCTGTTCCTTCACGACAAGGTGTACATTGTCCACAGCTTTCGTGATGATAAAAATGAGAAATTCGTGCTAAAACTTTTACAAGATCTGTATCTTCATCCATTACAATAATTCCGCCCGTACCAATTGCAGAACCAGCTGCTCGCAACGATTCAGCATCCATCTTAACACCTTCAAGCTGATCTCCACGCAAAGGAGGCATTGAAGAACCACCAGGAATTACACAAAGAATATTTTTATTTCCTGGAACTCCACCGGCATAATTATAAATTATATCAGTTAATAAAGTTCCGGAGGGAAGTTCATAAACACCTGGTTTGTTAACGTGTCCGCTAACTCCAAATAAAATTGTTCCAGGATGTTTTGGTTCGCCAATTTTTGAAAACCATTCCCAGCCTTTTGTAATAATTGGAGGAATGTTTGCTATCGTTTCAACATTATTAATCGTAGTTGGACAGCCCCACAAACCATTCTGTGCAGGGAAAGGTGGTTTAACTCTAGGATATCCTCTCTGTCCCTCAAGCGAATTCATTAGAGAAGATTCTTCACCGCAAATGTAAGCACCAGCACCTTTGTGAACATAAATGTTGCAGAAAAATTCTGTACCAAATTTTTCTTTCATTGCTTCGCCAACATAACCAGCAGCATAAGCATCATCCAATGCTTTTTGCATAAGTTTTACCCACTTATGATATTCACCGCGAATATAAATGTATGCTGTCTTTGCACCGATTGCGTAACAAGTAATTAAGATACCTTCAATCAATTGATGAGGATTATATTCAAATACCTGTCTGTCTTTAAAAGAACCTGGTTCAGATTCATCGCCATTAATGCAAAGATATTTTGGTTTGTCTGTGGTCTTTGGCATAAAGCTCCACTTCAACCCAGCGGAGAAAGCAGCTCCGCCTCTACCACGTAAACCAGATTTTTTAACCTGATCAATTATATCATCAGGTGATTGTGAGAAGGCTTTTTTAGCAGCAGCAAATCCACCATTCTGAACATAAACATCAAGAATGTGAATATTATCTATTTCGGGTAAAACTATTTTTTCCATTTAGTCGGTATTCTTAAGCGAATTGATTAGTTCTTCTACTTTTTCTTTGGTAAGATTTTCATAATAATCTTCATTAACTGCTAACATTGGTGCTGTACCGCAGCTTCCCATGCATTCAACTTCTTCAAGTGAAAAATTTCCATCCGCAGTAACACCCATATTATCAACACCAAGCTTTTCTTTAACCTGATTCCAAATATCATAACCACCGCGAAGCATACAGGAAACATTCGTGCAAACTTGTATATGATTTTTGCCCATAGGTTTTTGAAAATACATCGTATAAAAAGTTACAACTCCAAGAACTTCTTCAGAAGTCATTTCAAGTAATGATGCAACTTCTTTTATAACTTCATTTGAGATGTATCCGTTTTGTTCCTGAGCAATATAAAGCGTTGCCATTACAGCAGGTTTTTTTACAGGATACTTTGCAATCTCTTTGTTGATTCTATCAATGTTTTCGGGAGTAAATTTAAAGCTGTTATTCATTATTTATCCGCCTCTCCCATTATCGGATCGATACTTCCAATGATTGCTACAACATCGGAAATCATACGTCCTTTAACTAAATGTGGTAAAGATTGAATATGAATAAACGAGGGCGAGCGGATTTTACACTTCCAGGGATGACCTTCACCTTTGCTAACGATATAAAAACCAAGTTCGCCTTTAGAGCCTTCGATAGCGTGATAAACTTCTCCAACTGGTGGATTGATACCAAAGTTTACGATCATAAAATCGTGTATAAGTTCTTCCATCTTAGAATAAACTTCTGCTTTTTGCGGAAGAACTGATTTTGGAAGATTAGCTTTTATTTCACCCGGTGTCATTAATTGTAAAACTTGTCTTAACAATCTTTGCACTCTCTCGTACTTCATCAGCACGAACAAAATAACGAGCTAAACAATCACCTTCAGAAAAAGTTGGAATTCTAAAATCAACTTTATCATATTGCAGATATGGAGTTGCTCTTCTTAAATCAAACTCAACTCCGCTTGCACGTAGATTTGGACCTGTATATCCATAACTTAAAGCATCTTCTTTGGAAATAACTCCAATTCCATCTAATCTTTCAATAAAAATTCTGTTTGTGTTAAGCAGTTTTTCGCACTCGGCTAAATTATCATCAAGCTGCTCAACAAACCACTTTACTAAAGCTAGCGCATCAGGCTGAGCATCGTTTGCAACTCCGCCAATACGTGTATAACTATTTGTAAATCTTGCACCGCAAAGGATATCCCAAATATCAAGAATTTTTTCTCGTTCTCGCAAAGTCCAAAGAAAAACAGTAAGTGCACCAACATCCATCGCAAAAGAGCCTATGGCAACTAAGTGCGAAGCAACTCTTGCAAGTTCTGCAATTATCATTCTGATATATTGTGCACGAACCGGAACTTCGATTCCGGCTAACTTTTCAACAGCCAACACCCAGGCAACATTATTTGCCATTGGGGAGATATAATCAAGACGATCAGTATGAGGAATGAATTCATAATAACTCATATTCTCAGCCATCTTCTCGTAACCGCGATGAAGATATCCAACATCAGGAACACAGCCAACTACAGTTTCGCCGTCAAGTCTTAAAAGTAATCTTAATACACCATGAGTTGCGGGATGCTGAGGACCCATGTTCAGGATCATCTCATTTTCAAGAGCATCTTCAATAGTAATATCAGAATCTTCTAATAATTTTTGTAAGATTTTTGGATTAACGTCGTCTTTGGTTAATCTATCCATAAACTTTTATTTCTTTGGTAATGGTAATGATCCGGGAATGCCAAGTAATGGAAATTCTTTTCTCAATGGATAATATTCAAATTCTTCCGGCATATAAATTCTTCGCAGATCAGGATGATTATTAAATTTTATTCCGTACATATCATAAGTTTCTCGTTCCTGCCAGTTAGATGTTTTCCAAACGGATGAAACTGTATCAATTGTACAATCAGATTCATCAACATCTGCTTTAAGAACTAAACGAAAATTATGCTTTATTGAAAAGATATGATACACAACTGTAAATCTGTTTTTTCTTTTTGCCCAATCAACCGCAGTTACATCTTCACAAAGTAAAAATTCCAGTTCGGAATCTTCTTTAAGAAATTTGCAGATTGGATTTACAAATTTTTTATTAAACTTTACGTTGAATTCATTTCTGTATTCAGAAAATTCAAATTCAGCTTCCGGAAAATTTGCTTGTAATTTTTGTGAGATTAATTCTTTCAATTCCATAATTAATTATTCTGGATTACATTCAATTCGGGTAATTTTAAATTTTGGAAATCTCTTGCACGCGTTCTTCCGATTTTATTTTGAATCTGAATAAGAGCGTTTAAAAGATTATCAGGACGAGGAGGACAGCCGGCAACATAAACATCAACCGGAAGAAACTGATCAATCCCCTGAACAACTGAATATGAACGATACATACCGCCTGTTGAAGTACATGCACCCATTGCAATTACCCATTTAGGATCAGGCATTTGTTCATAAATTTTTCTTACCACGTGCGACATTTTATAAGTAACCGTTCCTGCAACAATCATCAAATCGCACTGGCGTGGAGTAAATCTCATAACTTCCGAACCAAATCTTGCAATATCATATTTTGGATCTGCAGAAGCCATCATTTCAATCGCACAGCAGGAAATTCCCATAGGCATTGGATAAACAGAATTTTTTCTTGCCCATGCAACAACAGCATCTATCTGAGTAGTTAAAAATCCATCAGAATTTAATTTTGCTTCTAATCCCATTTGAATCCGCCTTTTTTATAAACATATAAATATCCGAGCTCAAGCACAATTAAAAATATTAACATAGAATAGAAGACAGAAATTCCAATTTCACCATATAATTTTTTGAATTGAATAGCCCAGGGATAAATAAAAATCACTTCAAGATCGAAGATTATAAATAGCATTGCAACAAGGTAATATTTAATAGAAATTCTTTCGTGCGTGGTACCAACAGGTTTCATTCCACTTTCATAAGTAGAAAGTTTTTCGCTGTTCGGTCTTTGCGGTCCAAAAATAACAGAAGACATTACTGTGGCAACTGCAAATACAACTCCGATCGCAAGAACAATAAAAACGGGTATGTAGGTTTCAATCATCTTTTTTTATCTAAAAATTGTTGACAAAGTTATCCAAATTATGAACGATTGTCAATTTAAACTCCTTCACCATTTTAATGATTTTTAAGTGATCCGGTTTCTATTTCTACCAAAAAGTTAAGTGGTTTATTGTTTCTATAAACATTATAATTGCCACAGGATTTTGAACAAAAGTGAATGTAATATTTTTGAAACTGCTTAAAATAAAATCTAATTATTCTCTTTTGCCGTTATACGTTTATGTTGCCGCAATAATTTTCTTCCTCAATTCACTTTCTTATTCTCAAACCCGTGTTGATAGTCTTGAATATCTTGGCAGGTTTTTTAATGCTAATTTATTTAATACAATGTTCGATAAACAATTGAATACATTTCATCTTTTTTCTCAACTACAGCTTTATGGAAATTATGATAATGTAATTATAAGGATGAACGAAAATTTCGGATCGACTTTTATACGAAACGAAACTAAAAACACGCGTGACGAACAGCATTTTAATCTTAACGCAAAATACTTGTTCAATAAGGATATTTCATTTGGTGTTTTAGGAAGCAGTTCCCTTCTTTCGGATAATCGCTCGTTAGGTATAAATGAGTCCGCCGTTAATTATGCTTCTGTTTTCAGTGAGTTGCAGCCAATTAATAATTTACGGCTAAATCCATTTGGCGGGTACTCGAGTAACACACAAATTGGAGTAACCGATAATGGGCCTTTGTACGGTGTGGAAGGTATCCTTGATAGAATAAATTTTTATGATTTGAATATTAATTCAGAACTTCGTTTTAGAAATGAAGATATAATCCCGAGAAGAAATCTTATAAGATTCTTTGGTTTATCAGTCGGAAATAATTTTGAAAGAAGTGTTTCAAATTCAATCCGAACCTTTTATTCACAAAACAGAAAAGATTTTTATTTTGAGGCTGATTCTATAACATCGGCGGAGTTTAATATCAATAACAATATCCAAAGTAGAATTGAAACTGCATACCAGATTTTTGATAGGCTTTCCTACGATGGTTTTTTAGATATTTTTTCTCTCGATCTTGCAGCGGGAATAAACTGGAGAACAATTGATCGTGACAATCGTTATAAAACGGCGGAATTATTAACCAATGTTTTATACGATACTCAAATTGATGAACTTAAACTTGAAATTGATGCCGCCACACGTTACAACTCAAAATCTTTTGATGGAATATTCAGATTTAGTTTTTATGAAAGAGATGAAAAACATCAGGTAAAAAAATTTGATGGGATGACGCAAACTATTTATGAACAAAAATCAGAACTTGAGGAGCAAAAAAATAATAACTCAAGCAGGGCTACACTTTCATTTTTCGGAAATTTTAAAATATCCAGAACCGATCAATTCACTTTTAGTTTATATCAAAGTAAACTTATTTATGATACACAAAGTGAGTCTAATGATGATGACCGTGATGAGCTGCTTTCAATAGTTAGATTAAGATACTCAAAAATGCTGACTCCATACTTTACTGGATTTATAAATGCTGAGGGTACTTTTGGTCATACAGTTTATTTATTTGCAAGCCGTAGTTCTAACAACAATCAAAACAGAATAATTAGATTACGCACCGGCGGCGATTACTCGGGCAGTAATGTAAAATCATTCAACAGTTTTGAGGTTTCTGCAAATTATACTGTTTATGATTATGAAGATATCACAACTAATTATACAAGTTATTCTTTCAGACAATTTACGGCTATCGATTCCACAACAATACAACTTACAAATGATGTTTCATTTTTTGTTTATGGATATTTAAAACTCTCTGAGATTGGTGATTTTAATTGGGATAATTTTACAGCAAGACCAACAAGATTCCTTGAGGAATTATATTTAGAACCCAGATTCATATTAAACTACGAAAGAACAATTTTTTCGATCGGTTTAAGATTATTTGGTCTAAACACATACTCTTATGAGCAAACGACTAAAAAACTTTCTACTGAGTACTTAAGTCTCGGACCGATTGCTCTAATTGATATATTAGCCTGGAATGATCTTAATATAGTTTTACGTGGATACTACGAATTTATTACAAATACCAATGTCCCGGATAATCAACAGGCAAGTTTGTTAATGCAAGTTAATTGGAAATTTTAACTGAAACCAATATATTCACATTGCTTAAATAATAACAATTTAACGAATTGACTGAACCAAAATATTATTTAGAAATTGAGAGTACCCCTAACAACTTAATTACAGTAGAAGAGTTTGTAAATTATTTTTCTGTAGAATTAGGTTTAGACCAGGAAAAAATCAATGGATTGCTTTTAGCTATAACAGAAGCCACTACAAACGCTATTATTCATGGCAACAAGAATAATCAGCTTAAAATGGTGCGCATTTATGTTTATGTTGATGGCTCCAATCTAACTGTAATCATTAAAGATGAAGGAAAGGGATTTGATCCATCGATTGTTCCGGATCCAACCGATCCTGAAAATCTTTTGAAAGATTCCGGAAGAGGTTTGTATTTGATGCGTGTTTATATGGATGGGTTAACATACAATCAAACACCTGAAGGAACTGAAGCCATACTGACTGTTAAAATTTAGTTTTACTTTTTAATAACTCCATTATTCCAAAACCCCACTACTCCACTTTTCTAATACTCCAAAATTAAAATTCTTTGCATCTACTTTTATACTTATCTATTTTAAACTTAAACTTTCAAATAAATTTTCAGAGGAGTATAAAATGGCACGCAAAAAAATCTCTCTAATCGGCGGTGGACAAATTGGTGGCGTTCTTGCTCAGCTTATCGCATTAAGACAATTAGGTGATGTAGTAATGTTTGATATAGTTGAAGACTTACCTCAAGGTAAAACACTTGATATCGCAGAAGCATCTCGAGTTGATGGATTTGATGGTAAAGTTACAGGCACCAATGACTACAAAGATATTGAAGGTTCTGATCTTGTAATTATCACAGCAGGTTTACCCCGTAAACCCGGTATGAGCCGTGATGATCTTCTTGTTACAAATGCTAAGATTATGCAAACAGTCGCTGAGAATGTTAAAAAGTTTGCACCAAATTCTATTGTCATTATTATCTCCAATCCTTTGGATGCAATGGTTACTCTTTTCAAAAAGATTACCGGTTTTCCTGCAAATAAAGTTATGGGACAAGCAGGTGTTTTAGATTCTTCGCGCTTTTCAACTTTTATTGCCTGGGAACTTGGTGTTTCAGTTAAAGATGTAAATGCAATGGTTCTTGGCGGACACGGTGATACAATGGTTCCGATTGTACGTTATGCAAATGTAAATGGAATTCCTGCAATGGAATTGCTTGAGAAAAAATATAATGATAAAACAAAAGCTGCCGAAGTTATGAAAGCTATGGTTGAAAGAACAAAAGCTGCCGGTGGTGAAGTTGTTAAATTATTAAAAACCGGATCAGCATTTTATTCTCCTGCTTCATCTGCAATTGCAATGGCAGAAGCAATTATTTATGATGAAAAACGTGTGCTGCCTGTTTGTGCACTGTTAAAAGGTGAATTTGGTATTGATGGATATTACGTTGGCGTTCCTGCTGTGCTTGGAGAAAACGGTGTTGAAAAAATTATTGAGTTTGATCTTAATACAGAAGAAAGAGCATTACTTGATAATTCAGCAAAAGCTGTTAAAGAACTCGTTGCAGATATGGAAAGATTAGGATTCTAATTTAGCGCAGGAATTCTTTCCTGCGATTACGTTTTATTTCTTCAGTAAAAGGCGATTAAATTGAGTCGCCTTTTCTTTTTTAAAACAAAAAACCCGATCCAAAACTGAATCGGGTTTTTAATAATCTATTTAGTTAAAACTTATTTAACAGGATGAACACTAACAAATTGTCTATTGCCGCGTTTGGTTTCAAATTTTACTAAACCATCAGCAACTGCAAACAATGTATCATCACCGCCAATTTTTACGTTGGTTCCTGGATGAAATTTTGTTCCTCTTTGTCTAACTAATATGTTACCGGCAAGAACGTTTTCACCGCCAAATCTTTTAACACCAAGACGCTGTGCATTACTATCTCTACCGTTACGTGACGAACCTTGACCTTTTTTATGTGCCATTATTAAATCTCCTTTTATCCTATCTGGGTAACTTCAATTCTTGTTAACTGCTGTCTGTGTCCGTTAAGTTTTCTATAGCCTTTTCTTCTTTTCTTTTTGAAGACTATAACTTTATCATCTTTTAAATGTGAAAGAACCTTAGCGGTTACTTTTGCACCTTTAACAACGGGACTACCGACTTTTGTTTCTTTACCATCACTTAATAATAAAACCTGATCAAATGTAACTTCTGATTCCGGTTCCTGATTCAAACGTGGTACGTAATATTTTGTATTTTCGGCAACTTTAAACTGTTGTCCTAAAATATCTACAACTGCAAACATTTTTTCCTCATAAATTCTAATTTGAGCGTGTAAAACTAATAAAACAAAGGTTTTATGTCAAATTTTTGGATAGATTATTTTTATCTGAAAACTAATCTATTTCTTTAGTTTGAAGGAAAATGTACTTCCCTCACCTTGCTTACTTTGCACGATAATCTTCGAATTATGCGCCTCAATGATGTGTTTTACGATTGCAAGTCCTAATCCTGTACCTCCAACCGCTCTGGATCTGGCTTTATCCACACGATAAAATCTTTCAAAAATTCTGTTTAAATCTTCCTCAGGAATCCCGATTCCCGTATCCTTAACAGAAATATTTACTAATTTTTTCTCCTCATCAAGCAAAATCTCTATACTTCCCTCATCAGTGTACTTAATGGCATTTTGCAAAAGATTAACAAAAACTTGTCTGATTTTATCTTTATCACCAAAAACTTGTAATCCTTCTTTAGCTGGATTGAAAATTAACTTAATGTTTTTCTCACCAGCCATCGGAACAAATTCATTAACTATACTTTGAATAAAAATATTTATATCAAAGTATCTGTAACTCATTCGCATTTCACCGGATTCGATCATCGAAATATCAATGAGATCATTAAGTAAGTTGCTAAGGCTGACTGTGTTCTGATTTGCTTTCTGCAAAAAATGCTTGTTTACTTTTGGATCATCAATGGCACCATTCAAAAGTGTTTCAAGATAACCTTGGATAGAAAAAATTGGTGTTCTTAATTCGTGTGATACATTTCCAAGAAACTGACTTCTCATTCTTTGTAAGCGCTCAAGATATTCAATATCACTTTTAGCTTTTTCAAACATCTCTTTAATTTCATTTTCAAGTGCAGAAAGATGTTTTGTTAAAACTATCTCATCTGAAGATTGATATTTACTTTGTCTGATTGAAGAAATGATATTTTTTATTTCATCAATTTCTTTAATTCTTCTTCTTCCGATTAGATTTAGAATTATTATTCCAACAACAAGTAAAAGTAAAATTAGCGGAATGCTTAAGGAAAGTTTTTCGATCAATAAAAAGATAATAACAACAACAAGTATCAGGAAAAGTGTAAACTCCCTGAAATAAACTAACGCAGAAGAGATGTTGGATTTAATTTCAGTCCACACTTTTTAATCTATATCCCACGCCTTTAACAGTTTCAATTAAATCGGCGTGCTTATCTAATTTTTCTCTAATTTTTCTAACGTGAACATCAACAGTTCTATCAACAACGTAAACATCTTCACCCCAAACTTCTTTTAATAAAATATCCCTACCAAATACTCTGCCCGGATTATTAACAAGAAAATAAAGCACTTCAAATTCTTTTCTTGGAAAAACTTTTTTCTCGCCATCGATAAAAACTTCATACTTTTCTTTATTTATATCGATGGGACCATACTTAACTTTTATCGGTCCTGATTTTTTAAGGTTTGAACTTTCTGCTTTTCTAAGATTTGATTTTACGCGGGCTATTAGTTTATTTGGTGAAATCGGTTTTTGAATGTAATCGCTTGCACCTAATTCCAATCCTTTAATCTCATCAATCTCACCGGCTTTAGCAGTAAGAAAAACTATCGGCACATTTTCAAATTCATTGTTTTCTCTAATTCTTTTACAGGTTTCAAAACCATCAAGTTTAGGCATCATTATATCTAATAATATCAGATCAGGTTTTTCAACAAGCTTCTGTAAAGCTTCTTCCCCATTGTGTCCAACAATTACTTCAAAATTTTGCTGTTCAAGATTGTACTTTAAAAACTCAACTATATCCGGTTCATCATCAACTAAAAGAATTTTTTTCATTTTACTATAATTTTATTTCGTGCTTCTTTTCTGCAGATTCATACATTGCTTCAATTATTTTCATTCGCTGCAATGATTCTTCTCCTGAAGAAAACACAGGATTTAATCCATTTATTGCACCGATAAAACTTCTTAATTCGTTAAGATATGATTTTTTTAACAAAACCGAAGGGCTGTCAACCTGTGTTGGTGTTAAATTAATGTAATCATTTTCCACTTTCTTATATAATGTGAAGGGATTTGTGGAAAAACTTCCTTTCGTTCCAAATACATCTAAATAAAAATGATTTTTTTCAATCGGCAATGACCAGCTAACTTCCATATTAATTACCGCTGAGTTTTTACATTTGATGCACGAAATTGAGGTGTCCTCAACATTTTTAGTGTAATGATAAAAATTCTGCGAGGAGACTGAAGAGATTTCTGGATATTCCAGGAGCCATAAAGCTAAATCAAGAATATGTATACCAAGATCTATAATTACGCCCCCGCCTGATTCTTCTTTTTTTGTAAACCATTTTTCACTGCTGCTTTGTTTTCTTATCCAGCCGCACTTAACATAAAATGGCTCGCCTATTTCATTTGAATTTATAAAACTTCGCAGCAGCATCGTATCGGGTCTGTACCTGAGATTCATTCCAACCATTAATTTTCTTTTATTCTTTTTTGCAGCATCAACAATTTGCTTGGCCTCAAGATAAGTTCTTGCCATAGGTTTTTCTATAAGAACATCTTTACCGGCATTTAAACAATCAATTGCTATATCTTTATGAGTACTGGTTGGAGTTGCAATGATAACAGCCTGAATGTCACTCTTCTCAAGCATATCTTCATAATTGGAAAATCTCTGCTTTATATTAAACTTATCGGATATTGTCAGCAGCCTGTTCTTGTTTACTTCAGCAACGGCTGTTAACTCTGCATTAGGTATTTTAGCAAAATTTGGAAGATGAACTAATTGAGCAACGCCGCCTAATCCTATAACTCCGATTTTTACTTTTTCCATCAGAGAGATACCTCGTGTTTAATTTTATTTGATTGAATAAATTCTTTTACACGTTCAACAATTCCATCAGGATCAATTCCGAGTATTTTATGTAATTCCTCTTGTGTACCGTGATCAACAAAATTATCTGGTATTCCAATAAATTGCAGATCATTTTTATAATTGTTTGAAATGAAATACTCTGCAACTGCACTGCCAAATCCACCAGGTAAATTATTTTCTTCAAGCGTAATAACTTTATGAAACTTCTCTGCTATCCTGTCTAGCATTTCTGTATCAAGCGGTTTTGCAAAACGCATATTAATTACTTCACAACTAATTCCCTGCTCTTTAAGTTTTGCAGCAGCTTTTAATGAATAATCAACCATTGAGCCGAGAGCAAGCAGTGCAACATCATCACCATCAATTAATTTTTCTGCTTTGCCAATTTCAATTGAATTAAATCCTTCCTTAAGTTCAACACCAAGTGCATTACCGCGAGGATATCTCAAAGCAATTGGTCCATTTCTTATATTCAACGGCTGTGTAAAGCATATCACGCAATTCAGATTCATCTTTTGGAGCCATTATAACCATACCGGGAATCATTCTAAGATACGAAATATCAAAAACTCCGTGATGAGTAGGTCCATCTGCACCAACCAATCCTGCTCTATCCATTACAAAAACTACATGCAATTTTTGTAATGCAATATCGTGAATGATCTGATCAAATCCTCTTTGTAAAAATGTAGAATATATTGCAACAACCGGAATGATACCTTGAGTAGCCATTCCTGCTGCAAATGTAATTCCATGTTCTTCTGCAATTCCAACATCAAAATAATTTTTAGGAAAAGCTTTTTGCAGATAATCTAATCCGGTTCCATCGGGCATTGCACCAGTAATACCAATTACTTTAGGATTATTTTTTACAATCTCAACTAAAGCTTCACCAAATATTTTTGTATAAGATGCAGCTCCACCAGATTTTTTTAGTGCTTCACCAGTTAGTTTATCAAAAGGAGTTGAAGCATGAAGTCTTTGACTGTGTCCTTCAGCAGGTTTGTAACCTTTACCTTTTTCGGTGATAGCATGAATTAAAATTGGTCCCTTTAAATCTTTTATTTGTTCAAATATTTTTACAAGCTGATGAATATTATGACCATTAACAGGACCAAAATATCTGAAACCTAAAGCTTCAAACAACATTCCCGGAGTTACAACTGCTTTTATACCTGATTCAAGACGTGCCGCTATTTTTCTCAATCTATCGCCAAAATTATCCAGCTTTCCTGTAAGATCCCATATCTGTCCTTTAAATTTATTGTACTCCGGATGCGAAATCATTTCTGTAAAGTAATTTGAAATTTGCCAAACATTTGGTGCAATGGACATATTGTTATCATTTAGAACAACAATTAAATCAGATTTTAAGAACACCGGAATTATTCATAGCTTCATAAGCCATACCGCCGGTCATTGCGCCATCACCAATAACTGCAATAACTTTTCTGTTGGGTTCATTGTTAAGATCGCGTGCAGCAGCCATGCCAAGTGCAGCAGAAATAGAAGTTGTTGCATGTCCTGCACCAAAAGCATCATATTCACTTTCACTTCTTTTAAGAAATCCGCTTATACCATTTAATCTTCTTATTTTCTTTAAAGCTTCTTTTCTTCCGGTTAAAATTTTATGCGGATAAGCCTGATGTCCCGTATCCCAAACAACAAGATCATAAGGAGTATTAAAAACTTTATGAATTGCTACTGTAAGTTCAACAGTTCCTAAGCCGCCGCCAAAGTGCCCGCCGATTTCAGAAATTGTATCAACTAAATATTCTCTAATATCCTTACAAAGACCTTTCAGCTCTGTAACATCCATCTGCCTTATATCCGATGGATAATTTACTTTTGAAAGTACAGGATATTTTACTGCATCAGACATTAATCGTCTCCATTGTTAATCAGAGTTTAATCTTCTTCTAAATTATTAATTTCGTTTAAATCTTTTTTTAATGTAGTTACTTTAAGTTCAGCTTTTTCAAGAACAGATAAACATTCTTTAGATAATTTTACACCTTCTTCAAAAAGCTGAATTGAATCTTCCAATCCAATCTCACTATTTTCTAATGATGTTGTAATCTCTTCAAGTCTTGCTAGTTTATCTTCAAAATTATCTGATGATTTTTTCTTGCTCATTTTATTTCAATTTCTCCATCATAAAACTTTATAGTTGCAGGTTCAGCAAAATTAAAATTATTCTTTCGTGATATAAATTTTGAATTTTGCCTGATTAGTGCAAATCCTTTTTTTAATGTCTTATCAATATCATGTAATTCAATCGATTTAGAAAGTAATGCAATTCTATTTGATAAAGCTAAAATTTTCTTCTCGATTTCTTTAACAATTTTATATGAATTCAAATCAACCATTTGAGAATACTTGCGAATCTTTTCTAACGGATATCTGAAAGCATAAGATGAAATCTGATCTTCAATTTCTGATCGATAATTTTCTAAAGTTCTCTCAATTATATCACAACTTAACGAATAAGAATCTTTTATAAAATTCTTTAATTCTTCAATATCAGGAGTTGCAAGTTCCATTGCAACAGAAGGAGTTGGCGCTCTAAGATCAGCAACAAAATCTGCAATCGTAAAATCCACCTCGTGCCCAACTCCGCTTATAATTGGAATTTTAGATTTATAAATTGCTCTTGCAACAATCTCTTCGTTAAATGCCCAAAGGTCTTCAATCGAGCCGCCGCCGCGTGCCAAGATTATAACATCAATATCCTTTAATAAATTCAATTTGCGGATATTTTTACAATATTTTCTGCAGCACCTGCACCCTGAACTTTAGTAGGCGCAATTAATAACTCTACCAACGGAAATCTGCGCTCAGCAACTGAAATCATATCTTTTACAGCAGCACCATCTGCCGCGGTAATTAAACCAATTTTTTTAGGGAAAGTTGGAATTTCTTTTTTTAACTCCTCATCAAACAAACCCTCTTCAAATAATTTTTTCTTTAGTCGCTCGAATGCTGCTTGAAGTTCACCAACTCCGGCAGGTTTCATAGAACGAACATCAATCTGATAACTGCCGCGCGGTGGATAAACCGTTATTCGTCCGGTTACAATTATTTTCATTCCATCTTCGGGAGTGAAGAAAACATAATTGTTAACTCCCTTCCACATTGTGCAGTTAATTACTGCGCCTTCATCTTTAAGATTAAAATACCAATGCCCCGATCCGTGTGCTTTGAAGTTAGAAATTTCTCCTTCAATACTAATCTTCTCAAAAGTTGATTCAAGAATAAACTTTATTGATTTAGTAATTTCACTTACAGAAAATATTTGATCTTGAATTTCACTCATTAAAATTATTCTGCACTTTGTTCGATTTTATTTTTCTGTTTATCCATTTCGTTGTAATCCAATTCAGAACCAAGAACACTGTGTGGAATTAGATAAACTATAAACATTAATATAGAAGCAAAGATAACCCATCTTTTAGGATTTGCTGATTTTTTAATTGCAACCAATGCTATTATCCAACCGATAACTGCAATTAATGTTTTGTTATCTGTAAGATCGATTCCGAAAGGAACGCCTGTCCAGAAAGCATCAAACGCATACTTTTGCATAATCGGACCAAAGATCATTCCACCAAGAATTAATAATCCAAAAGTCCAGTATGCAAGTTTTTTATAATTCGGTTCTTTGTTAAAAAATTCAAGTCCTGTTCTTGTGGAAAACAAGCATTGCCATAAAAATTAATATTACGTGAGGAATAATTATAAAGATTGGAACATCTCCCTTAAACCTTATTACCACCGGATGATTATTATTTAGAAATACTTTTTCAGAATCTTTTTCTAAAGTAATCCGATACATTAATTTTCCAGCCGGAGGTTGATGAGGAAGATATCCAGCTGAGAATTCCATTTTCATATTTCATTTCAACAGTATGCCATTCATCGTTGGTTTTGTAGCGCTTCCATTCAAGAACGCCGCTGATATTTTCATCATCAGTTTTAATTTTTATTTGATGATCATCTTCACCGCCGTGACTTCTATCCAGAGCGTACTTTATTGTTTTACCATTTAAAGTTGTTTCACCGGAAAGCGGATAAGTTGGGCCTGTCATTCGCTGATATGCGGCTGTTAGGACTGTTAGTACAATAGCAATTATCCACAATAGAATTGATCTTTTCATCCGTGCTCTTAAGAATTATTGAAAATTTTTGTGGGGAAATTTACGAATAAATTCAGCTAAAATTTAACACTTACACCAAACGTTGGCAGGATTGGAAACACTAAACGAACGGGAGTTCGTTCCCTACAAAACACATTTTTATTCTAAAACCATTTACATAATTTGCAGATGCAAAAACACACAACAAGGCAGCGGGAAAAATGTTATTAAAAAATTGTTATAAATAAAGTTTTAACTGGTTTTCTTTTCTTCATCTCACTTTTTATAATTTCATTTCTTGCTGATTCTACAGAACCAACCGATGACCTTAAACCCGGAAGACGTGTTATAAGACTGTTGATACTGGTCACCGTTTGCAACCATGATTGGGAGTTCTCCTAATGTTAATTGGGCTAGTACCAGGTGATATATATCAATTTCTATTTTAATGGAAATTAAGTGGACTCAACAGTATGTTATTGATCGCCTCATATCTATCTACCGTTTCGAAATAAATCTTGATTAGACCGTGAAAATATTGAGATGGAATATAGACTATTTCGATGAACACTAAATGGTAAATTTGCTAGATATCATTATTAGAATCTTTTCAATAACATATGTGCGATTTGATAAATATTTGTACTCAATCACTAGGATAACATATGCCAGTTGACCGATAGGATAATCTTACAGAAATACAGGATATAAATTCATAATTCCAATATGTCATAAATGGTCAAGGTTATGATAAACGTCCCAAATAACAAATTTGTAAGTTGATTTTCCACTTTTTTACAAACTATAAAGAACATTATTAACTATTGCTTGCTTAATAATGACACATACGATATCTGTATCATTTTTCTAGATCTGAAATTCACGGTGCGATTCTACACATTGTTACTGTCTGATAAAGTAATTTTAATATTACCAAGGTTAAATGATCTGGAACGTTTAAACTTGAATTACGAGCAGTCATTTAAAGCAAATAACACATGTACCATAATAGATATCTTCACAACCAATTTCCTGACAAAACAATTTTCAGTCTAAACCATTTACAATCAGTATCTAAAATTTAACGCTAACACCAAACGTTGGCAGGATTGGAAACATATTATTCTGTGCTCTTCCCAGAGTTAAATCTTTAGTTACGTAGTAATCATAGTTTACAACATTTTTTCTGTTGTAAACATTTACAACATCAAGATAAAACACCCAATCAAGATTCCAGAAATCTGCAAGAAAATTAAATCTTAAATCCAATCTATGGTAAGCAGGTTTGCGGGAATTGAATTTATTATCTCCAAAATCCACATCGTAAACAACTTCACCTTCACCATCAGGATCATTAAAACTGGTTCGAGTTGAGATTACAGGAGATTCCGGAATACCATCACCATTTTTATCCGCCAAAATTATTCGTGGTCTAATTCCAACCGGTTCGCTGTACGGAAATCCTGAACCATACTGCCATCTCAATCCAACATTAAACCAATGATTGAAATCATAATTTAAAACAAAATTAAATGTATGTGTCTGATCAAAACGGAAAGGTAATTTTATTCCATCTTCAAATCTGTTTGCGTAAGCAAGTGCGTAAGAAATCCAACCGCTAAGCTTACTATTGTTCATAACATTTCTTTTGGATAAGAAAAATTCAAATCCATAAGCTTCTCCAAAAGAATTGTTAACAGGAATTTGAGTAAGCGAATCACCACTAACCGGAACCGGATTTGTCCAACTGCTTGCAAATCGCGGATCTCTGCCCGGAATAATTTCAGTTACATATGCTGTTCCATCAACTTTCTTTTGTACGATAAGATCAGTAAAATCTTTGTAGTAAGATTCAAAGCGCAAACTCCATTCATTAGTCAGCCAGCGTTCAATTCCAATTACATAATGAATTGCTTTTTCTGCATCGAGCGGTTTTGTATAAACATCCGCAAGATCAAAAAGAATATTCTGATCACGAAGTTTTTCATAACCCGGTGATTGATAATAAATTCCCCAGACTCCGCGCAAAGTTGTTATCTCATCTATCGCATAAGAAAAAGAAAGTCTTGGTGCTATATAACCTTTACCAAGAAGATCATAATAATCCAAACGTAAACCCGGATTGATAAAAAGATTTTCTGTTACTTTAAAATTATTCTGTGCATAAGCTCTGTAGCGATTATATTTTTTAACATCTTTTAAATCACTAAGTGCTGCTCGAAATTGCGGATTAGCAGCAAAGATAGCTTCAAGTGCAGGATCAAGTTCAAATTTAAAGTTCATTGTTGTTTCCATAAAATCAACACCGGCACCTGCTTCAAAAATATTTTCACTCCACAGATAAGTAAACTTATCATCAATAGTAACTTTGCGATAATCAAAATCACCATTGAATTTAAATCCCAGCAAGTATGGTTTTAATGTGTCTGGAATTGTTTCTTCAAAATCCTCTCTGTTTAATGATGGATCAAGTATTTGTGAATCAAAATCGGTTGTGCCGTTATTTTTATACCAGGATACAATTACTTTATTTAAATAATTTTTTGATGGAGCAAAATGCCACGCTGCAGATAAAATATCATTTCTTGTAATGTTATAAACTCCAACGCTATCAGGTGTATTACGTTCTTCACCGCTAACAACATCAACACCATCGCGAGAAATAATTCCATTCAACAAAATTTTATGTCCTTTAAATGGACCGAAAACAAGTTTAGCTTGAAAATCATAAAAGTTTGGGAATGAAGTATTATCATCAACCAATCCTGCACTTTTTACAAATGGTTCGATGACAAGATCATAATAAGTTCTTCTTGAATTAACTAACCAGCTTCCTTTTACATTAAATGGATTTTTACCTTCAAGAACAATGTTTGCATCAACAATAGAAACGTTAATATTTCCTCTAAGATATTTTGAATTATCACCTTCACGATTTGTAACATCCAGAACAGCAGAAAGTCTATCGCCGTACTTTGCAGGAAATCCACCGGACATTAAGTTAACATCTGAAACTGCATCCGGATTAAACATACTTACAACACCGTAAAGTCTGTATGGATTAAAAATTTCAACATCATCCATAATAATTAAGTTTTGATCAGGACCGCTGCCACGAACAACTAACTGAGATGAAAAATCATTTGGAGCTAATACACCGGGTAATGATTGAAGAGTTCGTAAAACATCTTCTGCAGCACCGGGTAATATTTTTGCGTTACGCGGATTCAAATCTATTAAACTTGTACGTGTATCATTTTGCTGTTGAACTTTCATTCCAGTTACTTGAACTGATTCAATTTCAATCACAGCTTCTTCTAAAGTGACGTCAAGTTCAGTAGTTTTACCTGGAAAGATTTCAACATCAACAACTTTTGTTTGATGACCAATTGCACTAAATCTTACTTCGTGTTCACCTGCAGGAATTCCTGTTATCTTGTAATTACCATTTTCATCAGCACCGGCACCAAGATTTGTATTAAGGATAAAAACATTTACCGATGGTAAAGCACCATTTTTATCACTTACTTTTCCGGATAAACTACCTGTTTGAGCAGAAAGTGTGATATTTAGTATTAATAAAATTGTAAACGCTAATAATTTCATAGTTTTTTGTGTTTCTTATCCAAACATAAGAAATTGAAAAAACATTCCATTTGTTCGAAATCAATGCGCTATAAATAAAGAGAGAAGAAGCGGGTGTAAAGTCCTAAATTTATCTCATGAAAATCTGAGTTTGAATCACCTGGTTTAAAGTTGTAGCGGTATCTTGTGTATAATGTGAAAGTATCAAACAAAGTAAACCAACCGACTGATAGTTCAGGTGCAAAACCATTTTGTCCGTTAAAGTTTGTGTAAGCAGTAACGCCGGGAGAAATGTATTCGATGAAATCGACAGGAAAAATTCTTTTGTAACCAAATCGTAAATAATTTCTGTTTTCAGCTTCAAAAATGTAGGTGTACTCAAATGAAAAATAACCGGAAGGATAATTCCCTCTTTTTGATCTAAACGAAACGATTGGAATTTCTTTTGTTAAACTATAATAATTATTTCCATTTGCATTTACATATCCGGGCATTGGTAAAATAAAAACAGATCCGGCAAAAAGACATAATGTCCATATACTTGAACCATCTTTAATAATTGGTTCATAAGGTAAATCAAATTCAAACTCCTCGGATTTATATTTGTTACCCAATGAATCTATGGTCTCAATAACAAAGTTTACATTTCTCTCTAAAAAATTAAGTGAAGTTATATCAATCTTTGCGGAATGTGCTTCACTCAATCCATTTGAAACCAGGTACTCGTATTTGTTATCTATAATCACATTGCTTAAACAAACTTCGCTTGTGTAGAATGATAAAATAAAAATATACGGGGGCTCTTGTTTTACATAAGCATCAATTAAGAAAACTTCAATTCCGCTGGTATCAACTTTTGTTTCAAATATCTTCCTGAGCAATTATTGAAGATGAGAGAGAAACTAAGAGTATTGAGAATAAAATAAATTTTTTCATTGATTTCAATTTATTGTTAAAACTGGTGTAAAGTTAGTAAAATGATTTGATTTATTCGTGTCTTAAAAATGAGACCACCAGTAATTTGAAATATCGCATGTTTCACTTAATATTAGTTATAACAATTCAGAAAATTTAAGATGAAAAAGTTTTTAAAGATAGGAATCCCGGTTTTAATAATTATTCTCGCCATCGTTTTTTGGTGGAGATATTATTTTGTTTTTGGCGAAGGTGTAAAAGCAGGCAACTTAAACTTTGTGGTTAAAAAAGGTTATGTTTTTAAAACCTGGGAAGGCAGACTTATTCAGGAAGGATTTAAGACTCCACTACCAAATCAAATGCAAAGCAATGAATTTGAATTCAGCATTTTAGATGATCAAGTTGCACAGGTGCTTGAGCGATATAGCGGCAAGTTTGTGGAGCTTCGATACAAAGAATATTTAAATGCAATTCCCTGGCGCGGAAATAGTAATTATATTGTTACAGAAATTTTACAAGTTGAAGATGCTGCAGAACACGAAACATTACCGTATTAAAAATGTGGAGTCCAACTCCGAGTCAGCATCCAATATAAATCTCTAACTAAACCAGAATGACATATGCTAAAAGAATCATTACTCGAAATTTTTGAAAGAGATCTTAATAAATTGAAAGATGAAATCAGTTTATATAAAGATGAAAATTCCTTATGGGTTGTAAAAAAAGAAATTAGCAATTCAGCAGGAAATTTATGTTTACATTTAATAGGAAATCTTAATCATTTTATTGGAGCAATACTTGGGAATACAGGTTATGTAAGGAATAGAGATAACGAATTTGCTGCTAAAAATATTTCAAGAATTGAATTAGTTATTGAAATAGAAAAAACGATTGAGGTAGTTCGTAATACCTTAAATAATTTATCGACAGAGGATTTTGAAAAAGATTTTCCTGTTCAAAAACACGATAAGATTGTTAAAACAGATTTTATGCTTTTACATTTGCTTACACATTTTAATTATCACCTCGGACAGATTAATTATCATCGCAGATTGATAGATAATTAATTTCATAATCTTGTTTTTAAGATTCTATCTCAATGCCTGTTCAACATCAGCGATTAAATCTTCTACATCTTCTATACCAACAGAAAAACGCACAAGACTTTCTGTCAAGCCCATTTTATCTCTTTCTTCTTTCGGAACTGATGCGTGAGTCATTGATGCTGGATGAGATATTAAACTTTCTACTCCACCGAGTGATTCTGCAAGAGTAAAAATCTTAACATTGTTTAAAACTTTTTTTGCTGCATCGAGCGAACCAAAATCAGCGGAAACCATTCCTCCAAACCCGCGCATTTGTTTTTTGGCAAGCTCATGCTGAGGATGATTTTTTAATCCGGGGTAAATTACTTTTTTTGCATAACCGGATTCCGAAAGAAACTTTGCAAATGCATTTGCATTTTCTTCATGTTGTTTCATTCTAACAGCCAGAGTTTTTGTTGAACGAAGAACAAGCCAGCAATCAAAAGGGGATGGAACTCCGCCGGCAGCGTTTTGTATGTAACGAATTCTTTCGTGAATTTTTTCATCACTTGTGATTAACATTCCACCAATTATATCACTATGTCCATTTAAATATTTTGTGGTGCTGTGAAGAACAATATCAATTCCAAACGTTAATGGATTCTGAAAATACGGACTCATAAAAGTGTTATCACAAACAGAAATTAAATTATTCTTTTTTGCAATTTCAGAAACACCTTTTAAGTCAGTTAGGTTTAACATTGGATTTGTTGGAGTTTCAACGTAAATCATTTTTGTGTTTGGACGAATTGCATTTTCAACATTTTTTAAATCTGTACTATCAACCCAGGAAAAATCTAATCCGTAATTTTTCATATTCAATTCGTACAATCTATAAGTACCGCCATAAACATTATTTGATATAACAATATGGTCGCCTGCTTTTACTAAGCTCATAAGTGCGTGCGTTGCAGCTAAGCCTGAGGCGAAATGCGATCCCAAACTTCCCTTTTTCAAGAACGGCAATATTTTTTTCAAGTGCCTGCCGTGTAAAGTTATGAGTTCGTGCATACTCAAAGCCCGTACTTTTTCCAAGCTCGTATTGCGCATAAGTTGATGTTTGATAAATCGGAGTTATTACCGCTCCAGTTGTTGGATCAGGAATTTGTCCTGCGTGTATTGCGTCTGTTGAAAAGCCCATTGTTTTTCCTTTGTTTTAATAATTGTCACCCTGAACGTGTTTCAGTGAGTCTTATGCTTTAATATCCGCGTAAATGCTTCACCGAATCAAGTTCGGGATGACAATGTTATTTATTTATCATCAAATTTAATCAAGTCATATCTCGTAATAATATCAGTTATCAAACTAAAATCACTTACAAGAATAGCTGAGTTAGTTTTTAAATATTTTTTTACTTCTTCAATTTCGGTTTTTGCATCCAGAATCGGAAGTGATTCTTCCATAACATCCTTTATCTGAGAGTTATAAAGCAATGGATTTTCAACCAACTTTGTAAGTAAACGATTTTCTCTGATACAGCCGATTGATTGTCTTCCCTGCATAACTGGAATTTGTGAGTAACCTGTTTTACTTATCAATTGAAGTACATCTTTTACAAAATCCGTGTCCTTTAACGGATACAATTTCCTCTACTCCCTTTTGTTTTTTGATGTCCGATAGATCACGTAAAGTTCTAATTTCTGGTTCAAGCATTCTATTTTGCTTCAGCCATTCAACATTGTGAACTTTTGTTAAATATCTTTCACCAGTATCACAAACTATAAAAACAATCACATCATCTTCAGAACAATTCTTTGCGACTTCTAATGCAACGTGAACAATCGTTCCTGTACTTCCACCACAAAATATTCCTTCTTCCTTAGTTAATCTTCTTGCAGCAGAAAATGATTCCTTATCGCTGATATTGTAAATCTTATCAATGTACTGGAAGTGAACATTCTCCGGTAAGCAGTCTTGTCCAATACCTTCAACAAGATATGGAGCACCGCTGATTAACTCACCCGTTTCTTTATAGTGCTTGAATATCGAACCAAGCGGATCCGCTGCGATGATTTTTACATCTGGATTTTTTTCCTTTAAAAATCTTCCAGTTCCGCTTATAGTTCCGCCTGTACCGATGCTGGAAATAAAATGAGTTATCTTTCCATCAGTCTGTTCCCAAATTTCCGGTCCGGTTGTTTGATAATGAATTTCTGGATTTGACGGATTAGAATATTGATAAGCAAAAAATGAATTTGGAATTTCTTTAGCTAATCTTTTTGCAACATTAACATAATATTCAGGACTATCTGGATCTGCTAAATTAGAAACAACAATAACCTCAGCTCCTAAAGCTTTAAGATAGTTTATTTTTTCATCACTAACTTTTGAGGTAACAACAAAAACACATTTATAACCTTTAACTGCTGCGGTCAAAGCTAATCCAATTCCAGTATTTCCACTAGTTGCTTCAATGATGGTACCGCCGGGTTTTAGAATACCACGTTTCTCTGCATCAGCAATCATTGCATAGCCAATACGGTCTTTAACACTTCCACCCGGATTTGCAGATTCAAGCTTAGCAAATATCTGGGGCTTTAAACCTTTATTTATTTTATTAAGCTTAATTAATGGAGTATTCCCAATTTGCTCAAGTATGTTATTTTTATATTTCAAATTCTATGCTCATTATTTGGATTAGTGCTAACAATTTTAAAGAAATGATTTGAATGATGAAAGTGAGATAGGTGTAATAGTGATTTATCTTACAAAGATGAAACAGATTATAATTTACTTGTGTGAGAAAAACTAAACCCGCGTAAAAATTCTTCAATCCCCATTCGCTTCTTCCCTTCCTGCTGGATTTCAAGAATCCTAAGAGAGTCTTTTCCACACCCAACTATTAATTCAGCTTTGGTTTGATGAAACTCAAATGGTTTTAGGCTTACATCTTTAGCAATTTCAGATTTATAAATTTTAATGACTTTATTGTTATAATTAAAAAAGGCTGCCGGATGAGGTGATAATCCTCTAACAAGATTATGAATTTCTTCTGCTGATTTATTAAAATCGATTAAACAAATTTCCTTTGTAATCTTAGGTGCCGGTGAAGCGAGTAAATCATTCTGTTGCTTGTAATTCGATAATTTCCGTTTTCAATTAGCTCAACAGTTTTCAAAACTAAATCTGCACCAAGCAGACTCATTCTATCATGCAGAGTTTCAAAATTATCATCAGGATTTATTTCAACTTTTTCTTGTAGATAAATATTCCCTGTATCTACTTTCTCAGCGAGTTTAAAAGTAGTTAAGCCTGTTTCAGTATCTCCATTGATCAAAGCCCATTGTATCGGCGCTGCACCTCGATATTTGGGAAGATATGAACCGTGAAGATTGAACGAGCCGAACTTTGGAATTTCAAAAACTTCTTTGGGTAAAATTCTAAATGCAACAACTACAAATAAATCCGGAGTAAGCGCTTTCATCTGCTCAACAAACTCAATATTTCCTTTTAATTTTTCCGGCTGATAAACTGGAATGTTTTGCTCAAGTGCAAATTGTTTAACTGCAGTATAAGTAACCCTCTGTCCCCTTCCCCGTTCTTTATCCGGAGTAGTTACAACGGCGAGAATCTGATGATTATTTTCAATAAGAATTTTTAAAGAGGGAATCGAAAAATCAGGAGTGCCCATAAAAACAATTTTCATCACGCACCTTTTACAATATTACAAAATCTGATAATCTGCAGACGAACTAATCGGATAGGCTACTTCAACTTTGCGATTCTTAATTCTGTTAAGTGGTTTTTTCAATTTCTTTTTAGTTTCTTCATCAACAAGATCAGTAAATAAAACACCTTGCAAATGATCGTACTCATGCTGCATTACTCTTGCAAGTAGATCATCCGCTTCTATTGTTTGAGATTTTAAATCAGTGTCCTGATACTCTATTACAATTTTTGCAGGACGAACAACATCTGCACGCTGATCAGGAATACTTAAACATCCCTCTTCATAAACTGAAGTTTCCTCAGACTTTGAAATAATTTTAGGATTAATAAGCACCAGGGGTTTTATATCTTCATATCCCTCGGCGGCAGAAATATCAATAACAAAAATCTGCTTGTTAGCGCCAACCTGATTAGCTGCTAACCCGATTCCGTTTGCATTGTGCATGGTTTCAAACATATCAGCAATTAGTTTGATAATTTTATTATCAACCTTAGAAACTTTTGCTGCTTTTTTTCTTAATATTTTATCACCACAGACTGTGATTGGCAATATTGGCATTAAATTTTCTCAAAATGTTTTTAACGTGGATTAAAAATAAATAATTTGAATTGAAGAATGAAGTGGTCAAAAGCACCTGATATATTTGATTTAGATTTTATCTGATTGAAGTGTCATTTTCCGTTTACATTATCAAAAAAATTCATCAAATCACCAATAATTTTATTATTTATTTTATGACCAACTCCAGGGTAGATTTTGAAAACACAATTATTGAATTGATTCTCTTCATAAATTTTTTTGCAAATTAACCATCGTTCCTGAAGATTCATTCCAAAGTTATCAATGATAACCTTTCTTTCTGGTTCATCATATCCATCATCAAAAACAACAGAATCATTTTCATCCTGTTCACCTAAAAAGAAATAAATATTTACCTTCTTCAATTCATCTTCATTAAAATCTTTTCCTGATATTTCCTCAAAATCATTTATGCCTACAGGATAATTTAAGTTTACATTATTATACTTTTTAACCGGAACTATGGGCCACCCACCTGGAGAACCAATTGCAGCAGCTAAAACCAATTCCGGATGCAAAAAAGTAAATCTGTTTACAAACATGCCAGATGCAGAAAATCCTAACATCAAAACTTTATCTCTCACCAATATATTTTTTTCTTTTAATTTTTCCTTTGCATCAGCTATCATCGCAATCAACTGCAAATCTAGTCTTTTAAGTGAATCATTTTTTGTGATCATTACATCTCTATCAAGTGCATGAGTATAAATTTTCCATTCCGAACTGCTTCTTGGAAAAATTGGTACTAATACTATTGCGTTCATTTTTTTGGAAACTAATTTAGCCTGCTCAACTGTTTTCAATGCTGATCTTTCATGAACTGAAAGTGTATCGTTGGTTTTACCGGTGTTATTTGGAATTACAAACAATCTAATATTATTTTTAACTGCGTCGAGAGAGTCAGGAATGAAAAGAAAGTATGGCCAGTAAAATCCTTTTTCTATATTTGAATTAACTTTAATGGGATTATCAGATGTAAAATCTTGCGTGAAACCAACTTTACTAATAAATATTAAGCTTAATATTATAGGCCAAAAACAATTCTTCATACAATGCGTAGAATTTTAAGTTAATAATATTCCATTTTTCATGAGCATTTTTCCATCCATCCAAACGGTTGGTTTCTTTACGACACCATCTAAATGAATTGGTACGTTTACACTGCCACCCATTGAAACATTGTTTCCCAAAGCTATGTGAATTGTACCCATTACTTTTTCATCTTCAAGTAAAACTCCGCTAAGTTTTGCAGAGTCATTTGTACCGATTCCAAACTCAGCAATGTTGCGGGCATCTTTTCCAACTTTATCCAGCATTATCTTTAATTTTTTAGCCAGAGTTCCACCTGATATTTTTGTGGCGTAACCATTTTCAACTTCGATACTGATGTTTGCATTTTTGATTAAACCCAAACCCGCCATGGAACCATCAACAACAAATACTCCGTTTGATGTTCCTTCAACAGGAGCTAAAAATGCTTCGCCAGTTGGCAGATTGCCGCTTTCACCTTTTGCATGAAACAAACCTTTACTTGCGTATGCTTTTCTTCCTGCAATTGAAAAAGTAATATCTGTTCCTGCTGGAGCAGTAACACGAATTTCTTTTCCTGTCTCTAAAAGATTTGCAAGCTCAACTGTTCTTTTTGAAATTGCTTTGTAGTCAGCATTCATTCCACGAATCATAACATCTTTAGTTATTCCAGGAAAAGTTGCGATGCGAACACCTTTAGCAGATGCAGCTCTTCTTGCATCTGTATGAGTTAAAGATTTGGCAGTGGGACAGAAGACCACATCAAACTTTTGCATTAATTCAGCTACCACATTGGATGGTTCTTCACCATTTATTTTTCCGGATTTCATTTCTACAAGTAAGGATTCATATCCTAATCTTATTGCGTTCTCGTGTAATGATAATCCAATTTCGCGTTTATGTTCATCTGTTATAACAAGAATTTTTTCATTCTTCTTTGTACCCATACAATCACGAATTGCAATTGCTGATGCTGAATCAAGTTTAGTTAATTTTTTCATTTTACTCCTCTGTGATTAAAGTGGAAAACCAAGATTAAGTTGAACGACAGCACTAAAACCTCCTGCTTTAATAAAATCTGCTTCTTCTATTGCTCGACTGTCTTCTGGTCTAAGCAGGAATTCTGAACCATCTTCAGTAGTCATTTGGTTAATTTTGAAAAATTTGTATCCCGCTGTCCCTTCGATACTTAAAAAGTTTTCTACGATTGAAAAGATAAATCCTGTAGAAATACTATAACCAATTTCAGGGGCGTCATTTTCATATTTTATTTCTTTTGTGTTGTCATCCAGATTTGGTTTATGAATTAATTTTGCTGAATTAAAATGAACTACACCTTCTATAATTTTCCAGCTAAATAAATCTGTGATTGGAATTCCGAAATCTACCCCGATATTCCAGCTTTTAAGACTAAGATTTAGTTCACTGTTTATTACCGATTGCGTTCCTGAATACGAGTATGCGTGATTTTCAGAAAGAGCTTCATAGTAACCTTTAACAGAAACAAAAGTATCAGAAAATTTTGCCCGCATAAAATTAATTCCTAATCGATATCCTTTAGCGGTACCGAATTCGGGAATTATCTGATAAGAACCATCGGACATAGCATTGTTGAATCCTCTAATTTGTTCATTTAATGATCCCGGCTCATATTTCTGATAACTATAACCGGCATATCCCCCCACAAATCCAAAGCAGCCAAACCCGAATGACTGCGGCAAAATCTGATAAGCAAAAATAAAAAACAGAAAAAATATGTTTCGAAATGGTTTAAGCATTATTAATCATTAAAAATTTATTACAATGTTCAATAACCAATTCTAATTAACAACTTATTTTGTCATACCCTTTTCAAGTCCGTGTGCATTTGGTCCTGTTTCTGATTTTCTGAGCAAGAATGCAAACATCAATCCTAAAAATCCGAGAATAGAAAATATCCACATACCTGGAGTGTAACCACCGGGATTTGATGCACTTGCACCGGCATAATCATTTGTAAATCCAATTAATAAATTAAAGCCAAATAATCCTATGTTCTGAATCATTGTCATCAATCCGTATGCTGTACCTAATTTATTTGAATCAACAATCAAAGCAACTGAAGGCCACATAACTGCAGGTACAAGTGAAAATGCAATTCCCATCATTGCCATTGGCAGAATTAAATAAATTGGAATAGCTGCATTAATATCAAAGAAAGAAAAAGTAAGATTAATAAAATCGCCATCGCCCATTACATCCGGTTTACCAAATTTGTATGCCATCATCAAGTAAACAGGAATAATAAGAAGTGATCCAAACATCATTAGCAATGATCGTTTGCCAATCTTATCTGCAAGCAAACCAAACAAAGGCGTAAATACCATAGCAGCAAGAGTAAGTATGCTTGAAAGGTTTCCGCCCACTTCCCTGGTCGTTCCGTGTGCTTCCTGAAAAAATTTAATTGCAAATGTTTGAAATGGAAACATCGCAGAGTAAAATGTTACACACAATGCTGAGATATACCAGAACGATGTTGAAAATGATTTCGGTTTTAAGAAAAGAACAAGTGCCAAGACAATTAATGCAATAAGATATATCGCCCAGTTATCGTTATTAACATAACTTAATACAATTACTGCCGCAGTTAAAACTGAAAAAATATACCAGCGTGTTTTTTCGTTTATTCTTAATATGTCTGAAAGTAAAATCGCATCCTGCTCACCTTCTTTTGGTAAATCATAATTCTTAGCCGCATAGATATCCAGAAAGAAATAAAGCACAACACAAATAAATGCAAATACTCCGCCTGCAACTGTAATCCAGAGCGGAGATTGCCAATACTCATATAAACTTTTTCCCCAGCTTGGTGAATTGAGTGCGAGGAATGATCCCAATCTTGCAACTGTTAGGTTTAATCCAAACGCAAATGATAATTCTTTACCCTTGAACCAGCGTGCAATAATAGTAGTGATTGCAACTATCATTGATTCGGCACCGAGACCAAAAATTAATCTTCCCGCAGACATCATCCAGATATTGCCTGTAACAGCGGTTACAATTGATCCAATCATTATCAATGCTGTAAATATTAGTACCGATGTTTTTGTTCCGATTCGATCGATCAACAATCCGCCTATTAGAACCATTATAATATTTGGGAAAGAATAAATTGCATTGAGCAGTCCGATATTTGAATCGGAAAATCCGAGTTGTGCTTTTAGTAAATCTGCAAGCGGACTAATGCTATCATAAATATAATAGTTGCCCATCATTGCTAAACTTATTAATAGCAAAGCACTCCATCTTAAAAAAGATGATGGCTGAGGTTTGAGAGAATTTACTTCCATAATGTTTTTGATTTATACTTTCTCACGCTGTCTGCGGCGCAGATTGTGGAAGCGTGCAAATTTTTATGAACTGTTTCATTCTTTTATAGGTTCTGCAAGACATTACATAAAAACAAAATCATAATAATAAAAAAAGCAGATACTATAAAAGAGTATCTGCTTTTAATTTATAGAGACCACACAACTTATTTAACCGGAATATTTTTTAATACAGTTTTAAGTTGATTAAAGAATTCCGGTACAGTTGATATTTGTAATTTTTCAGCAGGTGAATGCACATCACGCATAGTTGGACCAAAAGAAATCATATCCATATCGGGATATTTTTCTTTTATTATTCCGCACTCAAGTCCTGCGTGAATTGCAGTAACTTCTGGTTCTTTGCCATACATTTTGGTAAATGTAGATTTAAATACTTTCAGAATATCAGAATTAATATCCGGAGCCCAGCCAGGATATCCATCACCATATGTTATTTCTGCACCCGCAAGTTTTAATACTGCTGTAACCATATTTGTAATATCAACATTCTGTGAGTAAACAGGGCTGCGCTGACTTGTTACTATATTTATATTTTTACCTTTTGTTTCAACAACGGCAAGATTTGTTGATGTTTCAACCAAACCAGGAATATCGTTGGACATTTTAATTACACCGTGAGGGATAGCATATAATGCATTTATCAAATGCTTCTGTGTTTTTTCATCCATAACTTTTTCAGGTGCTGAATGTTTTTCCATTGATACTACTAAATCAGGTTCAACAGCAACGTATTCAGATTTTACAGTTTCATTATACTTTGCAATAAACTTCTTAAGTTTCTTTTCATCATTCTTTGGAACAAGAACTACAGCAAATGCTTCACGCGGAATTGCATTATGCTTGTTACCACCATTTATTTCGGCAAGTCTAATATTATTTTCTTGTGAATAACTCCATATTGCTCTATTAAGAATTTTTACAGCGTTACCTCTTCCCACTTGAATTTCAAGTCCTGAGTGTCCGCCTTTTAATCCTGCTACTTTTAATTCGTATGAGGAATAATTTCTCGGAGCTTTTTCTAACTTGGCTTTAAATGTTGCAGCAGTATTTTTTCCACCGGAGCAGCCGATAAAAATGACACCAATATCTTCAGAATCCATATTGATAAGAATATCGGCTTTTAGCCAATTCTTTTTTAAACTTGATGCACCTGTTAACCCTGTTTCTTCATCAAGAGTAAATAAACATTCAAGTGGTCCATGCTCAATATCTTTTGATTCAAGAACTGCAAGTGCGCAGGCAACTCCAATTCCATTATCTGCTCCGAGCGTTGTACCTTTTGCTTTTACCCAGTCACCATCTATGTAAGGATAAATTGGATCATTGTCAAAATCGTGCTCAACATCTCTGTTCTTTTCGCAAACCATATCAATGTGTCCTTGAAGAACTACCGCTTTGCGATTTTCATAACCAGGTGTTGCAGGTTTGCGGATTACAATATTTCCAAACTTATCTTTTTCTGTTTGAAGACCTAAGCGTTCGCCAACAGAAACAACGTACTGAGCAATTTTCTCTTCTTTTTTTGATGGACGAGGATGTTTACAAATCTCCTCGAAATGATACCAAACCAATTCTGGTTTTAAATGACCTAATACTGATCCCATAACATACTCCTTTTAGTTTATTTCTTTAAATGAAATGAATCCTTGTTCATAAAGCTGAAAAATAAATTTTGTAGTTCTTTCATGTTCTTCCTGAATATCATCACCAAATTTTTTCTTAAGATCTTTTATTATCTGATCAACTTTTGTTTTGCCGTTTATTTTGGACCAAACAGCGGAACCAAATTTATCAAGCTTAATTTTAAAGTGATCGCTCTTAAGTTTTGGTGAGACTAATTTTACAACAATCTTGTTTTTAAATTTTGGAATGATGATCGTAACCAATTCATCAGTATTCTCTTCTTCAGAATAGAGTTTTATTGGTGTAAGATCAAGAGTATTAACACTCTTTAAGATTTTTTTTCGTTCTTTGAATGATAATGGCATAATGAACAATAAAACTTATAATAAAATTTAATTAAAATGTCATTCCCGCGAAGGCGGGAATCTAAATATCATGAAAATAGATTCCCACTTTCGTGGGAATGACAAAAAAGAATTTAATAACTTATAAACCCACTTTTAGGTTAATTACATAGAAACCTGTGGTGGTGCAGGATCATCAGGTTTACCGGCATTCTTAACCGGAATCTGAATCAATATCCACGCTATTACAGCAAATACAACTAAGCTAACTAAGAAAGATGGCTCTGCGAAAAATTCAAATAATTTGATTTCTCCAAACGCCAGCCCCGCAAACAGAAGCCCAATGAGCGCCTCACCTGCAATCAATCCTGCGGCAAGCAATACTCCGTTATTCTCCACTCGGGATTTCTGTGCATCATTAAATCCTTTCTTAGCATTAACTCTTTCAACAATTCCTTTAATCATACCGCCAACAAAAATTGCGAAAGTTGTTCCTAAAGGAAGATACATTCCAACACTAACAAGCATAGGACTTTTAACATTCATTAAAATAAATGCAACGCCCATTAACATTCCAACAAAAATTAAAATCCATTCCATATCACCGGCAACAATTCCTTTTGAAAGAATAGCCATTAAACTTGCTTGAGGTGCAGGAAGTTTATCGCCACCGAATCCTGTTCCACCCATTTTAATATCGCCTTCGTGCAATACTAAAAGTGGAATAAACATAATTGCAGCAGAAACAACAACGCCAATTATATCACCAACCTGCATTTTCCAGGGAGTACCTCCAAGAAAATGTCCGGCTTTCAAATCCTGTAACATTTCTCCAGCCACAGCGGCAGCAACGCAAACAACAGCAGCAACACCTAGAACGGCGGCAACTCCTTGCATTCCTTTCATTCCAAGTGCAACCATTAAAATTGCGGCAACTACTAATGTGGATAATGTTAATCCGCTGATTGGATTATTTGATGACCCGATAATACCAACTAAGTAACCGGAAACAGCGGCAAAGAAAAATCCGGCAACTATCATAACAATAGTTGCAACTAATGCTGCAACAACATTTTGAGCGAAGTAATTATAGATGAAAAATGTAGCAACGGCTGTTGTAAAAATTCCTATCATAATCCATTTAAAGTTAATATCTTTTTCGGTTCTGATTGTAGTATGCTCTCCTGTTGCTGCTTTTTTCACATCGCCAACAGAACGTGCAATACCGGTAGCCAGACTTTTTCTCATTTTCCATAAAGTATAACCTGCTCCAACTAACATTCCACCAATAGCAATTGGACGAACATAATCTTTCCAAACTGTTACCATTGTAGCCGACCAATTAAAATCTGCAGGAAGCTCCTGGCCAGAAAATTTGAAGTATGCTATCATTGGAGTTAACAATCCCCATGCAAGTACACCGCCAGAAAAGTTAAGTGATGCTAAACGTGGACCAATAATATATCCAACACCCATATATGCGGGACTAACATCCGGTGATTTAAACAGTAAACTTCCCTTACCGAGTGTAAATAATTTATCCCAAGAGGTTGCAAATAATTTAAACTGACCTAATGATTGTATAACTGCACCGACGCCCATTGCACTGAATAAAAATTTTGAACCGCCGCCGCCGTGTCTGCCAGCTTTATGTATTTCAGCAGCAGCAACAGATTCAGGAAAAGGTAATTCAACATCTTCAACCATTACTTTTCTTAATAATGCAACGAACATAATTCCAAGAATACCGCCTGCAACCATAATTGCGGCAGAAATCATGTAATTACCTGGAGTAAAGAAAGGATTCCAAATCCCTGCAATAAAAAATGCAGGTAAAGTGAAGATAGCTCCAGCAGCAATTGATTCGCCAATCGAACCAACAGTTCTCGTAAAGTTTTCTTCTAAGATAGTACCTTTCATAATTTTGATTAAAGCCATACCAATTACTGCAGCGGGATATGTTGCTGCGATAGTCATTCCGGCTTTTAATCCTAAGTAAGCATTTGCGGCACCAAGTACAACGGCAAGTACTAATCCGATTATAAGAGCACGAATAGTAAATTCCGCCATATTGGTTTCAGGTGAGACAAAAGGAACAAATGGTTTTTGCTCTGCCATTTTTTTTCTCCTATTACTGAGCAATTTAATTTGTGGTTAGAGCCACAGTTTCTCTAAAAATAGTGGGATAAAGTTAAGCAGGAAAGTGTATCATTCTCAACACTTTTTTAACTTTTTGGAAAGATAATTTAAAGTACTCAACAATAATAAAATCAAGAATTCTTAGGAAGTACTATTTCAATATTTGTTCCTCTGCCATGTTCGCTTTCGATATTCAATTTACCACCAAGCAGTTCAACATATTTCCTGGTGATTGTTAGTCCAATTCCCATTCCTTCAAATTTTCTATTGAGTCCTTCACTCCCCTGCCTGAATGGTTCAAATATCTGGCTAAGATTTTCCTCAGCGATTCCAATTCCTGTATCAGTTACTTTTATAATTGCATTTTCTGAATCTTCACTTAGCGTAACATTAATTTCACCCTCCTTTGTGTACTTAACGGAGTTATCAATAATGTTACATAGAACTTTATAAACGATATTCGAATCAGAGTTGATAAACACTTTTTCCTGTTGGATGTCTATGGTAAACTTTAATCCTTTTTTATTTACAGCATCAGAAAAGGCGTATTTACATTCCTGCAGCATTGTTACAAGCTCAATACTGTTAAATTTCAATTCAAGTTTTTGCGATTCAATCTTTGAAAGATCAAGAATTGAATTGAGTGTTTCATTTAATCTTTTGCTGCTTTTATGAATTATCTTTGCCATCTCACGATGATTTTTATTATCCATTTCAGATAACAGCAATTCTGAAAATCCAATTATTCCGCTCATTGGAGTGTTAAGTTCATGACTCATATTAGACAGGAACGTTGTTTTAAGTCTATCCATTTCTTCAGCTTTATCTTTTGCAAGTATCAGATCAAGCTCTAATTTTTTTCTTTCTGTATTATCACGAATTATAGCCAATAAAATTTCTTCATCTCCCTGCTTAATTAATTTAGCACTAATTTCAACGGGAATGATTGTGCCGTTTTTTCTTTTATGATTTGTTTCAAAAAGAATTCCATCCGGATTATTAATAGAAGAGAAAATTACTTCAACATCTTTTTTTCTATCGTAACTAAGATCGAGCAATTCCATTTTTAGAAGTTCATTGATAGAATAACCATAAGTATCAAAAGCTTTCTGATTAGCTTCAAGTATCTTACCATTCTTATCGACACTTATTATCATATCGTTTGCATACTTTGTTAACGATGTATAACGTTCTGTTAGTGCATCTTTTTCTTTTCTTAGGTTGAAGGTGCGGGTTAAAAAGTGCAGACGGCTTCTTTTCCAGATTGCGTATGTAATACTTGCAGAAAGAATAATTAATAGTACCGAAACAAGTGATACAATAATTGCTGTGTTCTTTGTTGATTCAGCAACCTTTTCCTGATTGATTTTTGCGAGCAATATCCAGTCTGTTCCCGGAATATCATTTACAGATGCAAATATTTTTGAGCCTTTAAATTTTGCATCTTTAAAAAAATCTTTACCTTTAATAAATGATTCAAGTTCGTTTTTATCTTGTTTACTTATTGGTATGGTTCGGATTTTAAACTCATTGCCCTCTTTAATATCCTTTAATACAAATCCTAAATCACTTTGCTTTTTAAGAATTATATATTCAACATCTTCAGTTTCCTGTTTAGTGTATGATATAATGGGGTGGAGATACTCGAAGAAAGAAATTTCTGTCCATAGATAACCAATAATTTCCTTACCGCTTTTAATGGGAGTAATAATTGCCTGCAAAAGTTTTTTATTATCACCTAAATATAGATTTGATAGTGCAGATGAATCCTTTTGAAGCATAACCGCAAGCTCGTGCTTTAAAAATTGATCAAAGATTCCATCTGTAGTGTCTGTTGAAAAAAGCAGATCCGCATTTTTATTGAAGATGTTAATGCTTACAAATTCAAAATCATTTTTAATTTCTGTTGTCCACTTATTGATCTTATTTTTTAATGTGGGGGATTGCCTTTTTGTGAACAAAATTTTTAGATCATTTTTTACTTCAGGAAGTAAGAGAAAAGAGGCAATGGATTTTTTTCTTTGAAGTTGTTCTTTTTCAATTTGTGCAAGTTTAATTTCTTTAATTGCAGCAACGTGCCTGTATAGTTCGTCTTCAATAGCACTTTTTCTATCCAGATAGTAAAAATAACCAGCAACCGAAATAGCGATTGCAACAACTATAAAATAGATTAAGTATTTATACGGGAAATGATCTTCATTGATTTTGTTCATTTTTTATTAAATCCATTATTCGCTGTTAAACTTAAAATTTTAATTTTCTTATTCCAATATGGCAAATCGCAAAATCATATTTTACAGGATCTTCTGCATCAAACTTTTTAAGGTTCTTGTGTTATTTCTTCTGCCATTTGCCAGCTTACATTTTTTCTATTTGTAAGTTTTAATGTTTTACAAATTCTTGCAATGTGTGTATCAACCGGTATTACAAGTTTACTTGCTGGAATTTCCTTCCACAACCCAAAATCCAGTTCATCTTTTCTTACCATCCAGCGTAAAAACAAATTCATTCGTTTGCAGGCACTCCCCTTTTCCGGTAAAGGAAACATAAATTTTATGCCATTAGAAATTCCACCAAAAGATTGATTAAATGAGTTTAAGAAGTGATTTGAAAAATTTGATATGGCAGTTTTTACGTTATCTTCACTGGAATTGTAACCATTTATAAAAATATTTTTAATAGATGAATGTTTCTTGATTTCTTCACTAAGCACAATAAACAATTTTAGAATATCATCTTCAGTATAAAATCTGTGCTTTAACCCGGATATTTTTTTTGAGTCCTTGTTTAAAGAAAAGTTTTTGATGAACGAATAAGGTTTTCCATCAAACACAATTATAAATTTCTTCAAAGTGTTTTCAATCTGCTTAACATTACCATAAGCAAAGATTGAAGCGATCAATCCAACAACTTCAATATCTCTTTCATCCTTAAACATATGAAGAAACTGGAGAGGATCAGGTTCAAGTTTAGTTCTATCAAATTGATTGTAATGATATTCTAATTTTTGTTTGAGGTTCATAAATTTGATTTTATAAAAGTAACGATTATCATATCTTTACAAAAAAAGATAAAGGAATTTTAATGTTTCAGATTATTCGTAATTTTTTTTTCATTACAATCATACTTAACTCAATTTTATTTTCACAGCATGATGAAACAAAAAGATTTATCGCCGTTACTTTTGATGATCTTCCGATGAATACAATGTATCTTGAAGATGGAAACAAATGGGTTGAACAAACACAAAAGCTACTTAATACAGTTAAGAAGTTTAATATTCCGGCAATAGGTTTTGTAAACGAGTACAAACTTTATGTAAACGATGTTTTGGATTCTTCAAAATTAAAAGCTTTGCAGCTTTGGGTTGATGCTGATCTTGAAATTGGCAATCATACATTCTCTCATCCTGATTATCACAGCACAGAAAATGAAGAATTCTTTGCCGATATAATTAAAGGTGAAAAAATCACGAAGGATTTATTATCACAAAAAAATAAAAAACTTGAATACTTTAGACATCCGTATTTGCATACAGGAAATTCAAATGAGAAAAAGAAAGCCTTAGAAGATTTTCTAAAAGAACACTAATTATACAATTGCTCCGGTTAGTATAGATAATGGTGAATGGATTTATGCTCGCGCTTATGAAAATGCTTACAACAAAAATGACGTTGAGTTAATGAGACAGATTGGTTCAGAGTATGTTAATTACATGATTGATAAAACCATTTACTTTGAAAATCAATCAATAAAACTTTTTGGATATGAGTTAAAACAAATACTCTTAGTCCATGCGAATATGATAAACGCTGATTACTTTGATGAATTAGCTGAAGAATTAGTAAAAAGGAATTATATCTTTATTTCTTTAAAGGAAGCTTTAACAGATACAGCCTACCAATCTGAAGATACCTTCACAGGCAGAGGCGGAATAAGCTGGCTTCATCGATGGAGTTACACACGAAAAGTTGATAAAAGTTTTTATGCCGGTGAACCGGAAGTACCGCAAAGCATTCTTGATATTGCAGAAGTTGAATCTGAGTAAAATAAAAAAGGCGATTCACCTGAATCGCCTTATTGAAAATTTAACATTATATTGAACATTACTTCAACAGCAACATCTTCCTCGTCTGCTCAAAATTGCCGGTTGAGATTTTATAAATGTACAAACCACTTGTCAATCCTGAAGCATCAAAATTAATTTTGTGTACACCTGCTGGTTTTTGTTCATTTACCAGAGTAGCAATTTCAACTCCAAGAATGTTATAAACTTTTAAAGTTACAAAAGATTCTTTAGGAAGTTGAAACACAATTGCTGTACTTGGGTTAAATGGATTTGGATAGTTTTGACTTAGTGAAAAATCATCCGGTGCATTAATCAAAACTTCAATTTCATTTGAGTATTCATACACACCATTATAATCGATTTGTTTTAATCTGTACAAATATTTTCCCGCAGAAATGTTTTCATCAGTGAAAGAATAAGATTGTGGTTCGGTCGTAGTTCCAAATCCTTTTACAAAAGATAAAGTATTCCATTCTGAACTTTCAATATTTTTTCTTTCAACATTAAATCCAGAGTTATTTGTTTCAGTTGCAGTCTTCCACATTAAATTAACATTGTTAGAAAAAACATTTGCTGTAAAACTTGTTAACTCAACGGGAACTGAAACCTGTGCCACTGCACTGTATTCTGATGAACCCGTAATATTAAATGCTTTTATTCTATAATTATAAGTTTGGATAGAAACATCTAAATCCTGATAACTATTAGTATTTGCAAGAACTGTATCAATCACAACAAAGGCTTCTGTCAGAGTTTCCTTTTCAATAATAAATCCATCCTCATTTGTGGAATTGTCTGTCCAAACAAGTTCCACTGATAATGGATTTTGAATAATGTTTGCTACAAGGTTTATTGGAACATTAGGTAAATCAGGAAAAGTATTATTGCAGGATTCATTTGAGTATGATGAGTTTCCTACTGCGTTATATGATCTAACACGATAACAATATTCAGTTCCACCTGTTAAACCAGTATTGTTATAAGTATTTATGTTCGGTCCAACTTGAGCAATTTCAGAGTAAGTTCCGCTGACAGTAGTTTTTCTCTCAATCTTAAAACCATCTTCGTTATTTGAGTTGTCAGTCCAGCTTAAATTGATTTGTGTATTGTTAATCGGATTTGAATTTAAAAGACTCGGTGCATCTGGTGCAGCAACTATATTTACAGTTGTAGTTCCCCATTGACGACTTGGATTTTTAAAACCAGCATTAACAGTATAACTTCCTGCCGATGGAGCGGTAAGTGTAAAAGGATTGCTGCTCGTTGTATTGATTACTGCTACTACCACTCCGCTTGAATTTACCAATTCACCCGCAACATTTCCAGTCGTCCCTGTTAATGTTATTCGCACTTGATTTCCAGTCAAAACTGTTGCGGTCACGATTCCAGGTTGAGAAGTATGACATCCGGAACCGCCGCAACCCGGAGTTGTTCCATTAAAGCCTGGTTCTGATTGAAGAAATGAGACTATTATTACAACAAAAAGAATAGTTGCTAGTATTCCACTTACTTTCATATTGACTCCTTTTGATATTTACTAATTGTTTGTAATTGGCAAATACCATACCGAACACATAATTGCCAATTTTCTATTATTGCTAAATCCGGATTATCACATTAGAGAGAAGGGAATAATTTTTTTTCATTTTTAATAAAAAACCGTCATTTCTGACGGCTTCTTTTAAAATGTTAGTGTTATACTGTTTGATCACATCATTACTTTAGAAGCAACATCTTGCGTGTCTGTTCAAAACTGCCTGCTTTAATTTTATAGAGATACAATCCGCTTGTTAAATCTTTTGGTTCAAAGTTTACTTCGTGGATTCCAGCAGGTTTTTCTTCACTAACAAGAGTTACAATTTCTTTACCAAGTGCATCATAAACTTTTATTGTTACAAAAGATTCTTTGGGGATTTGATATTCAATTGTTGTAGTCGGATTAAATGGATTGGGATAATTTTGTGATAATTTAAAATCATCTGCAAAAATGAAATTTACTTCAACTTCATCAGAATATTTAAAACTGCCATCAAAATCAATTTGCTTTAATCTGTATGAATATAATCCCGATGAAATTGGTTCATCAATAAAATTATAATTTGATGTTTCAGTCGTAGTTCCATTACCATTAACAAAACCAATTTTATCCCAGGCTTGGCGCTCAGCGCTTAGCGCACAGCGTTCTACTTCAAATCCCTGATTGTTAATCTCACTATGATGTTTGCCAGTTAAGATTTACTTTTCCATCAAAAACATTTGCAGAAAAATTTGTTAGTTCAACGGGAATAACTGCTGAGGAATCATTTACAATTGCAGTCCAAACTGTTAATGTGTTTGTATCCAATCTCATCCAAATTGGATAAACCATTTTATTCATTGCAGCAATGTTAGTATAATCACCAAAGAATACACTTGAAGATGGATTAAAAGAAGATTCACTTACTTTAAAGTTTTCAAAAGTCTCACCGCCATCAGTTGAACGCGCAACATAAACATCAGTAAAATTATTTGAAGTATTTCTTCTATCATAAAAAACAAAATACAACACACCGGTTGTCTGATCAATTGTCATCCACGTAAAAAATTGATGTCTTGTTGTGTTATCATCATTAACTTTTTTAACTGCACTCCATGTATTTCCGCCATCAGTAGATTTGGAAAGAAACACATCAGTGTTACCTGTTCCATTTCGTTGGTCGCTCCAATTAATATAAATGTTTCCTCTGAACGGAGATTGACTTGTATCGCAAGCAGTAACCGGTAAGCCATTGCATCTGTAAATACCGGGCACAGCAAAATCCCATCCACCGGGAATTGTTGAAACGAATATATCTGTTCCCCAATTAGTACCACCGTTTGTTGATTTATCAAACATCAATCCTAAAGGTCCTGCCCAGCTAACATAAACTTCACCGTTTGGACCAACACAAGGAACAGCACCTTCAACAGTATTATCTTCATCAATGCAATCGCCGCTTCGATCGCTTACAGTAATTGCATTACTCCAATTTAAACCACGATCAGTTGAACGTGAAAATCTTATTCGTGAGGAATCACTTGGACTGCTGCTTCCATAATTATCAAACTCAGTCCACGTCATATAAATATTTCCTTTGTACAACGGGCTATGCATATCAACGCCAAGCCATTCTTTATCCTGATTTTTTGGACTTAAAAATCCAACACCTGCACCATCATTCCAATTCAATCCATTATCTGTAGATCTTTGAACAACAATTCTATCAATCCAATATCCGGGAAAAGGTGGATTTGACAAATGACCGAAATACAAATTGCCAAGCTCATCATAAATAACTGAAGGATCACCCCAAACACCAAACGATGAAGTTAAAAATGAAGTTTGCCATGTTAATCCGCCATCACTCGATCTGAAAAAGTGATTTATGTTTGCCGCCGCCGCAATTTGATTGGAATTTGTTGGATTGATTGCAATCGAAACCTCTTCCGGTTGATTGCTGTTTGCGGCATCAACCCGAACATTTAAATGCTGTGGGAATATGTTTGATGCAAAGACAAATGCTAAGAAAAATGACAGATAATAAGTTTTCACTGTTGGCTCATAAAATTTTATTTAATGATTCAAAGTTAATATGATTTATAATCAATAATTATCTTCTTGGAATGTTTTTGTTAAGTCGGCAGACTTTGTTTTCTTGAATTCGAATCCATTGAGTAACTTTACTTATCAAATTAAAAGTATTAAGATTTATATGAGTGAAAAAAATAAAAAGTTATCAATAATTTTTGAGTACATTGCCATTGCATTCGGTGCAGCAATTATGGCAATTGGAATAGGAATATTTCTCGTTGATGCAAAAGTTGTTCCGGGTGGAGTAAGCGGACTTTCGATGAGTGTTCACTATTTAACCGGCTTACCTGTGGGAATGATGATATGGGTGCTTAACATACCACTTTACATTTGGGGAGTTGTAGAACTTGGTAAAGAATTTGGAGTCAGAACATTTTTTGGATTTACTCTCAATTCATTCTTTATAGATTTTTTTAGAGGAGATGTTCCCGGATTTTCATACATACGTTTTCAGGATTCAGAAACAATTAAAAATCTGCAGCAAAATGATTTTATGTTCCTAATTTTAATCGGTGCAGCGCTGCTCGGATTAGGTTTGGGTATAGTATTTAAATTTAGAGGCACAACAGCAGGATCAGATATTATTGCAGCCATTATGCAAAAACGTTATGGTGTAAAACCCGGTATGGCAATTATGTTTACAGATTTTTTTGTAATTCTACTAGCAGGATTTATTATTGATTTTAAAGATCTTGCTGGTGACCGCTCTGCAGTTACATTAACTTTTTATGCTTTGTTTTTACTCTTTGTATCCGGACGATTAGTTGATGTAATTATGGATGGTTTTGATTACGCTCGTTCTGTAAATATTATTTCTGATAAGAATGAAGAAATTGCAAAAGCTATTATGGATGATTTAAGTCGGGGTGCAACCGCTATAAAAGCACGCGGACTTTATCGAAACATCGATCGCGAAATGCTTACCACAGTTGTAACTCTTAAAGAATTATCAAAATTACTCAGCATCATAAAAAAGGTTGATGCGAAAGCTTTTGTTACTGTTAGTAATGTTCACGAAGTTATGGGTGAAGGTTTTAGAAGAAGAATTTAGTATTAATTGATTAGAATTTATTTGGAACATATTTAATCAGGCTTCGTCAAAAGTTGTGTTAATAAAACAAGGAGATTCCCAATGAACAATAGAACTATACTTTTCTTGATCTTATCAGTATTCCCAATCATTGCATTTGCTCAATCAGATGTTAATAAAATGCTAAAAGATATTAATGGTAAAGTGGAAGAGATTGTAATCAAATCAGATGGAAAAGAGTACAGATTTAATGGTGATGAAGCAGAAAGACTTTTTTCTGCGATGAAAGATAATAAAGAAGTAAAATCGTTTACGTTCACTACGAAAGATGGAAAAGTTTTTGAAGGTGACAGCTCTGGGAAAAAGATTATTATCAAAGAACTTGGTGATGATTCGGAAGATTCCAATAAACAGGTCATAGTTTTTATCGATGAAGATGATTTTAATTCAGATGACGCTGATATTAAAACAATGGAAAAGAAAGTTATTGTTTCCGGTGAAGGCGATAAAAAAGTCGTGAACGTAACTATTAATGAAGATGGAAAAGAAACCATTGAAGTTTATGAAGGCAAAGCTGCCGATGAATATTTAGAAAAGATGAAATCTGGAAAAGAAATTGAAGTTAATGTGGACGTAAAAGAGGAAGATGGTAAAAAGATAAAAAAGATTGTGATTGAAAAAGAAGTTGTAAAAGAATAGAAGTTACACAAATAGATAGAGACGCACCAAAATGCGTCTCTATCTTAAATATATTCCTACCAATATTAATCCAAATCAAATCCTTATATTTGCCGCCAATCTAAAACTAATTGAGCATTATGTTTTTTAGGACCAATAAAACTTTAATAATTGTTTTCACAATCAGTTTAATTGTTTATTTATTAAGCTGCTTCGGTGCATTTGATGGACTTTCAGAAATTGTAGCACATTCACTTTATAATGCACTTGGCTATACAAATAAATGGTCGCATTCATACGGTCCGCCATGGTTTGTTGGGATGATAAATGATATTTCATCACTCGGAAGCCGCGAGCTCGTTCTGATAATTTCTACATTTATGTATTTTTATTTAAGAATGATAAAGGGAAAATCGGATGCGGGAAAATTTATTTTTACGGTTGGACTTGGCATCGTGCTAATCCTTGTGACCAAAACGATTACCTCGAATCATGCAGAAATAAATTTCAATACAATTCTAACAGAAACATTATCCAACTTTCCGAGCGGTCATACTTTTATTGCAACTGTAATGTATCTTGCAATAGCTCGATACTTAAGCACACACAGAAAATATGAGCCCGTGAACAAATTCTTATTTATTTCTGCAGCAATAATAATTGCATTGGTAGGTATTAGCAGATTTGTTGGGAGCGGACACACAATTACTGAAGTAATAGCGGGATGGTCTTTAGGGTTATGCTGGTACACTTTTGCACAAATGTTTCTTGCAATAGACCATAAATCGTTTATGAAAAATTAACTACCGACAATCAACCTGATAAGCGAACCAATCTAACCCAAATACGAACTCAAATACAGTTAAGTTGCTTCTTAATAAATTTTTTATATAATGTATTATATTTTTTACTAAACTATGAGGTATATAATGTCAGAACTATTGAGTAAAACAATTTGGGGTAATTCTTACGAAACTTATTTAATTACATTAGGAAGTTTCCTGATAGGTGTAATCCTGATATTACTGACTAAAAAAATTATATTAGTTAAATTAAAAAAATGGGCTAATTCTACTGAGACCACTTTTGATGATCTCCTTGTTAAAACGATTGAGAAATCATTCATTCCGATTTTTTATTTTGGAATATTTTATCTTTCAATAAAAAACTTAGTATTATCAAAATCTTTTGAGAATGGATTAAATATCGTAATTGCTATTATCACCACTTTTCTGGTTGTGAGAACAATTATAGCGATTGTAAATTATTTTTTAGTTGCATATTTAAAAAAATCAGAGGATTCAGAACAAAGGAAAAAGCAAATAAAAGGTATTCGTGGATTAATTAATTTATTGATATGGTCCATTGCACTGATTTTTCTTTTAGATAATCTGGGTGTCAAAATTTCTGCAGTAGTAGCCGGACTTGGAATTGGTGGTATAGCGGTTGCTTTAGCAGCTCAAGCTTTTTTAGGTGATCTATTTAGTTACTTTGCTATTTTCTTTGATAAACCTTTTGAGATTGGCGATTTTATAATTGTCGGTGATAAACTTGGTGCTGTTGAACATATAGGTATAAAAACTACCAGAGTGCGTGCACTCGGTGGAGAGCAGCTTGTATTTTCAAATCATGATCTAACAAATTCGCGTATTCATAATTATAAAAAAATGGAAAAGCGCCGAGTAGTTTTTAAACTTGGTGTCATCTATCAAACTTCATCCCAAAAACTTAAACTAATTCCTAAAATCGTAAAGGATATAATTGAGAAGCAGGAGGATGCCACTTTTGATCGTGCTCATTTTGCTTCATACGGTGATTTTAGTCTGAATTTTGAATTTGTTTATTATGTAACCGGTGCTGATTATAATAAATATATGGATATTCAACAGGAAATTAATCTTACAATTTTTGAAGAATTTGAAAAAGCAGAAATCGAATTTGCCTATCCGACTCAGACAGTATTTGTTAATAAAGAAAACATTAAAGCAGCTTAGTTAAAGCTGCTTTAATTTTTGTTATCTGTTTTTGTGTAAGTCAAGTATAGCGTTTGCTCTCGGCTTGTATATTGTATGATAAATTATATCCAGGTAAGAATTCATTTCTGTCATTTCGATATTTGTGGAGTAATTCCAGAAACCATAAATCTTTGCGAGTGATAAAAGTTTATGTGCGTGTAATTCCCAGTTATAAGTTGTATCCACTCGCTTAATACCGTTTTCGTGAAATTTGATTCCAATAATCGGGTTCCTTCTTGCATCGTTCCAAAAATGATAAAATAATTTTCTGACTTTCTTTTTCCTCTATCGGATCAATTAAAAAACCTGATTTTTTATCTTCAACTATTTCTAAAGGACCTCCGTATAGTGTTGCAAATGTTGGTAAGCCTGATCTCATAGATTCTATAACTGTCAATCCAAATCCTTCAAACAATCCGCATTGTACAAATATTCCCTTTCTATCTGCAACCACACGATATATTTCACCGGATTTATCCTTCCGTAAAAGTTTACCAATCCACCTGATTTTATTATGGAGCTTGTAACGATTAATTAAATCGTGCATCACTTGTATCTGATCTTTTTCCTCCAAATCAGATGAGTCTTCAGGATTAATTTTACCTGCGATAACTATTAAGTTTGCTTGTTCATTTATTTTTTGATTTTCCCCAAACCATTTAACAAGCGCAGTAATATTTTTTATTTTATCTAATCTGCCCATAGTAAATATTGGAGTTTTCTTTGGGTCTTCAAGTTTACCAATCGTTTCCGGATCATCAATATTTTCAAAAAGAAGTTCATTCAGCTCTTTTTGTATTTCTCTAATTCGTGATTGCTTTTCTGTATAAGGAAAAAATATTTTTTTATTCACACCCGGAGAAACAATATTAAATTTTGGATGAAATAAATTAATTCCACCTGTTACACGATATAAACCAGGCATTGAAAAATTTACATACGATTCATATTGCCCTATAACTTCATCAGTGCCTGCAATCTCCTGATACGAAGATGTTAAAATGAAGTTTGCCGCATTCATAGCGATAAGATCAGCAGTAAACTGAATTGAAAAATGATAATCTTCATCCATTTTATCCCAGTACAAACCACTAAATAAATATTTACATTTTTCCAACGCGTGTGCAATATTGCATTGCGTAACTTTAAATTTTCTTGAAAGTAAAGTTGCAACCATGTTTCCATCAGAATAATTACCAATTACTAAATCAGGTTTTTCACCAAACTCCGCAAGCAGTTCACGATAAGAATCCTCTGCAAAGTCTTCCAAATACGGCCACATTTCAAAACGCGAAATCCAGTTATCAGTAACATTTTTATTTCCATTTCTAAATGGAACTCTTAATATGTAAGTATTCTTTGTATCGAAAACTTTCTCTAATCGTTTATTACAGGTTGTACCTTCCGCGTTTGGTATCAGCCTTGTAAGAATTAATATTTTTGGGTTTGCATTTATTCCTGAATTTTTAATTGATGTCAACATTTCTTCTTCCAGGGCCTTCACTTGATCAAGCACATACACCACCTGTCCGCCAGTATCAGGTTTTCCAAGAACTCCCTGCTGTCCAAAATATCCGTGCGGTGAAACAGTAACGATATTAAATATCATAGGTATTTTTGAGAGAAATCCTTTTAACAATTCATGATCCGGTGCTTGCATTAGTTCCCTTAATTGTTCCAGACTCTCAACTATTTTCCCTGCATCATTTCCTAACCCGGGTTCAAATCCAATATCCTGCAATTGATTTTTAAATTTTGAATATGGTTCGTTTTCTTTTTTATTTTTTAAAAACGATAATGCTTTATCAATTCTTTTAATAAGTTCATCGTGGCTATTTATTCTATCGTTTAATATTAATTGCTGCGATTTATATTTATGAACAAATAAAAAATCGAAAAGGACTTTTCTAAGATTTTCAGGTTCATTAAACATTTTGCTGGATAGATATCTGTTAAGATATTCGAATCCTTTTCCAATGCTTTTATAATCACTTACGCTGGGCATCTTTCTATAGAATGATTGAAAGTTTAATGTAAGCAGATTGTTTTCCGAGTGAGGATTAACATACTTCTCTTTTGCGATAAGGTATTCTTTTGAACTAACCTCTTCATATGTACGCATCTCTACATTAAATGAGTAATGATAAGATTTACCAATGACTTCTCTGATTTCTAAATAAACAACATTATCAAGAGTAACAGATTCCGAGATATGCTTAACAATTTCCGTAACAACGTTTTGGTTATTGTTTTTAATTTCTTTTTTAAACGAAATTAAAAATTTAAAATGATCGCCCTTTACACAAAGTTTTTTTTGCGCCGATACTACTATGTGTAAGTAGCTAAAAAAATCAGTTTTGTTTTCTTCAATTAATTCAATGATTGATTTCAACTGCATTTAAATCTCCTTTTTCTGTTAAAAAATTGTAATGTTTAATTCCATCAATAATTCCGGCAGCGTACTCTTTGTTTGAAAAGTAAACTCTATAAGAGCCCTTTAATACCTCCAGTTCTGGACTATAATTTGAAACAACAACTCCAAGTAAATCGCCCTTTAACATTTCCATATCATTACCGGAATCTCCTGCCACCAGAATATCCTCAAAAGGCATGTTCCATCTGTAAGCAAGATATCTTATTGCTCTTCCCTTTGATGCTCTGTATGGAAGAATATCCAAATACTGACCGTGGCTAAAAATCAGGTTGCATTTAATTTTATTTTTGATCAATAGTTCTCTAACCTTACTAATATTTTTTTTGTCATTAAAAGTGTAGTAACTGATTTTAAATTTTCTTTGATTTTTAAGTTCCTGGTATTTTAGGAAATCAAATCTTGAAAGAAGCTGAACAATTTTATCGCGCTGCCAATGATGAGAAATATGAGCATCCCACCCCTTTGAATAAATCAGATTATCATTATGGTTGTAGTATATTTCAGAGCCAACTGAAGTTATAAGAATATCCGGCAGTGCAATATTTTTTTTCTTTAATATTTCCATAGTTGATTCAATTACTCTACCTGTAGCAACTGCAAACCCAACACGCGGATGCATGTTTTTTAGAATTTCATCAAATTCATTAAGTGAAACATCATCGCCTACCAATGTATAATCAATATCAGTTGCTATAAGTTTTTTCATCTCAAAAAGTTTTCTACCAACTTCAGCAAATGTATTTTGAACTTTTGATTGTTCATTTAATATTTTTTTAGCTTCACTTAAATAAATTTTTGAGTGAGACTGCCAGGTATAAAATTTCTTAACATTGTTAATACCATTAACAGAATATTCCTTCCATAATTTTTTGTTATCCAGGATTTTCTTCAATGCAGAGGCTATGTTTGCCGGATCAGAAACATCCACTTTAATACCATTTTTACAATTGTTAATTATATCCCTCGGACCGCCTTCTTGTGTGGTTACAACAGGCAATCCAGAAGCGGATGCCTCCAATAGTGTTAATCCAAATGTTTCTGATAGCGAAGCATTTACAAAAACGCCATTTGTTCGTGCGGCAATCCTGTATAATTCCGGTACTTCAATATCTGTATCGTGTTTTTTTGGTATCGCCATTTTACCGTATAGATTATATTTGTCCATCAATAAAAGAATTTCTGTAAGAACTTCGCGTTCATTGTCTTCCATTGTCTGGATATCTTCTCGAACGCCTGCATAGATAGCAAGATTTGCTTTCTTCTGAAGCTGTTTATCCTCTCCATAAGCTGTTATCAAACCTGAAATGTTCTTTCTTCTATCAGGTCTGCAAAGGGTAAGGATAAGTGGTTTATCAACTGTTACAAAAAATTTTAAAAACTCCCTATTGATTTGTTTCATTAACAAAGCAGTTTGTTTATCCAAATGTCTTTCTTCATCATAAGGAAAAAATTTTTCTAGATCTATTCCTGGCGGGATTACTCTGAATTTAGATTTTGAAACATCCGGATAATGATTTGTATGATTCTCAATTTCCTGTTTGGTGCTTGTAACTATCATATCCGCATTAAAATAGATTTGTTCCTCTGCAGCTATTCGCCTGCTCATCTTATACCTTTTCTCAATCATTTCAGGAGTGTGCCCGTCTTCATACATTTTTTTTTGTTTATCTCTGCCTAAGGAATGCGAGGTGTGGAAAAAAGGAAGTCCAAAGAATTTTGAAAGTTCAGCACAAACATATCCTGCATCAGCATAGTGACTATGGATGAAATCAGGAAGTCTTTTTTTTGCTTTTAAATATTTAATACTTTTATCAATAAACTCTTCAAGATGATTCCATAAAAGTTCTTTGCGGATATATTTACCGCCGCCACATCTAATTCTAACTATATCAAGTTTATCATTAACTTTTTCAATCGGAACTGAATAATCTGAAGAAACTGATTTATCATTTATCAGTCTGGTTATTAATTCAACTTTTTCTACTTCTGGATAAGTACTTAAAATGTTCGCAAGTTCCAGTACATATTTGGTCTGTCCGCCAGTATCAGCGTCACGTCCAAGTTCAAGATCGGTTCCACGAATCAAACCATGCAGACTATAGAGTTGTATAAAAAGTTTTTTTGAATTTATCATAAATATTCTTTCTCTGTATAATGAGGCCAAGCATACACATAATAACATTTATGAGGATAAAATCAAGTTGGAGTGACTGTACTAACACATGAAGGTTAAGAAAAGTACGAAAATAGCGTGATTAGCTATTATTTAAATAATTCTAAAAATTTAATAAGTAAAATGTTTTATTTGCTCTCCTTTCACTCCTAATTCTGTCATAGCTTCAATTCCAATTTCAAGATGAAGATCAGCAAATTTTTCTGTTACTTCTTTATCTGATTTTTCAGTCTTTACTCCTTCGGGAATCATCGGGATATCTGAAACAAGCAGTAATGCACCACGCGGAATTTCATTTACCAATCCAACAATAAACAATGTGGCAGTTTCCATATCGATAGCAATTGTAGAAAGTTTTTTTAGATATTGTTTAAACTCTTCATCCCACTCCCAAACTCTTCTGTTGGTTGTATAAACAACACCCGTTCTATATTCCATTCCATGATCAATAATTTTATCCGAAACAAATTTGTGAAGTTTGAATGAAGGCAGAGCAGGAACTTCTTTAGGTTTGTAGTCATCGCTTGTTCCCTCACCTCGTATTGCAGCAGTTGGAAGAATAAAATGTCCGATTTCTGTTGATCGTTTTAATCCGCCGCATTTACCAAGAAACAAAACTCCTTTTGGTGCACGTGCTACAAGTAAATCCATTATTGTTGCCGCGTTTGCAGAACCCATTCCAAAGTTTATTATCGAAAGTCCACTTGTATTTGTCGCTGTCTGCATCGCTCTGCCGATTCCTTTAACCTCGCAATCAAATCTTTCAGCAAACTTATCAACATAGTTCTGAAAGTTTGTAAGCAGAAGATAATCTCCAAAATCATCTATGTTAGTTCCAGTGTAACGAGGCAGCCAGTTTTTTGCAATATCAAGTTTTGTTTTCATAGCGGTATTTTTTGTTTGTAAATTACAAGACGAAATTAGAAAAAATATTTAACAACTTATATTCTGAAATTGAAGCACAATATGAATTTTAATGAAGCAGTTAATTTCTATCCTCACATCATAACTGAGGGTTCGATAATTGAACGATTAAAACGTGAGTTCAATTATCCGCTTGATGATTTTTATCAAATGCACTTATGATTTATGATGAAGCTGGAAAAGTTTTATTAGAAAAAATCTATCGCGAATATATTGATATTGCTGAATCATCAGACTTGCCAATTATGTTATTAACTCCAACCTGGCGGACAAATAAAGAAAGAACAAAAAACGCTAATGTTGATATGAAGACAATCAACACTGATGCTTTTTTATTTGTTGATAATATTAGAAAATCATACGGCAGTTTTTCTGAAAAGATTTATATCGGCGGATTAACAGGCTGCAAAGGTGATGCGTACAAACCTGAAGAAGCGTTAAGTGAAAACGAAGCTTATCATTTTCATAAAGAACAAATGCAGATTCTTGCAGATGCAGGAGTTGATTTTCTTTTTGCTTCTACTCTTCCCGCTTTAACAGAAGCTATTGGAATTGCAAAAGCAATGAGCGAAACAAAAAAAGATTATGTAATAAGTTTTGTAATCAGAGATAACGGCAAATTACTTGATGGTACTTTATTAACTGATGCGATCAAAATTATTGATGATTCAGTTTCAACTCCGCCATTATTTTATTTAACAAATTGTATTCACCCGGATGTACTTCATAAATCATTTATTAAATCTTAAAGATGAAGATGATATTTTAAAGAAAAGATTATTTGGTATTCAGGCTAATGCTTCGAGTAAAAGTCCGGAAGAACTTGATACACTTGAAAAACTCGATGCTGATTCTCCGGCAAACTGGGCACGTGGAATGGTTGATCTGAATAAAAAATATAATCTTAAAATTCTTGGCGGCTGCTGCGGAACGGATGCCAGGTTTATTTCATCGGTTGTTAATCTTCTTAAATCAACTCCGTGACTCTGTGTCTCTGTGGTAAAGAAAAAGCAATTAACCACAGAGGCACGAAGACACAGAGAAAAACTATTTGGTATAACTGCCAATAACTTCTTTTATTGCTTCTTCACAAACTTTACAGAATGGTTTATCACCTTTAGAAAACATAATGCAATCAATCATCGGTCTGTAAATTCCTTTTGGCTGATATCCGCCGCCTTCAAATGCACCAACTTTATTCCAGTATTTACTGCTCATTAAATATTTATCAACTTTTTCAGATTGCTTTTTATCTTTCATTGCATATTCTTCTTCAGCAGCTTTTATTTCATTTTCGGGTGCGCGATTTCTTTTTAACTCGGATACAAAACTGTTTAATCTGTTTCTTTCCTTTAACCATTCATAACTGAATCTATCAAACTCTTCTTTTTCCCATGGAGTTGGGATTTCAATTCCATCACTTAAATATTTTTTCCACTTAATATTTTTTGGATCCATCAATGCAGTAATGTTTGGTTCTACAGGTTCAACAGTTGGTTTGAAGAAATCATTATACGCAACATCTGAAGTGTAATACTCATCTGCTAATCCTGTAAATGAATGACCAAACTCGTGTGTGAATAAATATTTTGCAAACTGGTTATCTGTGGTGTAAGTGCAGTATTGATTATAAATTCCACCGCCGCCATAACGTGGATGATTAACCTGAATATAAATTGCATCATAAGGAACATGAGCAGCAAGATTGCGCATTGATAAATTATCTTCAGTCATCAAATATCTCTCAGAACCGAGAGTCCAGAAAGTTGTGTTAAGAACTGTGTTAACAAATATGTCTGCACCGGGTAAATCTGTTCCGGATTCTTCTGAAGGTTTAAAGACACCATAAATATTAAAATTATTTTTTTGTGATTTATAAGGTTCCTGTTCAAAGAAATATTCAACAAACTTATTTAAATCTTTTTCAAATTTTTCTCTTTCAGATTTTGTATAACCTTCAGCAAGAATAGCAATATCAACCTTTTTATGCGGATCACCATTATAAACCGGTTTTAAATATCTCAACTGTTGCATCCGATACTTTATCTTTAATTATAAAGATACTTGCGGGATCAATTTCAGTTCTGAAAAATTCTATCAAGCAGATTTTCTTCATTTCTTTTTTCTAAAGCAAAAATAATTTTGTTTTTTGGAAAAGGAATTATTGCTGATTCGTGAAAACTCTTTACAATTCCATTTACTCCATCATCACTTGAGGCATACTCACCAAAGAGAGTATCAAATCCTTTTGAGTAAATTAATTTCTTGGTAGATGCATCATAAATCTTAACATAATATTTACCGTTATTTAGATTATCAACAAGATGATTTAAACTTCCCGCCCAAATTCCATATCGAAATAGTTTATCAATCGTGATCATTTCTGTCTTTGCATCACCAATATGAAAATAATCTATGCGTAATGTTTCATCCAAAAAGTAATCTTCAAACTTTGGATTGTTTTGCGGTAGAATTGAAATTGAGAGAATAAAGAAAAAGAATATTGCTTTCATATGTTCCTCGCTGGATTTTTTAAGCGAATTATATTTTTTGTGATAGCAATTTAATAATCTTTTCGTGAACTTTAGATTGTAATTGTACATTTGAAATTTCCGTTCGAGTCATTCCGAACTTAGTTTCGGAATCATTAATTATAACTGATCCTGAAATGAATGTCAGCGATCGCGAGCAATGACCAATCTGAAATTTTTAAAAGTTTGAATTTATAATATTCTAAACAATTGGATACAAAATGAATTTTTATACAAGATATTTCAATTTCAGAGTCTCACTCTTACTCTCACTTGCTATCTCAATCTATTGCTTTGCCCAGCAAGATGAAAGCTGGAAACTTTATGATGATTCACAGGTTGCGAGAGTTGATATAACTATTGATCCGGCAGCAATTGAGTGGCTTTATCAAAATGTTCAAAGTGATTCAGAATTTGTTGCAACATTTCATTATCAAAATGCTTACATAAATGAAACGGTTGAAAATATTGGATTTAGATTACGCGGTAATACTTCCCGTGAAGCAGCAAAAAAATCTTTTAAAGTTTCTTTCAATACTTTTGTGCGGGAAGAGAGTTTTATGGAGTTGATAAATTAAATCTAAACGGCGAGCATAATGATCCATCAATCATCCGCAGCAAATTATGTTTTGATCATTATCAGACAATTGGAATGAAAGCAAGCCGAGCAAATCATGTTGAAGTTTATATAAACGGACAATATTACGGTCTTGTATATTTCTGTTGAACATATTGATGATGAATTTCTGAATAAAAACTTTGGCGATGATACTGGAAATCTTTGGAAGTGCCTCTACCCTGCTGATTTAAATTATCTTGGCAGTGATCCGAATCTTTATAAGAACTTAAACAATAACGGAAGACCAGCCTATGAATTAACAACAAATGAAGATCAAAGTGATTTTTCAAAACTTGTCAGATTTATAACTATACTTAACAACACACCAAACAGCTTCTCTTCCCGGATTCGCTTGAATCTGTAATTGAAGTACCCGGAAGTTTTAAAATATTTTGCAATGAATATTCTTGTTGGCGAATGGGATGATTATTGGTCGTTGATGAATAATTACTATTTATATCACGATCCAACAAATGATATTTTTACATTTGATACCGTATGATTATGACAACACTTTCGGAATAGATTGGTTTAATATTAATTGGACTAATGCAAATCCATATAACTATCCAAAAGTTGCTGGCGGCTATCGCCCGCTTGCAGAAAGATTAATGCAGAATGCGCAATACAGAAACCTTTACACCCACTTTTTAGAATTTTTCAGATCGAATGTTTATCAACTTCCAATTTGGGAAAACAGAATTGATAGTTTAATGTCCATGATAAGTACATCGGCATTAAATGATTCTTTCCGCACTTTTGATTATGGATTTGACACAAATGATTTTTTTAATTCTTACTCAGCATCAGATTACAACAATCAGCATGTTAAGTATGGATTGAAACAATTTGTAAATCTTAGAAATGCTTCATTACCTGCTCAGCTTTCATATCTACCTGCAAAACCAATTGCTTATAAAATTGATTACGAACCCAAAAATCCTTCTGGCACTGATTCAATTTATGTTTATGCATCCGTATTTGATAATAATGGTTTAAGTGAAGTATCAATTCATTATCAGGAAGATGGAACATCATCAACACAAATTTATCCAATGAATTTTTCACCTGTCTCTAAATACAAAAAAAGTTGAAGAAGCAGATAGATGGATTGGAGTTATTCCTCCACTTGGTGCTGGTAAAACAGGAAAGTTTTTTGTCTATGTAAAGGACACACAAAATGAATTTCAATTCTATCCAAGAAAAAAAGCGATTGAGATTAGAACACAGCAAATAATTTCTAACGATATTGTCATTAACGAATTTATGGCTGATAACGCATCAACAATAACTGATCCTGCTGGAGAGTATGACGATTGGATTGAACTTTATAATCCAACTTCAAATCCGATTACTTTAACAGGAAGATATTTAACTGATAAAAAAGATAATTTAACAAAGTATCAATTCACTCAGCCAAATCTGGTATTAAATCCAAATGAGTATTTATTAATTTGGTGCGATGAACAGCAGACACAGCAAGGCATTCATACAAACTTTAAGTTAAGTGCTGGCGGAGAATTTATTGCTTTAGTTGAAGCTGATGGAATATCAATAATTGATTCACTTTCATTCGGTCCGCAAACAACAGATATTTCATTTGGCAGATTACCTGATGGAGCAAGTAACTGGATATTTATGACTCCAACTCCTGGTACAACAAACAACATTGTTTCAGTTGATGATGAAGAATTTATTCCAACTGAATTTAGTTTGAGTGCATATCCAAATCCGTTTAATCCTACCACTTCCATAAGATACAGCATCCCGAATGTCACCCTGAGCACGTCATCCCGAGCGGAGTCGAGGGACGAAGGGTCTCGAGTGCAATTAAATATTTACGATATCCTCGGTAACCAGATAGCAACATTAGTTAACGAAGAAAAACCAGCGGGCACCTATGAAGTAATCTGGAACGGAAAGAATAATTCCGGCAATAATGTAAGTTCAGGAATTTATTTTGTAAGAATCCAGGCAAATCAACAATTTAAAAACTTAAAGTTGATGTTGTTGAAATAAAATTGCGAAACAACTCTGCAGCAAATAACTAATATAAGGCTGTCTCATAAGTTGAGTTTTATGTGTCATTCCCGTGAAAACGGGAATCCAAAAAACCATAAGATAAAATAGATTCCCACTTTCTCCCGAAGGGATGCCTATGGCAGTGGGAATGACAATCCTGCATTTTTAGTTATAAGACAGCCTTCTACAATAAATTCATTACACTTTTTAGACTTATCTATTCTTTATCTTCAATATTTTCTTGAACCGATGTATAAATATCTAAATGGAACTTGTGCAGAAATCTCTGGTAAATTGGAGCAAAAATAATTCCTGCTATAATTAAAAATGTTACTCCGCTAAAGAGTGAATAAAATATAGCAAAGAGTTTTCCGGCTGGAGATATCATTGGATCAACCGGACCCATACCTGTTAAAATCATTGAAGCATTCAGAAATGCAGAAAGCCAATCAAGATTACCATAAATGTGATAACCTAATCCCCCAATCCCTAACGAAACCAAAATCATTACAAATCCTGTTATAAAACTTTTTGTAAGATTTTTGAAAAAATGCTTTCTTGAATGAAGTTTTAAAATGCTTCCCGAATGTTCAACTTTATTTTTCATGGTTGTTCCTTTTTATAGAGGTTACTTAAAAACAGATGTAAAATTAAAAATAATCCATTAGTAATAATTTATTTTAAAAAATTTTATTTAATAAGTGAATCATTTTCTTGCCCTATTTAACTTAAACGCACTTTTTAAATTACTTACATTGTAGCACCAATTAAAGCGACCGATTTTTCGAGGAAACGTGGTAGAAAATCCCTTAAATTTGGATCAATAAATTTTTAAATACTAATAAAAATGAATCAAAATATTTTTATACAACAACAAAATCTAAAAGCACAAAGGAGAGTATTTCTATGGCTCGTAAGAACGTGTTGATAATGGGCGCTGCTGGACGCGATTTCCACAACTTTAACGTCTTCTTCAGAGACAACAAAGACTACAACGTTGTAGCATTTACCGCAACACAAATCCCAAATATTGAAGGCCGCACTTACCCCAAACAACTTGCCGGTACACTTTATCCAAACGGAATAAAGATCTACGAAGAAAAAGAATTAGAAACCCTTATTAAAAAATTAAAAGTTGATGAAGTGGTTTTCTCATACTCAGATGTACCATTTGAATATGTTATGACTAAAGCTTCAATCGTTAATGCTTGCGGAGTTTCATTCCGTTTACTCGGTGCTGCTGAAACTGAAGTTAAAAGTACAAAACCTGTTATTGCAGTTTTAGCTGTAAGAACCGGCTGCGGTAAATCTCAAACATCACGCAAAATTGTTGAAGTGTTAACTGCGGCTGGTAAAAAAGTTGTAGCAATTCGTCATCCAATGCCTTATGGTGATCTTGTAAAACAAAAAGTACAGCGCTTTGCAACTTATGCTGATCTTAAAAAACATAAATGTACTATCGAAGAAATTGAAGAGTACGAACCACACGTTGCAAGAGGCGGAGTTATTTATGCGGGTGTAGATTACGAAGCAATCTTACGCGAAGCAGAAAAAGAAGCTGATGTTATTTTGTGGGATGGCGGTAATAATGATTTTTCATTCTACAAAGCTGATGTAACTTTTACAGTTGTTGATCCGCATAGACCGGGACACGAAATGAAATATTATCCCGGCAACACTTCTTTAAGATTAGCTGATGCAGTTGTTATTAATAAAATTGATTCTGCTGATAATGCAGGAATAAATACAGTAAGAGATAATATCAGAAAAGTAAATCCTAATGCAACAATAATTGAAGCCGCTTCTCCTGTTACAGTTGAACATCCTGAAATGATTAGAGGCAAACGCGTTCTTGTTGTTGAAGATGGACCAACACTTACACACGGTGAAATGAAATACGGCGCAGGTGTTGTAGCAGCATTAAAACTTGGTGCAAAAGAATTAGTTGATCCAAGACCTTATACTGTAAAATCTATTACTGCAACATTTGAAAAATATCCAAACATTGGTGTGCTTCTTCCTGCAATGGGATATGGCGATGCGCAATTAAAAGATCTTGAAACAACAATCAACAATACAAAATGTGATGCTGTTGTTATCGGAACTCCGATTGATCTTAGCAGATATATTAAGATTAAAAAACCAAGCACACGTGTTAAATATGATTTACAGGAAATTGGTGCAATTACAATTGAAACAGTTTTAAGAGAAAAGAAAATTATCAAGTAATAATTTTTTCTATTGCCACGACTTTTAAGTCGTGGTAGAGTTTAAAAGATAATTTATTGGCTTTAGCCAAAATTGATTTTTTTTTTGGCTAAAGCCTATTTATTTAAGTTTTCTTATTCCACGACCTGAAGGTTGTGGCAATTTATAAATATGATTTTTCATTAATTTTCTCAGGGGCTATATGAAAAAGTTAGTTTTGTTTTTGGCTCTTGTTTATTCATCGATTGCACTTCCACAAAACAATGATACGCAGGTTATCATAGCACCGCAAGGGTTTGGAATAAACTTACTTAACTCTAAAGGCAACTCATCAATAGATAATGACATCTCCAACATTGGATTTATGAATCCTGCTTCACTTTCAAATTTTGATAATTATTCTTTAGGTTTTTCATATCAATTTAGTTCCAGTATTGATGAAGCATATATTGCTGATATTGGAACATCTCGTAAAAATGATTGGATGCCTCAATCTGCTGGTGCTATTTTTAAACTTGATGATTTTTCTTTTGGATTTGGATTTGGACAAAAGTATAACGGTTCACTCGATTTTGATTCAATACCAATTACAACTTCTCAATATCCGGATGGAACCGGAGAGTTTATCACTGTTGAATATAAAACTCGTGTTCAATCATATTCACTTTCAGCATCTTATTCATTTCCTGAAGTGTTTGATGAGACTTCTTCATTAGAAATTGGATTTAGATATTCATATAATCACCTAAAATTTTATGAAAAATTATGGGAATTGACGATTGATGAATCAGACAATGTGGGAAGCTATGCTATTGGATTACAGTATTCTAATCAGATCTCAAACAATAGAATTTTAAGAATCGGTTTTTCTTATGAAATCGAACCGGATTTTGGAAAAGTATATGAATATAATAATGGCTTAATTTATGTTTATGATCCGGATTCTACAGGTCGCATACCAGCTTATATAACCTCAAAATACAATCTAGTAGGAAGTGTTCCTGATAAATTTAATTTAGATGTTTCTGCTGACCTTTCAGAATCCTTCAGACTAAATGCAATGATAACAGGAGTATTGTGGGAAGCAGATAATGATAACATAAAAAACCAACTGGAATTTTCTGCAAGCGGTATTTACAGAATTAATGAAATGTTTGCTCCATCTTTTGGATTTTACTACACAGATAAAAATTTTGATGAAGACTTTTTTGATATCAATGAGAAAAATGAATGCATTATTCCTGATTGGTGGCTTAAGATTTAATTACGATATTTTCTCAGCCGATTTAGCAATTGCAGATTCACATCTTTTCTCTGGTGATTTTAGAAAACAAACAATTGGTAAACTGGCAATTGGAGTTCAATTATAAATTTCAGATTAACTCTGCAGAGTTTGTTAAGAACTAAGTAATTGATGGTAGCCGGAAGCTTCAGCTTGGAGTCTTAAGGCATTTGGAAAACTTGAAACGATTGCGGCTACCTGGAGATTAGTATTACAATGAAATTAGGGCAAACATTTTTATCTATTTAGTTTTAGTATAGCTTATATAATTTTGCTATCATCATTCAGGGAGAGTTATGAAAACCACAGTTCTTTTTCTTAGTCTTTTTTCATTTCTTTTAATTACTAATAAAACATTCTCACAGGGAGAAGCTGCTGTTCCATTTTTATTACTTCAGCCATCACCATCACTTGCTGCAATGGGACAAACTGGCACTGCCCTACCAACCGAAGACCCATTTGGATTTTTATGGAATCCCGCACAACTAGGTTACACAAGCCAGAACAATAATTTTTCATTTATCTTTTATCCATCAAAACTTGAATGGCTTCCAGAATTAAATGCTAGACTTAGAAGTTAAAAGGTTTAGCTTTTAATTTGGATATAACTTTAAAGACATTAATCAACTTTCCATTAAGTGTTGGATTTGGTTATTCATATTTTGAAATAAATTTTGGTGAATTTTTAAGAATTGATGAAGAAGGACCTGATCCAATTAGGAAGTTTGAATTCAATAGACTATTACAATGCTTATCTCATTGGGTATTGGAATAGATTATTATGTACAATTAAATGCTGGCATTACATTTAAAAGTATTACTTCAATTCTTTCAGATCAACCCACTGGAGAAGAACCAGGATAGTGGAAAAGCAGAACCAAATGTTGTTGATTTTGGTTTACTGATTAATGTTCCTGTGTTTAAGTTGATTGATGAAGATATGCTCATCGAATTGGAAGGTGATATGCTACTTAAACCTGATTTTAATTTCTCGGTTGGTTATTCTAAATCAAATATTGGTGATGAAGTATATTATATTGATCCTGCTCAGGCAGATCCACTTCCAAGAATGGATAGACTTGGTTATGGTATTTCAACCGGATTTGATTTACTCGGCGATAATTTCCAGATGGAAGTATTAAACTTTTCCTTAACAGTTGAAGCTGATGATATTTTAATCGATAGAGATACAACAGGTTGGGATTATCAATCAACTTTAAGCGATCTTCAGTTTGTAAAAAATTTAATAAACATTGAAGGCACTGAAGAAATTGTATCACACATTGGATTAAAGATTGATCTTTTTGAAACTGTTTCTTTCAGCACCGGTCATTTTTCGGGTCGTGGTTTTATGGATGTAGCGGAAACCGGAGGATATGAACTAAGAGCAAAAGGAATTATTTAAGCTTTGGGCATTGTGGGCAAAAGATCCATTTACAGATTTCTTGCGTGATCATATAGATATTAGATATTACAACACAAATTATTTTGATGATGATTGGCGAGAAACAAAAATGACTGGACTTGCTTTGTATGTTCATAATTTAAATTCTTTATTTTAGAATTAAATTAAATAATAGTCATTGCGAGGAGCGCAGCGACAGTGAGCAACTCTTTAATTCAGATTGCTTCACTCGAAGACTCGTTCGCAATGACAATCATAGTAAAAGGATTAAAATGATAATAGACAAACTCTCAAACTCGCATCTCTATTCAGGACTTGGCGAAAGAATTAACAAAGCTTTTGCTTATCTAAAACAAACTGATTTCTCCAAAATGGAATTAGGCAAATATGAAATTGATGGAGACAACATTTTTGCTTTAGTTAACGAGTACAACACAAAAGATGAAAGTGAAGGAAAACTAGAAGCTCACAAAAAATATATCGATGTTCAGTTTGTTGCAAAAGGCAGTGAGCTAATGGGCTATGCTCCGTTAGAAAACCAAATAGTTATTGATGAATACAATGAACAAAATGATATAACATTCTTCAGCGGAGAAAAATCCTTTACACAAGTTGATGAAGGAATGTTTGCAATCTTCTTCCCCACCGATGTTCATTTACCGGGAATTAAAGTAAATGAAAAATCTTATGTAAAGAAAGTCGTGATTAAAGTTAAGGTTTAATTGCTTTTTGTTTTTAGCGTTAAACCTTATTTTAAGTTATGACTAAAAGAAAATTACTAAAAGCATTAAAACGCATTCAGCACTTACCAAAAGGAATTAATCTTCTAAGATATTCCAACAATAAAATTCAAACTCTTCTGCTCGATAAATCAAAAAGTCTAAAAGTTTCATATCCTTCATCCATAATGATTGAACTTACAAATCATTGTAACATAAAATGTATTACCTGCGCACGGGAGTATGCTTACGGTGATGCAATGGATAAAGGATTTTTAGATTTTGAAAAGTTTAAAAGCATTATTGATGAAATTCATCCTTACGTTGATGCAATTGGATTAACCGGACTTGGTGAAACATTTCTTTATAAAAGAATTGATGAAGCTGTTGATTACATCAAAAGCAAAAGTAAAGGAATAATAATTTCCTGTTCTATCAATGCACATCTACCCAAAAGCATAGAGATTGCAGAAAAGCTGATTAACAAAATTGATACAATTCAAATTTCAATTGATGGAATCGGTGAAGTTTATAATGAAGTAAGAAAAACTGCTGATTATAATTTCTTCCTTAAGAACACATTAGGAATTCTTGAAAAAGCAAAAGGAAGCAATACTGATATAATGTTCAATATGGTAGTGCTAAAAGAAAATTATCATCAGATGTCTGAAATGCTAAAGTTGTGTGATGAGATTGGAGTTAAGTATTTAAACATCAATCCAATGAACATTGTTGCAAGAACTGATCTTGATAATTCATACTATGATTTTTATCTCTCAAAAGAATTTAAAGATGAATATTTCAAAACAAAGGAACTAGCTTCAAAATATCCAAATGTAGAATTAACTTTTTATGATTTTGAATCACCTGCAAGTTTTAAGAAGTGCCGCTTTATGTGGAATTATTTTTATATCACGTGGGATGGATTTGTTCCGCCCTGCTGTGCTAAACCTTTTCCAAAAGAAAAACATTTTGGAAATGTATTTGAACAACCATTGATTGAAATACTGAACACAAAAGATTATCAGGATTTTAGACAAGATTGGTTTGATGAAAAGAATCCTGAGTTCTGTGATAAATGTTTTAATATGAATTTACCAGCAATTACAAAGGAGTAAGTAGTATGAATACTTTTCCCGAATATCGTTACAAAGGTGCAATTGCTTTAGTAAAACTTCACGAAATACATTTGCAATCATTTTACGAAACGTGGAAAGAAGCAAAACGACTTAACATTAAACTTCCTGTTACAGATGATCCATATTATAAATCATTAGACACATTGCTCTATCATTTACTTCGTTCTGCAAGAGGTTATATGATCTGGATGTGTGAAAAGTTAGGATTAGATGATCCGCAAATAAAAGAAACTCCTCCCGCTGAAATCATCGAAGAAAAAGCTGTTGAACAGCTTGCACATTTATTTGAACGATGGAAACTCCCACTTGCGAATGTTGAACCGGAATTATTTGAGGATAAAGCGTATAAATCCAATTGGAGTGTTGAATATTGCATCGATGCGATGTTAGAACACGCTGTTATGCATCCAATCAGGCATGAGTTTCAGTTAAAGAATCTTATTCAATTAGTCATTACGAGCAAAGCGAAGTAATCTACAATTTTACGGATTGCTTCTCCCGACGGGTCGGGATCGCAATGACACTTCTAATATTTTACTGCGGTGCATCAGCAGTGTATTTTAACTTTACAGCATCAGCAGTTTCAATATTCTTTACTCCAGAAATTCTTTGTGCTAAAGATTTTCCATCCAACTGATGAAATTCTAAAACTTCAAGTGGAGTTCCGCATTCTGGATATTCTTTCAATCCAAAGTTTGTAAATTCTTTTCCGGCAATTGAATTTGTCTCAACTAAAGCATTTAAGTAATCTATCACCAAGTCCGCCAATTGCAGAATGATCTTCTAAAACAAAAATTCTTTTCTGATCTTTAACTAATTCTTTCAGCCAATCATTATCAATCTTATTCAGCCAGGGCATATTAACAACTTTTAATCCGAAACCTATTTTCTTTAAATAATCTGCAGCAACTAAAGCTTCGTGCAGCATAACAGGACCGTAACCAAAAAGAATTGCATCATTTCCTTCTGTTAGTTCAGCACCAACACCAACTTTAAATTTATAATCTTTAGGAAGTTCAATTTTTTCTGGTGAAGGACCAATTACCAATCGAAGCATACAATTTTCTTCAGCTTGATTTACACAATATTCAGTTGCCCATTTTGTTTCTTCAGCATTGCAAGGTTGAATGATTGTAATATTTGGTAACGCACCAAACAAAGAAATATCTCTAACACTTTGATGAGATTTTCCCGGTCCTGGTCCGGCAGGAATCATTCCTGAAAAATGACAGGTGTAAATTATTTTAGTTTTTTCTCCAGCATTGTTATAAATCTGTTCATTAGCTCTTGCTGCAAGAAAACTTGCAAAAGTATTTACAACGGGAATCAATCCCATTCTTGCTAACCCGCCAGCCATTGAAACCATATCCTGTTCAGCAATTCCATTTTCAATAAATCGATCAGGATAAGTTTTTTCAAAATTGCGAAGTTTACAATCAGCAGAAAGATCACCATCAAGTACAACTAATTTTTTATTTGTCTTTGCAATTTCAACTAATGCTTCACCATAAGCTTCTGTTACAAATTCTTTATCGAGCTTTGTTATTGGTTTACCTTCAGATTTGTTTTCAGGAATCTGAATTTTTCCAATTCCAAGTTTATCAGAAAGTTTGTTGATGGTTTCAGTTAACTCTGCAAGTCCTTTTTCATAGCTTTCATCATCAGGTGCACCGGAGTGCCATTTGTAAAGAGTCTTTCCCTGGAAAGTTTCGGTAAGAGGTTTTTCCATGAAAGAAACTCCCTTGCCTTTAATCGTATCCGCAATAATCATTTTTGGTTTATCTTTTAATAGCTTTAATGCAGTCAAAAGTGTGCTTAAGCATATTATAATCGTGCCCATTTATTCTTACAACATACCAACCAAATGATGAAACTTTTTGAACAACATCCTCAATATTATTTACATCAGCAACAAGCATATCAGTTTGATATTTATTATGATCCATAATTGCAATAATATTATTTACTTTCTGGTGCGCAGTTGCTTGAAGTGATTCATAAATTTGTCCTTCCTGAAATTCTCCATCTCCTGTCAGGACATAAACATGCCCTTTATTTTTTTGATATGATTTTGCCCAGGCAAATCCTTTACCTTTTGAAATTCCCATTCCAAGTGAACCTGTGCTAGCCTCAATTCCATTTTGTCTAACTTCCGGATGACCATCAAGTCCGTGTAATCTTCGTAACATTAATAATTTTTCTTCTGGAATAATTCCAAGAGCATAAAACAAAGAATATAATCCCGGAACATCGTGACCTTTTGATGAGAAATAAATATCACGATCGGGTGAATCGAATCCAACATCAAAGACATTCATTTCATTTAAATAAAGATAAGTCGTAATGTCCATTGCACTTAAACTTGAACCAAGATGACCTGACCCGGCTTTCTTTACAGCAACTAGAGTGTTGTATCTGCACATATCTGCAAACAACTCCATCTTAGTTTCCCAGTTGCCGTTGAATAATTTTACTTTATCAAACTCTGATTTTTTTATAAGATTATATTGCATAGAAACTCCAAATTTTTCTATTATGAAATTTAAAAATTGTATATTAAAAATATTGTTATAGCTGTGAGAAAAGATAATTAAGAAATTGTTAAGTGATTCAAAACATTAAGAGCTTTAAAATAAAGAACCCGGTAACCGAAGCTACCGGGCTTGTCCTAACAAAAGGTCTGGGGGTTAACCTTCTGCTAGCGACACCCGAAACTTAAATCAGAATAAATTATTAATCAAGATAGTTATGGTGAAGAAATAAAGTATTTTTTTACTTTTAATGAATCAGTTCAGTTAAAGTAGATCATAAATACAAATAATTAATACACCACAAATAAAATGAGTAAAAGTCAACCTGAAATAAATAAATCGAACCGATTCAAAATCATTTAAATGATTAGTTTCGTTTGCATTGCTGCTCAGCGTTATAACTATTCTTTACAATATTGCAGAAGGATTAATTTCAATTTTCTTTGGATTGAATGATGAAACTCTTGCTTTGTTTGGATTTGGTTTGGATAGCTTTGTAGAAGTAATATCCGGAATTGGAATTTTACATATGATTATAAGAATGAAGCGTAACCCAATTTCGGAAAGAGATAGATTTGAAAGAACTGCACTAAAGATTACAGGATTTAGTTTCTACTTACTTTGTGCGGGACTTATACTTGCATCGGTGTTATTAATTATAAACGATGTAAAGCCCGATACTACAATTGTTGGAATAGTAATCTCACTTATTTCAATTTTAACAATGTATGCTCTTCTACATTACAAATTAAAGGTTGGCAGAGCACTAAACTCAGATGCAATAATAGCGGATGCAAATTGTACTAAAACGTGCTTTTATTTATCGTTTATACTTTTAGCATCGAGCTTAAGTTATGAACTTTTCAAAATAGGATATTTGGACATAGCTGGCTCACTGGGAATAGCCTACTTTGCTTTTAAAGAAGGTAAAGAATCGATTGAAAAATCTAATAGTTCAAAACTTTCCTGTTCCTGCGAAGATGATTGTCACTAACCTTTCTTTATCAAATCAAACATTTCCTGAATCGCTTGTTTTATTCCAACAAACACTGCGCGGGCAATAATTGAATGTCCGATACTAACTTCATCTATATCAGTCAGCTCTCTAAAAATTTTTATGTTTTGATAATCCAAACCATGACCGGCATTTACACCTAATCCCAATTTCTTTGCATGCTTTACGGCAACGCGAATTTTATCTAACTCATCAAATTGTTCTTCTTCAGAAAGTGCATTTGCAAAAACTCCTGTGTGAATTTCTATGTAATCACTTTTAATTTCTGCGGCAGCATCTATTTGTCTAATATCGGGTTCGATGAAAAGTGAAACTTCAATATCATATTTATGAAGTTCTTCTATTGTGTTTTTCATTAACGTGATATTATCGATAACATTCACTCCACCTTCGGTTGTAAGTTCCTGTCGTTTTTCAGGTACGATAGTCGCAAGCTCAGGACCAATATCACAAGCGATTTTAATTATCTCTTCTGTTGCAGCCATTTCAAGATCAAGTTTTGTATTGATAAGCTCACGAAGTAATCTTACATCTCTCTCGTTAACGTGTCTTCTGTCTTCACGAAGATGCACAACTATTCCATCAACACCAGCCTGCTCAGCTAATAGTGCCGCTGTAATGGGATCGGGCTGCGTTTCGCCACGAGCATTTCTTAAAGTTGCTATGTGATCGATATTTAGTGATAGTCTCATTTTTAACCTCAAAAAATTTGTTTAATTAAATTTATAATTGATGTAAATCCAATTCCATAATCATCAGCTCTAAATCGCAAAGATGAAATTAAATCTATGGAAAACATTACACCAATATGAGTAAGTACACAATAATAAATCGAACGAGTTCTTAAAGCAAGAATACCAAGTGCTATTCCTCCGAATATTGCCCCGAATGTTTCTAAAAATGGTTTGCCGTTGTGAAGAATAACAAACGGAATCATTTGCATAAGAACAGCATAACCACCAAATTTTTTTTCTAATCCAAACAGCATAAATCCACGCCAGATAAATTCCCATGCAAACATATATAGCAGCATTCCTGCTTCATAAATAAAAAGAGTATTCCAATCAGATTTTGCACTTGATAAATGCGGATATTTTTCAGCAAAAGCCGGAGTTGCTGAAACAAACCAAACTAGAATAATCATTACAAAAAGAAAGACTAAAGAAATTTTAAGGCCGACTTTAAAGTCACCTAACTGTAATCCGTAATCAGAAAGTTTTTCCTTAAACCCAAATTTGATTATTAGAATTCCAAGGATGAAGAAGGTAAAAAAATCTCCAACAAACCAGTAAAGATATTCCAGCAAATATGGATCTGAGTAATTTTGAAACTGTTCAAAAAGATTTGCCCTAAAAAATCTTCTTGATGTAAAGTAAAAAGAGACTGTTTGAAGTATGGCAACTGATAGAAAAACAGCGATAACTTTTCTATCAAGCTCCTTTATAATTGCAAAAAGCTCTTTAATCTCAGATTTAAGGTTAAATTGGTTCAATCTTCATAAAAGTTTATTTTCAAAACAAAATTAAGCAATTTCCATCACATCAGAAGAGAAAATTCTTGACAAAATTTTGATTCGGGTGTATATTAGCACTCGTCTTTTAAGAGTGCTAATTAAATTTCAATAACAAAATAAAAGGAGCTAATAATGAGCGAAATCAAATTAAAACCACTTGGTGACAGAGTTGTTGTAAAACCTGCTGCTGCTGAAGAGAAAACTGCTGGTGGAATTATTCTACCTGATACAGTAAAAGAAAAACCAGTTGAAGGAACTATTGTTGCTGCCGGTCCAGGTAAAGTTGCTGATGATGGCAAAGTAGTTAAAATGGAAGTTAAAGTTGGTGATAAAGTTCTTTATGGTAAGTACAGCGGAACTGAAGTTACAATTAATGGTGAAGAATATCTCATTATGCGTGAGAGTGATATCTTCGGAATTTTAGGCAAGTAATTAATTAACGAAAAATATAAAGGAAATAAAAATATGGCAAAATTAATTGTATATGATGCAGATGCACGCGCTGGATTAAAAGCCGGTGTGGACAAATTAGCAAATGCAGTTAAAGTTACTTTAGGTCCCAAAGGACGTAATGTAATTTTAGAAAAGAAATTTGGTGCACCAACAGTTACTAAAGATGGTGTTACTGTTGCAAAAGAAATCGAACTTGATGACCCAATTGAAAATATGGGTGCTCAGATGGTTCGTGAAGTTGCATCTAAAACCAGTGATGTTGCTGGTGATGGAACAACAACAGCAACAGTTCTTGCTCAGGCTATTTATCGCGAAGGATTAAAGAATGTTACTGCTGGTGCAAATCCAATGGATCTTAAAAGAGGTATTGATCAAGCTGTAACCAAAGTTATTGAATATTTAAAATCAGTCAGCAAAGAAGTTGAAGGAAGAAATGAAATTGCACAGGTTGGTTCAATTTCTGCAAACAATGATAAGACAATCGGTGATTTAATTGCTGATGCAATGGAAAAAGTTGGTAAAGATGGTGTTATTACTGTTGAAGAAGCAAAAGGTCAGCTGATACAGTTTTAGAAGTTGTAGAAGGTATGCAATTCGATCGTGGATATATCTCTCCTTACTTCGTAACCGATACAGAATCAATGGAAACAATTTTAGAAGATCCATTTATTCTTATTCACGATAAAAAAATTGCAGCTATGAAAGATCTTTTACCAGTTCTTGAAAAAGTTGCTCAACAGGGTAAATCGATGTTAATCATTTCTGAAGATCTTGAAGGTGAAGCTCTTGCAACATTAGTTGTAAATAAGATTCGTGGCACACTAAAAGTTGCTGCAGTTAAAGCTCCTGGTTTTGGTGATAGAAGAAAAGCAATGTTAGAAGATATTGCAGTTCTTACAAATGGAACTGTAATTTCAGAAGAACAAGGTTACAAATTAGAGAATGCAACTTTAGAATATTTAGGTAAAGCTAAAAAAGTTGTTATCGATAAAGACAATACAACTATTGTTGAAGGTGCTGGTAAAACTGATAACATCAAAAAGAGAATTAATGAAATTAAAGCTCAGATTGATAAATACAACATCTGATTACGATAAAGAAAAATTACAGGAAAGATTAGCAAAACTTTCTGGTGGAGTTGCCGTTCTTAAAATTGGTGCTGCTACAGAAGTTGAAATGAAAGAAAAGAAAGCACAGAGTTGAAGATGCTTTACATGCAACCCGTGCAGCAGTTGAAGAAGGTATTGTAGCTGGCGGTGGTGTAGCATTAGTTAGAGCTTCTAACGTGCTTGATAAACTAACAGGCGAAAATCTTGATCAGACAACCGGAATTAAAATTGTTCAGAAAGCTCTTGAAGAACCATTAAAGCAAATTGTTGAAAATGCAGGTCTTGAAGGTTCAGTAGTTCTCTGGAAAGTTAAAGAAGGTAAAGATGATTTTGGATTTAATGCAGCTACTGAGAAGTATGAAAATCTTATTAAAGCTGGTGTTATTGATCCTACCAAAGTTACCAGAACAGCACTTGAAAATGCAGCATCAGTTTCATCATTATTGATTACAACTGAAGCAGTTGTATTTGAGAAGAAAGATAAAGATCCTGCAATGCCAGCAATGCCTCCTGGAGGTATGGGTGGTATGGACGGAATGTATTAATGGAATAACTATCACTTAGTGATAGAATTTAATTCTGTTATTTTTACAAGGCGAGGTTTTTCCTCGCCTTTTTTGTTTTAAATCAAAGCTTTTTGATGGCAAGGTATTTGAATAATTAGGCAAAAATGATTTTTATCATTCATACTGGTATCAAATAAATGAAATCAAATATGCCGAATGATTTGAAATCTAAAGAATTACTCACAAGGGGAGTAAAATCTTCAGAAATCTTAAAAGGAAATTCAAATCTCACTAATCAGGTAAAAGGAAATAAATTCCTAATCCCAAGTAAATTTGAAACACTTTCAGTAAAGATGTTCAATCTTGAAGAAAGCCTTCAATCGCAAAAACGCACTTATCTTCTGCAGTTTGATCAAATAAGAACAAGTTATATTGCTGCTGAAGTAACTCTTAAAAATCCCAGCTTAAATAAAGATTCGGTATTAAGAGGAGTAACCATCTGGTACCTGGAAGATGAAGAAGTTGGTAGAAATAATTTTAATCTTGAAATAAAAAAAGACTGGGAAATTGTTGAGTTTATTCAAAGTTGGGGAACACCTATGCCTGGTTTTTGGAAACAAGGTGAAGGTCGAGTAGAAATTCTTCTGGAAAACAATACTGTTCTTAAACACTTTTTTGGGATAGGAAATTCTGAGATTTTTGATTTTGCAAGTGATGAAAATAGTGTTACTGAAACCTCAAACAAACTTATCACACAACAGCCAAAAGCGATTGAACACTTTAATAAAACTTTTATCGATAATTCTTCTCTCACCTCCCTATTTGATGAGTTTGATAATTATGTTGGATTGAAAAATCTTAAACAATCACTTAAAGATTTTATTACCTATCTGGATTTTATCAACGAAAGAAAAAAGAGTGGTGTAGAAACTGAAGAAAGCATATCTGCTAATTGCATTTTTCTGGGAAATCCGGGAACAGGAAAAACGTCCATAGCAAGATTACTTGGAAAGTTTTTTAAAGCAATTGGATTACTTGAAAATGGACACGTTATTGAAGTTGATCGTGCTGATCTAGTTGGTGAATATATTGGTGAGACAGCGCAAAAAACTGATAAGGTTATCAATCAAGCATTAGGCGGAATACTTTTTATTGATGAAGCCTACTCATTAAAAAAGGATGGCGGTCAGGATTTTGGTCAGGAAGCAATTGATATAATTTTAAAGCGAATGGAAGATTATAAAAACAAATTTTTTGTTATTGCTGCCGGTTATCCTTTATTAATGCAGAATTTTTTAGAATCTAATCCCGGTTTAAAATCAAGATTTACACATTTTTTTACTTTTGAGGATTACTCTTCTGAAGAATTAACTCAGATTTATAAAATATTTGCGAGCAAAGAAAAATATATTATATCAAAAGAAACAGAAAGGTTCTTATCGGAAAGTTTGGAAAAGAACAATAATAAATCTGATGAATCTTTTGGAAATGCACGGTTTGTAAGAAATCTTTTTAATCAATCCAAAATCGAATTGAGTAAACGATATCAATTATTAGAAGAAAGTGCGAAAGATTTTTCCACTTTAAATTCACTAACTAAAGAAGATATCCGATTAGCTTTTTCAATAATTGAAAATAGAAGTGATTCAAATGTTCACGTGAAGAAAGTTGATAAGTATTTAAATGAAATAAATAATCTTGTCGGATTGGATGACGTTAAAATAACTTTTAATAAAATCATAGCTTCACTTAAAGTTGAAAGACTTAAAAAGGATAGATCAATTTCTTCAATACATAAAAATTTAAATTCAATTTTTATAGCTGAACAAGGATCAGGAACTTCGACTGTAGCAAGATTGTACGCCAAAAGTTTAAAGGAATTAGGTAGGATTAATTCCGGAAAGTTAATTGAAATTGATAGCTCAACTTTTTACGGATTGAGTAAGATAGATGCTTATCTCACAATTGATGAAATATTCAAGAATCTAACTGGAAATGTTATTCTTGTTAACGATGTCTCTGCAGCTCTTCAATGTTCAAATGATTTTAGTGATTCGTTGTTACAGTACTTCTTAAAGAAACTTTACTTAATGAATGATAATGTTATAGCAATATTATCGGGAACTGCCTCTGAAATTGAGTCTCTGATAAGCAGCTTCCCTGTTTTAGAAAATCAGTTTCCAAATATTTTTAATTTTGAATTTTACTCGACCAGACAATTATTAGAGATTGCCTTAAACATATGTCAGAAAAATAATTATCAGCTTGATGAAGGCGCCTGGCAGCAAATGCTGGAAATAATAATAGAGTTAAAGAAAGAATCACGTAGAAATTTTTATAACACGAGGACAATAAAAGAGCTGATCAATAAAGCGATATCCTACCAGGAAGAAAGGATCCTTGCAATTAAAGATATTAATGAAGGCGATCTTATGTTGATAGCCTATGAAGATTTAACTGCGCTTCGATCTGCAGGAATTTAATATTTTATCTTATCCTATTTATATTTCTTATATATCTATTTACTTATTTTCGATGAACAATAATGCTTGAAATAAAAAACGTAACTAAAAAATTTGGATCGTTTACCGCTGTAAATAATTTAAACCTTCATGTTAAAGCTGGAGATTTTTTTGGATTTCTTGGGCAGAATGGTGCAGGTAAAACCACAACAATCAAAATGATTTCCGGTTTATACAACCCAACTTCCGGAAGCATTCTTATTGATGGATTTGATATCTACAAAGAACCAATAAAAGCTAAATCATTAATTGGATATATTCCTGACCAGCCATTTATTTATGAAAAACTAACAGGGCGAGAATTTTTATTTTTCAGCGGAGGATTATACTCTATTGAAAAGAATAATCTTAAAAAGAAAATTGATGAGATAATTGAAAAATTAGAAATTGGTGATTGGGTTGATAAACGAACTGAAGAATATTCACAGGGTATGAAGCAGAGAATAACAATAGCTTCTTCCCTGCTTCACGATCCTAAATTGTTAGTTGTAGATGAGCCGATGGTTGGCTTAGATCCACAAAGTGCTTTGATAGTTAAAAATATTCTTAAAGAAAAAGCTAATAATGGTGCGGCGGTCTTCATGTCCACACACAGTTTAAATGTTGCCGAAGAAATTTGTACAAGAATAGGAATTATCAAAGATGGTAACATGATATTTTCCGACAGAACAGAAGTGCTCGAAACAATCAAAGGATCCGACCACCATAATTTAGAATCACTTTTCATCCATCTTACAAAATAATGAAAGATGTTTTACACATACTTTATTATAAGATTTTAATCTTTCTAAAAGTAAACTCCCCTTTTAATTTTTCTGCAGTCTTAAAAAGTTTGGGGTCAGGAATTGTTTATTCCATTTTTGCTTACGGCTGTTTTGTAATGACATCTAATACAATAAAGTATCTGTTGGTAGATGTAAAGATAGGATCATTCTTGTTGCATCGATTTGTTCTTGTTGTACTTTTTATTTTTTTTATTGCTATAAATGTCGGCAATATGGTAGTTTCTTTTTCTACACTTTACAAATCAAAAGAAGTTTTTCATTTAATTACCAAACCTATTTCATACACTAAATTATTTTTAATAAAATTTTTAGATAATTTCTTTTACAGTTCAACAACATTATTGCTGATAATATCTGCGGTGCTGCTTGGTTATGGATTTTATTTTAATCTTGGTTTCTGGTTCTATCCATTTGCTCTGCTCTTTCTTGTATTGCCTTTTATGTTTACGGCAGGTTCTGCCGGTGTAATTGTTTTGCTAATAGTTTTAAAATTATCAGGTAAGTGGGGAATAAAAAGAGTCCTAACAACTGTGGGATTGTTATACATTGTAAGCGTTATCTCATTTTATTTTATCAGCAATCCAATAAAACTTGTTGAGAGAGTTTTTGATTACTATCCAAACATTGATCAGTATTTTGGGTTTTTAGAAAGTGGTTTAGTTAAATTTTTACCAAACTATTGGGTCGCAGAATCACTTTACTGGATTTCTGAGAGTAGATTTGAACGAGCAATTCCATTTATTTACGCGAATCTTGTTACATCAATCTTTGTCTTTGGAATAACTCTTTTTCTAGCAAAGAAATGGTATTATGAAACATGGTTAACATCGTTAAAAGTAAATGCAGAACTAAAAAATAAAAGTAATAAGAACCATGCGTTTTGGGGTTTTCATAAAAAATCATATTTAAATGGATTTGATGAATCAATTGTAAAACGTGAATTCTTACTTTTCTTCAGAGAACCAAGTCAGTGGCTTCATCTTTTAGTTATGATCTTTCTTATTACTGTTTTTATTTCCAGTATTTCCGGAATAGATATAATCATTTTAAAAGCATACAATGAATATTTAAAGACATTGGTTTATCTGATCGTTTCCTTATTTAATGTATTTCTTGTGGCGTCACTATCACTAAGATTTGTTTTTCCATTAATTAGTCTTGAAGGCGAAGCTTTATGGAAAATAAGAAGTGCCCCCATAAATTTTAATGACTTACTTTTAAAACGACTCATAATTTATTTCGTACTAATTTTCTTTATCGGACAGTTGATAAGCTTTTTTTCAAACTTTCAATTTCCGGTTGTGCTTTCGATTGTAGCCCAGATAAATGCAGCACTAACAACAATAACATTAATAAGTTTAAATTTTGGGATGGGTGGTATCTTTGCGAATTATAAGGAGAAGAATGCAATTAGATTAGCTTCGTCACAAGGTGCTTCAATTACATTTTTATTTACACTTCTTTATCTCGTTTTACTTATCGTAATACTATTTATTCCTGTTTCAAATTATTTTTATGCAATGGCACGTGGAATAAATATTTCAATCTGGAATCTTCTTAGCACAAGCTTAGTGCTACTTGTAATGACGATTATAATTTCAACCTTTTCAATCAGGTTTGGGTTAAAATCTTTTACAAAGGATTTTTGACAACTACAAAAAAAAAGTTCATCCCATTTAACCGAATGAACTTTTATAAATTGAAGACAATCACTTAAACAGATAATCTATCAACCTGAAAACTATTTTAACAAAGTCATCTTCCTAACAGTGTTAAAATTCTGCTGCCCATCTATAGAAGAAGCAGAAATAGAGTAAAAATAAATTCCACTTGAGAAGTCAACACCATTAAATGTAACTGAATGATAACCAGTTTGTTGTGAAGAATTGACAAGTTCTTTTACAACCTCACCCACTAAATTATAAACAATAATTTTTACATTACTTTCAAAAGGTAATGAATAATTAATAGTTGTAGATGGATTGAATGGGTTAGGATAATTCTGAGAAACAGCAAAATCTATTGGTGCAGTTAAATCTACTTCAATAGAATTTGAATAATTTGCAGTTCCATCAAGATCAATTTGTTTAAGTCTGTAGATATATTTACCAGAAACAACACCTTCATCAACGTAGGAATAGTTTTGTCTGGTTGTAGAATTAATTTTACCTTCAACATAGCCGATGGTAGTAAACTCATCCATATCTTTTCTTTGAATTTCGAATCCCATATTATTTGTCTCAGTTTCTGTAATCCAACTTAGGGCAACTGCATTATCAGCAACACTCGCACTAAATGAAGTCAATTCAACAGGAACAGGAGCATCAGTTGATTCAATTCTAATTGCTGTTAATCCGCCTAATGGATTTACAGTATTTGCGCCGCTTGGCCATAAACCATCTTCATCGGTCGCAACAAGAGGGAAAATTGAACCATCTGCAAAGAGTCTTCTTTCCACTCTACGAACACCATTTGCTAATTGGTTAGGGATTATGCTTCCCCAAGCGCCTGTTATCTGATCTACACTATCTCTATAAAAAAGAGGTACACTTGTAACAACATTTAAATTAATTCCATCAGTTTCTACAATTGCGCTAGCAAGTGGTCTGCCTGTTCCATCAACATTGTCATATAAGAAGATAAAATCTTTTGGATCAGCAAACGAACGCCCGTAAATTCCCGTTCCTGATGTTGCATCTGATGTTGTTCCGTAATTAATTACGTTCACAGAATTAGTTGTGGTGGCCCAGTGAACTGCTGTAGTTCCTGTAGCACCGTCATTTAATCTGATTCTCATAAACAAGCTATTTCCTGGGGTAAATCTTGCATTTCCAGTTGGTTCACTAATGAACCAGCCAGTATAAGAACCAGATGCATCAGTTGTTAGTGTACCATAAGGACCTAGGTCTGTAAGAGAAGGGCCTGTAGTTCTAACAAATGGTGAATCTACAATTGCCTTAACAAAAAAGACGTTGCCTGCACCTGAAGTTGTTGGACCATCTGCTGAGCTTATTATTTGGTTTATAAATCGATAAGTAGTATTAGATAATAAGTTATCAATCTTTACCCGAAAAACATAAGGAGTACGATTGTTATTCGTTCCATTAAAACCCTGAATATATTGAGGAAGCAGTACTTCTGTTAATATAACATTTGATTTTCCACGAGTTAAAGAAGAAAGCAATTTCCAGGGTCCGCCATCGGGTGCACGACCATATGACTCATTAACGGTTGCTGTCGCACCAAAAAGTATACTATCAATTACAACACCCAATGAATCTTCTAACCAAACCCACTCACCGCCATTTGACAACCCAAAACCACTAAGATCACCAACAAAATCTGCTGTATCAGTTATGATAACTGTATAGCCATAACCAGGAATTGTTGTACCGGTTGGAAATAATTTTTTAGGTTTGGTACCGTTGCGTCCACCACTATCATAAATTTTATAACTGCCGATATTGATTGCTGCAGAAGACGAATTATATATTTCTATCCAATCAAGGTTACCAACAGTACCTCTTGGGAAAATTTCATTCATTTTGATGCTTTGTGAGTAGCTAATGTTTGAAAACAAAAAAGCTACAAAGAAAACCATCAAAATTGTAAATAGTTTTTTCATTGTTATATTCTCAAAAAAATGATTAAATAATTAATTAGTTATTTCATTAAAGTAAATTTCTTAGTTGATGTAAAGTTATCAGTTGTTAGTTGATAGAAATAAACACCGCTGCTTAAGCCGCTTGCATTAAAATTAATTGAATAATTTCCTGCACTTTTAGTTTCATTAACAATTGTAGCAACTTCTTTTCCAAGAATGTTGAAAACTTTTAGTGATACATTACTTGTTGCAGGTATTGTAAAACTTATAGTAGTTGTTGGATTAAATGGGTTTGGGTAGTTTTGATTTAATCGATATTCAGAAATTGAATTAAATTCATTTTCAACATCAGTAACAACATTCGAAAATCCGCGAGTTCTGGGAACCAATATTTGCCAATTTGCACTTCCATCCGGCAATCTGCCATATGACGCAGAGGTATCTGTTACTGCAAGTAAATCTACGCTATCTATAACTGTTCCAGATGCATTTTCAAACCAAACTTTTTCACCACTGCTGGATAAACCAAAACCGCTTGGGTCGGTATCATCTGTAATTATCACTAAGAATCCATTTGCTGGGATAACACTTCCACCAGGAAATAATTTCTTCGGCTTTGTGCCATTAAATCCACCACTATCATAAATTTTGTATCCAGTGATATCAATCGAGGAGGTTGCAGGATTATAAATTTCAATCCAATCTAACTCAACTGCTGTACCTCGCGAAAACAATTCATTAATAACTACAGTAACAACTGCAGGATTATTTAATGTGCCACGAGTTCTAGGGTTTAGTATCTGCCAGTTTGCGCTTCCATCAGGCATTCTACCATAGGAAGTTGCTGTATCTGTTATTGCTATTAAATCAACGCTATCGAGTAATGTTCCCGATGCATCTTCAAACCAAACTTTTTCACCACTGCTGGATAATCCAAAACCACTTGGATCAGTATCATCTGTAATTATAACCAAGACTCCGTTTGCTGGAATTACGCTACCACCAGGAAATAATTTCTTCGGCTTTGTACCATTAAATCCACCACTATCATAAATTTTGTATCCGGTGATATCTATCGAGGAGGCTGTAGGATTATAAATTTCAATCCAATCTAACTCAACAGCGGTACCTCTGGAGTATAACTCATTCATCACTGGTGTCTGGGCGAACCCGCTTTGCAGCATAAAGAATGCTGATATAACAATAATTAAAAGTAAATAATTTTTCTTCATAAGAACTCCTAAATAAATTTTTTAAAACTATTAATTAACCTGGTTTTTGAAACACATACAATTTACCATCTAAATCATTTACAACATACATCTTATCACCAACAATTGTAATTCCCTCACCTTTTGTAAAGGGTATTTCCCATTCGCTAATTAAATCACCGGTGGAACTGAAAGCTTCATGATTTTTGCAGATTCATCACTGATTAACCAGAAACAATTAGCTTGAATCTTCATAGTAAATATCAGAAATATCGGATGCGTAATCAATCGACTTACGCCAAATTTCGGTTAAATTATTGTAACCAAGAATCATCCTTGGATCTTTTTCATTGATCACATATAACGTATTAGAAGTTTTGTTAATCGTAATTCCCTCTAATGCACTATTGTCACTAGTTGCAACATCAACACTGAATGAGATATAATTTACTTCCATTTAAGATTAAAAGCTGTTACAAGTTTTTTCTTTTCTTCCACAACATAAATTGTATCACAATTCTTGGATAGTGTTATCCCTTCCATATCTGATCCGGTTGCGATAATTGTATTTAATGTAATTCCAGTAAAACCAATCTCATAAATATTGGGATATCCATCCGAGACTACCATTAAAGAATTATTTTTAGAATTATATGCAATACCTGAAGGCTCTGGTATTGTTAGGGTATAAGTATTTATTGGATATATTTTTTGAATGTTTGGCGGATTTGTAATTGTCTCAGGATTATCTCTTGCACATCCGAAAAATAGTGAACATAACTATTAGAACAATTAACAAATATTTATATGATATCTTTATTGGTCATTTATTATCCATTATAAAAGAGAACCAAAACTAGTTTGGTTCTCTCTTAAATTACTAAACTTATGGTTGATTTGGAGCACCCTTTGTTATTGTATTTGATATCAACCAATTCGTACTCCCGTCTGGAACTCTGGAATATGAAGTTGTTGCAACTGGCATTGCGGGAATTACTTGATTATCAATAACAGTTCCGCCTGGATTTTCTAACCAGCATTCATCTCCGCCACTGCCTAAACCAAAACCAGCTGGATCTTGAATATCGACAACAATGACATAAAACCCGTTCGCCGGCACAACTGCGCCAACAGGAAATTCCATTTTGGGCTTGGTTCCAAGATTTCCACCACCGTCATAAATTTTATATCCCGTCAAATCAACTTGAACACCATTAGGATTATAAATTTCTATCCAGTCAAAATCAGGATCAGCACCACGAGAGAAAAATTCGTTCATAACTAGTGGCTGAGTTGCCCCTCCACCTGTTCCGTTAGAAACACCTTTAGTTGGCGGAGTAAGCATTGCCCAGGTTGCAGATCCATTAGGATTCCTACCGTAAGATGTATCAACGCCGAGTGCTGGAAATGCAATACTATCAATCAATGTGCTACTTGCATCTTCTAACCAAACAGTTTCTCCCGAGGATGATAATCCAAAACCGCTATTAAGCGTATCATCTACAACAATTACAAAGAATCCACCAGCTGGGATGACCGTTCCTGATGGAATTTCTTTTTTAGGTTTTGTTCCTGCCAGTCCGCCGCTATCATAAATTTTATAACCGCTTAAATCTATTTGGTCAGTCGAAGGATTATAAATTTCAATCCAATCCTCATTACCAACAGTACCGCGAGAATAAACTTCATTTAGTTTTACTGTTATAACTTCCGGTGGAGGTGGAGGTGCTACAAATGGTTCTTCTCTTGAACAAGAGAGAAAAATTCCTGAGAAAATAAGTACAACCGTTAATAATATTCTTTTCATTTTATTTTCCTTTCTTTTATAATGATGCCTGAACGCGCATTTGGAAAAATGAATGGTCATCATTGCCGTACAGATTTCCTTTTCGTGTTGCAAACTCATCAAGATTAACAAATGAATAGTTCAACATAATTCTAATATTCATATTCGGATAATAATTTAATCCTAACATTACTTGGTTTGATTGTCCGCCATGTATTTCAGTATCAAAATCATTTAAATTGGTAATGCTATATCGGGCTGCTATTTCAAGCGCACCCCAGGAATTGATTGGTTTTTCGATTGATCCAACTTCACCTTCATCCACATAATAATAACGAGTTTCACCAGTAATCATCCAAGTTGCCATAGCATACCCACCTTGCAAATTTACAGTTGGGTTTTCATACCATCTGTAAACTGAGGTTCCCATAAATTCAGATTGAAAATAAAATGGTCCATTGATGTACATTAATTCTGCGCCATAGCGAGTATAATAATTTACATCTTTAATATCTCCAGTATGCAACAACTTAGGATCAAATACATAAGTTTCTGTTCTTGCACTAATTTCAATTGTATTGGCTCTTAATTCAGATGTTACATCTGGTATTTTATATGATCCTGCAAGACCAACATGCAGGTTATTTCCAAATTTATTTATTGGCGCAACTGAAACGCGCAAGTTAGTTGAGTAACCTTCATCCTGCTGACCTTTATCTACTCTGGTTCCCAATTCGTGTCCCATAAGTGCTGCAGTAACTTGTCCAAAATCTGTCCAATATCTAACAGAACCACCGATACGTCTTCCTAATGGAAAAGCATTTGAACCAGCTGATCGCTCCAGAAAAGTCAAAAGTCGTGAGCTGTTTAATCTCTCCATCCCAAATGGTTCTTTAAAATTACCAACTCTTAACGACAAATTTAATTTTGGATGTGTATATTGGATCCACATATCTCTCCAATCTGTCTGACGATCAACATCTACGTCTTCAGCAAAATCCATATCAAATTCAGCTTGCCAGTCTCTCCAAAGAACAGCTTTCAAAGCAAAAGTTGCTCTTCTTAAAATAACACCGTTACTCATTTCATTCAGGTTTTCATTATAGATTGCTCCATCAACCTGAATTCTGGAATCAAACCACCATTGAAAATCTCCATCTTCAGATTCAAATAACAGCTTTCCATTTCTAGCTTCTACTCCCAAGGGTACTTTTTCATCCCCTCCCGGAACTTTTGCATCCTGTGCATTCAATCCTATTAATTGAAAGCAAAGAGATTGCAATAACGAGAACAAAGTTTTTCTTATAGTTCATTTTATCTCCTCTAAGTTTGTTGTTTAATAATTATTAGTTTTAGTTTTATTTTTAATCGTAACTCTAAATAGGTCTTCAATTATAATTTTCTTTTCTTCGATCGCTTTGTCTTCTAACTTATTTCCGTTTAGTCTCCACTCGGGTGAACTTGAAAAAACTATTTCTTCAAAATCTATTTTGTGACTAAAAGATTTTCCGTGTAGTTCTGTCAACTTAACTTTTTGATTTTCCGTCAATTGAAAGTCTTCGGGTAAATCGTTTATCAGAGTTGAGTCTATTTTAAAGCTGTCGATCAAAGCATATTTATAGATTGAATAAATATGTTTACTGTTATAATCATATCTTTTTTTTAGCTCATTTAAAAATGCTTTATTATTTGTAAATCTTTCGTTCAGCAAATCACTTAATTTTTCAGTTTCAATTCCTTCATTATTCAATTTAGCAATTACAGATTCTGTGATTTGGTATGGAACCGGATGAATAATTTTTTGTTCAAAAACATTTTGGATAAAAAACAGAGAGATAAAGGTTATTAAACCTGCTGTTACAGGAGCAACTACCCATCCAATTCCAATTTTACCTAAAACTTTAAAATTAATTGATAATGGATCTTTTGCTAAACCAACACCTATTACTGCACCTATAAATGCCTGAGTTGTAGAAAGTGGAACAAGTGGAAACGAAGGTAAATTATTTTTTAATAAAAAAGATTCAAGACTTTGAGATGTAAATAACCATAGAACAATAAATTCTGCAAACACAACAACAAAGCCGGTAATAGGAGATATTTTATATAAATCCGTTCCAACTGTTTCCATCACATTATTGCCGTAAGTAAAAATCCCAAATGCTATCGCTATACCGCCTAATAAAAATAATTGCTGCACACTTGAAATAACTATGATATTACCAATATTCAAATCCTTAAATAAAGGTGCGGAAGCAAACATTCCCATTACATTTGCAATATTATTTGCACCCAATGAATACGATGCTAATGCACCAACAATAATCAATCCTATCCTTGTATAATTATCCAATCGAAGCAGATGGATTTTCCATTTTAAAACTGTTTTTTTTATGAGTTTAAAAATTAAAAATCCAAATATTGCAGCAATAACTGGAGAAGCAATCCAACTGAATAATATTTTTGTAAGCGAATTATAATCTGTTGGTGATCCTGTAAAAATATTCCAGCCGATTATTCCGCCTATAACAGCTTGTGAAGTTGAAACAGGTAATTTAGCTCTTGTCATCAATGTAACAGATATACCAACGGCTAAGGCAACCGAGAAACTTCCAGCGATTGCATTTATAGAACCCAAATCAGTTAATGTTTTTGTAGTACCTGCTCCACTTATCATTGAGCCTAGAATAACAAATATTCCTGAGATTATGGCAGCGGTTCTAAACTTGACCATTTTGGAAACCACAGCGGTGCCAAATACATTTACAGCATGGTTAGCACCAAGCGACCAGCCAAGAAATAAACCACTGCTAATAAAAAACCAAACTGAAATATCCAATGTTATTCAAACCTTTTAATAATAGCTATCGAAAGTCTGTCGCATACATCTTCAGATTGTTCAGCAATTCTTTCAATATGAAATGTAAAATATCGTGTATGAATTTTAAAGCTAAGGTCATTGTCTGTTCTAAAAACCGTTCGCTTTATTCTTTCGGCAATTTTATTTGTTTCTTTTTTATAGAATTGAACCTTTGTAACGTAATCCCTAACTGCATCAACGTTTTTAAAGTAAGCTCTAATACCACTCACAGTATTTTCAAGGCAAGAGATTGAACTTTCTGCAATGTCGAGATAATCATTCTTTAGTTCAGGCAATAAATTTGGAATCTCGACCGAGAACTCAAGCAACGTTTCAGCAGTAATATTTAGTGCTTTATCACAACTTTCCATCAATCCAAGTACATCACCACGGGATTCTGGAATTAGAGTTCGGGTGTAAAGTTTAATCTCTATATTCCTGCGTAAGTCATCCGCTGTCTCCTCAATCTTACGTAAGTCTTTCAAATGTCCTTCAAAAGCTTCCATTTGATGATCTAAGTAGCATTTAATTCCAAGTTTGAATATAAGCCCGCCTTTGATGACTAAATCCAGATACTCATCAATTTGTGTTTCAAGTTTTTTGGTCTTCTTTAAAAACATAAAGCTACAATCCTTTTTTAATATCCTTTGATTTTAAAACATTAAATAAGTTATAAAACCATCATAATAAAATTAAAATATCCCAAACACTCCATTTGGTGTTATGCCTAAATATCTAAACCATGTTTCCCCGGCAACAATGATTAGCGTCCATGCAATTACCATCATTGTAAAACCATATTTGAATGTATCAGTTAAACTATATTGATCAGTTTCATAAAGCAAAGCTGCTGGTTTACTATTAAACGGCAGCACGTAAACGTGTTCTATCATAAAAGCTACCGGAAGGGCCAAACTAACTACATCAAATCCAAACCTGTTAGCAACGCCAATTGCAATTGGAATAAAAATCATTGCACGCATTGTTTTTGATTGAAAAATAAGTGCGCTAAAAATCATAACTCCCGTTAACAATAAATATAATATCCAAAAACTTGTATGATCACCAATTCCCAAATGATCAAAAAATGCATTTACACTTATTGAAGGAAGATCTGTTTCATCCAGACCCGCACCTAATGTATAAGCACCTGCAGAAAATAACATAAGATGCCAGGGAATATCAACTTCATTCCATTTTACTATTCCAATTTTTGGAAGCAGTGCAACGATTGCTCCTACAAAAGCAACTGCAGTAGCGCTGATACCGTGAATGCTATCAGTAGCCCAAAAGCCAAGAATCAAAATAAAAATAATTGCAGATTTGATTTCCAAAAAGGTTATTGGACCTAATTTTTCATATTCTTGTTTTAATCTTTCCATACCACCTTCAATTTGCGGTAAACGTTCTGCCGGCGAAAGTGGAAAAAAGATTTTCATTGCAACGAAATATCCAATGAACATTAGAGAAACCATTACTGGAAACATTGCCATCATCCACTCGGAAAAGAAAATGTTTCCACCAATTGCACCTCCTATAATAGCAGCTGCAAGTAAATTAGCACCTGAACCTGTTACAAAAGCTCCCGCGCCTAAATTAATATTTAAAAGATTTTGCAGAACTATGCTTCTTCCAAAGTTATTTTTTTCGCTTCCGCCTCTTGCACCGTAAATAGCAGCTATTACCATAAAAATTGGCAGAAGTATCGCCGCTTTTGCGGTTGTAGCAGAAATAAATGCAGAAAGTATGAGATTGATAAACAAAAAACTTAGAAATATTGTACTTGCGTTTTTACCAAACTTAATGATTAACCAAAGAGCAAATCTTTTTGCAAGTCCCGTTACAACCAGCATACTTGCAAGTACGAATGACATAATATTTAACCACATTACCGGATGACCAAGCTGCGCATAAGCAACTTTTTCCGATAGAACACCCGTTAGAACTAAACTGATTATTAACATTAGAGAGGTTAAGTAATTCGGAATTGCTTCGGTCATCCATAGAATAATTGAAGCAACAAAAATTGCAAGCATAAATTCATTATTCCTGATGAATGCTGCTGAACCTACTTTTTCAAATACTTTTTTTGCTGATTCTGAAACCAGATCAGCAGAATCTATTGAAGCCAGAAAAGGAAATTTTATTACATAAGCAAATAAAATAAAAGCAGCTATTGCTAAGATAGGTCCTAATATAGCAAGCCACTTTTCAAATTTCGATTTATCACGTTTTGGCAATTTCTCGATACGGTAATTGTGCATATCGAGTGGATCAAATTTTGTCATGTTAATTTTATAAAATAATAAAATGATTTAAGATGATTTTATTTTGTTTCTACCATTTAGTAAATGGATTTTTCATCAGCATTGAATTATAGTACTTTGTATCACCGGTAACTTCATCACCTAACCACTCTGGTTTTACAAAGTCTTCTGATTCTGAGCTCAACTCTATCTCAGCAACTGTTAGTCCCTGATTTTCACCATAAAACTCATCAACTTCAAAGGTGTGATTACCAACTTTTACCAAGTAACGTGTTTTATCAATTACACCTGGTTCACAAATTTTCAAGAGTTCTTCTACTTCAGTAGTTGGAATTTCTTTTTCCCATTCATATCTGGTCGCACCGGAAGTGTTACCAATTCCTTTTATAGTGATATAACCTTTATCACCTTTAATTCGAACACGAACAGTGCGCTCTGGAATTGATGATAAATATCCTTGAACAATTCTTGTTTCTTTACTTGCAAGATTTTTAAACTCACCTTTTACTAAAAATTTACGTTCAATTTCATTTGCCATATTTTTATTCCTTATTTCATTCCGACTAAGTTTTTTAATCCGCGCAAGTAATTAATGTTTGGAAAAGTATCGAGACCTAATTCTCTTACTGTTTTTATAACCAATGCAGGATCTTCCATTTCAACAGCAGCAGTTTTAATTACTTTGCCGTCAACAGTAACCTCAGCAATTTCAACAATTGTATTATTGATTGTAAAACCTGTTCTTTTTTTATGAACATTAACTGCTTTTAACAATTTGGATGGAGCTATAACTTCTTTAAGATATTGATCAAATGTGTACTCAGTTCTTTCAAACTTTGGTAGAGCAACTTTAAAGCACTTAAAAACTTTTTCTATTTCGGATACAGGTAGAGGAAAAGTTCCTTTCATAATCGGCAGCCATTGTTCTAATCTGTCTTCATTAACTTGCTGAAGAGTTTTGATATCCATTAAATTATCGCGCACTTTTGTGTTATCCATACTGACTTCAGAAAGAATATAAACTTCATCGCTCTCACGGGTTTTACCCTCAGGATGTTTTCTGATATTTACTTCTGCATTTCCAAGATCGTTTGTGAAGGTACGCCATTCCCAGCGTGGTATTATGTTTTCCATTTGAACTCCTTTTGATTGAAATAGTTTCTAAAATTTGTCAAGGATAATGCCGTCAATTCAACAATTAAATATCAATAATGTCACTTATTTATATCTTATTTTCAAGCTTTTTGTGTTTCTAAATTGTTAATTAATCTAGATTAGTGGCGATTTACCGTCGTCAGTCTGGCGATTATTCGTCATTTTAGTTAGGTTTGAGTTGAAATTAAAAATGAATTTGAAATGAATATTAGGACTGAAATTTGAAGACTGTAAGAAAAAATATTTTAAGCAGCACTTCATTTATGTTAAGAAAAGAATTTCTACTTTCACTTTTAGTTTTTATTGTCGTGGTATTTGCGGCAACATTTCTTTTTTACAAATCAGCAATCGATATCTCGACAAAAACTCCATCACACGACCAAGAAGATAATTCTGTTTCAGAAAACAAAAAAATTATGGTTTATGTTGGGGTTATTTCTCGCTATCCGCCAAATATAATTTTTAAAGGATACCAGCCAATTATTGATTACTTAAATCAAAACGAAAAGTATCAATTCGAATTAAAACTCAGCACTTCGTATTCAGAAACTGTAAATCAACTTATAAGTGGTGATGTTGCAATTGCATTTTTTGGATCACTTCTTTACATAAATGCACACGAACGCTATGGAATTGTACCAATCTTAAAACCTTTAAACGAAGACTTTAAACCTTTCTTTAAATCAGTAGTATTTACAAGAAGCGACGGTGAGGTAAACTCTTTTGAAGATTTAAAAGGAAAAAGAATTGCACTGCCGTCTGAGGAATCCTTTTCAGGTAACTGGTTAATTAAATATGAATTACTGAAATACAATATTCTTGAAAAAGATATTAAAGAAATTAAGAATTTTTCTTATCACCAAAATGTAATTTATCAAGTGTTAAGCGGTGATTTTGATGCGGGTGTCGTTAAAGATAGAGTAATTAAGGAATATGATAATAGAAAAATTAAAATTATTGGATATTCCGAACCTGTGCCAGGTTCACCTATTGTTGCTGCAAAAGATTATAATGCAGATATAATCAACACCGTTAAATCACTTCTTCTAAGAATTGATCTACGTGAAACAAAGTATCAAGAACTTGTTAGAACATGGGATAAGGAATTTACTTATGGATTTATAGAAGCTAATGACAGCGATTATGACTTGATAAGAAAGTATTCCGGAAAACAAAAATGATTTCTATTCAACATAGTTTAAAGACACGTATTCTTTTTGTAACCGGCTCAGTCATTCTGATCATAATGATGATAATTTCTTTAGCTATCCTGTTTCAATGGCGAACTATTCTAATTGAGAAAGAAATTACTAATGCACAATCGATAGTTGATGCTTTTACTGTTCCGGCACTTGATGCTCTGATATATGCAGAACAGCGAGAATTATTAAAAGATGATTTGCTGGAAACTTATATCGATAACTATATGCAGCGGGTAAACAGCATAAAGTACATTGAGATTTATGATAACAATAATGAATTGGTTGCAGCTAAAGATAGAAATGGATCAGATTCATTTACATTGGATAAGATTGATGCCAATTTAAAATCAAATAAATACAATAGCATTATCTTTCAATCTAAAGAATACGGCTGGCTGCTTGATACTTATGCCCCTCTTAAAATTGCAAACAAAAAATGGGGTGTTGTAAAAATTGGTTTTGATGCAGAACCTATTCAAAAAGAAATCAATGATATCTTTTTCGTTCTACTTTCACTAACTATTCTGCTTTCAATAGCTACACTAACAGTGCTATATTTTCTAATAGACAAAGTAACATTCAAACTTAAAAGTTTAGTGGATGAGATTGATAAGATAGATTTCAAAACTATAGAAGAGATAACGCTTAAAGGTGATAAAGATGAGATTGGATTTCTAATTACCCGGTTTGATGATTTATTAAAAAGACTAAAGCTTTCTAAAGAACAATTAGAAACTGCACAAAAGCAAGTCTATCAATCTGAAAAACTTGCATCTATTGGAAGGCTTGCTTCCGGTGTTGCACACGAGATAAACAATCCGTTAAATGGGATAAAGAACTGTTTGTATGCAATCCAAAAAGAACCGGACAATAAAGAGCAAACAACAGAATATTTAGCTTTAATAAATGAAGGAATGAGTTACATTGAAAATGTTATTAAAAAGCTGCTTGGTTTTGCAAGACAGCAAACTCAAATAACAGATTCGCTAAATATCAATGAATTGATAGAAAACGTTTATAAACTTCTTGAGTATAAATTAAAACAGAAACAAGTTGTCGTTACTCAAAACCTTTTAGAAGATATTCCTGCAATCAGTGGAGACAACCAGTTGATTCAAGAAGTAATTATGAACATACTAATAAATGCTTATGATGCCATTTCAGAAAAAGGTGAGATTGAAATAATGTCGGGCATTAAAGATGAAAAACATATTTTCTTTTCCATAAGAGATAATGGCATTGGATTGAAAGAAAATGAACTAGATAAAATATTTGATCCATTCTACACAACTAAAGATCCCGGCGAGGGAACTGGACTTGGACTCTGGGTTAGCTTAGGAATAGTTGAAAATCACAACGGACAAATAAAAGTAAACTCTATACCAAATAAAGAAACAATTTTTACAGTAATTCTACCTACAGAGGTTAAGTATGAAAATAATGTTAGTTGAAGACGAAAAGATTACTCGAAAAACTTTAACCGATATACTAAAAAAAGAAAATTATGATGTAAACAGTTTTGGTGACGGAACTGAAGCTTTAAATGAACTGAAACAAAATAATTTTGATGTAGTGATTACAGACTTACGTTTACCGGGCACAAACGGTCTTGATATTTTAAAAGCAGCAAAGGAAATAAATTCAAAAACAGTAGTTATTATTATTACAGCCTACGCAACTGTTGAAACAGCAATTGAATCATTAAAGCTTGGAGCTTACGATTATCTTTTAAAACCATTTTCGCCGGAGCAGCTTTTAAGCATATTGAAACATATCGAACAACTAAGTAAAGTACTCAATGAAAATGAAAAACTTAAAAGCAGACTCGAGTTATTTGAGAAAAAAACTATTATTGGTTCTTCTGCCAAAGTAAAAGCTTTTTTAGATATGATTAAAATAGTTGCGCCGCAGGATCACACAATTTTAATTCAGGGTGAAAGTGGAACAGGTAAAGAACTTTGTGCAAGAACAATTCATAATTTTTCATTGCGTAAGGATAAAGAGTTTATTGCAATCAATTGTGCCGTTATTCCGGAGACATTGATTGAAAGTGAATTATTTGGACATGAAAAAGGTGCATTTACAGGTGCTGTTAAAAAACATATTGGTTATTTTGAGAAAGCCAATGGCGGTACTTTGCTGCTTGATGATATTGATGATCTTCCATTAGCAATGCAAGTAAAACTGTTAAGAGTTTTACAGGAAAAAGAGATTTCCAGAGTTGGAAGTACAGAAAATATTCCTATCGATGTTAGAATTGTTTGCGCAACAAAAGTCGATTTAAAAGAACGAGTTAATCAAAAACTTTTTCGTGAAGATCTTTATTACAGATTAAATATAATTCCCATTGTCCTTCCACCACTTCGCGAACGAAAGGAAGATATTCCTGAGCTGCTAATTCATTTCTTAAAAAAACATGGGGCAGAAGAAAAAGTGCAATATGTTGATGATAATATTTATTCAATTCTTAATAAATACGATTGGCCCGGAAATGTTAGAGAACTTGAGAATATGACAGAGAGAATAATAGCATTATCTCCGAATCAACACTTGAATACAACTGTCTTAGATCCAATTTTAATTAATACAAAAAAAGAAAAGATTTTTGAAAATCCATTTGATAAGTATGACGGATTTGATAAATATATATTATCGAAAGAAAGAGAAATTATTGATTGGGCATTAAGTAAATCGGGGAATAATATATCCAGTGCTGCAAAATTTTTAAAGATTCCAAGAACAACTCTTAGAAGTAAAATGGATAAACTATCAATGCAATCTTTACCAGAGGAATAATTTTATGCATTAATCGTTTGGTTAAAGCTGGTAAATCCAGTTCCTATTCACATCATCAGCATTGGTTTTCTGATCAATTATTTCGATCAATTTATTTTGCTCAACAATTGCCGCACTGAGTTTGTTATTTCCAAAAGCAGTAGTATCGATATAAAGTGCATTAGAAACTTTATCAAAAAATACTTCTTTACGATGCGTGTGCCCAACTACCTGCAGTTTACCGATATTTAAAAGATCACCTCGCGCCCAGATTATGCTGTTCTGATTGAATAAATCATTACTTAAAATTTCTTTTAAGGCTGCATCATCGGAAAGAAAATTTTCGGGAAGTTTATCTTTTAATGATTTTGAAATTCCTGCATGAGAAATAAAACAATCATCAAGATTAAAGAAAAGCGGACTGTTGATAATCAGATCAAGATGCTTGTCCATTTGGTTAAGCTTATCTTTGTAAGAGGCTAAAGTTGTTTCAGCTCCATTGTAGTTCCAGGATTTAGCCATCAAACTATATGGATCCCTCATATTGGAATAGAACATAAAATCGTGATTGCCAATTACGCATTGAATTTTCTCTGCAACAACAAACTCAATTACTTCAAAACTATTATTTCCCCTATCAACCAGATCACCAACACAATAATATTTTAATGTTAGGATATTTGTTTTTTATTTTATCAACTAACTCTTTTAACGTATAATAACAACCGTGTACATCTCCAATTACTGCAACCATCTTTACCTAAATATAAAATGTTTCTTTTGCATACTTTGTCAATTCATCTCTAAATTTTGGATGTGCAATTGATATTAATGCTTTAGCTCTTTCCTGAATTGTTTTTCCCCAAAGATCAACAGCACCATATTCAGTAACTACATAGTCAACATCACCTCTGGAAGTAACAACACCTGCGCCTGGTTTTAATGTAGGAACAATTCGAGATATAGTATCATTCTTTGTAGTAGATGGCAATGCAATAATTGGTTTGCCGCCAACAGATTTTGATGCGCCTCGAATGAAATCTACCTGCCCGCCGATACCGGAATAAAATTTTGTTCCGATTGAATCAGCACAAACCTGCCCTGTAAGATCAACTTCTAAAGCGGAGTTGATTGCAACCATTTTATTATTCTTGGCAATAATAAAAGGATCGTTAACATATTCCTGTGGATGGAACTCAATTATCGGATTATTATCTATAAAATTATAAACTCTTTTTGTTCCAAGTACAAATCCCGCAATAATTTTTCCGGGATGAAGAGTTTTCTTTTCACCATTAATTACTCCTGCATCAACAAGATCAATCATTCCATCAGAAAACATTTCTGTATGAATTCCTAAATCTTTTTTATCAAATAAATATTTCATTACAGAATCCGGAATAGCACCGATACCCATTTGTAAAGTTGAACCATCTTCAATCAGATCAGCAACATTTCTTCCAATCTTATCAAACACAGCTAAAACTTCAGGTGTTGTATCAGGATCAACCTGTGGCAGCTCTTTTAATTCCTCATCATGCTCAACTATATAATTAATTTTATTTATGTGGATAAAGCAATCACCAAGAGCCCTTGGCATATACTTATTAACTTGTGCAATAATAATTTTAGATTTTTCAGCGGGAGTTTTTATTGTTCCAACATCAACACCGTAACTGCAAAATCCATGTTCATCGGGTGGTGAAACATTTATTAGAGCAACATCTGTATTTATTCTTCCTAGTTTAAATAGCAAAGGAACGTCTGATAAAAATATGGGAATAAATTCTGATCGTCCTTCGTTAATTGCTTTTCTTGCATTCGCACCAATAAAAAAAGCTTTATGCTTAAAGTGTTTTTCCATTCCCGGTTGTAAGTACGGCAAATCACCTACTATCAAAATATGATAAAGAGTAACATTCTCAAGTTCATCTTTTCTTCTAACCATCGCTCTAACTAATTCTGATGGAACTGCGCATCCAGGTTGAACAATAACATTATCCCCTGATTTAATGCACTTAACTGCTTCATCAGAGCTTACTAATTTTTGGTTGTAGATACGCAGCAAATTTGTTGGTACGGGATTTTTAGTTGTTATTTCTTCTGTTGATGTCATTTCAAATTCTCATTTCTTAAATTCAAATCGTTTTCTTAATTATTCTACTAGTTACTTGAAAAAATATGAAGTCTTCTATACTCTACATTAAAAGTATGAGCAATAGATTCATTACAACAATAACCGTTATAAGTGCAAACACCTTTTGATAAACCTAAATCACCAAGTAATGCATTTGATAAACCATTCTCTGCAATATCCTGTATGTAACCGAGTGAAGCATTATTCAATCCATAACTTGCAGTTCGCGATACAATTGCAGGCATATTAGGAACGCAGTAATGAATTATATCGTGCATTGTATATACAGGATCTGATTGTGTAGTGATATGGCTTGTTTCTATGCACCCGCCTTGATCAATCGAAACATCAACAATTACCGATCCTTTTTTCATTTCCTTTACCATTGATTCAGAAACAAGATGAGGTGCTTTTTCTCCTTTGATTAAAACTGCACCAATTAAAACATCAGCAAACCTAACACCGCGGGAAATGGTATATGGATTAGCCATTACCGTAGTAACTTTTTTTCTAAAGTTAAGATCAATATTTCTTAATCGATTTAAATCTTTATCAATCACAATAACCTGTGCACCTCTGCCGAGCGCAGCACGAGCTGCCGTAACGCCAACAACTCCGGCACCCAGAATTACCACCGCAGCAGGAGCAACCCCTGTTATGCCACCTAGTAAAATTCCTCTTCCGCCTATGCTAAAACTCTCAAGATATCTTTCAGCAACCTGTATAGAAAGCTGTCCGGCAATTTCACTCATTGAATGTAAAACGGGGAGTCTGTCTTCTTCTTCGATTAATTCATAACCAATTGCGGTAATTTTTTTCTTAAGAAGTTGATCAATAATTTTTCTTTTACCGATGGCAAGATGAAGAAATGAAAAGAGAGTTTGATTTTCTTGCAGCAATTCTGCTTCGGCTTCAGAAAGTGGTGCAACTTTTACTACAACTTCCGCTCTTGCAAATGCTTCCTCAGCGGAATAGACAATTTGTGCGCCGGTTTTACGATATTCTTCATCACTAAAATGGCTTCCCTCACCTGCTCCACTCTGAATATAAACAGTGTGACCGGCTCTTACTAAAGCATCTACTCCAGCAGGAGCTAATGCAACTCTTTTTTCTTCATAAAGAGTTTCTTTTGGTATTCCAAATCTCATTTAATTTTCTCTTTTTTTGTTTCAAAATTACGATTGGCAAATCTGATTAGCAATCAGTTTGGATGAAATTAAACCGGGGTTAACGCTCTTTTTCCGGTCAAAACAACAATAACATTTTTTGCGGCTAGTAAAGACATATTATTTCTTGCTTCTATCGTGGCACTTCCGATGTGAGGAAGCAAAATTATATTATTAAGGTTGTACAATTCTTTTTTAATGTTTGGTTCATCTTCATAAACATCTAATCCTGCAGCAAATATTTTTTTGTGCTTTAACATTGAGAATAATATTTTTTCATCAACAATTTCTCCTCGAGCAGTATTTATTAGAATAGCAGATTTTTTAAGCAAGATTAGATTTTTCTCATTTAGTAAATGATATGTTTTTGTATTTAAAGGAAGATGAATTGAAAGCATATCTGATTTTTTTAGAATTGAGCTAAGAGATAATTTTTTCGCATTTAATTTAGTTTCAAGAAACTTGTTCGTAGAATTTGAATAGTATAAAATTTTACATCCAAAAGCGTGTGCTCTTTTTGCAACTTCGGTTCCGATTCTTCCTGCTCCAAGAATTCCGAAATACTTATTTCGTAATTCCATTCCTAACAGTAATTGAGGTTTCCATCCAACAAATTTTTTATCCCGAATAAATTTTTCTGCTTCAGTAATTCTCCTTGCACAAGCTAACACCAGTGCCATCGCCAAATCTGCAGTTGAATCAGTCAATACATCAGGAGTGTTAGTAACAATAATTCCTTTACTTTTTGCATAATCAACATCAATGTTATTAAATCCTACAGCATAGTTTGCGATTACTTTACAACGTTTCATCTGATCAATCAATTCTTTATCAATCTTATCAGATAATAGCGGTATTAAAGCATCACAATCCCTTACTTGCCTTAGTAATTCTTTGCGTGGGATTGGATTATCTTTTTTGTAAACAGAAACTTCAAATCCTTTTTTCTTTAGTAACTCAATTCCAATTGAAGGAATTAACCGTGTAATGAAAACTTTCATAAAATATATTTTGTTTCGATTTTAAAGCACTATTTATCTAACGAGTTGTTCAATTTTTGCTGAAGCTCAATAAGTGGTTTCTGACTTACCTGAAGTGTGCCGGCAACACCACGATCAAGATCGGCGATTAGAATTATAAATGCCGAAAACGCAAGCGCCAATATCAAGCTTATCAGATATACTACCAGCACCGTTAAGACCAAATTCGTATCCTACCGCTAACATTGTAAGAACAGTTATAAAATAAAGTGTCATCCAAATGCTTCCCGGTATGCGGTACTGAAGTCCAACTGTCACTCGTTTTGTGTGCAAGTCAATAACCTCATTTAATGACTGAACATAAAGTCCAAGTAATACAGGATCTACTTGTTTATTTGATACGGATGAAACTTGTGACCAAAGCATGTTCTGGATATTTTCAGATTCAATAATAACTTGCGGCAACAGCTTGGGATTTTTAAGAATACTTACTCTTAAATCAACGTATTTTTTTAAAAGCATTTTTGCATCAGCACTCTCTGATTCAGAAAGAAAATCAGTACGCAGAAAAGTTGTACCAATAGCATTTACTTCATCTAATAGTAATTGTTTTTTGTCATCAAAACGAGATGTTGCAGCTCCAAATGTAAAAGCAAGAATAAATGCAAGTAAACCAAGCATAGCCCCAACTATAGAACCAATTTTAGCTTCTTTTGTACTCTTTCTTGCGATTCTGAATATAATTCCCTAATCGGTATCCGATCATTATTGAAAGAAAGACTACAGCCGCAGTTATAATATATAAATAGAATAAAGGGATTTTCTCAAGAAACAAGTTGAAGTCCATAATATTTAATCTCGTTATAATTAAAAACAATAAGTCAGCAGAGCTCTTAAAATCTATTCATTAATTTATCGAAGTAAGAGAATGATTATTAAACTAATTTATCGCTGTCGTGAGTCCTGCCAAATTAATTTTTCATCTGTTCGTGCTGTAAAAAAATCTGTGATCTTACCATCACCACTTCCAGTTATCCCTCCGTCGGGAGCTCCGAGCTCATTCCCTTCCTCATCATATAATGTGCTGAATTGATCGCAGCACTGTGGGGGAACATAATAAACAATTTTACCTTTGTAGTTATATCGCCATATTGATTGAGGAGGGTTGCCAACCGGTTCATTTTTATATTGCACGATTAAATCATCTACCCAATCGGGGTTATCGAGTGATGTTGACTGTGAGCACCCAATTAGAGAAAAACAAAAACTGAACAAAATAAACAAACTGGTTTTCATTTTGTGCCTCTAAAATTTTATGTCTGACTTAATAGAAGTTTTATAGAATCTTCCGCCAATTGTTTTGATGAAATGAATGAATCAGCTATCTGCCCCTTTTATCCAACCGTAAACACCAACCTTTTTAAGTTCAAAATGATATTCCTCAACTGCTAAAATATTTAATCCGTTCGAAGTGTTGTCCTGTTTTTGCATTTCGAAGTAAAGTGGTGAATCCAAGAGTAGATTACTTTTTTCGGTCTGCAAATAAAACCTGATTGAGAATTCTCCATAATGAATTACACAATTTTTTTCATCCCTTTTAAAAGTAAGCGAAATACCCTTATCACTTTCTGTAATTTTATTTTTTTCAGTCTCCAGTGCGGAAAATAATTTTTTTAATTCTATAACAGCTATTTCAAGTCCGCTAACCGATTCTAGAAATTTAGAGCTTTCAACTTCAAACCGGGGTTCTTTTTTAATTTCTATTCCAACATCTAATGGTAACTCTTCACTTAATCCTCCACCTAATGCTTTTACTTGTTCTTCAATAAAAGCCGCTGTACCATTTATGCCGGCTTGTGCAAGCTCTGTCCAAATTTGTGTTTTAGATAAATATTTAGGAACAACAGGCGGATTATCCAATGAGATAACCAATAAATTATCATTGCCTTCCTCAGAGATGCGAGTTCTTACTGCTTTTTCTTCTATTGCGGTATAGGGAGTAGTTCCCCATTTATTTCGATAAAATATAATAACACACCTCGATTGTTTTTTAAAAACATCCAGTAATAGCATTTCACGCTCGAGGTCATCTTTATACTCTTGCTTTTTTGAATTTAGAAAAGTCTTAAACTTATTCTTCAGCAGATTATTAATCTGATTTACTAGATGTTCGTCTTTTTCTAAAAAAGCAAACGCAATATCGTATTTGTAATTTGTGTTTTTCATTTCAACAATTTTTTAATTAAATATAAAAAAATCTCATCCAAACAAAAGCTTAACGATAAACAGTGCGCCTAACATTCCGGCAATATCTGCTGCCAATCCTGCAGCTAATGCATGGCGAGTGTTTTTAATATTTACTGCACCAAAGTAAACTGCAAGAACATAAAAAGTCGTTTCAGAACTTCCAAAGAATGTTGAGACTAAAATCCCGATAAAAGAATCAGGTCCGTGAACAGCTATTATATCAGCCATTACACCAAGTGAACCGCTTCCTGATAATGGTCTCATCAGCGCCATTGGAAGAGCTTCTGCGGGCATTCCAATCGGATCTGTAACAATTCGTAGAACAGGAATTAACCAATTATCCATCGCACCGCCGGCTCTAAAAATTGCAATTGCAACAAGCATAGCAACTAAGTATGGAATAATTCTTATTGCAATGTTAAATCCTTCTTTAGCGCCTTCAACAAACTGTTCATATACTTTTACTTTTTTAATAACACCGTATCCAATAAAAACAAAAATGAAAAACGGAATAGCCAATGTTGATATAATCTGAATCATATCTTTAAAAAATGTGGGTGGAAGAAAACTAAATGCGGAAGCAATAACAGATGAAAATCCGGTTGCAAAGGTTAATACCAAAACAGAAATTAAGGATAACACAGTAATTAAAAATTTAAAATTACTTTTAAACCAATTTCCATATCCATTTTTTTCAATCGGAAATTTTTCAAAAAGTTTTGCAACTGTTAATCCTGTTATAGTTGCACAGGTTGATCCAAACAAAGAAGTGGCAATAATAATAGTCGGGTCAGCACTTCCGGCAGCAGCGCGGATTGCAATTGCTGTTGCTGGAATAATTGTCATTCCCGCAGTGTTAATAGCCAAAAATGTAACCATAGAGTTTGTTGCTGTTCCCTTATTTGGATTTAATGTATCCATTTCTTCCATCGCTTTTAATCCAAACGGAGTTGCGGCGTTTCCAAGTCCAAGCATATTAGCCGATATATTCATAACCATCGCACCAACTGCAGGATGATCAGGTGGGATTTCGGGAAATAGTTTTTTAGTGATTGGCTTTAACCAGTTAGCAATAATTTTTATCAATCCGGCTTGCTCTGCAACTTTCATAACACCAAGCCACATTGCCATTATTCCGATTAATCCCAATGCTATTTGAACTGCGGTACCAGCTATATTGATTGAATCGTTTGTAACGCGCTTCATCGAAAGAAAACTTATTTTCTCAAAGTAAACTCTGGATAAATAAGTAACGCTATCCTGTTTAGAAATAATATTTGCACGCGCAAGAATATCATCATCTTTACCGGAGGCTTTTGCAACGACCTGAAGATTTTCCGGAGTACTTTCTTTGGTCTTTAGATATAACTGAATAGCTTTTTTATCTTCACTAAAAGAACCAATTGCATTTACAACAATGTCTTCATTTTCTTTTGCACTATAGAATTTATTATAATTTTCTTTTGGGATATTCACTTCACAATCAAATCCGCCGCCGGATTTAATTGCGGCGGTCTTTATTGTAACGTTAAGAGGAACATCATTGTTGTAAGTGTTTTGAGTAATATCAGAAATATCAATAAAAAGTGCGGAAGCAAGTCCGAGGAACAGCAGAGAGATCCAAACGTAGTTTAACAAGAAAATTCTCCTTAGTTAAGTAGAGAATAAGTTAATGAGTCATTTTCCTAAAAATAGAGATGACATCTTGAAAAAAAGATGTCATCTCAAAAGTACGCTAATAAATATTTGGAATTAAATCCCTTCTTCAACCAAAGCTTTTATCTCGTGTGTGTCGAGTATTATTGGTTTAAGATTTTCGCTTACTGTGTATTCATCAGTTTTTAGTAAAGATGAATATTTTGTTCTATAAAGCTCTCTTACTTGTTCAGCAAGCTTTGCATCATCAACTTCTTTTATCTCACCATTGATTGTAATATAAGCTAATCGATATGTAAACTCTTTTGCTTTGCCTGCAAGTTTTTCGCTTGATGAAACAGAAAAACTTCCTGCAGATCCATATTTAACATGTTCATAATTTTCATCGGTGCTGTCAAGATAGGTGTAAATGTTTTTATCAAGATAAACAAAATTACAAGCGAACTGCATTAACTTTTCATTTGCAAGGTGTATACAGAGTACTCCAGATGGTGCTAAAACTAATTGTTTCTCAATTTCTTTTATGTCTCTTATTTGTGTTATTTGCTTTTTCATAATATAAACTTTTCAGTCTCCCCTTAATTGATTATGCATTTGTTTGTTAATCCTGAAAAAGAACAAACTCTGCAGTGTTTAATATTCTTATCTGAATTCTTCATTCTAATTGATTTGATAATATTAGTTATTTCTTTTTCCAATTCTTTAATTTTTACTTTATCGTAGTTTAAGGTAACAACATCATCAGGATGTTTTACAAAAACCAAACTTCCCTCAAAAAGGTCAAACTCTCTGAATAACTTACTTGCAATATATAAATAAAATTTCAATTGCATTAAATAATATTCTGCATGTTTTTTAATTTCTTTCTTTTCGATATCATCAGTTTTATAATCATAAATCAATATTTTTTTTCCATCAAATATTATTTTATCGATTATCCCGTGAAGAAAATAATCCTGATCTGCAACATAAATTTCAAATTCGTTTTTATAATTCGTTGCAGAGGAAATGAGTGAGAAAGTTTTAGACCTGCTAAAGTTTATTAAATCAGTTTGAAGTCTGTATAGTAATTTTTCGGATATTATTCCATCATTTAATTCCGTCCCAAATTCGTCTTTTATAAAATCTTCTATCTGGTTGGGATAAAATGATTTTTCCATAGCTTTATGGAAAAGTCTGCCGTACAAAGCGGAATCATAATCTTTAATTTCACTTTCGAATGATTCAAATCTTTCATCATCATTTTCAAAATCTTTTTTGATATCAGATACAGAAAAATGCTTCTTCAATTCCTGTTTATCAGCGAACTTAAAATTCAAGTAATCAGAATTAAACTTTCCGAAACCATATTCGTAAGTTAGAAGATATTTAAGCGGGCACTGGCTGTAAATCGAAACCTTTGAAGCAGAAATTATTTCACCTTTTTCCTGAGAATGCAATGAAGCAATATTTATTTCTGCATTATCAAAATTATGGTCTTCATTTTCTCTTTCAATCTCAGGTGTCTCTAATGTTGAAGTAATAGGAATGTGAAGATGAATCTGTTCACTTTTACTTACAAAGTTTTCATTTTCGATTTTCAAGAATTCAAGTTGGCTTCGAAATGTAATTTCATCACTAGAAAAGTTATTTCTTAAACCTTCTGCCAAAAGATTTATGAATGAATCCTTTTTAAAAGCTGCATCTTTTTTAATTGTGGATGTAATATAAAGTTCATCTTTGGCGCGGGTTACTGCAACGTACAACAAACGCTTAAGTTCAGCATTATTTTTTTTGTCCTCATAATAGTTATGCATCACAGCTATTGGAGCAATTTGATATTCCTCAAAATAATTTTGATCAACCGGTACTTTAGTTAGCAAACCATATTTTTTATCAACTTTAACTTCTCCGGATTTTATTGCATTTGATAGACCTGCTTCATCAGTTTTATACAAAAACACCACCGGAAATTCCAAACCTTTTGATTGATGAATTGTCATCATTTGAACAGCATTGGCATTGGATGTAATCGAAGCTTGAGACTCATCCGCTAAATTTGTTATTGAATCTTTAATGAATGTTAGAAAGTCATAAAGATTTCTAAATCCCACAGCATTAAAATTTCTGGCAATACTTATAAGCTTATTAAGGTTGGCTATTTCCTGATCGCTGTCATTTCGTGATGAGAGAATTGATAAGAAATTTCTGTCTGTAATTATTTTATAAATCAAATCCGGCAAACTTACCGAACTGCTCATTGATATGTTTTCAGTCAGTAAATCACATATCTTAGTTATTTCCTCATCGTCTTTTACAAGATTAAGTTTTCTCCAGAAACTTCTTCCTTTAATTAATGATATTTCAAAAAGCTTGGAATCTGAAATATTAAAAAACGGCGAGCGTAACAATCCAACTAAAGCGGAACTATTATTTTCATCTGCAAGAAAAGACAAATAATTAAAAACATCTGCAATGGTTTGCCTTTGATAAAAGCCTCTTCCGCCAACTATTGTAAAAGGTATTTCATATTTAAGAAAAACTTTTTCAAGATCAGCAAAATACTTTCTCTTTCTTACAAGGATAGAAATATCCTTAAAATCGTAGTTACTATTCTTAATAAGAAATAAAATTTTCTTAGCAGCTAATTCTGCTTCTGAATCAGAAGTATTCTCATCTTCTTCCCTGGAAATCAGGAATTCAACATGTCCTATTTTATCATCAACACGTGCACAGACTAAATCTGTTGCCGGGACTTCACCTAAACTTTCATCTGGTTCGCTAAATAAATTCTTAAAAACATAATTACAAAACGCACAAATAGTTGGAGTCATCCTAAAACTATCCGGCAGAATTAAAAGATTACTTTCACCAACAGAGTTTTTTATATCGCTTCTTGTAAGATTAAATATTTCGATTTCAGCATCACGGAATTTGTAAATACTTTGTTTCTCATCACCGACAATAAATAATTTTCCGCCTTTTAAGTAATCCAATATGGGAAGGAAAATTTGATATTGAATTTCATTCGTATCCTGAAATTCATCAACCATAATAAATTTGTATTTATCAGAGATAGATTTTTGTACACCCTTATTTTCTAATAATACTTTGGTATGAAGCAGAATGTCTTCATAATCAATAAACCCCTCATTCTTTTTTTTGCCCTCATAAATATTTAGAGCGGATTCAAAAAAAGTTAATATAGTTTTACCAAATCTTGCTAACTCTCTTTCAATCTCTTGATGATTTTCTGGAACTTGAAAACTGTAAAGATTTTTCATTAAATCTTCTGCTACCCCAATTTCATTCGCTAAGATACTTGCTGATTCATTCTTCAAATATCCGCGTTTACGGATTTGAATTTTTTCAGTAAATGCTAATGCCTTTATTTCACCAAGCAGTTTTAATATTTGGCTTAGCTCCGATTCTGCTTTTAGCTTTTCAATTTTAGATTCTACTTCATTTGCTGATGTATTCTTTGGATCCGATGCTTTTACTGAAGAATTAATAAAACTGAGATTTTCGATAAATGCAGATTTTTGTTTATTCCAGATTATGAAAAAGTTTTTAGAAAATTCCTCAAAGAAATAAATCAGCAATATTTGATTTTCATCCTGCGCAATAAATTTTTTCTTTTACAGCAAAAACATTTTTTCGATTCTTAATCAAGTTTTACAATTTGGTTTTGCAGTTTAATTTTGGATGAGAATATTCTTATTAAATATTTTAAATCTTCAATAACTAATTCATTTTCAAATGATGCCCTTATCATCTCCTCAACAGATAGTTCAATTAATTCTTCAGATAAGTTTTCATCTATTGGAATGAAGCGAGCATCAAGTTCCGCTTCAACAGGATATTCACGTAAAATACTTATGCAGAATGAATGAATAGTTGATATGTTAGCAGAAACTAATTGCCGTCGTATTTTTTCAAGCTTCTTTTTTTCTGAAAAGCTATTGCTCTCTTTAACTCTTTCATCAATTAGAATGGATATTTTCAGATAAAGTTCACTTGCGGCTTTTTCGGTAAAGGTAATTGCTGCAACACTTGATATTTCCAAATCATCATTAATAAGTGCGTCAAGATATTTTCTTGCCAGCACAAAAGTTTTACCCGAACCAGCATTAGCTGTTAAAGCCATGTGTCCGGTTGTACTTAATGCAAGTTCTTGATGAGGTGTTAGTTTACTCATTAATCTGATTATTGGATTTGCTGTTTGCTTTTAAAAATAATTTCGAATGTAGTGCCTTGCGGTGAACTTGATTTTAAATTTATTTCACCGTTGATGCTTGTCATAAATCTTTTGGCAAGACTTAATCCCAAACCCATGCCCTGTTTTTTGGTAGTAAAATGCTCATCAAATATTCTATCCTTTTCAGACTCGCTAATACCTTTTCCGTTATCACTAAAGAGAATAATGTAATTTGCTTCTGAAACATTCACATCAATTGTAATAATAGCTGCATCTGCCTGCATTGAATTGCGTATTAAATTTATGAACATTCTTCTCAACTGACTAAGATCAGCATCAATTATTGCTTCTTTCAAAACTGTATTTACTTTAATTGATGTTTTTTCATGGATGAACATATTAACTGTATCGTTCAATATGGACAGCATGTCTAATGTTTCAATTTTAAGACTTGGCATTTTAGCAAAACTTGAAAACTCGGATGCAATTTGATTTAGATTATCTATCTGATTTAAAACTGTATGCGAAACTTTTTCAAACAGTTTATCAAAGTCTTTACTTTTATCTTTATAAGAAATAATAAGCTGCTGCAAAGCTAATTTCATTGGTGTAAGTGGATTTTTAATTTCGTGCGCAACCTGTTTTGCCATTTCTTTCCACGCAGCTTCCCTCTCCATCTCTGCAAGTTCGATCTGATTCTTCTTTCAACTCCGATGTCATCTGATTGAATCCATCTAAAAGATCTTTAAGCTCTCCTCTTTCTCTATGATCTATTTTCACGTTTAGATCACCTTTGCTGACAGCATCTGTAGCCTCAGTTAATCTTTGAATCGGCTGTGAAATCTGATTTGCAAACAGCGTGCTAATTATGATTATAATTATTACAGCAAAAGAATAAATTCCAAAAATGATCACATTAATTTCAGTGGTTGAAAATGTTATTTTAATTTTGTTGAAGGCATCATTAACCGATAAAATATAGTCCCTGCCGCCAACACTAATTATTCGATAATAAGAATCAAACAGATAGTTGCTAAGTTTTTCGGAAGCTAAATATTCCTGGTAACGTAAATAATTTAAATGATAATATGCCTGCGGATTTAATTTTTTATCGAAGAATCCGATTCGATTATAAATATCTTTCGAATTGTACATCTGATCTGTTGATTCATAAAGTGCAAATGAAATTCCCAACTCGCGAGTTACATTATCGGAAGCTGTTTTAAGATCACGATTTTTATTTCTGGTAATCTGACTTGAAAGAGACTTTTCAACATAATTAGCTCTTTGACTAAGCTCATTAAAAATACCTTCCTTCGCCCTCTCGCTTACTATTTTTGCATTGTAAAGCGCCAAAACAATAACAGGAATAATTGATATTACTAAAAAGGCAAATAACAATTTTGATTTAAAACTTAGATTATATCTTCCAACACGACTTATCAGAATCACCACAAATGCAATAACAATGAACAAAGAATGAATGATAAATATTTTAAAGAAGTTAAACAGGTTCCAGGAAAAGGCTTTCTCTTCAACGGAAACTGTTGTTGTGATTTCATCATCACCATTAGAGATTTTAAGTAAATATGTTTCGTAGGTTTCTGAATCAAATCTAATTTTAAGCCAGGCATCGTTATACAGAGTATCAACCTCAGCTTGTAATATTTGTTTTATCTGATCACGTGATGGATAAATATCTCCATAAACCTGTTGTAATTTTGAACCATTAAATTGAAAAATCTTTAGCTGTTTTACATCAATAACACGATTAAGGATAGATAGATTTGACTCAATAAAATCAGGGAAATTAGCAGCTCCAATGGATTTTATATCAAAGCTAACAAATGCAGAAATGTAACCTTTTGTTATTCCCCTTTCCTCAATTTTTATTACACCAGCAAAATATTTTTCAGAACCTTTCTCAGTATTTTCAATCTCAATAATATTTATTTCATCATCGCTGCTTAAAGAATTAAATACTTTTTTATCAGGGTTTAGTCCAACAAAATAGTCTCCTAAAATATTTTTGAATTTATCATAAAATCTAATTCCGGAGTTTAATGATTCACGCTGCATTGGACTGTTAGCCCAAATTTTAAATGCAATAGCATCAAAATTTGCATAGCGATCTCCAAATATTCTTACAATATCATCTCTGTCTTTAATTGCTGTTAAAGTTTCATCGAGCATAAATGATAGAAGGTTTGAATCTGCTCTGTTTATTTCGAAGGCGGTAGTTTTTAAAGATTCTCTTTCCAGTTTTGTATTAAAATAGTTTAACAGAGTAATTGATATTACTGATCCGATTAACAAAATAAATAAGTAATTGTATGCGGAGTTTTTATTCTTAAATGTAATTTGATAAAAAAGAAAAAATAGGAGTGCAACAAAAATTAAAATCATACCCGGTGTTATTAGCGGATCATTACTTATAAAAAAGGATATGCCAATAATGGAAGCTATAACTATCAAGATTAAAAATATTTTGCTTTTGCTAATTACGTTGATATCAAAATCTAGAAATTTTATTATCAGATTTAGCAGCCCAATTATCGCAAGAACCGAAGCAAAGGAAAGTAACAGCATGTTAAAGTTCATCGCTAAAGATGGTAAATCCGGCAGAATATTCGGTTCTTTAAAGTATCGTATAGTCGAATCAAAAATGATACTTCTAATTGCAGCGCTTAATCCTCTAATGATTAGAAAAATAATAACTGGTAAAGGCAGCGCAATCAAATATCCCAAATATTTGTTCTTAATCTTTTGAGAAGAAAGAAGATATTTTCTTGTATATCTAAATATTTGTACAGATGCTAATACAACAAAAAGAATTGTGGTAAAAAATTCAATTGGGGATTTTACAATTCCCCACCCAAATGCTGATGAAAAGTATGATGGATCAGATAATGAACCGTTTATAAAATTGGATGGAAATCCAACAACAAAAATAATCGCTCTAAGAATGGATAAATAAATCAATAGAAGAAAGAACTTAAATGTAAGAGAATCGAGTTTTCGAAAATCACTATTCAGTCCCAATCCAACAAATAGTATGGCTAGTACCACAAGCAGCGATTGAATTTTGGATGCCGTGTCTTTTGTTTGTGTTATAGCATTGTTCAACAGCGGCTTGGTAAAGGATACCATCCCGATTTTATTATTCTCAGTGTTTAATAATTCAAAAGAATACTTTCTGCCGTCTTTTGATTTTTCTGCGTAAGGAGAATATTCAATAGATAAATCAATCTGATACTTTGAAGTAAGCTCATTTTTAAAACTAATGTTTTTAGAATACTGATTATTTATTTTAAATTTTTCTTCGATGGGCGTTGAAATAGCAACGTAAAATATATCGGACTCAAGATGACTTGTATCTATAATAGATAAGTAGTTGAGCAGATCTTTAGAGAGAAAATAAGTTTCTCCTAATGGAAAACTTAGAGGAAATAATTCATCCTGGTCTATCGCAATTATCTGATTCCACGCAATTAGTTTTCCGTTTGGTGCAAATATTTCAATTGAGTAATCATTAAAAACATCATCGTTAATAATTTTTACTATTTCTTTATAGGATTCATTTTCCGGTGCGAGTGATTTTCTAAGATTATGTCGAACAAGATTTAATTTATCTTCAATATCATTCTGCTTAACATTAAAATCGGATTTTATTGAAACTTCAATTTCCGAAATCTCTTTGGTTAAAATCTCATTCCAATTTTCCTGTGTTTTATTTAAAACTGAGTTGGTAATTATACCCGAGACAGCAATTATAATTAAAATAAAAAAGACGATAGAGAAATATTTTCTATCGCCTTTAAACTTTTCAGTTATCTTTTTAAACATCAGTTAATAGTAAATTGAGTGATAATCCAATTAGTGCCGATTTTCTTAATTGAAATATAAACTTTTGCGGAGTTTCTTTGTCCTTTATTATCATAATTATATTTGCCGGTAGCATAGGAATGATTGTTATCACTTTTAATATGATCCAGCTTAAACGATGTTACCCGATACAATTTGAAAAAATCTTCCACAACATAAAAAGCCTGATTGCTGCTGTAATAACCGTTTGTTCCATTTGAAAAACTAAAATAAGTCTGCTGACCAAAATATTTTGATATTCTTTCTACATTTCCGTCTTTAACACCGGATTCAATTTCTCTAAAAATTAATTCTTCCTGCTGAGTGTTTGTGTTTGTTTTAGTTTCGGATTTCTGTGTAAGATTAGAAGTTTGTGAAAACAAAAACGAAAGCGGCAGTAATGTTATGATTATGTATATATATTTATTCATATTTTAAAGAGAGTTGTCGTGAACTCATATCCGTCAATTTCAAATACAAGTCCACGACAAAAGTAATAAATTCTTAATTATCTCGCCAATTGTAATTTATCTAAGTTACGTGTACCACTGCCTTTTACAACTGGTTTTAATTGTGGTTCACCTTCAACTAATTGGAATGCCCAATCAAAAACTACTCTGTCTGCAGTAATATTTTTTACTCTAATTTTTGCAAAGTGATTATCCCAGGTCCAGATTACATAAGTATGTCCAATCATTGCTATCTCTTCTTTATTAGGATTCCATCCATTTAAAGGTGCGTAAGGTATATCATAAATATCATTCGTTGGTCCCATATCCTGAATATCTGTGTCATCATAAACTCTTAAATAACCTGTGCCCTGATACAATTCAAAGAAGAAATCAACATCCTGAGCATCATAAGGAACAGTAGAATATGTTGTAAATGTATAACCAGAGTTATTAGGAAATCTTATGTAATCAAATATTGCCTGGTTATATCCTTCAGGTCTTGGTGTAGAATAGATTACATCATAACTAAGTTCACTTTCATTACCATTAAAATCATAAGCAGCAACGCCATAATAATATTTATTGCCATTTACAGCCTCAACATCAGCAAAATAAGTTCCGGATGTTGAACCAATCAAAGTATATTTACCATCATAAGTGTAGTTGTAATAAACATTATATCCGGCAACATCGCTTTCTCTGTTAGCATTCCAATAAATATCTACCCTATTATCGCCGTTAAGAACCTGTATTCCGGTTGGAGGCGATGGAGGTGTATAATCATTGTAATAAGTATCGTTAACATCACAAGAACTCAGAATTAGAGTTGCAAGGATTATTGTTGCGAAGATTGATAGCTTTTTCATTTTGTTCACCTTTAACTGAGTTTTCATTTTCATATAGCTTAAGCCAAATTAAATGCCATATGAAAACGCCTTTTATGGTGATTAAACGCAAGATATTTAAACGAAATGTATATTTAATTGAACAATCATTGAACAATTATTCACTTCAAAAACCAAACAATTTAGATTTTAGAAAAACTTCCTTCAAAAAACATCATACCTTTGTTGATAACTCCTACTGATTTTCCAGTAAGTAATCGTTTATCAAAAGGCGAATTTGACGATTTTGATAAGAATTTTTTCTTATCAACTGTCCAGACAGCATCAACATCTAAGATTGTTAAGTTTACAACTTCACCCTGTTTGATTTCAGGAACGGGTAGATTAAGAATTTTTCTTGGATTGATTGAAAGTTTTTCAACCATCTGCTCAAGTGATAATATTTTTTTGTGATAAAGTTCTGTAAAAGCTAATCCAATCTGAGTTTCCAATCCTATTATTCCATTTGGAGCGTACTCAAATTCCATTTCTTTTTCTTCAAGAGAATGTGGAGCATGATCTGATGCTATGCAATCAATTGTTCCGTCTTTTAATCCTTTTATGATTTCATCAACATCTGCTTTTGTTCTTAAAGGCGGATTCATCTTAACATTTGTATCATAAGTTTTAACTGCATCATCTGTTAATGTAAAATGATGTGGAGCAACTTCTGCTGTAACTTTTATACCTTTTTTCTTTGCATCACGCACCATCTCAACAGATTTTTTACTGCTGATATGTGCTATATGAACTTTTGCATCTGTGTACTCAGCCATCAGAATATCTCGCATCACAATCAGATCCTCAGCAACAGATGGAATCGGAGGAAGACCAAGTAATGTTGAATTAATACTTTCATTCATTGCACCACCAGCAAGAGATTCATCTTCACAGTGTTCAATTATTGGAAGATTAAACATCTTAGCATACTCGAGTGATCGTTTTAGAATTGAAGCTGTTTTAATCGCAATTCCATCATCAGAAAATCCAACAACACCAGCATCTTTTAGTTCAGCCATTGGAGAAAGAACTTCGCCTTTTCTTCCAACAGTTGCAGCACCAACCGGATAAACATCAACCAAATGATTTGCAGATTGCTTTTTAATTAATACTACAACTTCTGCAGAATCAATTGCTGGATCAGTATTCGGCATACAGGCAATTCCTGTAAAGCCGCCATTTGCAGCACTGTTACAGCCTGTAACAACTGTTTCTTCATCTTCTCTGCCTGGTTCACGCAAATGAACGTGCATATCAAAAAATCCCGGAACGATATATTTTCCATCTAATTCAAAAACTTTTGCATCCTTTAGTTCTGCTTCAGTTAGCTTACCGATGTTTTTGAATTTGCCATCTTCAATTAAAATGTTAACATTTTTTTCATTAACATTTTGGTGCGGATTTAAAATATTTACGTTTTTTAATACTACTTTCATTTTCAAAACTTTCTAATTAAGTGTTCCGAGTAAATACAGCACTGCCATTCTAACAGCAACTCCATTTGTAACCTGTTGTAAAATTATTTGCGATGATCCATCTGCAACTTCTGATGATATCTCAACGCCCCTGTTTATAGGGCCAGGATGAAGTATCAAAATATCTTTACCATTTTTTTCTAATCGTTCTCTATCAATTCCAAAATACTTAGAGTATTCTCTTATTGAAGGAAAATATTCACGTGCTTTTCTTTCCAACTGAATTCGCAAAACATTAAGTACATCATTTTCCTGAATCGCTTCATCAATATTATGAATTACATCCACACCAAGTTCATCCAAATATTTTGGAATCATAGTAGATGGACCACAAACAGAAACTTTTGCACCCATCGTTTTTAATCCATAAATATTTGAAAGAGCAACTCGGCTATGAGCAACATCTCCAACAATACAAACTTTTAATCCTTCAAGCCTGCCAAGTTTTTCACGGATAGAATACATATCAAGCAATCCTTGCGTTGGATGTTCGTGAATTCCATCACCGGCATTTATTATATTTGAATCAGATAACTTGGTAAGCATCAACGGAACGCCTGCACAAGCGTGTCTAACAACAATCATATCAACTTTCATAGCTTCGATATTTCGCACAGTATCTTTCAATGTCTCACCTTTGCTAACACTGCTTCCGGAAACTGCAAAGTTTACTGAATCTGCAGATAATCTTTTTTCAGCGAGTTCAAAAGAAATTCTTGTTCTGGTTGAACTTTCATAAAAAAGATTTACAACTGTTTTACCTTGAAGTGTAGGAACTTTCTTAATCGGTCTTTCAAGTATTTCACGGAAAGTTGTTGCAGTGTCTAAGATTAATTGAATGTCTTCTTTAGGAACATCCTTTAGACCCAATAAATGTCGGCTTGATAATGACATGTTTCTTTATTTCTTTTCTGATTCAATAATATAGATGGCATCTTCACCATCGTGTTCTTTAATTTTAACTTTTATTTCTTCGTTGTGCGATGTTGGAATATTTTTACCAACATAATCTGCGCGGATTGGAAGTTCGCGATGACCTCGATCAATCAATATACAAAGCTGGATTGAACTTGGTCTTCCCATATCCATAATTGCATTTAATGCAGAACGAACTGTTCGTCCCGTAAATAAAACATCATCAACAAGAATTATATCTTTTTCATTTATATCAAAAGTGATATTTGAAACAGAAACTTCCGGCTGTTTTAATCTTGTTCTAAAATCATCACGATAAAGAGTTACATCAAGAACTCCAAATGGTATATCAGCATTATCTATCTGCTTAATCTTTTCAGCAATTCGTTTTCCTAAAAACTCACCGCGTGTTCTCATTCCCATTAAAACAAGATTATGTGAACCTTTATTTTTTTCAAGAATTTCGTGAGCCATTCTTGTAAGGATTCGGTCAAATCCTTCAGCATCTATTATTTTTGATTTTACATCCATATACAAAAAAGCCTCTTCGGATTAATTATCCTCAGAGGTTACCTTATTTTTATTTTACTTGTATTTTCTTTCATCCTTTTCCATCTCGCGGGATAGAGTTAAAGGTTAATTTTATTTGATTCAAACTTAAGGGTATTATTTTTTAAAGTAAAGTTTAAATCAGTATTCATTAGAAATTATTTTTTATATTTGCTTTGTAGATAAAACACCTTTTCGGGGTGTAGCGCAGCCCGGTAGCGCGTCCCGATAGGTCGGGAAGGCCGTGGAAAATTATTACACATATATAATTGAATCAGTTGTCAATCAAAGATGGTATATCGGCCATACTTATGATATTGCCAAAAGATTAGCAGAGCACAATTCAGGACAGAATAAATCAACAAAAGGAAAAGGACCTTGGAAGTTGATTTTTTTAAGAAGTTTTGATAATAATTTAGATGCAAATAGATTTGAGTTAAAACTCAAAAAACTTAGAAATAAAAAATTTATTAGAAACGAATACTCAAAGTTTTTCTTAAATGAATAGTATTCGGGGTGTAGCGCAGCCCGGTAGCGCGCTTCGTTCGGGACGAAGAGGCCGTAGGTTCGAATCCTATCACCCCGACTAACTTTTTTAGGTTTAAGTTATGGCACAAAATCACTCATTCGATATTGTTTCTGAAATTGATTTTCAGGAAGCAGATAATGCTGTTAATCAGGCATTAAAAGAAATTCATCAGCGTTATGATCTTAAGGATTCTAACACCGAACTTGAGCTTAACAAAAAAGATAAGCTCATTACTATGAATACAAAGGATGATTACTCGCGTAAATCAGCTCTCGATATTTTAGAAACAAAGTTCATTCGCAGAAACATTTCTATTAAAGCTCTAAAGTATAGTGAACCTGAAGCTGCATCCGGTGGAAGACTTAAACAAGTTATTAATCTTCAAAGCGGAATCTCAAAGGAAAACGCCAAGATTATTACTAAGTTGATTAAAGAATCCAAGCTAAAGGTTAGTGCACAAATTCAGGATGAACAAGTTAGAGTTACCGCTACAAAGATTGATGATCTTCAAGCAGTTATTACATTGGTAAAACAAGCTGAATTGGACTTCCCTACCCAGTTTGTGAATATGAAGTAGTTAGATTATCAGAAACATTGAAATTCAATCAGCAGATCATTATTTTGCAATAACGTTATTGCATCATTTCACCATCTTCTAACACCAATACTACCAAGATATTATCTTGTTATGAATTTACATTTTATTAATGATTTATCAGATACAGTCTTAATTGCTTTCCAGAACAAATCGGATTCAATTTTATATACTTGGAAAGTTACTTCAAAAACATCTCCATATTTCTCTCTTGTTTTTGGATATGCTGGGTCACAATTCGACTATAAATTCAATTTCACTGAAAACTATTATCATGGTAATTGTATAGATAAGGCTATACATACGCTTAATTGTAAATGGTCGTAAAAAGTGTTTTAAAGACTTGAGTATCATTAATGATATCTATTACTGGTTAAAAGTAAATTAGTTCAAATAATCTTTAGAAACTTCTTAGTTAACATTATAAAACACATTTACTCATTCCTCAACTTCAATCGCTCATTTTAGTTCGCCGAATTTGAAGCTTTTGAATTCTACATAACTTTGATATTTGTTCTAAGTGTTAATTCTAAATCAATCAACTCGCATAAGCCAATCTTAACTTTTCTTTATCAATTCCTTCAAGCAGCATAAAATCTTCTTCACTTATCTTTTCTACATCACCAAAATATTTGTTATCAACGCTGTCTTTTTGGTCTGCAACTTTTACAGATGAAACAGACAACACACTAAGCTTACTTACAACAACATTTGTAGCATCGTTTTCATCAACCTTACCATCAATAATATACGGACCCATAGACATTGTGTGCTCAGCAAACTTCTCATACTCACGCGGAAAAATTACTGCTTCAAAAGTTCCCGTTGTATCTTCAAGCGAAAGAAATTTCATTATATCACCTTTGCGCGTTTTTATTCTTTTAGATGTCATATACCATCCAATTAACCTTACGTTTTTGCCGCGATGTTTATTCAAATCTCTTGCTTTAACGATTGAAGAATGCTCGGTAAAACTCCGGTAAAAATAAAGCGGATGACGTGTAACCATATAATCAAACGTTTCATATTCGGTTTTGCAAATTTCTTCAACACTAAAGTTTATGTTTGTCTTTACTTCATCTTCCATCACAAAAGTTTCGTGCAAGAAAAGATCGTTATAACTTTCATTAAGAATTTTTCTTTTGTGGATGTAAATATCCAGCAGACGTAAAAGCTCCGGTCTTGTTTTTTTAAAACATCCCATCGCTCCGCATTTTATAAGAATTGATGTTTCTTCAAATGCCAACTTTGTGCGGATAAGAAAATCCGCCAGCGAATGATACTCACCATCTTTTTTTCTTTCATCCAAAATTTTTTGAATAGAATTGTGAGAGAGATTTTTAATCGCCATCAAACCGATTTGAATCTCATCTTTCTTTCCCGTGTATTCATAATTACTTTTATTGATACACGGAAGATGCATCTTCAATCCCAATCGCTTGCATTCCCACACATAAACAGCAGCGGAATAAAATCCACCCATGTTGCTTAAAACACTTGCCATAAACTCTGCGGGATAATGCGCTTTAAGAAATGCAACCTGGTAAGAAAGCAGCGCAAACGAAGCGCTGTGAGCTTTGCAAAATGAATATCCTGCAAAAGATTCTATTTGCCGCCACAACTCTTTGGCCTGGGTATCCGTAAGATCCTTTATCCTTACACGACGAGAAATATCTTTCAATTATTTTTTGCATTGCAGAATGTGAACGCATCTTACCGCTCATTGCACGGCGAAGAAGATCGGCTTCTTCCAAAGTTAAACCCGCAACGTGATGCGCAACTTTTATAACATCTTCCTGGTAAATCATAACTCCGTAAGTTTCACCCAGAACATCTTTCATTGCAGGTACAAGATATTTTCTTTTTGCCGGATCTTTATGACGCGCAATAAACTCCTGCATCATTCCGCTTTCTGCAACACCGGGACGAATAATTGAACTTGCCGCAGTAAGCATTTCAAAGTCGTGCACATCAAGTTTGCGAAGAAGTGAACGCATACCCGGGGACTCGATGTAAAAGCATCCTATCGTTTGCCCTGTGCGGATAAGATCGTTTGTAGGCTCATCATTAAAGAGCATTTCAAAATCATAAATATCAAAATTAACTGCCGCTGTATTTTTAGGTATTGGTGGATAAAGCGAAAGTACTTTTGTACTTTCTCGCCATTCTTTTGGAGGTTGATATGTTAATTCTTCGGTTTCCATTGCCATACATAAAAATAGTGAACATTTGAACACTATATAAAATATTTAAAATTCAAAAGCAATAGCTGAAAAAGAATTGATTTTAAACAATTTAAATGCCTTATTACGGTTGTAAATTTATTGTGTGAGGATAAAATGCAAACAGATGATACTTTAAACTGGGTTTGCCAATATTGCGGCGTAGAAAATTCGGTGTGGGTTGATCTTACAATTGAAGGTAAACAGGATTTTGTGGAGGACTGCCGCGTTTGCTGCAGACCAAATCGTGTTATTGTAGTGCAAGATTACGATGAAAATGTGATGATAGAATCACGAATGATCGACGAATAGAAACCTAACAGATTAAGAGATAAGAAGATAAATTAATCCTGCCGCACTTATCGCACCGTATATGATGGAAAGGTAAACTATAAGCTTACCTTTTGAAATAATAATTTTATCTAACTGTGAAATGTAATCTGAATTATCAGACAGATTTTTTTCAATCTCATTTGCAGAGAGAATATTCTCACACTCAGAATTTGAATGACGGTCACTCATAAATCCTCTCTGAATTACTTTAATCTGAAAAATAATTTAACTGAATAATTAATGACTTAGTCCATAATCATTCTTAAGAATGATGAGCTATCGTCATCATTAGAATCATCCTTTTTCTCGTTTCTTTCTTTTGCCCAGGAGTATCTGGAATTTTCAACAGCAAATCCGCTTGGAGTATTTTTTTCTTCATCATCTTCAATCGGAGTTTTGGGGCTTTTCATTCTAATAATAGTTGGAACATCTAGATCATTTGAATCAACATTTTCTTGATGAAATAGATTAAATCCGCCTCGAATGTTATCTGAAAGAGTTGGGGTCTGTTTTTTAGCAGTAATATTTTTACTACCATAATTATTTCCTCGGGCGCTGTCAAATCCTGTAGCAATTACAGTATAAGAAATGTAATCATTCATTTCTTCTTTTTTAACAACACCAAATATTACGTTAGCTTCTTCGCCTGCGGCTTCAAAGATAATATTGTTGCCTTCATCAATTTCCTGCATTGTCATACTGCTCGAGCCTGTAACATTAACAAGCACACTTTTTGCACCTTTGATATTTACACCTTCAAGCAATGGACTTGAAATTGCTTTTTGTGCTGCTTCAATTGCACGATTTTCGCCGCTTGCAATTCCGCATCCCATTAACGCTTCGCCGCTGGAATTCATTACAGCACGTACATCAGCAAAATCAACATTTATTAATCCTTCGATTGTAATGATGTCTGCAATACCGCGAGTTGCTTCATAAAGAACTTCATTTGGTTTATCAAACGCTGCAAAAGCATTTGTAGCTTTATCTAAAATGTTAAGCAATCTTTCATTTGGAATTACAATTAAACTATCAACGTGCTGACGCAATTCCATTATACCTTTTTCAGCGTTAAGCATTCTTTGTTTTCCTTCCCAACGGAAAGGTTTTGTAACGATACCAACTACCAAAGCGCCTATGCTTTTTGCGATTGATGCAATTACAGGAGCAGCACCGGTTCCTGTTCCACCGCCCATACCAGCCGTAATAAAAACCATATCACTTCCGGAAAGAACTTCAGCAAGTTGATCGCGATCTTCTTCTGCAGATTTTCTTCCAATGTTTGGATCAGCACCTGCACCTAATCCGCGAGTAATAGCACCACCACATTGCACTTTATGCGTAGCAGTACTGCTTCTTAGAACTTGTGAATCGGTATTAACGGCAATGTATTCAACACCGCTTAACCCGCGAGCAATCATACTTTCGATGGCATTACAGCCTCCGCCGCCAACACCAACAACTTTTAATACTGCTGACATTGGTTTTTCTTTATCGATGGTTGCAAATCGCGACATAGCTCCTCCTATAATGAGTTTATAATTCGTTAAAAAAATCTTGCACTTTTTTTATGATCTTGCCCAGTTGATTACCTGATTTATCTTTTTGTTTTTTTATCAAAACCTGATACTCACTCGACTTCCCTCCCGGTATTCCTCTTATCAAACCTGCAACAGTTGCAAATTCAGGGCTCTCAATTTCATTTGATAAACCTGCACCCAACTCCTGCGGAACTCCAATTCTGGTTGGTAATCCAAAAACTTCTTCTGCCAGTTCTGTAACACCCCTTAATAATGATCCACCACCGGTAAGCACTATGCCTGCTTTCAGTTTAGATTTAAATCCAGCAGTTCGAAGTTCATTATCAACAAGTGTAAAAAGCTCTTTCATCCTTAAGCTGATAATTTGAGTAAGCAAGCTGATTGGAATTTTTGTATTCCCTCTTGCACCAACACCTTTAATCAAAATATCTTCATCTTTGATAATAGCATTTTCACTAGCATAGCCATATTCTTTTTTTAGTCTTTCAGCTTCATCAGTCATAACGCCAAGAGATTCACGAATATCATTTGTAACCTGGTTACCTGCTACACCAATCACTCTTGTGTGCTTAATAGCTTTTTTATGATAGATTGCGATATCAGTTGTGCCGCCGCCAATATCTATCAAAGCAACGCCAAGATCTTTTTCACTATCTTCCAATACAGAAGCACTTGATGCAATTGGCTGCAAGATATAATCCTGAACCTGATAACCAGCCCGCTCAACAGATTTTCTAATGTTTTCCATTGCAGGAATTGATGCTAGTACAACGTGATTACTCGCTTCTAATCTTGATCCAGACATTCCAATTGGATTTTCAATTCCGGTTTGGTGATCAATTGAAAACTCTTCTGGAATTATGTGAAGAATTTGTCTGTCACTCGGAATTCTAATTGTTCGAACATCTGCTTCTAATCTGTCAAGATCTTCTTTCGTAATTTCTTTTTCATCACGATTGATAGTTACATAATTTCTATGGCGGATACTTGTAATATGCTCACCTGCAACACCAACATTAACTGTAGTAACTTCAAATCCCGCTCTGTTGGATGCAATTGACATAGCGGCTTTAATTGCTTCTGCCGTTTTGCCAATGTTTGCAACCAATCCTTTGTGCAAACCTTCTGATGGAGCAACACCGAATCCAAGTACATCAATTTTATTTTGTTCGGGAAGCTTTTCAGCAATTACCGCACAAACTTTTGTTGTACCTAAATCCAATCCAACTAAAATATCTTTTTTCATTAAATCAAATCCGTATTTTCTTTACTACCGATGTACGCTTCATTAGCAAATCTTATATCGATGTATTCTGTGTCTTGATAACTTGCTTTCAAATTATTAATTCTTTCCCAAACTAAACTTAGATAAATCATTTTCTTCGATTCACTTCCTCTGCCAAACACAACGGGATAGTTAATTCCCGAAAAAGTCAGAACAACATCACCGCCGTTTTTAAGATTTATTTCTGAAAGTTTATTTGCAAGTTCAATATCCGTGATCTTTGCTGCATCAATTATTCTGCAAGCTTCAACTATATCTTCAGTTTTATAAACTTTTGATGGTGAAAGTTTTTCTGTAACTCTAAAATTACTTATCACCGGAATATCAGTGTAAGTTGTGTATTGATGAATCTTTAACAGTTCAAAATCATTTGTTAAAAAGTACGGTTCTGTTTTGCTTAGCAGTACTGCGTAAATATCTTTTTCCACAATCTTTACATCCACATTTCCAATTCCATCCGATTTTACTTCAGCTTTGGCAACATAAGGATGTTCCTCAATTCTTTTCTTGATCATGTTAAGACTTAAATCATCATAAACAGATGATTGATCAATATCAGCAAATCGCATATAAATTTCTTTGCTAAGCAAATTGTTACCATGAATATTTATCATTTTAATTTCCTCTTTTCCCTTTTCGGAATATTTAAAAAGAGACAAGTACAAAATTGAAATTACCATAACTGATAAAAGAACAACACCAAATATTTTTCCAAAATCTTTTTTCATTTTTCTTAATTCAACATTGCAACAAACTTTTCACCATATTTCCAGATATCGCCAGCACCCATCGTAACAATTATATCACCATCTTTTTTTATCTCATTTAATAATGCAGGAACATTATTTTTATCGGCAACGTAATGAACATTTTTATGTCCAAACTTTTTTGTTATTCCTGAAATTAATTCTCCGGTTACTCCTTCAATAGGCAGTTCTCTTGCCGGATAAACATCGGTACAAATAAAAACATCCGAATTAAGAAACGCTCTTCCAAAATCCTGTGAAAAATCTCTTGTACGCGAATAAAGATGAGGCTGAAAAACTGCTATCAATCTTCTATCCCATCCGTCTCTAATTCCTTTTAACGTAGCCGCAGCTTCTGTCGGATGATGTGCGTAATCATCTACTACCAGAATTTCTTTATTGTACTTAACTTCAAATCTTCTAAAAACACCTGAGAAAGATTCTAATGAAGACTTGATTACTTTAAAATCAATTCCAAGTTCTTTTCCGATCACAACTGCAACAAGAGAATTTTTAATATTATGGTCGCCAGGAATTTTTAAAGTAATCTCACCAAGATCTTTACCAAAATATTTTACTTTGTAGGTGCTTGAAAAACCATTATGTATAATATCTGTTGCACGAACATCTGACTGAGCGTTTAAACCATAAGTTATAATCTTTTTATTGATATGCGGCATTATGTCCTGCAATGCAGGTTCATCTAAACATAAAGTTACAAATCCATAAAACGGAACTTTATTTGCAAACTCAATAAACGCACCTTTTATATCATCAAGATCTTTATAAGTATCAAGATGTTCACTCTCCAAAGTTGTAAGCGCTGCAATAGTTGGAGTAAGTTTTAAAAATGTTCTGTCAAACTCATCAGCTTCAACAACAATAAATTCGCCGTTTCCTAATCGTGCATTCGTTCCCCCAAGTCCGCTTAGTTTTCCGCCAACAATAATTGTAGGATCAATTCCACCTTCGGTTAAAGTCAATCCAACCATTGATGTGGTTGTTGTTTTTCCGTGTGTTCCTGCAATGCCAATTCCATATTTCATTCGCATTGTTTCTGCAAGCATTTCAGATCTTTTTATGATCGGAATTTTTCTATCAATTGCTGCCTTAACTTCAGGATTATCAACCTGAACTGCAGAAGAATAAACAAGAACATCTGCATCTTTTAAATTTTCCGGTGAATGTCCTTCGTAAACTTTTATTCCAAGACTTTCCAATCTGTCAGTTACTTCGCTTTTAGATTTATCAGAACCAGATATTTCAAATCCCTGACTCAAAAGAATTTCAGCAATACCGCTCATACCTATTCCGCCGATACCAACAAAGTGAACTTTTTTAATATTCTTAAACATCTATACTTTTTCTACTTCAAGTTTAAGTTGATGAAATTTTTTGAGTAATTCATTTTCATTTTCATAATCACTTGGTCTAACAACAAAAGGTCTTATACGTGTTTTAATTTTAATCCTTACTAATTTTAATGCGTTAGATTTACCAAATCTTCTGTCTTTACCGAGTTTAATTTCTTTAATTTCATTTTTGTTAATAGGCTTTGAGCCAAACCTGTCGCTAAAAATTAATCCTTCGTTACTAAACTCAATGTATCTGTTTCGATAAAGATTGAACAGTAAAGCAACTAAAGAAATAACAACAATAAAAGCCAGCAGATAAATTATTGGGTCATGAGTAATCAATGTGTAAGAGCTTTCAACAAACTGTCCTCTAATCAATAAGTAAATTGCAAATGCTATGAAGTATACAATCGTTGATTGATAATAAAACGACATATTATACTTGAATTTACTTTTCTGTTTTAATTGTTCATCTGTCATATTGTTAACGCAAAGTTAATTGCGCTCTTTGCTATTACATTTGCTGCATCAGGTTTAGAAATACGTTTTGCATTTTCGCTTAAGCTTTTAAGTAAGTTTTTATCTGAAACAACTTCTAATATTTTATCTTTCAATAATGATTGCACGTCAGAATCCTTAATCAAAATCGCAGCATTATTATCTGCTAGTGATTTAGCATTAAAATATTGATGATTCTCCGCGACGTGGGGCGAAGGAATTAATATTGAAGGAATTCCGAGAACAGTTAACTCAGCAATTGTGGTTGCGCCGGCCCTCGCCACAAGAAGATCACAAGCCGAGTAAGCTTTGTTCATGTCTTCAATAAAATCCAGAATTTTCACGGAATCTAAATTAATGTTTTTATAGCTATGATAATAATTTTTTCCTGTTTGCCAGATGATTTGTAAAGATTTTTTTTCTAAGCTCTTCAACACAACTTGCAACTGAATTATTAATTGATGCTGCTCCTAAACTTCCGCCAAGAACGAGAACTGTAATTTTGTTTTCATCAAGTCCGAAAAATTTTTTTGCATCAGCTTTCGTTGATGTTCCAAGTTCACTTCTAACAGGATTCCCGGTCACTTTTATTATTTCCGGTTTTCTCAAATATTTTTTAGAATCATCAAATGAAATATGAACTTCATCAGCGTAACGTTCTAATAATCTTGTTGTAACACCTGGATAACTGTTTGATTCCATCAAAATAACTTTTGCTCCCAGAACTGATGCTCCCCAGATTGCAGGACCAGCAACATATCCGCCGGATCCAATTGCAACTTTTGGTTTAAATCTAAAAGAAATAAACAATGATTGAACTAACGAAACAAATAGTTTTAATGGAAACAATAAATTTTCCAGATTAAATTTTCTTGAAAATCCTTTTATCCAAATGGATCTAAATCCATAACCAAGTTTAGGTATTACTCTTCCTTCAATTTTAGATTTTGTACCAACAAAAATTATTTCGGATTCCGGTTTTAATCTTTTGATCTCATCTGCAACAGCAATTGCAGGATACAAATGTCCGCCGGTTCCGCCGCCGGCAAAAAGAAAACGATATGGAGTAGAAATGCTTTTCATCTCTTTACTTTCTGAAAAGCAAAAGTAGTTTGCTTTAATACTTCAATATCATTTTGCTTCATTTTTTGTTTTTCTTTTTCTAAGTCTTTTTCTGTTTGATGATTGTATATCGCAATGTTCATCAAAATTCCTATTGAAGCACTAAGAAATATTATTGATGTTCCGCCGTAACTAATAAATGGCAGCGCCAAGCCTGTTGTTGGAAATAATCCGGTTGCAACTGCAGCATTTACAAACGCATAAATGACTATTGAAAATGAAATTCCAAATGCAAGCATCTGCCCAAATTTATCTTTTGCCCTTTTTGCGATAAGAATTCCGGCTACAAATAAAACTATATAAAAAAGTAAAACTACAACGGCACCTATAAATCCGGTTTCTTCACCAAGTATTGCAAAAATAAAATCACCGTAAGCTTCCGGTAAAAACAAATTGCTTTGTCTGCTGTTGCCAATCCCAACCCCAAATATTCCGCCGCTGCCAAGACTTAAGATACCTTGTTTAAGTTGATGATTTAATTCTCCGCCTTCACCGAATGTTCCGATAAAACCTAATATTCTTTTCCTTGAGTGAGGCAGTATCATTGCAAATGAACCAGCAGCAAAAATCAAACTGAATGATGAAAGAAAAATGTGTTTTAATTTTGCTCCGCCTACATATAACATTGTCAGGGAAATCACAACAATAAGTGCTGCTGTACTAACATTAGGTTGAATAAAAATTAATCCTGCAATAATCAAAACCCAGATGAACAAGTACATAAAACCTTTTTTGAAATCAAGTAAATCTTCTCTTTTTCTTTCAATCAAATAAGCCAAATGAATTATTAAAATTAATTTGGCAATATCTGCCGGCTGAATTGTGATGATGCCAAGATTCAACCATCTGCCTGCGCCTTTAACTTGAGGTGCGAATATCAATGTTATAATCAGCAGCAATGCTGCACCAATAACTGCAGGCTTACTATATCTTTTATACCATTCGTAGGGAATAAAACTAAATACCGCCATCATCAGTAAACCAAATACAACTCTTGAAAGGTGTGAGTTAAATAGATGGAATGAGCTATCAAACTTTGCAGCACTGTATGTGTTGCTTGCACTCATCACAATAATTAATCCAATAAGTATTAAACTGAATGATGCAAAGAAAACTGTGATAGCTAATTTTTTCATTTATCGTTTACTATTTGCTTAAATACTTTTCCGCGATGTTCGTAATTATCAAACATATCAAAACTTGCACAAGCTGGAGAAAGCAGCACAACATCTCCCTCTCTCGCTTCACTAATGGCTGTGTTGATTACTTCTTCAAAATCTTTTTTGATTTCTGTCTTTACTTTGCCATGAAAGTAATTGAAAACTTTTTCTGCAGAAGAACCGATTGCATAAATCTTTTTAACTTTTTCTGTAACCAGTTCTTCTATCATTGAATAATCATTCCCTTTATCCTGACCACCAAGGATTAAGAAAATTGGTTCATCAAAACTTTTAAGTGCAACAATAACAGAATCAACATTTGTTGCTTTTGAATCGTTAATAAACTTTACTCCATCAATTTCTCTCACAAATTCTAATCTGTGTTCAACACCTTTAAAAGATTTTAATGCTTCAATAATCTTTTTATTATCAAGATTAAAAATCTTTGCAGCGATTATTACTGCCATTGCATTCTGAATGTTATGTTCGCCTTTAATAAAGATATCAGATACTTTACACGAAAATTCAACAACATCATTTCTTACAAATCTTACTTCATCATTTTCTAAATAACAGCCGTTAGAAACTTTTTTACTTGTAGAGAAAAAGAAAATACTGCTCTTAGCCTTTTTGAAATATTGATTTAGTCAATTCGCTGTCTTTACTTAAAATCAAATAATCATTGGCATCTTGATTTTCAAATATTCTTAGTTTCGATAATGCATATTTCTCAACACTGTTTTCATATCTATTCAAATGATCCGGAGTAATATTCAATATCATTGCAACTTTTGGTTTGAATTTATCAATCAAATCTAATTGGAAACTTGAAATTTCAAGTGAAACAAATTCATTTTCTTTTGCTACCGTTGCGATTTCTGAAAATGCTAAACCAATATTTCCTGCTGAATAAGATTTCACTCCACATTCATTAAAAAGATAATCACACAAACTTGTTGTAGTTGTTTTACCGTTTGTTCCGGTAATTCCAATTACGTTTGCTTTGCAGAATGATGATGCAAATTCAAGTTCACTTATAATTTTGATGTTTTTACTTTTAGCATTCTTAATCACTTCAGCATTTGAAGGAACACCTGGACTGACTACCATTAAATCACAATCAAAAACTTTTTCTGAATGTGTTCCCAATTTCAAAATCAATTTTTTCCATTTGCAAAACTTCAATTGATGATTTTAATTTTTCTTCGGAACCAGCATCACTAACAAATGGAATTGCTCCAAGATGTTTTGCAAGTTTAGCAGCGCCAATTCCGCTTCTTACAGCACCAATAATTGATATTTTTTTATTCTTAATTTCTAACATCTTATCTAATCTTGAATGAAACTAAAGTAACAATAGCAAGAATTATTGCAATTATATAAGCACGCACAACAATTTTTGGTTCAGGCCATCCAACCATTTCAAAATGATGATGAACCGGAGCCATTTTAAATACTCTTTTACCTTCTCCAAATTTTTTCTTTGTGTATTTGAAATACAGTCTTTGAATTATCACAGATAAAGTTTCCATAAAAAATATTCCACCAAGAATTGGAATAAATAATTCCTTCTTTATCAACACCGCAATAATTCCAAAAGCTCCGCCCAATGCAAGCGAACCTGTATCACCCATAAAAACCTGTGCGGGATAAGAGTTGAACCATAAAAATCCCAATCCTGCACCAACAAGTGCAGCAATAAAAACTGTTAGTTCTCCAGCACCAGGCATATATATTATATCAAGATATTTTGCAAAGATTGCATTGCCGCTAAAGTATGAAAGCAAAGCAAGCGCAATCATTACAATTACACTCACACCTGTTGCTAAACCATCTAATCCATCTGTTAAGTTAACAGCGTTTGATGTTGCGGTAATTATAAAAACAACTGCTGGGATATATAGTATTGAAAAATCCAGATTTACATTCTTTAAAAATGGAACTGTTGTCAACGTATTGAAACCTGCAAACTCGGGTGAAAAGTAAATCACGGATCCAACAACTAATCCGATAAAAACCTGTCCCATTAATTTATATCGTGCAATTAATCCATTGGGATATTTTTTTATCACTTTTAAATAGTCATCTAAAAATCCAACGGCACTTAACCAAAGCGTGCCAGCAAGAATTAAAATTATGTATGTACTTTTTAAATCACCCCAGAGTAAAACAGGAATTGTGACAGATAAAATAATTATCAAGCCGCCCATAGTTGGTGTACCGGCTTTAGACCAATGAAATTTAGGTCCATCTGCTTTCTTTGCTTCACCAATTTGATGCGCTTGTAATCTCTTAATGATTTTTGGTCCAAGATAGAATGAAAGAAATAATCCGGTGATAGCAGCTAACGCCGAACGAAATGTTAAGAATCTAAAAATATCAAATCCGGGTGGATTGAAAGTTTTATTTATGTATTCAAATAAATAGTATAGCATTTAGTTTTTTGATGATTCAATAATTGATACAAACTCTTCCATTTTCATTCCGCGTGAACCTTTAACAAGCACGACTGAATTTTTAGTGTCGAATTTTTGTAAATGTTTTTTTAGTGATTCACGATCATTAAAGTGCTGATGAACTTTTGTTTTTCCATTTAACTTTTGATTCATCAATTTCATCATTTTACCGATTGAATAAACTTCATCAACTTTAGTTTTATTGATGAAACTTGCTAAGTCGATGTGTTTTGATTTTGATTCATTACCTAATTCAAACATATCACCAAGCACAGCAATTTTTCTTTTTCGTGATTCAATCCTGTTCAATATATCTAAAGATGATTTCATCGAATCAGGATTTGCGTTATATGTATCATTAATCAAAGTAAAGCTTTTATGATTTTTTATTTCTAATCTTTTATTGTACGACTTTATTTTCTTTACAGCTTTTTGTATTTGCGAAGTTGTTAATCCTAATTCGGATGCAATTGCAAATGCTGCTGTAAAGTTTAGAACATTTTTTTCACCACTGATTGGCAGAGTTGAAGCAAAAACATTTTTTTTACTTTTAATTTCAATCTGTGGTCGTGCTAATTTATCATAACCTTTAATCGATGCTTTGTAATCAGCTTTTTCATTTAATGCAAAAGTGATTTTATTCTTTAAAGTCTTTCCAAATGCTTTTAAGATTTTATCATCATTGTTTATAAAAACTTTTCCGCCGCGATTAATTGTTTCTTTAAGCAAAGCAGATTTTTCTGCAAACACACCTTTACGATTCTTCAAATATTCTAAATGTGAATCGCCGATATTCGTTATCAACGCTAAATCAGGACTCGCAATTGGTGCTGTATATGGAATCTCACCAAAATGATTTGTGCCAAGCTCAGCTACCAAAACATTATGTTTTTCATTTGTACTTAAAATTGTAAGCGGCACACCAATATGATTATTATTATTAGCTGCAGTTTTATTTACCCTAAATTTTTCAGACAACAAAGTTGCAAGAATTTCTTTTGTTGTTGTTTTTCCGGCACTTCCGGTTATTCCAATTATTTTAGTTTTAAGTTTTGATCGCCACAACTTTGCAACTTCACCTAAAGCGATTATTGTGTCCTTAACTGTGATAACAGGAATTTCATAATCTTTTATTTTCTTAAAATTCTTCTCGCTAACTAAAACTGCGGCTGCACCTTTTTTAACAACTTCATCAATAAAATCATGACCATCAAATCGTTCACCTTTTATGGCGATAAACAAAGTATTTTTTTTGATGTTTCTGGAATCGATTGAAACATGATAAACAGATTTAAACACATCAGGGTTGTATATCACTGCTGTGGGGATATTAAAAATATCTTCTATGTTTAAATGTATTTTTTTCATTCTGCTAAATACTTCAATGCAATTTCCTGATCAGAAAAATGATTTCGAACTCCATTTATCTCTTGATAATTTTCGTGACCTTTACCCGCAATCAGAATCACAGCATTATCAGCAGAACGTTGAATAGCATTTTTAATGGCTTCTTCTCTGTTCTCCTCAATTTCATAATTATCTTTTGAAAGTCCTTTAACGATATCTTTAATTATATCATAAGGATTTTCAGTTCTTGGATTATCAGATGTAACAAAAACCTTGTCACTTAAATCGCTGGCAACTTTACCCATAACAGGACGTTTAGTTTTATCTCTATCTCCACCGCAACCAAAAACTGTTACCACCTGATTTTTATCTTTCACAATTTCTCTAACCGCCTGCAAAGCTTTTTCAAGGCTGTCTGCTGTATGTGAATAATCAACAATAACTTTTTTGCTTTTATTACCGAGTACTTCAAATCTTCCGGGAACTTGCGGAGAAGATTTTATCCCCTCAACAATTTTATTTGCATCAATACCTAAACTATGCGCTGTGGCAAAAGCTGATGTTGCATTGTATGCGTTAAATGTTCCAATCAAAGTTGTATGAATTTTATAATCAACATTTTTATTTGTTATTGTAAAATCGGTTCCATTCAAATCGTAATTAATATTTTTTATCTGATAATCTGAATTATCTGCAATTCCATACGTAACAACCTTAGCCTTACAATCTTTAATGATTTTACCCGAACTTGCATCATCAGAATTTATTAGAGCAAATGAAGTTGAACTTAATTCATCAAATAAAATCTTCTTTGCGTTTAAGTATTCATCAAACGTTTGATGAAAATCCAAATGATCTGAAGTTATATTAGAAAATATTGCTGCTGAAAAATCCAAACCAAAAACTCTATTTAGCACTAATGAATGCGATGATACTTCCATAATTGCGTGTGAACATCCGGCTTCAATCATATCGTAAAAAAATCTATTCAAATCATTTGATTCGGGAGTCGTTAATTTTGAATCAACTTTTACATCACCAACATAATTTGCAATCGTACCAACTAATCCTGTTCTATATCCTGAGCTTTGCAAAATATTTTTCAAAATAAATGTAGATGTTGTTTTTCCATTTGTTCCGGTTATTCCAACTAGTTTTAATTTGCTTGTTGGGTCTTTATAAAACCCTTTAGATAATTCAGCCAATGCTATTCGGCTATTTTTGACCACAAGTTTTGCAATCTTCGAATGCGTTATCAACTCATCAGGGATTGAATCATCATCTTCAACAACAACTGCAACCGCCCCTTTATTTATTGCATCTTGCAAGAATTTATGACCATCGGTTTTGTATCCCTTTATTGCAACGAACACAGAATTTTTTTGAACTTTTCTTGAATCATAAACGATATCAGCAACATCTCTTCTTTGAACTTCTCCAGTTACCTGAATTACGTGCAAACTATTTAGAAGCTGCGTTAATTCCATTTACAACGATGCTCCTCTAACCATATACTCAGAGCATTCAATTAAGCAAACTTCTTTTCCTGTTAGCTTTTGTCCAGGAGCTATACTTTGCGATGTAATAATTCCAGTTCCTTTAATTTTATATTTTACTCCAAGTTTTGTTAGAGCATAGATTGCATCTTTTACATGACAGTTAATAAGGTCCGGCATTTTATTATTAGATGATAGTTTTACTTCTTTAACATTTATTGGTTTAATTTGAGTTTTGCTTTGAGAATCATTAACAGAATTATCTTCAGCAAATTTTAAATTTTTCATCAAATCAGGATTTATATATTCCTGAAATTCTTCATAATCATTTTGCACAATTCTTTCGGCAACATTTTTAAATATTGGCGCTGCAACTAATCCGCCGTACTTCCCTTGATCAGGTGAATTTAAAAGTATTAAACAAACGACTTGCGGATTTTCAACTGGGAAAAATCCAACAAAAGATGAATTGTAATGCTGTTTGGAATAACTTCCATCAACCAACTTTTGTGAAGTTCCTGTTTTACCTCCGATAGAAATCATTTCTGAATATGCTTTCTTTCCTGTTCCATTCTTAACAACGCCTCCCAATAAATCTCTCATCACATCAGAAGTCTCGGATGAGATAACTCGTCTTACCTCTTTGGGAGAAAACTCATAAACTAAATTTCCATCTTTTGATATTTGACGCTGCAGCAGTTGAGGTTCGTACAAAACTCCTCCATTAATTAAAGCACAATAAGCAGCAGTAATCTGAACAGGTGTTACAGAAATTTCATATCCAAAAGAAAGATATGTTTTTGAAACTTTAGACCATTCATTTGGTTTTCTTAATCTGCCTGCTGTTTCGCCCGGCAGAGTTAATGATGTTGAATTTCCGAATCCAAAGCCGCGTAAATATTTGAAATACTTTTCATCATCAATTCTCTGAACAAGCTTTGCAACTCCAATGTTGCTTGACTGTTCTAATATCCCAACTACATCTAAATTTTTCATGGGATGAGAATCTTTTATTCTTACATTTTGAAATTTATACGTTCCATTTTCAAGATTAAGTTTTTCATTTAACCTGCATAATTTCTGTTCTATCAGAGATGCAATCGTAAATGATTTAAAAGTTGAGCCAGGCTCATAGGTATCTGTAATAGCACGATTCCTGCGTTGAAAATCATTATACTTCCAGTATTCATTGGGATTAAAATCATCAATGTTTGCAAGCGCAAGAACTTCTCCGGTATTTGGATTCATGATAACTCCTGTACCGGAAACTGCACCATATTCATCAACACCTTTTCTTAATTCCTCTTCAAGAATAAGCTGGTAGCTTTTATCGATGGTTAAATAAAAATCATCACCGGGAACAGCGGGATTAATTTCTTCATCATCAACAGTTACTGTTTCGCCAATCGCATTTTTCTGAATTAGTCTTGAACCATCCTCACCATTCAAAGCATCTTCATAATATTCAGAAATACCCATCACACCTTTATTTTCATTATCAAGATATCCAAGAACATGCGATGCAAGATTGTTGTAATGAAATACTCTTGTTGGTTCTTCTTTATAAAAGAATCCATCGAGTTTAATATTTTTTAGGGATGATGCAATTTCCGATGGGGCTTTCTTTTCAATACAAATAGTTTTCTTTGAACCCTTCATCATATTCAAATAAAAGTTTTTACTCTTCTTAAACTTCTTTGCAAATATTTGAGCTATTTCATTTTTATGATTTTGTTTGATCATTCTCAAATCAACATAGAAAGAAACATCTGAACGATTATAGACCAGCAAAACATTATTACGATCATAAATCAATCCTCGTTCAGCCTCAATTTTCTCTATTCCGGTCTGCTGTCTTTGCGCATAAAAAGAATATTCCTCTGCACGCACAATCTGAATATCAACCAGCTTAATCACCAATGCGATGAAAAAGATTAGGATTGATATTATAACTATTAATGCGCGCGAGTTATTCATACTTCTCTTTTAATGTCTCGTTAATTTCTTCAACTTTATTATTATCATATTTTATTATGAAGTCTGGTTCAACATTTCTGATCAAACCAAGCTCTGTTCCGGCAACAGCAACAATTCTTTCTTCAGCAGTTACAGTTTGATATTCTGCAGTCAGTTTTATTTTCCTCTGATTTTCTGCTTTATAAATTTTTTCTGCTTTGTCTTTCTTCAAAAGAAATTGTTCATACTTAAGTTTTAAACCGATGCTAACAAGTGCAAACACTGTTACAGTTAGTAAAAGTGTTATAATTAAAAAAATTGTCGGCTTAGAACTTTTTTTCATATTCTTTCAGCAGCCCTGAGTTTAGCACTTCTTGCACGATAGTTATAACTAATTTCTTCATCAGAAGGTAATAAAGGTTTTCTAGTAATTAATTTTAATCTTGCATCTCTTTTAATTAACCCTAGCGGATCTTCTTTTGGACTTAAGTTCACAATAGTTTCTGCTTTAAAAAAATCTTTTACAATTCTGTCTTCAAGCGAATGATATGAGATTACAACTATGCGCCCGCCTTTTTTTAATACCTTAAGTGAATTTTCAAGAAATAGTTTAAGATTACCCAATTCATCGTTAACATAAATTCTAAGAGCTTGAAATATTCTTGATAAAGTTTTTCGTTGAAAATTTTGAGGAACTAATTCACTGATAATCGAAACTAACTGACCTGTAGTATCAATTTTTTTAGCTGCACGTTTTTCTACAATTATTCTGGAGATTTTTCTTGAATTTTTCTCTTCGCCATACTGATAAAAAACATTTGCAAGATCTTCTTCGGTAAAAGTATTTATAATATCAGCAGCAGTAATATTTTTAGATTTATCCATTCGCAAATCAAGGATCGCATCACTACGATAAGTAAATCCGGATTCCGGATTATCCAATTGAAATGATGATACTCCTAAATCCGCAAGTACACCATCGTAATTTTGTATTGATTCTATTTTTGCAATCACATCTATATATGAGAAATTAAAATTGTATAAACTAACTCCAGACTCTTTAGAAAATTTTTTTCTTGAAAACTCAAATGCATCTGTATCTACATCAGATGCTATAAGACGACCATCATTATTTAATCTCTTTAGAATTTCACTTGAGTGCCCTGCAAATCCTAACGTTGCATCAAAGTAAATTCCAGAACGATCAGTAATTAAAAGGTCCAAGCTTTCTTTAAGCATCACAGGAACATGATGCTCACTCATTTAGACGCCATAACTTTAGCCGCTATCTCTTCATACGTTTGCGGTGATTGCAATAGATACTCTTCGTAAACTTTTGGATTCCAAACTTCTATTTTTTTAAGAGCACCAAGTATCAAAACTTCTTTTTCAATTTTTGCATATGTAATAAGCGCTGATGGAATCATAATTCTTGATTGAACATCCATAACATCTTCAGCAGCAAACTGAACAAACATTCTTATGAATCTTGCATCATCAGGTTGGAAGGAGTTTAAGTTTAAAAGTGATTCTTCAATCTTCTGCCATTCATCCAAAGGATACAAATCGATACAATTGGATAGACCTCTAGTCATCACAAACGTTTCGTTTGCATCAGCAGAAATATGCTTTCTAAGTTTAGCCGGAATTGCAATCCGACCTTTAGAATCTATTGAATATGTAAATTGACCTCTAAACATTTTCTCTCTTATTTGGGATAATTCCACATTTTTCCCCACTACAACCCAAAATAATGGAAAAATTTAACTAAAGTCAAGAAAAACTTAAAAAATATTTCCACAAAAAATATTTAACTGGTTAGGCTCTAGTAGATAGAATTTAAGGTTTTAATTGGAAAGTTCTGAAGGAGAGCAATACTTGAATTGAAAAATAATTTACCTATTAGCAGAATAATCCTTACAATTACTTTTAACAGTCATTAACATTTCTTTAAAGATCCGCACTAATTATTAATGACGTAAAAATTTGTACTAATAAAAATGCAACCAAATTCTGAATAGGACGAATTCTAAAATACTTTACAATCCTAAAGCTGCTTTAGCTGTATTGAACTGTTCAGTTCTGATATAAATGATATATCCAAAACCACCCTTTCCATCAGTGACAGCAGAAGAAGAGACGACATTAACTCCATAATCATATAACTTTTTATGGATCTCGGTCAGTGCGCCCAATTCATCTGTTCCCTGCACTAATAAAGCGGGTATTGGTCCGTGAATTACCAATGAAGCTTTTTTAGCTTCAACTTTCAATTTGTTTGAATCCTCAGGAAACAATGTAAACTGTGTATTTAATAAACCACTCGGAACAGCGGTAAAAGCAAGTAGATTAACTCCAACCTCTGCTAACAATGCAAGCAGCTTATAAGATTCACCAGGCTGATCTTCAACAGTGCAATAAAAATATTCTACTGTTCTAACATGATTTGGCATTTTACTCTCCTGTACTTTTTAGAATTTTATTATTAGACTAAATAAGTTCCAGACTTAAAATCAACTAGTCTTAGATTTTCAGACCTTTATAACATTTAATTATTCAACTTTATCCGTTTAAAGATAATGTAATGGTCTCCGAAATTAAGTGGTTTTGTAAATTCACCTTCCTTTAACTTACTTATTTCAAAACTGATATCTTCAGAGAAATGTTTGACATTTACATTGCCTATAAATCCATTATTGGTTTTTGAATCACTTGTAGAATAATTTTGAACTAACAAGGTAAAGTCCGCACCATTTAGTAACGCTTGATAAACTGAATCTGCAACTTCACGATTATCAAGTTGAATTTCTGCAATCGAAAATATTATTGGTTCAGCAAAAACCACTCTAATTTTTCTGCTAATAAGAAGTTTAATTGGATGTCCATCATAAATCGCAGGAGAGTATTTCCATTTAAGCAGAGAAAGTTCGGCAAGTGAATCCCACTCAGCATCACCACTGCTTGTTAATAGTTTTGCTCTTTCAACATCTCCGTGAATATTGATTTGCATTTCACAATAAAACTCGAAATAGTTACTGAATGTAGATTGTCTTAATGGTGGTAATTCAGATTGCATTAACAGCTTAGGCTGGATAAGATTTGCTTCTTCGGGTTGAAATACTGTACAGCCCGAGGTAATAAAGAAAAGACAAATAAAAAAAATCTTTTTCATTTTATACCTCTCTTTGGTAAGGTACTAAACCCAACTTAAATAATTTTTATTTAAGAGAGTTAATATTACGATCAGAATTTGACATTGATTACAAATTCTCTACCTGTAATAAGCAATTAATTTTTACCATTGTCAATAACTATCGTTCTATGATTATAAGATATGAATTATGATTCAGAGGAATTAATAAGAAGATTATGAAGTGTTCAGTAAAACGTTCAGTAGAATGTGAATAATTTACGAATGGTGTGAAATAAAAAGTTCGCTTTTAGAGCCAACTGCCGGAATCGAACCGGCGACCTACTCATTACGAATGAGTTGCTCTACCAGCTGAGCTAAGTTGGCTTATACAATTACTATTCTTGATGAGAAAGAAGAAGGCGAAGATATAACTCTTCGCCTCTTAAATTAAGCTAAAGACTAAAACTAAAAACTATCTAATTCTCTTTTTATGTCTGTTCTTACGTAATCGTTTTTTTCTTTTGTGTGTAGACATTTTATGGCGTTTTCTTTTTTTACCACAAGGCATCGGCTTTTTCTCCTTTAAGAAATTTACTAATGATTATTCAATAACTGTTCTGCTTTTTTTCCAACTTCGCTGGTTGGATTTAGATCGTAGGCTTTTTTTAGCCACTCTTTTGATTTTTCAATATTACCTGCTGAAAGATTTACAACACCAAGATTAAGATGCGCAATCTGATGATTTGGAACATATGTTAATGCTGTTTCCATTTCTTTGATTGCATTAGGATAATCCTGCAGGTTAAAATAACAAACTCCCATATCAACTCTTGCATCGGCGTCTTTGGGATTTTTATCTAAGTATGTTTTATAGTTTTGTATTGCTGCTTCAAATAAACCGGAATCATTTTTCAAATGAGCCAGTTCAAGTAAACTCTTATAATCTTCCGGATTCTGTTTTATCTTAGCTTCAAGATCATTTATCATCTGCATGTTGTTAAGATTAACACCAGAATTTGTATTAGGCGCAACCTGATTCTGATTCATAACTGCAGTATTAACAGGAGCAGAATCGAGAACACCGGAAGTTAAAATTATTATTGCAATAACAGCAAAACCGCCGATTAAAATTCCATATAATACTTTTGGATCTAAAGTTTTATCCCCATCAGTAGTCAACTTTTTGATTCTACGATTTTTGAGAATTTTAGAATTTTTTGATACCGCGATAACTTTTGATACCGCACTCAGGACAGAATCTTATATTCTTTTTCAAACTTGTATCCGCATTCATTACAAAACTTATGGCATCAATAATTAACCTTTCCTCTTTTCGCTCATTCCGGCATTAACAATATCTTTGAATTCTTTAGAGAACTTAAATGTAGGTACATAATGTTCATCAACAAAAACTTTTTCACCAGTTTTAGGATTGCGCGCATTTCTGGCATTTTTCTTTTTAACCTTATAACTTCCAAATCCACGTATCTCTATTCCATGACCTTCTTTTAATGCTTCGATTACTGTGGAAAAAAAACCTTCAATAATTGCTTCTGTTTCAAGCTTTGTAAGCCCGGTACCGGCAGCAACTTTATCTACAATATCAGCCTTAGTCATGTAAAACCTTGATAATTAATAATGTCTATTTATTTTGGCCGCGAAAATTATCAAAGATTTTTACTAAAATCAACCTAACTGCTTATTTTATAATATATTAGAAAAACATCATATGAGCCACAAATCCCCAAAATATCTCATTTTGGATAGAATTCTCTTAATTAACAAATCTAAAATCTTATTATGTTTGTTTTCGGTTATTTTTTCTATGGTACGTGTATTGAAGAAGAGAATGCTTATAGGAGAGAAATTTGCAGCTTATTGAAATTATACAACTTACACTTTTAATTATTATAGCCCTGGGTGCGATAATATTTCTATTTTCTTACCTGGGATATCGAACAAAATCAAAAGTGGAACCCTTTCCCAAACCTAAGATCGAGGAAAGAAAATTGGAGCATCCAAACTCAGATGATCTTGTGAAATCGTTTAAAAATAGCGAATCGGATAAACAACAGGTATCAGTAAAACAAAGTCCAAGATTTGAAGTTTTCAAACCTATTCCTGAAGAAGACGAATATTTTAAATCAAATGATTTAAAGAGCAATAAAATTCATTCACCACGTACCCTCTTCATAAAAAAATAGTTAGGTTATTTTTTTATTTCTGTTCATGATTCAATTATAAATATGAATTCACTTTTAGTGTAATAAACTGTGTTATTATATTCAGTGTAGAATTAATAATTAATCTTATGTAAAAAGTTATTTCAGATATTGTTTCCGTAACACAGACTTAAGTCTGTGCTACGATTTTACAATATTTATTTAAATGCTGCGTAAAGTAACTTAATAATTAATCTTAATTGATTTGAAGGATTCCAATTATGAAGAACCAGGAAACAAAAACTATCTACATTAAGAATATGGTTTGCAATCGTTGCATAAAGGTAGTCCGTGAAGAATTTGAAAAACTAGATCTTGTTGTAAGGAATATTAAGCTGGGGGAGGTTGAATTACTTAACAATGAAACTAAAATTGATCTTAAAAAAATTAATGATGTTTTAATAAAAAATGGTTTTGAGCTACTTAATGACAAAAACGCCAAGATCATTGAAAAAGTAAAAATTCTTATTATAGATATGATTCGAAACGCGGATTCGGGAAAAGACGTTGATATTAATTTTACAGAATATCTTTCTAATGAAACAGGTTTAAATTATAATTATTTAAGTACGTTATTTTCTTCTCTGGAAGGAATTACAATTGAAAAATATATCATCCACCAAAAGATTGAAAAGGTGAAAGAACTTATCGTTTATGGCGAATTAACACTCAGTGAAATAGCATTTCGCCTGGGTTACAGTTCGGTCCAGCATTTATCAAATCAATTCAAAAAAATTACCGGCTTAACGCCATCATATTTCAAATCCTTAAAATCCAAAAACCGCAAACCATTAGACAGTATTTATTGATGCTGAAAATTTTGTAACATTTTCCAGACATCTTATAACATATTCTACATAGTATTGTTTTAATTTTGTGTTAACAAAAATAAGGAGCACAAAAATGGAAAAAATATTTAAGATAGATGGAATGTCCTGCCAGCATTGTGTTATGGCAGTAAAAAAAGAAATTCAAAAACTTGATGTTAAAAATCTTGATGTCAAAATTGGAGAAGCATCAGTTGAATTCGATGAAAGTAAAATAAGTGAAGATCAAATTAATAAAGCAATTGAACAAGCAGGATATATTGTAGTTAAATAATTTTTAATATGAATCAGATTACTACAGAAAAAATATCTTTACCCGTTGAAGGGATGACCTGTGCAAGTTGTGTTGCGCGAGTTGAAAAAGCAGTTTCAAAATTTGAAGGTGTTTCTGCTGTTAATGTAAACCTTGCAACGGAAAAAGTTTCATTAGAATATGATCCTTCTGTTGTTGATCTTAATAAACTTGCTGCAACAGTTGAAGACATTGGTTATAAGCTGGATCTATCAGTCTTACAAAAAGAGAAAAATTTTTCTGATGAAAAACACGATTATGTTGATACACATCTTAAAGAATTAAAAAGTGATTTAATCTTTGCTGTTGTGCTTACAATTCCTATTGCAATAATTAATATGGGAATGATGTGGGAAAGTTTTTTTCTCAACAATTTCTTTAGCGTTGAGCAGATAAATAAAATTCTTTTGTTATTAACAACGCCTGTACTTTTTGTTTCTGGAAAAAGATTCTATAAAATATTCTGGAACAATCTCAAACATTTTTCTGCGGATATGAATTCACTGGTTGCAATTGGAACAGGTGCAGCTTATTTATACAGTTTATTACTAACACTATTTCCGGAAATATTTTCTCACGCTAATCATAATAGTCATGTTTATTTTGATACATCGGCTGTAATTATTAGTCTTATACTTTTAGGTAGATGGTTAGAAAGCAGAGCGAAATCAAAAACTGGTTCTGCAATTAAAAAATTAATTGAACTGCAGCCGAAAACTGCAATTGTAAAAGAACAAAACCGCGAAATTGAAAGACAGATAGATGAATTGAAGTCTGGTGATATAATTGTGATTAAACCCGGCAGTAAAATTCCTGCTGATGGAATTATCACATCAGGTTCTTCTTCTGTTAATGAAGCGATGATTACCGGAGAAAGTTTACCAGTTGAAAAAATCATCGGCTCAAAAGTTATAGGCGGAACAATAAATACATCAGGCTATTTTGAATTTGAAATAACTACTATCGGAAAAAATTCTGTACTTGGGCAAATAATTAAACTAGTTGAAGAAGCACAGGGTTCAAAAGCTCCAATTCAAAATCTTGCTGATAAAGTTGCTTCCATATTTGTTCCAGTAGTTGTACTTATTGCTATAGTAACTTTTTTTGTTTGGATGTTTATTAAACCGGATGATATAAGCATAGCACTCATGAATTTTGTTGCTGTCTTAATTATAGCCTGCCCTTGTGCGCTTGGATTAGCTACGCCAACCGCATTAATTGTTGGAATGGGAAAGGCTGCTCAGAACGGTATCTTATTTAAGAATGGTGAAAGTTTAGAAGAACTTCATCGTGCGGATACAATTGTGTTTGATAAAACCGGAACAATTACTGAAGGTAAATTATCTGTAAAAAATATTTTTGTAAATGAGATATTCGGAAGATGAATTTTTATCAACACTATCCTCTCTTGAAAGTAAATCCGAGCATCCAATAGCAAAGGCTATAACTAAGTATGTAAAAGAAAAAAATATCAATCCGATATTGATTACAGAATTTGAAAATAGACCCGGCAAAGGAATAAAAGGGAAAACAGATAAAAATAATCTATTGGCAGGCAATGAATCTTTTATGCTTGAGAATAAAATTGATTTGAACGTTGTTATAAACGAATTAAAAAATGAAGCAATAAAAAATTCTTCACTAATTTTTCTTGCAATTGATGGCGACTTTGAAAGGGTTTGTTTCTGTTGTTGATTCCGTAAAAAATAACTCAGCAGAAGTGATTAATAAAATCAAAGAAATGAAATTAGAACCAATTTTACTTTCCGGTGATAATGAAAATGTTACAAAATATATTTCAACTATTACTGGGATTGAAAAGTATGAATCAGGTGTTATGCCTGAACATAAATCCGGCAAAGTAAAAAAATTACAAGACCAGGGAAGAAAAGTAATAATGGTTGGCGATGGAATTAATGATGCCCCTGCCTTGGTACAAAGTAATATTGGGATTGCAATTGGGAATGGAACTGATGTTGCAATTGAAAGTGCGGAGGTTGTTTTAATTAGTGGTGATTTAAGCGGAGTTGTGAAATCAATTAAACTATCTAAACGTACTATTGCCGTAATAAAACAAAATTTATTCTGGGCTTTTATTTATAACGTAATTGGAATTCCATTAGCAATGCTTGGATTGCTTAATCCAATGTTTGCGGCATTGGCAATGTCACTAAGTTCTGTTTCAGTTATCAGTAATTCACTCAGACTTAAAAAAGTTAAGCTATAAAAAAAATCTCCAAGAGTTTTAATATATAAGAATGAAATCCGGTAGACTTAAATGTAACGAATAAAGAATTGTCATTCCCACAGAAGTGGGAATCCATTTTTACCCTAAGCATTTTGGATTCCCGTTTTCACGGGAATGACTTTTAAATCCAGTCTTTACAGACAGCCCTATTTTCTACATTCTCGGTAAGCGTTCTAAGTATGAACTGTTACTTAGGACAGCAAAGGTTTCTATTTTTCTAAGCTCTTCAAGATTAAAACAATTCATATAACTCATCGAACTTTTTAGTCCATCTGAGATTCCATCAATAACACTTTTTACCGCACCTTTGTAAGCAACCATTGTCTCTTCACCTTCAATAAATTCATTGCGCATCTTTACACCAAAAGAAGCAGAGCCGCGGTATTTTTTCCACAGTTGCCCGTTATATTTTATTACTTCACCGGGAGTTTCTCTTGTTCCGGATAACATTCTTCCAAGCATTACAACATCGGCACCCAATGCTATAGCTTTTGCAACATCACCGGGACTTTTAACTCCACCATCAGCAATTATTTTAATTTTTAGTTTTTTATCTTTTCTGGCAAATAAAATATTTAAGAGAGATGATACTTGTCCAATTCCAATTCCTGTTTGTATTGATGTTGTACAAACACTTCCACTGCCTATCCCAACACGTACTGCATCTGCCCCAGCATTTTCAAGTTGTTCAAGACTTGCACCATGAGCAATGTTTCCGACAATTACTTTAACATTAAATTTCTTTTTAATCATCTCGGTTTTTTTTAGAACTTCTTTGTTGTTGGCATTTGCGGTGTCAATACAAATCAAATAATTTTTTGCAGCAATTTTTTCGATAGTATTTAGATTAGTATTCAATGCTATTGATATTGCTTTTATGCCCTTTCCGTTTTTAGAATTTAAAACTGAATCGAGCGATGAATCAAATCTATTTACAATTCCAAGACTACCAAGATTTGAAAGTTCCTTTGCCATCTCAATTCCGGTAACAGAATCCATTGGACTTGAGATTACAGGCACATTAAGTTTTAATCCTAGAAAGGAGCAGTTTGTTGAGGCTTCCGTTCTTGATTTTATTCTTGAAACCTCAGTTGGTATAAGACTGATGTCATCATAAGTTAGTGATTGTTTGTATTCGTTTAATTCAACTTTAGTGTATACTTTCATTTATATCCTATATTTTTTCAGATTAAGTTTTCTATTTCATCAATTATTTGATTCATTTTTTTTGTTACTGCTAAGATCGGTTCCTGCGAGTTCATATTAACTCCAGCCTTTTCCAAAATATTAATCGGATAATCAGAACTTCCTGCTTTTAGAAAATCTAAATACTTTTGCACAGCAGGCTCACCTTCCGTTTTAACTTTTAAGTGCAAGTGCTTCAGATGCTGCAAATCCGGTTGCATATTGAAATACATAAAAGTTATAATAAAAATGCGGTACTCGAGCCCAGGTATAACTTTCTTCTTTATCAATTATCATTTCTGGTCCCCAATATTTTTGATAAACATCTTTATAAAGTTTACACAAAATATCCGGAGTTAATGCTTCACCACTTTCAACCTTTGAGTGCGTGAGCGACTCAAACTCAGCAAACATTACCTGTCTGTAAACAGTTGTGGTAATATTGTTAAGATATTTTTCAAGCAAGAAAAGTTTTTCTTCGTTCGATTCAGAAATTTGTATTAGATGATCAAGCAAAAGATTTTCATTAAATGTAGATGCAACCTCCGCTAAAAAGATTGAGTAATTAGCATAAGTATATGGTTGATGCAGCCCTGTGTAATAAGAATGCATATTGTGCCCCATTTCATGAACCAATGTAAAAACATCGTTTAATAAATCTGTCCAGTTTAATAAAACATAAGGATGCACTCCGAATGTTGTGCCGGATGAATAAGCTCCGCTTCTTTTTGCTTTGGTCTCGTAAACATCAATCCATCTGTTGTCAAACGCTTTATTGAGTGATGATAAATAATCCTTGCCCATAATTTGCAATGAATCAATTACAATTTGTTTTGATTCTTCATATGAATATTTTTTTTCAAGTTTCTGATCAAACAAAGTAACATAAACGTCATAGGGATGAAGTTCATCAATCTTTAGCAGCTTTTTCTTTAATGCTGCCCATCGATACATTGGAGAAATATTTTTATTAACTGCTTCAACAAGATTATCATAAACAGAAATTGGAATATTATTTTTAAATAATGCGGCTTCTCTTGCGGAATTATATTTTCTTGCCTTTGCATAAAAAATATTTGATTTCAAATTTCCATTGAACAATGAACTGAAAGAATTCACATTATCAACGTAAGGTTTTAAATATGCTTTAAAAGCCCGCTCCCTGTAATCTCTATCCTTTGAGTAAAGTGCAGAATAAAATCTTGAATGAGACATTTCCATAAGGTTGCCCTTCTCATCAGCAACTTTAGGAAACTTTAAATCAGCATTTGTAAAAAGTGAATAGGTGTTGTAAGGAACCTGCGTAACTTCACTTGCCATTGCAAGAAGTTCTTCCTGTTCCCTTTCAAGTGTGTGTTTTCTAAATCTTATAAGATCATCAAAAGACTGCTTGTAAATTTTAAGTTTCGGATTTGAATTGATTAATTCAATTAATTTTGTCTCATCTGCTTTTAGCAACTCAGGTTTGATGAATGAACTAGCAGTAAGAACTTTTGAATAAATACTTTTTATTCTGTCATCCATCCCCTGATATTTCGGGTCCCGCATATCACTATCTTTGGCAAGCATTGAGTAGAGATACATTCGTTCCAATTTGATTCCAATTTCTTCATCAAATTTAAGACACGCTAAAAGATTTTCAGACGAATCAGTTATCTTTCCTTCAAATTGTGCATAGCCGACAATACTTTGATCAACAAACTTAAAATCCTTTTCCCACTCTTCATCTGAAATATAAATATCCTTTAAATTCCATTTGTATTGTTCTTCTATCTCATCGCGAGTAGGAATTTCGATTGTTTGTATTTCGGGATTATAAAATTTTGTTTTTAGATTTTGAGTAAACATGAATATCCCCAGATATTATTTAGAAAATAAATTAATTCTATTTTATTTGATACGGATTGTTGGATCATTTAATCATTAACATTTTTTTTGATTGAACAATATTACCAATTGTTAGTTGATAGAAATAAACTCCAGATGCTGTACCTTGCCTACCTGCAGGAAAGTTTTTGATACTCGATTCTGGATTGAACTCAACTTCATATTTACCAGCCTCTCTGTATTCATCAACAAGTTTAGCAACTTCGTTTCCTAATACATCATAAATTTTTAAGGATTGATGATCGCCAACTGGAGACTGCCAGCTTATTTTTGTACTCGGATTAAATGGATTTGGATAATTCTGATAAAGTTCAAAGTTATCGACTGCAAGAAACTCATCTTCCACATCTGTAATTGGGGCGATGATGTTTGTTTCTAAACCAGGGATATTAAACTTCGGAATTCCTACAATAGATAAATCAACATTTGTTGATGGAACGTAGCTTTTTACTTTCCAATTTTCCTGAGCTAACCAAACAGTTTCTTCAACTCCAAGAATTTTGACTGGAAAAATATTCAAGATTAAATAACTCAATCTTCTTTCCAATAAAAACTTTTTACAAATAAAAGTTCCGATTGCAGTATTTATTGTTTCATCAGCCAATCTTTTACCGATCAACTCGAATCTTACAGGCAGAGATGTACCATCAATAATAATTGTAGTATCTTTTTGATAAATCTGGTATGATGCATTGACATTTGAGGCAAATCTATAATATGAGTACCAACCTTCGAGAGAGCCAAAGAAGTTGAAAAAATTGATTCCAAGCGTTGAATCAATATTTCCAAGTAATCCGGAAACTAATTCCGGATCGAAGTATTCAAATCCATTTGATGATTCAAAATTATAATACAAAGTATCCAGATATGGTTGGAAATTAATTGTGTTTTGAGCACCGGTTTTGCTTAGAACAACATTTGTGTTTTTGCCATTGAAAGTAGTTTGAACAGCGAAGGAGTCTATTGAGAAAAACTTTTGTGAGTTCACCGGATTATTAAGTGAATCTAACGGTACGGATTCATAATTCCATTTATAACCAGTCTGTGAAGGGAAATATGTTGAAGCTGTTTGTGCAAAATTTAACTGACACATCAACAACAAAAGTATCCCTAATATTTTCGAATTCATTTTATCCAAGTATTTTTTAATCGGCTTGTAATATAAGAAAAGTAATTTTTTATTGCGAGTAATAAACTATCAATAAATATTCACCATTTAGTTAAATGTGTATTTAAAGGAAATTTAAGCCCCGTTCCTGATAAAAATACTATTCAGAAATTCTTGCCCAATCCGGAAAACTGGTTAAATCAAAAATAATAGATCCGACAAAATAAACTAGAATTGCAATAACAATTACGCTAATTATGTTAAGTGCAAATCCCGTTTTTGCCATATCAGAAATTCTTAATCTCTTACTTGCAAAAACAATTGTGTTTGGAGGTGTTCCAACCGGCATCATAAATGCCATAGATGCCGATAACGTTGCTGCAATCATTAGAAGCAGCGGGTTAACTCCTATTGCAACTGATACCGATGCAAGTATCGGGAGTATCATTTGCGTAGTTGCGGTGTTTGATGTTAGTTCGGTTAGAAAATTTATGATTGTACAAATAATTAATATCAAGACAAATATTGGAATGTGAGATAATCCCTTTAAATTATTTCCAATAAATTGTGATAACCCGCTTGAACTAAATGCAGTTGCCAATGCAAATCCGCCGCCGAAAAGTAAAATTATTCCCCAGGGAATTTGCTCAAATACATTTGAAGCAAGAATTGTTTTTTGCTTTTCATCTTTCGATGGAAAAAGAAAGAGTAAAAATGCCATTGTAATTGCAATCGTTCCATCATCAATAAAATCGGGTGTTGAAAAGATTGATGACCATCCTGAAATATTTATAAAGCCTAGATTTAAATCAGTTCTGAATATCCACAAGAAAGAAGTTAGACTAAAAACAACAGCGATCACTTTTTGAGGATAAGAAAATTTACCGAGTGATTTATATTCGTTTGCAATAAAGTCTTTACCGATTTTTATACTCTTATTTGATTTGAAAACAATTTTAGATAAAAGAATTGCTGTAAGAATTAATAAAATTACTGTGATCGGAAATGCAAGCAGCATCCAATCACCAAAAGATATTTGGGGTGCATTAGGGAAAGCAATTTTGTGAATTCTCACTAAAGCTAAATTTGGGGGTGTTCCAATTAATGTAGCAATTCCTCCAATCGAACAGGAATATGCAATGCCCAGCAAAACTGATTTTGAAAAATTTTTTGTTTCATCTTTTCCAAATTCATTTTCAATTTTTGTGATGACCGCAAGAGCAATCGGCAGCATCATAACAGCAGTTGCTGTGTTTGAAATCCACATTGAAAGAAACGCAGCAGAAAACATAAATCCAAACAAAATTGACTTTGCTGTTCCTCCGAATATTGAAATTATTTTTAGAGCAATTCGTTTATGCAATCCCCAATTTTCCATGGCGATAGCGAGCATAAATCCACCAATAAATAAAAATATTACCGAGTTTATATATGCACCGGAAATTTCGGAACCGGATAGAACTCCAAGTAGCGGAAAAAAGACTAATGGGACAAGAGATGTTGCAGCCATTGGCAAAGCTTCAGTTATCCACCAGATTGCCATAAGAACAGCAACCGCGGCAACTTTGCCTACATTCGGGTTTTGTGGATCGGGATTAAAAAAAATTAGAATGATCAGAAAAGATATTAGTCCTAAAACAAATCCTAATTTTTGTATTCGCTGCATAAAACTATATCAATTTGATTAATGCTTTAAAAAAATACTTATATCTAAAGTAAGATAAAACCGCAGAGCAAACATTTAATCCGGCTATCATAATAGATTTATTTTCATCTTTCTATATAAAGAATATCATCCATATATTTGTCCGCGGAAACAATCACATTTTATGAATACAAAATACGAAGCAGTAATTGGATTAGAAGTTCACGCCCAGCTTTTAACAGACTCAAAAATTTTTTGCGGATGTTCAACCAAGTTTGGTAATGATCCCAACAGCAATACTTGTCCGGTTTGTTTAGGACATCCCGGCGTTTTGCCTGTGCTTAACAAAAAAGTTGTTGAGTTCACTGCTCTTATGGGATTGGCAACTAATTGCCGAATAAATGAACATTCAATCTTTGCAAGAAAAAATTATTTCTACCCGGATCTTCCCAAAGGATATCAAATATCTCAATACGAAGAACCTATTTGTGAGAATGGATTTATTGAGGTTAATCCTAAAAATGGTTCATCAAAAAAAATTGGGATTACAAGAATCCATATGGAAGAAGATGCAGGCAAATCTATTCACGATCAAGGTTCTGATACGCTTGTGGATGTGAATAGATGCGGAGTTCCTTTGATGGAAATAGTCAGTGAGCCTGATATACGCACTGCAGAAGAAGCTTATCTATATTTAAGCAAGATTAAACAGATCGTACAATATCTTGGTATTTGTGATGGTAACATGGAAGAAGGCTCGTTAAGATGTGATGCAAATATTTCTGTTCGATTAAAAGGTGAAAGCGAATTTGGTGTTAAGACTGAAATTAAAAATATGAACTCCTTCAGAAATGTTGAACGTGCAATCGAATATGAAGTAAAAAGACAAATTGAATTGATTGAAGACGGTGAAAGAATTGTGCAGCAAACTTTACTTTGGGATGCGGACACAAACGAAGCTCATCCGATGAGAAGCAAAGAGGAAGCACACGATTACAGATATTTTCCTGATCCTGATTTGCTGCCTGTAATTGTTGATGAAGAATGGAAAAAAGAAATTGCTAAATCTCTTCCTGAGCTGCCGGATGCTAAATTAAAAAGATTTGTTACTGATTTTTCACTACCAATTTATGATTGCGAAATACTAACACAAACTAAATCGCTGGCAAAGTATTATGAAGATGTAATTTCCGTAACTGATGAATACAAAATTGCAAGCAACTGGGTTACGGGTGATGTTCTTGCAGTGATAAATGATAAAAAGATTGATATTTCGGATTTCCCTGTCTCACCATTAAATTTGGGTAAGCTTATTAATCTTATAAAAGATGGAACGATAAGCGGCAAGATTGCTAAAGAAATATTTCCGATAATGATGGAGAATAATTCTGATCCTGAACAAATTGTAAAAGAAAAAAATCTAATCCAGATTTCAGATACATCAGAAATTGAAGCAATCATTCAAAAGATTATTGATGCAAATACTGGACAAGTAGAAGAGTATCGTTCCGGTAAAGAAAAAGTTTTTGGATTTTTTGTTGGACAGGTGATGAAAGAATCAAAAGGGAAAGCTAATCCAAAACTTGTTAATGAGATTTTAAAGAAAATGTTATCATCGTAGCGCAGAATTTATTCTGCGAATAATAAATAAGTTTAAAGAAATCACAGACTAAAGTCTGTGCTACAAAAATAATTAACACAGGAGAACCCATTGTCATTTCAGGAAAAACTGAAAAATTTCTTTCACAAAAAAGAAAAACCTAAACCAACTACAATTGCCGGTAAAATAGCTGAGTTCTTTAAACAATTGGCTTTTGCAGGAATAGCCGCATTATTTATTATCACCTTTATTATACAAAACACACGCATCCCAACAGGATCAATGGAAGACACAATACTTGTTGGCGATTTTGTGCTTGTAAATAAATTTATCTATGGATCAAGTTCACCGCGATATATTCCTTTTACGGAAGTTGCACTTCCCTACTTTACGCTTCCCGCTTTTAAAGAACCTAAAGCAAAAGACATAGTTGTATTTGAGTATCCCGGCGATCGCGACCAGCTTGAGCCGATAGAAAAAAATATTAATTATGTTAAAAGATGTATTGGAACTCCGGGCGACACAATTGAAATTAAAGACAAAGTAGTTTTTGTAAACGGAAAAGAATTCTGGAAACCGCCGTTTATTAAATATTATCGCGGACAGTATGGCAGTTATCTGAGACCAGCACCAAAAGGTTATGCAGAACCAAGAATTTTCCCTAAAGGTATGCCGTGGAATGAAGATAATTATGGTCCTTTAGTTATTCCTAAAAAAGGAATGAAAATTCCATTAAACATTTACAACGTTGAACAATGGAGAACAATAATCGATAGAGAATACGGCAAGCGGGTTGTTGAACTTAAAGGTAATGCAATTGTTATTGATGGCATTCCTTCTTCTTCATATACCTTTAAAAAAGATTATTACTTTATGATGGGTGATAACAGAGATGATAGTTTGGACAGCCGCTTTTGGGGATTAGTCCCTCGTGATGCAGTAGTTGGTGAAGCTTTTATTACTCTGTTTTCCTGGGATAGAGATATTCCGTTTTCAGAATTGTTTAAATTGTTAGGTTCAATAAGACCTGATAGAGTTTTAAAGCTTTTGCATTAAATTATATAATGTTCTTGTAGTTAAATACATAGTTTGTCATTCCCACTGCCATAGGTATCCCTTCGGGAGAAAGTGGGAATCCATTTCCTCTTGGGAGTGTTGGATTCCCGTTTTCACGGGAATGACACGCAAACCCTGCCTTGTGATATAATCTATTACTACATTTGAACTTAGAAAAATTGACAACTCGTAGGAGTCGTACTCTTTTTATTAGTCTTAAACCAGTGAATTTAAAAGGAAAAGTTGTATTTCTAATACATCATTACAAGGAACGACAAAAGATAATAAAAAAGGCGATCCGAAGATCGCCTTTAATTTAAGAACTAGGATACTACTTAGAATGTGTATCTCAAACCTAACTGCATTTGCCACCTTGATAATAAATCAGTTGGTGTCCAGGCAGTGTTTGTTGAAGGTTTACTGAATCTATAAACAGGTTTTCCTGTTGCGGGATCAGTTCCATTTAATGTAACAATGTTATAAGTATCTTGAGATGTTGTTTGGAACCATCCCCATTCATTATTTACAAGATTAAGAACGTTTAGAATATCCAATGCAATTTGGAAACTACCAATTCCAGTTCCAAAGTCTTGGGCAATTCTCAAATCAAGTTGATCATTCCATGGAGCTCTGCTTGCATTCCTTTCAGACATAGATCCTTTATTTTCAGCGAGATATTCATTGTTATCTATGAAAGCAAACAAGTCTGCTTTTTGTTGAGCATTTTCAACATAAGCACCACCGGTAACTGCACCAACTAATATATCATCCGGAGAACCAGGGATATAGAATAAATCATTTCCATTTAATCCATCATTATTCAAATCACCATTAACAGTAAAAGAGAATGGACGACCTGATTGAATATTATAATATAATGAAAATGAAGTAGGAGAATTTTCAAAGAATTCATGAGCATAAGATACAGAAGCAAAGTATCTATGTCCTAAATCAAAACTAGATGTAGTTAATGGAGGAGCATTTGGATCACCAGAAACTGGATTGTATCTAATTTGTGACTGAGCTTGTGAAGAAAGAACACTATTTACATCCTGAGAAACACCATAGGTGTAAGCTGTGTTGAAAGATATTCCTTGAGCAACGTTTCTTTGTAATTGAACTGAGAAATTATATTGATATCCTTCATCTGTATTCTTTAATAAGAGCACATCAAAATATCTGCTGCCATAACTGTTTGTACCGCCATATCTTGGTCTTCCGTCTTCACCAGGTATTGTTGGATTTGTTGCGCTTGGAGGATTTAGATTAAGCTTTTCATATACAAGATCATTCATAGATTTTGAGTACATAAATTCTACGGTAGCTATCATATTCCAAGGCAATTCTTGATCCAAACCAAGGTTAGCTCTTAAAATCTGAGGCCAGTTAAAGTCAGGATCAACCAAATCAATTTCTGCTCTTGTTGTAGGAGCACCGGTTCCTGGATCTCCAGGACCTGGCTGATTATCTGGATCAACTGAAAATCCAACATTTCCACCGCTTGCCTGGTTAACTTCTGCAATCAAAGTACCTGTGTTACCATAGCTGTTAGACATCCAAACATAAGGAATACGACCTGTAAAAACACCAACACCGCCTCTTAACTGTGTAGATCTATCACCGAACAGGTCCCAGTTAAAACCAAGTCTTGGGGAAAACATTACATTACCGCTAGGCACATCAGAAGTGCTGTAATCTGGGAAATTTTCTGATACCTTTGGATTATATGCAGGTTCTGTTGGCAGGAACGGAATATCTGCTCTTACACCAAATGTTAGTTTGAATGTAGGAACCACTGTCCACTCATCCTGTACATAGAACCCAAGCTGGTTTACACTAAATCTAGCCGCTGGTTTGTCTACATTTGGATCTTGAGAATATACTCTCTGGTAGTAGCTGGGAGTTTCATTCTCTAAATCTGCCAGAGTGTTGAATTCATAATATCCGTTGAAAGATCTAATGAATAAGTTTCTGAATGAGAAAAATTCATTATGTGTACCAATTGTAAGTACGTGATCACCAAGATAAGCTGAGAAGTTATCTGTTAATTCGAAGATATCTTGATCGAGTTCATTTGCCGTTGAAAATCTATCCGGTCCGGCAACTAAAAGAACATCTTCTCTCATAACTCTAACTTCAGGTCGTCTATCAGTTATTCCCGCTCTTCTATCTCTTATAGTTGTGAAGCCAAGAATTAAATCATTTGATAAGTTATTAGAAAATGTACTGTTAAGCTGGAAAACTGTAGAATTAGTTATGTTTCTAATACGATATGCAAAAGTGTTAAATGATACTTGAGTATTTGAATTTCTGCCTGCCAAAATATCCTGATAAGCAGTTACATAATTATGTCTCAAAGTCATTTTATGATTTTCTGATTGGTTAAAATCTAATCTGACAAAAAACTTTTCACTTGGCTGCTCAATTGTATAAGCTCCATAAGTTCCGGGATCCATTCCTTTGCTTTTTAAGATGGCTGCAAATTGATCAGCTAAACTTGTCGCGGTAGATGGACCTGTAGCTAATGAAATGTTTGAAAGAGGTTGATCATTTGCACTTATTTGACCATTTGCAAATAGAAATAATTTATCTTTTAGAATTGGACCACCAAGTCTAAAACCATAAGCATATTCCTTAAACTCAGGATATTTTTGCTCATCCGTTGATGTAGCAGGATTATCAGTTATAAAAGAACCCTTGCCAACTAAACTTTCATTTCTTCCATAACCAAATATGGAACCTGTCCATTTGTTAGTACCACTTCTGGTAATAGCATTAACACCACCACCGGTAAAACTTCCGTACTTAATATCATAAGGTGCTACTACAACCTGAAACTCTTGAATAGCATCGATGCTGATTGGGGTTGTACCAGTCTGACCACCTGGGGCACCTGTTGCACCTAAACCAAATAAATCATTGTATTGAGTACCATCGATTTGAATATTGTTATAGCGATTATTTCTGCTAGCGAAAGAACTGCTATTTCCGCTTGCCTGAGGTGATAATTTTGCAAAATCACTAAAATTTTTTCTAATTGAAGGAACTAATTCGATATCTTTTGCAGTAACATTTTGTTCTGCACCGGTTCTATTGCTGGAAAGTATTGAATTTTTTTCTCCAACAACAGTTACAGCACCCAATTCAACTGCTTCTTCCATTAAAGTATAATCAATCTTTGCATTTTGCCCCAATTGAAGCATTTGACCTTCAAAAACCTGTGATTTATATCCAACAAATGAAACAGTAATTTTGTATGGACCACCGGTTCTTAAACCATTAAGATTATATTTTCCATCAACACGTGTAGTTGTTCCATATTCTGTTCCTGATGGAGTATGAACAGCTAATAAGTTAGCGCCCGGTAATGGGTCACCTTTTGAGTCAACTACAATTCCATTCATAGCCGCTGTTGTAACACCTTGTGCAAATACATTTGATTGCATAAGTGTAAATGTTACAAGAAGCATCATGAAAATCGATAGTAACGAGTAACGATTAATCATTTTTTCTCCTTGAGATAGTTAAGGGATAGTATGTTAAGATAAGTTTATTAGTAAAATTTTTCTGCATAGCAAAAAGTCAATAAAGTGTATAAGAAATATTAGTCTAAACGATTTTTTATGCAAGTAATCATTGATCTTTTTTGAGAATTAATATTTAAATAATACTGCTTAAACACTTGCTTTTTTAAATTATTCTGTTTTGGAAAATATTTGAAGGATATTTGATCAAATTTATTCATTTTTACAGAAAAGGGATAAAAAGTTTTATGAAAAAAATATTCAAAATTAAAATTGTAACTCTGATTTTTTTACTGTTATCTTTTCAAATCTTAGCTCAGCAAAAAAACTACACAATCCTAATCTCTTTTGATGGATTTAGATGGGATTATCCAAGCAGAGGATTAACTCCAAATCTTGATTTTATTAAAGAAAATGGAGTACATGCTTTATCCCTTAAACCTTGTTTCCCTACAAAAACTTTTCCAAATCATTATTCAATTGTTACAGGCTTGTATCCTGAAAACCATGGAATTATTGCAAATAGTTTTACCAATTTTTATACTAATCAAAAATATTCTTTATACGATACTACTGAAAAAAATAATGCCGAGTGGTACAAAGGTGAAGCGATTTGGGAAACAGCAAGAAGACAAGGAGTTATTTCCGCGAGCTATTTTTGGCCTGGTTCGGAGTTGAATATTGGTTATCGAAGACCGAACTATTCTAAAAAATTTATTTACACAACGCCATACGATGATCGAATAAATGGCGCTATGGAGTGGCTGCAGCTTCCTTACGATAAACGACCACATCTAATTATGTTGTATTTTGATGCTACTGATACTTCGGGTCATAATTACGGACCGAACTCCAAAGAAGTAAATCAGTCTATTGCAATGCAGGATAGTCTTCTCGGCAAAATATTTTTAGGATTAGAAAAGTTAAACTTACGTGATAGCACAAATGTTATTGTTTTATCAGATCATGGAATGACTGAATTGAGTCCTGATAGGGTAATTAATATTGATAAACTGCTTGCAGGTTTTGCGTTCAAATCTTCAGATAAAGGGACGATGATGTTCATCTACCCAAATGAAGAGGAAAAAATTAAGGTTTATCAACAATTAAAAAAATCTGAGAAAAATTTCAAAACTTATTGGAAAAATGACATTCCGGATTATCTGCATTACAAAGACAATCCTAATGTTGCTGAGATTGTTTTAATCGCAGATTTGGGATACAGTTTATTTGATGGGAAAGATGTTGAAAAATATTCAAAAAAGTTTCCACTTGGTAATCATGGATATGACCCAACATATCTTGATATGCATGGGATATTTTTTGCAATTGGTCCCGACTTTAAATCGGGTTATACTTGCGGCACATTAAACAACATTGATATTTATCCCCTGCTTGCAAAAATACTTCGTATCTTTCCAAACAATAATATTGATGGAAAACTTGAACGAATTGAGTTTTTGTTAAAATAATTGTCACAATCGTAGCGCAGACTTCAGTCTGCGAATTTAAACTAAGAATAATATCACAGACTGATCCGCCGTGACGGACTGTGTTACGAATAATCTAAAAAGGAAAAAAAATTGAATCACCTTAATCTTAATTGCACCAAAGACAAATTAAAAAACGGACTCGAGTACATTTTATATGAAGATAAATCTCTCCCTCTTGTTTCAGTAAATATTTGGTATAAGGTCGGTTCTGCATATGAAACAAAAGGCAAAACGGGTTTAGCACATTTGTTCGAACATATGATGTTTCAGGGTTCTGAAAATGTTCCTAAAGAAATGCACTTTCGATACATTCAAGAAGCTGGTGGAACTTTAAATGGTTCGACATCTACAGACAGGACAAATTATTACGAAAAACTTCCTTCCAACTATTTAGAACTTGCTCTCTGGCTTGAATCGGACAGAATGGGATATTTTCTTCCGGCTCTCACTCAAGAAAAACTTGATAACCAAAAAGATGTTGTGAAGAATGAAAGATTAGAAAGATATGATAATCAGCCATATGGTTTAGCATGGGAGCTTATTAGCACAAATCTTTATCCTGAGGGTCATCCGTATAGCTGGTCAACAATCGGACATCTAAAAGATATAGAAAGTTACACTTTTGATGATGTGAAAAATTTTTTCAAAAAATATTATTCGCCAAACAATGCCTGCCTTGTGGTTGCAGGAGATTTTGAAAAAGAAAATGCAGTTCAGTTAATTGAAAAATATTTTGGATCAATCGAACCATTTGATTCAAATCATAAGCCTGAATCAATTAAAATGACTCTTAAGGAAAATATTTTAGTTGAACATAAAGACAATGTTCAGCTTGATAGAATTTATCTTGCCTGGCATTCAGATTTAATTTTTGGTAAAGATGATTCATCCTTAGAAGTTGCCGCAGACATTTTAACCGGCTCAAAAAATTCCCGCCTGTATAAAAAATTAGTCTTTGATTTACAGATTGCTCAGGATGTTACCGCATTTCAATACTCCGGAAAGTTTGGTGGACAATTTATGATAATCTCAACAGCACGTCCGGAAACTAATCTTGATGAGCTAAAAAAAATAATTTTAGACGAAGTAAATATTTTAGCGTCTTCAGATGTTAGTGACAAAGAGTTAGAAAAATCAAAAAATGGAATCAAAGCTCAGTTTGTTTTTGCAATGCAAAACCTTGATACGGTGGCTGATTATCTTAATCACTATAACTATCATTTAAATGAACCAAACTCATTTGAGTTTGATCTTGAGCGCTACAATAAAGTGAATAAAAATTCGTTGCGAAGTGCAGTTCATAATTATCTAACTAAGCCATTTGTAGAACTTCGCATCACCCCAAAGGAAAAGTTATAATGATTGATAGAAAAAATATACCTGCAGTCAAATCAGAAATTAGTTTTAAACTTCCGAAACCGGATGAGTTTTTATTGGATAATGGGTTACGCGTTGTATTCATACAAAAAGATAAGCTGCCTCTGGTAAGATTAAATCTTATTGTAAATGCAGGAAGTAAATACGATCCTGATAATAAAAAAGGATTATCCTACCTAACTTCACTTGTTATTGATGAAGGTGCGGACGGAATGAATGCTTTGCAGTTAAGTGATGAGTTTGATATGCTTGGTTCAAGTTTTAGTGTATCCACAGATAATGATTTGATAAATTTGAGTTTACAAACTCTTTCTGAAAATTTTGATAGGTCATTAGAACTATTCAGTAAAGTTTTGCTCAAACCATCTTTTAATGATGAAGATTTTGACAGAGAGAAAAAGAAACTGATCACAAGAATCATGCAAAGTAAAGATGAACCTGATTATTTGGCTGATCAGATTTTTAACAAAGTTATATTGAGTAAATCAAATAATTATTCATTCCCTGTTTCCGGATATGAAGAAACTGTTGCTTCGATTTTACCTGATGAAATAAAAAATTATTACGCAAAATTCTTTTCACCTTCAAATTCATCTTTGATTGTTGTTGGCGATTTAAATAAAGATAATCTTGTAAAACTGTTGAACAAATATTTTTCAGAGTGGAAAAACACTACGAATGATTTTACTTTTTCTGTTTCATCAAGCGAACCAAATAAGAAAATTTATTTGCATCACAAAGAAGGATCTGTTCAAACTGAAATACGAGTTGGGCACTTAACACCAAAAAGAAATCAAAAAGATTTTTTTCAAAGATATTTACTTAATACAATTTTAGGCGGACAGTTTACAAGTCGAATCAATCTCAATCTGCGTGAACGAAACGGCTATACTTACGGTGCAACTTCAAGATTTCAATACTTTAAAGACACTGCTTTTTTTGAAGTATCGACTTCAGTAGGAATTGAAAATACAACAAACGCTTTAAAGGAAATTCTTTTTGAACTTGAAAACATCCATAAGGGAGTTACAGATAAAGAAATAGATTTTGCTAAATCATCAATAACAAAAAAATTTCCGCTTAATTTTGAAACCTATCGTCAGATTGCATCTGGTGTGGCTGGTAAAATATTATACAATTTGCCCGATAATTATTTTGATACTTATATTAAAAATGTAAATGCAGTTTCAAAATCGGAAATAGATGAGGCAGCAAAAGAGTTTATAAATAATGATAAACTTTCGATTGTACTTGTAGGCGATAAAAATTTATTGCTGCAAAAACTTGCTGCTCTGCAAATTGAAGTTGCAGAAGTTGATTTGTTTGGTGAAATGAATTGAGTAATTCAGTTATAATTAAAATTTCATAAATCATTTCGAAGAATTCGCCGCATCGAATTGTTTCAGGGTCTGAATTACTTGAGAAATGAGATGCTGAAACAAGTTCAGCATGACAGAAGAATCGCTCAGTGTGACAATAATTATCGCTTTATAATTATATCACCCGGATAAATAAACTTATAACCAATTTTTCTGTATGAGGGGATTAACGCAGAGATTGTTAAATAATCATTGGCACTCACTACTAAAACTTTTTCATCATTCTTCTGAACAGCTAACATGAAATCCTGAAATTTATCTTCAGCATTTACCTTAGATGAAGTTAATGTTTCCAATTTAGAAGATGGAATCAATTCTAATTCCTCTTTTCAATAACTCGGATTGAATTAATGGATATTTTTTAGATTCAAATAAATCCGATCTATCATCTATAATAAAAAACGCTGCATTATAAAATGTACCCACAATTTCTTTTATAGATTTCTTAATCTTATCATCTGAATAGCTGCTGGATAGTTTAAAGTTTAACTCTGTGATATTGTCATCGAGCAGCAGAGCATATCTTTTGCCTGCTTTGGATAACTGTGATAATCTTTTTTTTGATTCATCTTTTGGAGTAAGAACTGTGTAAAAAAGTTCGGGAATGTTTAAAACTTTATTTAGCATTTCTTCATCTTGCAGTGGCAAATCACTGACAAGGAATGAAACTGTCCCAAATTGACGAATTATTTTTTCATCATAAAAAAACTCTGCCGCTAATTTTAATCTATCATCTGATGAAATCTGTAATAATGATTTTTTGCCAGCAGCAATTTCTTCAGCCTCAAGATTAACTTCATATTCCCAAAAAATATTTTTTAACTCAAGAATTATTAACTGAATTGGAACATCTTTTGGGACTTTAACAGAGTAGCTTGAAAAAAGTGAATCACCGGAAATATTTTTTATTTTTTTCTTTGATATCCAGCTATCTGAAAAACCGTAATTTTTTAGTGCTGAATGAAATGATTTGTCAATCTCAATTCCGCTTAAAGCCTCCCTGTTTTTGGGCTGTTCATCATTTGTAACATATTTTGTAATTACAATATTTACAACAAGAAGTATTACAACAACGCCGAACAAAATCAGGGCAATATTTTTTGGTAGAGAAGATTTAGTCATTTGAGTTCACTATTAAAACTGCCCGCGGGTAGGCAGGTTCTGTTCAATGGGTTCTAGTTATCATATTAGATTCTAATTTGTGCCGTGCACAAAATAGTTTTGGATCTTAAAAGTAGCAGACTAAAGTCTGCTTTACGAATTAAATAGTCTATTTATTTGTAAACGATGGTTTTCTTTTTTCTAAAAATGCTTGTGTTCCTTCTTTAAAATCTTCTGTGCCACAGCATAATGCAAACAGAGTAGCTTCAATATTTTGCCCTTCGTGTGAAGAGACTTCATCAACAACTTTTACAGCTTTTAAAGCTAAGCGTATTGCCTGCTGTCCTTTACTTGCAATTTTAGAAGCCATTTCAAAAGCTTTGCTTTGCAATTCACTTTGCGGATAAACTTTATTAACCAATCCAATTCTTAAAGCCTCAGATGCGTCAATCATATCAGCAGTTAAAATCATTTCTGCTGCTCTGCCGGAATTAATTAATCGGGTTAGTCTTTGTGTTCCACCGTAACCGGGAATAATTCCAAGGTTTACTTCGGGCTGCCCAAACTTTGCATTTTCACTTGCTAATCTGATATGGCAGGAAAGAGCAAGTTCACATCCACCGCCCAATGCAAATCCGTTTACTGCTGCTATTACAGGTTTGTCAAATTTTTCAATCATAGAAAAAACTGATTGACCAAATTCAGCAAACTTTTTTCCCTCCAGCATATTCAATTTATTTATTTCTGAAATATCCGCACCGGCAACAAAAGCTTTTTCACCACTTCCTGTTATTATCACAACAAAAATATTTGCATCATTCTTTAAAAACTCAAGTGCTTGCTGCAATTCGACTAATGTTTCATGGTTAAGTGCATTAAGTTTATCAGGACGGTTTAAAGTTAGGACAGCGATGTGTTCATTAATATCAAGAAGTAGATTTTTGTAATTCATAACTCTCTCCTAAAAACTTATATATAAAGGAATTCTTACTTTTAGATCGACTGAAATAAATTGGTTGGAAGGCATATAATTATATGTTGCCAATAATTCCATCATAAACATAGAAACACCAGCACCAGCACTAAATCCAAATTTACTTTCATCATCAAGAAAATTGTTCCTTCCGGAATTTTCATCAAACTCATTTAATGTTTGATAATAGGTGTAAGTTGCGGATGCTTGAACAATCGGCATAAGCAAAACGATGTTTTCTAATAACGGAGCAAAATAATATCTGGCACCAATGTTTACCGGAAGAGCATTTGTATGAAAATTTGAGTACTCGGTTTCCTGCAAATAATTTTGAGAACCGGGGTACTGTTCATATCCAACATTGGCAAACAGAAACACCGGAAGAAAATCTGTATCAGTATATGAAAACTCAACGTTCACTCCATAACCAATATCAGTTGTGCTGGAAAAATCTCCGATTGGCATTCTGGGTCCAACCCCAAAAGCAACAAAAAATCCTGTAGCTTTGCTTGAAGGTGGTTTTTCTGCAATGGTTATTGTAGAAAAAAATAAAATTGCAGTTAATAAATATTTTATGGATCTGATCATTGTAAAATAAAATTAATTAATAATTCTGTACCAAAATTTACTTTTCTTTTTCTGTGTTTGAAATTGAATTGATCACAACCTGATCTGCTAATTTGCCGCCGTAATTACCTGCCTGATAAACAAAATAAACACCGAAGTAATGACAGTATAAAGATAACACTAATAATTTTGCTATTAAGTTTTTTCTTAACAAACAAAAAGTATCTTATGACAAGCAAAGCCGAAAAATACCACACAGTTAAATTTGCAAATGTCTGATGAGAACTGAATATCTCTTTGCCTTCGTCAGTCCAATTCGTTACCATCTCAAATGCCTGATTACCTGAAAGCACCGCAAATAATGATCCGATAACTCCTATTGCGAGAAATAGCATTGCCGCTTTTGAAAAAAAATCCTTAGAAGTAAAAAGAAAAATTAATTCCATTAAAGGATAAAGCATTAAAAATGCAATTGGAAAATGAACAACTTTTGGATGTATGCCTGCTAAAAATTCCATTTAATTTTTATCCGACCAAAACTGAGCCGCCATTAACATTTAGAACTTCACCATTTATATGGCGGGATAAATCCGATGCAAGAAACAAAACCGGACCAGCAATGTCATCGGCAGTTGCAATTCTACCTAACGGAATTTTTTTCAATTCTTCATCTAAAATTTTTTTATTGGATAAAGCACTTTTAGACATATCAGTTAAAACCCAACCAGGTGCAATACTGTTTACATTTATATTAAAAGGTCCAAGTTCTGATGCGAGTGATTTTGTAAATGATATCATACCACCTTTTGATGCTGCGTAATGCGAGTAATGCGCTTCTCCTCTTTGCCCTGCAGTTGATGAGATATTAATTATCTTGCCGTATCTTTTTAGTTTCATAAAATGAGCGGCTTGCTGAGTAAATAAAAATGTAGATGTAAGATTTGTCTTTATTGTTTCTTCCCATGCAGAAAGTTTCATCTTACTAATTTTAGCTTCTTTCCAGATTCCTGCATTGTTTACCAAAACATCGATTCCGCCAAAATCCTTTATTACAACTTGAACAGTATTTTTAATTTCATCTTCATTTGTGATATCTACTTTATATGCTTTGCATTTGGAAATTTTAGAATATCGTTTTTCAATCCTGCCAGCTAAAGCAGGATTTGAATTATAAGTAAATGCAACTGAGGCGCCAGCCATACAAAAATATTTTACACAAGCTGCCCCAATTCCTTTTGATCCGCCTGTTATTAAAATTTTTTTAGAATTTAGATTAAACATTTTTAATACTCCACTTTATATAAAAATAGTCCTTTAGCAGGAACTGCTTCAAAAGCATCTTCCCGATTTTTTGAATTAAAAATTTCCTTAATAAAAGATTCAGGATCGTTTTGATTCTGTGCATTTAGCAAAGTACCAACTATTGTTCTTACCATTCCGTGCAAATATCTGCTTGCCTGAATCGAGAACAAAAATAGTTCACCTCTTTTTCGCCAGAAGGATTTATAAACTATACAATTTTTATTTTCAATCTCAGAATTTTTTCTGCTGAAAGAAGTAAAATCTTTTTCACCCAGGAATAAGTTACTAAGTGAATTTAGTTTTTCTAAATCAATTTTACGTGGATAAAAATATGAATAATTTATATAGAAAGGCGATCTCGCTGGAGTTATTAGGTACAAATAAGTTCTTTTTTTAGCATCAAATCGGGCATGAAAATCAAACTCAACTTCATTCATTTCAGAAATCACAATATCAGAAGGTAAAATTGAGTTTAGCGAATGCTTGAATCTATAAATATTTATTTCCGTCTCAGTCCTAAAATTTGCTGATTGCCCAATTGCATGAACACCAGAATCAGTTCTACCTGAACCAATTAGATTTATTTTTTCTTTTAGTAAAACCTCAATTGCATCTGTAATTCTTTGCTGAATCGATTGGGAATTTTTTTGTATCTGCCAACCTGAATAATTTGTACCGTCGTACTGTATTATTAGCTTATAATTTTTCAAAAGCAGATTTCCAGATTTTTAATTTCTTTATTGTAAAGATAAACCTCATGCTAAATTATAACAATCACAATAAATCAGCATCTTTGATTAAAATATTTAGCTTACAGAATTATACTTAAAATTTATTTTACAATATTCTTATTATCTTGCAATGTAAGTTAATATGTTTATTTAATTCTAAGTTAAAAAGCGTTAATTAAGTATCGTATGAAATCTTCATCTCAATCATCCTCAGAAAAGAAAATCGAAAAGACCAAAATGTCTGAAGAACCTTATGATAAATTTCGTTTGCTTTATGAGAGTCATCCCTTAATTCATATTACAATTAATTTTGATGGAATAATTACTTCAATAAATAAAAATGGAGCTAAAGAATTAGGTTACCTTACAAATGAGTTGATTGATTCACATATATCAAAACTGTTTATTCCACAAGATGCAGCACGACTTGAAAAACAAATCCAGTATGTGCTCTTAAATCCAGACAAGCAATCTCCGCACGAAATGAAAATGCTTAGAAAGAATAAGCAGGAATTTTGGGTACGAGAAACTATTTATACCACAGAACAGTCTTCACTTACGAAAGAAATATTCTTTGTATTCGATAATATAACGTATCAAAAAAATGCTGAAGCTAATGCTAAGAATCTTGCACAAAGCCTTCAGAATATGCTAGATGCCTCCCCGCTTGGTGTGCTTGTTTACAGATTAGATGAAAATGATGATCTGATATTGATAAGCACTAATCAATCAGCGGTAGATATACTTCAAATAGATGTTTATGCACTAATATCAAAAAAAATTCAAGACGTATTTCCATCATTGGTTAAGGATAATTTAATAGGAAAATTTAAAGATGTGCTCGTTTCAGGCAATCCTCTGTTAAATCAATCTTTAAATTATGAAGATATCCACTTTAAAGGTGTGTATGAGTTTTCAGTAATGAAATTATCAGACAAAACTATAGCTGCATTCTTTACTGATATAACTGAAAAACAAAAAGCGATTGATGCACTAAAACTAAGTGAACTAAAATTTAAAACACTTTTTGAGTCCGCTAATGATGCAATCTTTTTGATGAAGGAAGAGATTTTAATCGATTGTAATGAAAAAACAATTCAACTTTTTAATACAACAAAAGATCAAATTATTGGCAAAAATCCTTATTCGTTTTCACCTGCATTACAGCCTGATGGGCAGTCTTCCAAATTAAAATCCAAAGAAAAAATAACGCAGGCAACTAACAACATATCCCAATTTTTTGAGTGGAGACATACAAGTTTTGATGGACAACAGTTTGATGCCGAAGTAAGTTTAAAAAGAATTGAACTGCAGCAGGACATTTATCTACAGGCTATTGTTAGGGACATAACTGAAAGAAAAAAATCAGATCAAATTATTGCTGAGCAAAAAAGGGAAATTGACACACTTATGAGTAATCTGCAGGGGATGGCATACAGATGTGCAAATAATATTAACTGGACTATGGAGTTTGTAAGCGAAGGTTGTTATCCGTTAACAGGGTATAGAAAAGATGAACTTATAAATGATAAAGTTGTAAGCTATGCAAATCTAATACACAAAGATGATCAACTTCTTGTTTATGAAACGGTGCAAAATGCTGTGAACAATCACGAATCTTATACACTACTATACCGGATAATTACATGGCAAGGAATCGAAAAATGGGTTTGGGAAAAGGGTCGGGCAATTTATAATGATAAAGGCGATGTTGTTTGCCTTGAAGGTTTTGTTACAGATATTACAGAAAGAAAATTGGCTGAAGAAAAAATAATTATTCTGGCTCAGGCATTAAAGAGTGTAACTGAATGTGTTTGTATTACGGACATGCGCGATAAAATAATTTTTATAAACAAATCTTTTAGTCGAATTTACGGTTATACTACAAATGAAATTATCGGTAAACCAATCACATTTATTCGTTCACAAAAAAATGATCCGGCAATGGTAAAAAAAATATTTCCGGAAACATTGGCTGGAGGCTGGACAGGCGAACTAATAAATAAAAGAAAAAATGGAGAAGAGTTTCGCATTCATCTTTCAACATCTTTAATTACTGATGATGCAGGTAAACCGATTGCGCTTGCCAGTGTAAGTGTTGAAATTTCTGATAATAAGAATTAAATCGAAGCAGCACTAATTATTTGACGTAAACTGTTTTGATGTTTACAAATTCTTTAATTCCAATTGGAGATAGTTCTCTTCCATAACCTGATTCTTTAATTCCACCAAACGGCAATCTTGGATCAGATTTTACAAAATCATTTACAAAACAGCATCCTGCATTAAGTTTTTCTTTTGCAATTTGTTCTCCCCTTTTAACATCCTGTGTAAAGACTGCAGCACCTAAACCGAAAATACTTTTGTTCGCAAGTTCAATTGCATCATCTTCATCTTTGGCTTTAATCAAGGCTGCGACAGGACCAAATAATTCTTCATCAAAAGCTGCCATTCCAGGTTTAACATTTCTTAAAATTGTTGGCGGATAGTACGCTCCTTCCATCTCAGGAATTGTTCCACCAAGAATTAATTCGGCACCCTGTTTTACACTTCTTAAAACCTGATCGTGTAATTCATCTCGTAATTGCGTACTCGCTTGCGGACCCAAATCATTTTTTTCATCTAAAGGATCACCCATTTTTTTCTTTGACATTAGATTCCAGGTACAACTTTTCAAATTCAGCATAAACACTTTCAACAATAATAAATCTCTTTGCAGCAATGCAGCTTTGTCCTGCATTTATTAATCGAGATGTTACACAAGACATTGCTGCTTTTTCCAAATCAGCATCTTCAAGAATAATATAAGGGTCGCTACCACCTAATTCTAAAACTGTTTTCTTAATCAAACTACCAGCAAGCGATGCAACTGATTTTCCGGCAGGAACACTTCCCGTTAATGTTACCGCTCTTACTTTTTCATTTGAGATTATTTCTGAAGCATTTTTTGATTTTACTAATAGTGTTCTGAAAAGGTTTTCTGGAAAACCTGCTTTTCTAAAAACATCCTCAATCGCTAAAGCACAGCCAGAAACATTGGATGCATGTTTTAATAATCCAGCATTGCCTGCCATTAAGTTTGGTGCAGCAAACCTAAATACCTGCCAGAAAGGAAAATTCCATGGCATAATTGCAAGTATAACTCCAATTGGCTGATACGAAATAAAACTTTTTGAAGCTTCAGTTTTTATGATTTCATCCTGTAAAAACTTTTCAGCATTTTCCGCATAGTATTCACAAACCCAGGCACACTTTTCTACTTCTGCTCTCGATTGGACTATTGGCTTTCCCATTTCCATCGTCATTAATACAGAATACTCTTCAGAATTTTCTCTCAAAACTTTTGCAGCATTTTTCATTAATTCAGATCGACGAGTAAATGTTGTTTCTTTCCAACTTTTAAAAGCTTCATCAGCAAGTGAAATGATTTGTGAAGATTCTTCATTAGTCATTTCATTATAGTTTTTAATTGGTTTGTTTGTTGCGGGATTGATTGAAGTTAGCATAGTAGATTAGTCTATTAGTAAAGAAATATTTAATTCAACTGTCACTCTGTCTGAAACTAATAGTCGATGTATAACTATTATAAAATTGTCATCCTTCGACTTCGCTCAGGATGACTTAGTAAAATATTTATCTAAGATGTTCTCTTAATTACTACGATTGTTTTATCATCGGTGTAGGAACCATTTTTAGAAAACTTAATTACATCTTCTAAAATACCGAGTGCAATTTCCTTGGGGGTTTTATCCTTAAGTTTTCTGATAACAGAATATAATTTTTGCTCACCGTAAAATGCAAACTTTGTATTAGCTGCTTCTGTAACTCCATCAGAGTACAAAACAAGAATATCATTTAAATAAATATTTATATTTTCAACATAATATTTTGATTGTGGTGCTGGTCCCAATACGGGTCCTGTAGGATTTAAAAGTTCGAATTTGTTTTTTGCACTTCTATAAAATATCGGTGGATTGTGACCTGCGTTAGCATAAAGAAATAATCCATTCTTATAAGTTGAAAGCTCACCATAAAACAATGAAGTGAATTTATCATCCTCAAATATTTTATTTACAAGATCATTCATTCGCTTGAGAATAAGAGAAATTTTAATCTCAAATGTTGTAGCCATTCGCAGAGCACCTGAAACATACATTGCTTCTGCAGCCGCAGCAACACCTTTACTTGCGGCATCACCTATTGCCACACCTATTCTATCGTTGTTTTCTCCAATATCAAGGTAATCAAAAAAATCTCCGCCGACTATTTCGGCAGGGTCTGTAATACCATAAATATCAAAATGATGAAACTTAAATTCGTGCTCAGGTAAAATGCTTTTTTGTAATTCTCTTGCTTTATCAATATCAGCTTTAAGTTGATTTGCACTTAACGCTATTCTCCTCTGCTTTATTTGTGAAGTTAGCGCTGTAGAGATAATACTTAGATTAACTCTTAACTCTTCATCAATATTTTTTGAGTTGAGCGCTAATACATATTCGTAAAATGGTCTTCCTTGTATTTTAGTTTTATGTCCCACGCCGGAGGCTGAATATTTAAAAATTCCTTTTTTTCTTAATGCTTCAATTGTTTCGTGACCAAGAATTGTTCTTGATTGCGCAAGCTGTTCAAACACAGGATACTGCAGAGCACGGATAACAAAACTCTTATCAATCTTTTCCATCTTTCCTGTTTGATAAAGCAGCCTGTATCCTTCAATATCGGGATAAAGTTTCCAGATTCTTCCACCTGTAAATCCTGTTGATTGATCATGAACAATTTCATTGATTACCGTTGTAAGCATCTCTTCGTCTGAAGCAAATTTTTGAGATGCAATTGTTTCAACCGTTTTATGTAATTTTTTTTGATCCAAAATTTTCCTTAATAATTATTCACTGTAAAAATCTATCATTTGTTTGATCGCACTTTTACAAACCGGACAAAAATTATCAACAGATATTGACTTCATCGAACAATCCTGCATTGGTCTGTAAACACCTTTTGCGACATACCCGCCGCCTTCAAAAACGCCCAAGGTTTCTTTAAATTCTTTTTCTGCTGGAGTTGGAATTGGGGTTTCTTCATCAAGCATATCTTTCCACTTCGATTCGAAATTAACCAGCGTTGTTAAATTAGGATCAAGCGGTTCAACATCAAGCGGATAAAATTCATTGTACGCAACATCAGATGTGTAGTACTCATCTCCAAGCCCAGCAAATCCGTGTCCAAACTCGTGTGTAAAAATATATTCGCTGTAATTATTATCGCTAACACAAACAGAATAATGATTATAAATTGCACCGCCGCCGTACTTTTTTGTATTAACTAAAATAAATATCTGATCGTACGGTGCATTTGATGCAATATGTCGTAAAGTTTTATTATCACTCGTCATCAAATACCTATCAAGATCAAACATATAAAACTGAGAATTAGCAATTGTGTTCTTCCAAATATTTTCTGCAGGTATATCTGTCCCTGATTCTTTTGATGGAGCTTCAATTCCCCAAATGTTAAACTTATTTTTATTTTCTTTGTAAGGTGAAGCATTAAATAAATATCCGGCAAACTTTTCACAATCTTTTTTGAACTTATCCATTTCATCTTTAGTGTAGCCATCTGGTATGATTACAATATCCACAGCATTATCCGGATCATCACTATTAATTACTTCAAAGTTTTTATACTCAAGTGTTCGCTCAGTTTTAATAAAATAACTGTTTGGATTAACTACATATTCAAACTTTTTATGCAGGATATTTTTTTTATCTCTTGAGTAGAATTCAACAGTAACCGGATTTTTGGGATACGGGAAAACAATTGTTTCACTAAAACTTTTTATTGTTTGCTTTGCTTCATCAGTAGTTTGCCACTCACTGAACAAAGTTGAATACGTTCTGGAATAAATTTCTTTTCCTGAATCAAAATCTTTTACAATAAACTTGTATTTGCCATAATTAAACTTATCAAGCAGATTTATTTTCGATCCGCCCCAATAAGGCTCCTCAATCAACTCATCAATAGAATAGGAATCGCTTATATCGTTTCCGGTATGATAATAATCCAGCCTTAAAGTTTTGTTCTTCAAAGTATTGATCAAAATTTATTTGAGAGAATGCTAGATTAGTAAGGAGTAGCATTGAAGTGATTAATATTTTCATATTAGTATATTTCTATAAAAGTGAAATAATTTATTTTCATAAATTTTCGAAAAATTTTTAACTTAAAAAAGTTAAATTGTCATTTCGACCGAAGGGAGAAATCTTTTATGCTGTATAGTAGAAAGATTTCTCGGTCTCCCAAAGGGATGCCTATGGCAGAAGACTTCTTCGAAATGACATTTTAATCGAATAATAAACTAAGTCTTGATCCTTAAAAAACTTTTCTCGAACCCGGTTTAACTAATTCTAATTTTCCTTCTTTGCAAATCGCACAATCTTCCGGTGGATATGAAATAGCATTTAATCTTAGTGAAGGAAAAAATTCATAACCAAAATCAACTTTGCCGTTACTGCGATCAACAATACTTCCAACTCCAACTATTTCTGCACCAAACTTTTTAACGATTTCAATAACTTCAAAAACAGAACCGCCCGTTGTTACCACATCTTCACACACTAAAACTTTTTCACCTTTGGATAGAGAAAATCCACGACGCAAAGTCATTTCTTTATTTTCTCTTTCAGTAAAGATTGATCTTTTATTTAGTTGTCTTGCAACTTCATAACCAACAATCATTCCGCCCATAGCTGGAGCAATCACAGTATCTATTTCGTAACTCTTAAAATGTTCTGCAATCAAAGAACAAATTTGCGAAGTGTATTCCGGATACTGTAAAACTTTTGCACACTGAAAATATTGGTTGCTGTGTCTGCCTGATGTTAAAAGAAAATGTCCCTCCAACAGTGCTTCGGTGCCTTTGAATATTTTAATTACATCTTCATTATTCAAGTTCATCAAGATAATCCTCCAAAGCTCTTATTGCTTTTGTGTCGTTTAATTCTTTGGCAATGCGTAATCCTGTTCGATAATAATATTCAGCATCCTCAACTTCGTTATTATTTTCTTTAAGATTGCCGTAAGTAATGTAAGCCTGAACATACTTTGGATCTTTTTTTATTAAATCTTTCAGATACACTTCAGCCTCATCATCCTCATTATTTTTTAAGATACTCTTTTACGATGCTGTAAATTATATCCGGGTCTAAAGGATTTTCATCGTATTTATCAAAGAGTTCATCGAGCCGCGTACTCATTTTTTTCTTTCCTCTATTTTTTGTGCAAGCGAGAAATCTTTTTCCGTTACTCCGCCTGCACTGTGAGTTGATATTGTAATTTTAACTTTATTCCAGGCAAACATTAAAATATCAGGATGATGATCCATCTTTTCAGATTCCAAGCCAACAGCATTTACAAAAGATAAAGCTTCTATAAAATCTTTAAACTGGAATTGCTTTGAGATAGAATCATTCTCAAAAGTCCATCCTGAAAACTTTGAAAGATTAGAATCGATTTGATCCTGATTTAATTTATTCATTGGTTACCTGAAGTTTTAATGATTGCAGTGTAAAAATAAACAAAAAAAAGCGCATCCTAAAGAATGCGCTTATGAAAGGTCTAATTAAATGATGAACTAATTCTCACCTAAATCAGTTTTTTCCGGTTCAACATTTGGATCTGGATGTTCTAAAGATTCATCAAAGAAAACCAAGTCTTCAGTATTTTCAACATGCTTGGAAATTATTGTTGTTCCTTCTTTAAATGAACCGCGTAATATTTCTTCAGCCAATGGATCTTCAACATATTTTTGTAATGCTCTTCGCAAAGGACGCGCACCAAATTTTTCATCAAAGCCTTTGTTAACTAAAAACTCTTTTGCTGATTCATCTAATACAAGAGTTAATTTATTCTCTCTTATGTTTGCAAGAAGATCTTTTATCTCAATATCAATAATCTTGTAAATATCTTCTTTATCAAGATTTCTGAAAACGATTGTGTCATCAATTCTGTTTAAAAATTCAGGATTGAACAATCTCTTCATTGCTTCTTCAACAGTATCTTTTAAGCTTGAGTACTTATCAGCTTTATCATCTCCGCCAAAACCGAACTTGCTTATGTTCTTTATGTCTTTAGTTCCAACATTAGATGTCATAATGATGATAGTATTTTTGAAATCAACTTTTCTTCCGAGAGAATCAGTTAAAGTTCCATCATCAAGAACCTGAAGCAGCAAACTAAAAATATCCGGATGTGCTTTTTCAATTTCATCAAACAGAACAACTGAATATGGTTTGCGTCTTACTTTTTCAGTTAACTGTCCGCCTTCTTCATATCCAACATAACCGGGAGGCGCTCCAACTAATCTTGAAACAGAAAACTTTTCCATATACTCGCTCATATCAATTCTTACAAGCGCATCTTCGCTATCGAATAAATATCTTGCAAGAACTTTACATAATTCTGTTTTACCAACTCCGGTTGGTCCTAAGAAAATAAAGCTACCTATAGGACGATTTGGGCTTTTCAATCCGGCTCTTGTTCTGCGAATAGCTTTCGAAAGTTTTTCAACAGCTTCATCCTGCCCAACGATAGACTTCTTTAAAGCATCAGCCATCTTTAATAATTTTTCAGATTCAGTTTGTGCAATACGATTAACAGGAATTCCTGTCATCATCGCTACAACTGTTGCAATATCTTCTTCAGTTACATCGTGTACAATATCTTTTGTTCTTGTATCCCATTCACGTTTTGCAGTTTCAAGATCAGAAAGAAGATTTCTTTCTTTATCGCGTAAGCGCGCAGCTTCTTCATAATCCTGCATCTTAACTACACGTGCTTTATCTTTTTTTACACCTTCAATCTCTTCCTCAAGATCAAGAATATCCTGAGGCACTTCAAAGTTTCCCATGTGAACTCTTGAACCCGCTTCATCAATTACATCAATTGCTTTATCAGGAAGATGACGATCTGTGATGTAACGATTGCTAAGTTTAACTGCTGTTTGAATTGCTTCCTTAGAATATCTAACACGATGATGTTCTTCATATTTGAATTTTATATTTTCAAGAATCTGAAGTGTTTCATCATACGTTGGAGGATCAACCATAACTTTTTGGAATCTTCGATCAAGTGCTCCATCTGTTTCAATAAATTTTCTGTATTCATCCAAAGTTGTTGCACCAATACACTGTATATCACCTCGAGCTAAAGCAGGTTTAAACATATTTGATGCATCAAGCGAACCGCTTGCACCGCCGGCACCAACTATTGTATGAAGTTCATCAATAAAGAGAATTACATCTTCAGCTTTTTCAAGTTCATTCATTAAAGCTTTCATTCTCTCTTCAAACTGTCCGCGGTATTTTGTTCCGGCAACAAGTCCGGCAAGATCTAAAGTAACAACACGTTTATCCTGCAAAGTTCTTGGAACTTTTTTCTGAATGATACGAAGTGCTAAACCTTCTGCAATGGCTGTTTTACCAACACCTGGTTCACCAATTAAAACCGGATTGTTCTTTTTTCTTCTGCTCAGGATTTGTGCAACGCGTTCAATTTCTTTTTCTCTTCCAACAACTGGATCAAGTTTATCCTCAAGTCCCAGTTTTGTAAGATCACGACCAAAGTTATCTAGTACCGGTGTTTTGGTTTTATCATTTTTTTTATCCATCATTGGAGGAACTTTTTGATTAGCATCTCTTGGATTTTTTGCACTTAACATTGAGTTAAGTTCTGAGCGAGCTGAATCATAAGTAACATTAAACTGATGTAAAATTTGTGTAGCAATGTTATCTTCATCTCTTAGTAAAGATAAGAATAAGATGTTCAGTACCAATAACATCAGCTTTATAAATTTTAGATTCTATCTGAGTAATCTTTAAAACTTTTTCTGCCTGTTTTGTAAGCGGAATATTTCCAATCGTTAAAGTGCCGCCGGAAGTTCTAACTGTATCTTCAATTGCTTTTTTTAGTTTTACAAGATCGCAATCAAGATTTCTTAAAATTCTTACAGCAACTCCCTGTCCTTCACGAATAATTCCAAGAAGCAGATGTTCTGTTCCAATATAATCATGCCCAAGCCGTAAAGCCTCTTCCCTGCTAAGTCTAATTACATCCTGCAATCTATCTGAGAAATTTCCGTCCATATATCTCCTTATTTGATTAAAAGTAAAACAAATTTTTCTCTAAATTCGTTTCACAGTTGAAATATAACAATAAGTGCTATCCCATATCAAGCCAGGCTTAAATCAATGTTTTGATCAATTTAATTCTGAATTGATAAGTTTCTGATAGTTCAATTCGAATGCCAGTACATTTGGTTAAAATTTTCTATAATTTCCGATCAGAAAGAAAAAAGTTCTGCTAAAATGATTAATTTACTCGTCATAAAATCTTAATCATAGTCATTAAGGCAGATATTATGTAGATATTTCAGACATAAATCTGCACAATTTTATATTTTAATTACACAATTAATTATGGAGTATAGATGGAAGCATTAACAGGATTGTCAATCGTAATAATTATTGCGGTTGCATTATTCTTAATTCTTTTTCTTTATTTCGTTCCACTTGGATTATTTATTACTGCATACTTCTCAGGAGTAAAAGTAAAAATAGTTCGTGATCTAATTGGAATGAGACTTAGAAAAGTTCCCCCGGTATTAATTGTTAGAAATATGATCACTGTAACAAAAGCGGGATTAACAGTCGATCAGGCAAAACTTGAAGCACATTATCTTGCAGGTGGAAATGTTACAAAAGTAATTAACGCATTAATTTCTGCAGATAAAGCAAATCTTGGATTAACTTTTGAACGGGCCACAGCAATTGATCTTGCAGGAAGAGATGTACTTGAAGCTGTTAAAATGTCAGTAGTTCCTAAAGTTATTGAAACACCAATGGTTTCTGCTGTTGCAAAAGATGGTATTCAATTAAAAGCAATGGCAAGAGTTACTGTTCGTGCTAATATTGAAAGATTAGTCGGTGGTGCCGGTGAAGCTACTATCCTTGCAAGAGTTGGTGAAGGAATTGTTTCAACAATCGGTTCAAGTGCATCACATAAAGATGTTCTCGAAAATCCTGACAAGATTTCAAAATCAGTTTTAGCAAAAGGATTAGACAGCGGAACAGCATTTGAAATTCTCTCGATCGATATTGCTGATGTTGATATTGGTCAAAACATTGGTGCAATTTTACAAACTGATCAGGCAGAAGCTGATCTTAAAGTTGCACGAGCAAAAGCAGAAGAAAGACGCGCAGCTGCTGTTGCAACTGAACAAGAAAATATTGCTGAAGTTGCAAAAATGAAAGCTAAAGTTGTCGAAGCTGAATCAGAAGTTCCGAGAGCTATTGCAGATGCTTTTAGAAATGGTAAGCTTGGCGTTATGGATTATTATAATCTTAGAAACATTCAGGCAGATACTGATATGAGAACATCAATTGCACAACCAGAAGAAAAGAAAAAAACTGATTCATAAGGCGAATCTGAATTGAATAAAAAGAATAATAAAAAAGAAAAATAGAGAAGCCTTATGGATGATTTATTTCAATACCTGATTTATGGTGTTATAATTTTTAGCTTCTTAAGCTCTTTCTTTAAAAAGAAAGAGCCGCCGAAGCAATCTCCTTTGCCAAAAGCAAAACAGCAGGACTCGGTTTCATATCCCAAGCAAACCAGTGAAGTTGAGCGAGTTGCTGTTTCTCAAAAGCAAGATGAGTATGATATTTTGCGTGAGCTTGAAAATCTTTTTAAAGGTGAGGTAAAAATTCCTGAACAGCAAAAACCAAAACAGGTTGATTCTTATGATGTTTATGAACCTCGTGAAATAAAAGATAAGAATCTTGATCTTGTTCTTGATAAAAGAATGCAGCGCGGAGTAGAGGATAAAAAACCAATTGGATCCAGGTCCACTTATGATGATAAAATAGTTTATGACAGAAAAAATGTTTCTGCCAAGCAGATACCCTCACGAGTGGTTGATTCAAAAATTGAAGCAAGCGCAAAAGAATTCGAAAAGATTTTAGCTGGTCCACGCAAACAAAAAGCTGCAGTAACCGAGTTTAATCGTAAATTAAAAAATCCTAGAACTGTTCGAGAGTATATTTTATTTTCAGAAATTTTAGGAAAGCCAAAAGCACTGCGTAGATGAATCAGAAAAAATATACGTTAAAAAGACTTGGACAAACGGGCTTAGTTCAACAAACGGACGAAGCCCGTTTTACGATTAATTACCGCGAAGAATTAAACGCTTCACAGTTTGAAGCGGCTTCTGCAGTTAATGGATGTTATTTAATTATTGCCGGTGCAGGAACCGGTAAGACAAGAACATTAGTTTATCGTGTTGCAAGATTGATAGAGCTGGGTCACGATCCAAATTCAATTTTACTTCTTACTTTTACACGCAAGGCTGCAAATGAAATGATGAAACGAGCATCGATGCTGCTTGATGACAGATGTTCTAAAATTCGCGGCGGTACTTTTCATTCATTTGCAAATCTTACACTAAGAAAATATGCAAAGGTGATTGGACTCGATTCTTCATTCACTATTCTTGATCAAGGGGATAGTGCTGATGTTATTAATCTAATTCGTTCCCAGGATGGATTTATAACAAAAGAAAAAAGATTTCCAAACAAGCAAACGCTAAATAAAGTTTTTAGTTTAAGTGTAAACACAGGAAAGAAAGTTGAAGAGATAATTGAAAATGATTATCCGCATTTTATTCCTTTGCTTGATAAGATTTTAGAAATCCAAAAAATATTTACTGAATACAAACGAAGAAACAATCTTCTTGATTACGACGATCTACTTGTTTACTTACGTGAGTTTCTTCAAAAAGGTGGTCCAGCTGTAAAAGCACTTCTTGCAGAAATAAAATTTGTAATGGTGGATGAATACCAGGATACAAATCATCTGCAATCAGAAATTGTAAAAGGATTATCGCAATACAGTAAAAACGTAATGGTTGTTGGTGATGATTCACAATCAATTTATTCTTTTCGCGGTGCTGATTTCCATAACATTATGCAATTCCCAAAACTTTTTAATGATGTAAAAATTATTAAGCTTGAAGAAAATTATAGAAGTTTTCAATCCATTTTGGATTTTGCAAATAGAATTAATGATGCTGCAATAGAGAAATACAAAAAAGATCTTTACTCAAGACGAGGAAGCGGACAATTGCCAAATATTGTAGCCGCCTCAACAGAAAATCTTCAATCAAAATTTATTGTTGAAAAGATTCTTGATCTTAGAGAAGAAGGAGTTTCGTTAAAAGATATTGCTGTGTTGTTTCGTTCTTCTTTCTTTTCATTTGATCTTGAGCTTGAACTTGCAAAAGCAAATGTGCCTTTCCAAAAATTTGGCGGAATGAAGTTTGTTGAAACTGCTCACGTTAAAGATGTAATGGCGTTTCTACGCATAGTTGTAAATCCAAAAGATGTTATTAGCTGGTACAGAGTTTTACTTTTACACGAAGGTGTCGGTCCAAAAACTGCTCAAAGAATTTTAGATGAACTTGCAACTTCAAGAATTACAATAAAAGCCGAACCTGATCAGCAGCCTGAGTTTAAGCATCACAAACTTGGTCCGTTGTTTTATCTTTTATATGAACTTCAAAAGAAAGAAATATACTTCCATCAGAAATGGTACAGAAAGTTTATGATTACTATTACGATCTTTTCAAAGCAAACTACGATGATTGGAATAAGCGAAAAAAAGATTTAGAAATTTTCCAGAACATTGTAGAGAACTATACTTCTGTTGATACTTTACTTTCCGATATGGCAATTGAACCGATAATAGAAAGCGTTGTTGATGTTGATGCAACCGACAAAGAAGAAGAGTACGTAACACTTTCTACAATTCATTCCGCAAAAGGATTGGAATGGCATTCGGTTTTTATCATTCACGCAGTAGAAGGTTACTTCCCTTCTGCGAGATCTGATTGAAAGTTTGGAAACTTTAGAAGAAGAAAGAAGATTGATGTACGTTGCTTCAACTCGTGCAAAAAATAATTTGTTTATTACTTACCCGATGAACCTTTACGATCGTGAAGCTGGAATGACACTCTCAAAACCATCACGATTCATTTCAGATATTACTCCAGATCTAGCAGAAGGCTGGTTGCTGGAAGAGGATTTTTAACTTACTCACGTCATTGCGGACGAGTCTTCGAGCGAAGCAATCTACCAATTTTGCCACAGATCACTTCACTGCTAAAGGGCTCGTGATGACATTTAGTTATTATAGTATCATCTCATTCTTAATTCTTTCTTTAGTTTCTTTTTTCTGCTGTAATCGTTCTTGGTGCCAGCTATATTCATTTAACCATTTATCAACTTCAAATTTTATGAGATAGCAATACAAATAAAATGAACCAAGTGGTAGAAGTATTATCGCCTCAAAGAAAAGAGCATCACGAAATAAAATGTATGCGAAAAGAAGAGGCAAAATAATCATTGCAAAAAATGTTATTATCCATCCATATTTCTTTTCTTTAATCAAAACTTTAAAAATGTATGGAGTAAATAAAATTGCAGCAACAGTAATTATAACTAATGGGATTTTTATTATGAAAGCAGGATCAGTTGGATTTATATAAGCCAAGAGATAAATCAATGGAAATCTTAAAATTAACAATAAAATAAAAGTTGAATTTGAAATTTGTCTCTGGTAGTACAAAATATCTCTAAATCTTTGTACTGCAATATTACATTATTAATCGAGTAATTGATTTTCCATCATTTATTCTTAATTCTATAGATTTTAAAAGTCCCTTCTCATTTCAGTAGAAGGGATTTAGGGATGATAGCTTTTATTTCATCAACATCATTTTTCTGCTCAGTCTGTTTTCATTTGTATAAATCGAATAAACATAAACTCCACTTGGCAGATTCTTTCCATCAAAAGTTACTTTGTAACTGCCAGCAGTTTGATAGCCAAAATTTTGTTCAAAAACTTTTTCTCCAAGAATATTTGTTATGTTTAACTTAACATCAGAAGCCTGCAATAATTTATACTCAATCATTGTAGTTGGATTAAATGGATTTGGATAGTTTTGATACAATACAAAATCATTTGCAATAGATTCATCATCAACAGCGCCATAGCCAAGATGACGTGGTGTTCCGAATAGTTGAATGTGTCCATCAATACTATCTTCCCAAATGGTATAAACAACCATTCCGAAATTATCCAATCCAACGGGCCCTACTGCTAAGTTTGGTTTTGATATTGCAACCTGAAGAAGACTATCTGTATCCCAAATACCAAACTCAGATAAATCAATTCTAACTTTAGTTATGCCATTTTTCTCAACTAAGAAGGTGTAGGGCATATAAAAATCAAAGTCATAAAATTGCTTGTCAATTTTTTTGCCAACTATTAAAAGCGAGTACATATCAAAAGAGAAAATATTCCCTTCGTGTTCAATATTTACCAGTTGAGGTAAAGTAATAGAAACCGGATCTTCAATTATAAATAGCCTTTTTTCAGCCTGAACTGTGTCCTGATAAAATAATCCCCATATATTATAATCGGAAACTTGCAGTGATATATCGCTGCAATCACAATTATCTTTTACAATTGTTTGCGGCTGCCAGTTACCATTAAATGGTTTAAATCTTCTGACAATTCTTTTTTGGAAAAGATTGGATTCTTCAACAGCAAAAACATAGTGTCCACCATTTATTTCCCAGTCATATGTTTCAAGTCCAACAAACTCGATATAATGATAATCCAAATTATCTTGAAAAATTATTTCCTCATTTATCTGATTTTGGTTATATGTTAAGAAGACAATCTCATTTTGTCTTTTAAATAGAATGTTTACCGAGTCCTGAAACATATTTGTTGATTCAAAAAACTTTGGTGAAAATTCATCATCCGGTGATGAAGTAAGAAATATTGGAACACCAAAATTTCCATTAGAATCAGGAACTAGTGCAATGTCCCAATTTCCATTTTGGTTTGTTTGATAGATCAATCCTGAATTACTTTCAAACGAAGGATTAATTTTTAGATCAGTTCCAAATGTCAGCGCTACCGTATCTTCAAAAAATATTCCGGTGGGATTATATTTTAATGAATAAATATTTGAAAACCCATTTTTATGTAATTCAAAAAATATTGGAGGAGGATTAAATGCAAATTCATCTTTATATATAAAGGGATTTCTCGCATCAAAATCACCATTGGTGATTTGCCTTATAAAATTATTTTGCGGCAGGATTACAAACTGAAGAAGCAACAAAAAAACTAATGATAATTTTTTCATAACCAACACCCCTTGAAAATGTGTACTGCAACTTAACAAAATAATAATAAAAAAGGCGAGCCATAAAGACTCGCCTTTTCATTTAACGTTTGACTTTCGATGTCTTACGTTTTACTTATTTCATCAACATCATCTTACGAACAGCTTTAAAGTCGCCTGCTTCTATTGAGTAGAAGTAAACACCGCTTGATAAGTGAAGCTGCATTAAAGTTAAGTTCATAACTTCCTGCTTTCATATTGCTGTTAACAAGTGTTGCAACTTTTTCACCAAGTAAGTTGAATATTGAAACGTTTACAAATCCATCCTGAGCAACTGAGTACTTTATTAAAGTACTTGGATTAAATGGATTTGGATAATTTTGATCCAGGCTGTATTGTGCTGGTCCTGTTACATCAACATTTATTTCATTTGAGTATTCATATGAACCATCAAAATCAACTTGTTTTAATCTGTATGTAAAATTACCAACAGCAGCTTTATCATCTGTAAATGAATAAACTTTTGGTTCTGTTGTAGTTCCAAAACCGGCAACAAAACCAATATTAGACCATTCGCTGTTTGCTGATTTTCTCTGTACTTCAAATCCGCTGTTATTTAATTCAGTAGCTGTATTCCATTTAAGGTTTACACTATTTCCCAGGACATTTGCAGTAAAGGATGTAAGCTCAACTGGAATTACATCTCTAAATAAATATGCTACTGCATTCTCAATTAAATTTGCCGCAACTGTTTGATTTGCAAGTGCAGATACTGCGAACGGGAAGAATATATTTCTTGTTACATCAGGATTATTATTCGGGTTATATACAATTATACCAGGATTATTTACACTACCTGCAGCCCAGTTAGCAATTCTGATTACACCGGATTTATTCAACAATGTAACTTCGTCTCTTGCACCCCAACCAAATCCACCAGCATTATTAACGATTATTGGACCTGTAATGCTATTTGGTGTTGTAAATATTGGATGAGTTGGGTTTGACAATATAAGATTGTCACCACTTCTATCACTAACCCATGCACTGTCGTTAAGTACATTTCTTCTAAACTGCAAATCTATTTCAGCAGTAGCTCTATATTGATATCCAACTTCACCACCCTCAACGATAGTTTTACCGCCAGCCAATGTAAAGTTAGTTATAGCAGTTCTCTTTGTTTGATCATTAAACATTGTGCTTTCATTTAAACCTGCGGCAAGAATTACTAGGTCATAATTATTAAGATTCGCAGGATTAAAAGTTGACCAGGTTACTTCTTCAACTAAATAACCAGCGGTTGTAAGAGTTGTATTAAATAAAGTTGCTGAGGCACCAAGTGGAATTGATGCATCAACCTCATGATAATCTTTTTCTTTGGATATTCTATCTAAAAGTACTGCATCGTTATCAACTACAAGAACAACTCCCAAGATATCAACAATGTTAAATAAATTATAACCGGATGCTGGGCTATATCCAACATTGCTTTGAGGTGATACGTCTGTAGCTTTAATTCTGTACTCAATTACATCACCAATAGCAGCAGAACCAGTGAAGGTACCAGTGTAAGTATTTCCAGAAACCAATGGCATAGCAAAAGTATTTACTGAACCGCCATTAACTCTAAATTCACATTCAACTGATAAAACTCCCACATCATCCGTTGCATCTGCAGTGATATTAATTGGCCATCTTAAAAGAGGTGTATCACCAATAGGAGTATGTGTTATTACCGGAGCATTCAAATCATCAAGAAGATTGAATGAATAGTATCCGGCAACAGGACTATAACCAAAATTGTTTTGATTTGAGTTATCTGTTGCTTTAATTCTATACTCAATCAGATCACCAATGACTACAGAACCAGAAAAAGTTGCTTTGTAAGTATCACCTGACACCACATTCATTGGAACCACTGTAATTGAACCGCCATTAATTCTAAATTCACATTCAACAGATTGTAATCCCCAAATGTCAGTTATATCTGCATATACATCAATTGGCCATTTTGCATGCAGTGTATCTGGAATTGGAGAATGAACAATAGTTGGAGGTGTTACATCAGTCTCAGCAGTAAATGTATAATAATTTGTAGGTGCACCACCCGGTGATGTTGAAGTAAATCCCTGATTATCCGTAGCAGCAATGTAATAATTATATAATGCATTAACCCCGGTACCAGGAATATTTGCGCTGTAGTTATCACCACCTGTGTTAGTCATAACTAAACTGTCCGATAAAACACCTGCTCCCACACCGTAATATAATTTTATACTACCGGGGACTAAAGGATTTACTGAGGAAATAACAGCATTGACAGTGTAAGGACCAGTTAAATTTTCAGTATCCGCAAGTGGAGTGTGATCAATCGAAGGACCAAATGTAACTTCGGTTATCCAGGCTTGGTAATTTCCTGTTCTATCATCCATCCAGAAAGGATAAGCTTTATTATTTGCAGCAGCAATACCAATGTAATCACCCTGATATCCGCCGGCTAAACCCGAAATTGGTTTTGGTCTAAAATTTTGATCACTTACCTGAAAGTTTGCAAATGTTACACCACCATCCGTTGAGGTAGCCATAAATACTCCAGTACTATCGTTTGTGGTATTACGGCTATCATAGAAAACAATATTTAACTGACCAGTGTTTTGATCTACTGCACACCAGGGATAATATTGATCTCTTCCATTATTCATTGGATCATTATTAACTCTTACAGGAGCGCTCCAGGTTGTACCACCATTAGTAGAACGAATCATAACGATATCAGGATCTGAACCTGCAGGTGTAACACCTCTTTGAGGCCATGTAATATATATATTACCGTTATTAACGCCACCTGATCTATCTACTGACATAGATGGGAAAGAAGCAACTCTAATAAGTGTTGGTTTAATTTCACCTCTAATACCAAAGTTGAGGGCACTATAAATTCTTGTTTTTGTCCAGGTAGTTCCGCCATCTGTTGATTTTGCAAAACCGATTGCATCTTCACCACCGGGCCAGCCGTCATAAATTGCAAAAGTTACATAAACTTCACCGTTTGGTCCTGTTTGAACATTACATCCCTGCGCGTGACTGCCGGGATTTAATGAACCGCTTAAATTAACTAAGGCACTCCAGGTAGATACCAAAATTTGTTGAGTATTTAAGAACAACTTGATTTTCATTTGCACCGCCAAGTTAAAATCAGTCCACGTATTATATACTCTGTTTTCAAAAGGGCTGCCAACTTTTTTATCAACCATAAGATGATTTTTATCATCACTACTCATTGAACTTGCAGTAGAGGAAGTCCAGGTAAGACCATTATTAGTGGATGTGGAAACACCCATACCGCCAGAGCTGCTTATGTATCCTTCATAAAAATATCCATTTGTGCCAATTGCAGAAGCTGGATCTCCACTATTAGTACCAAATGGCGGATTATTAAAACCGGTCCAATTTGTTCCACCATTTGTAGTCCAATAAACCCCCGTTCCGTAAATTGTTGAGAAAGGCCAATTTGTTGCATTAGCACTTGCAAACATAATTGCTGGATTTAATGGATGAATATCAATTGATAATTCTGATTGCGTAGAATTTGTTCCGGGAAAAACTCTATAATTAGGCATTACAAGTGCATCAGTAGCACCGATATCGTATTTACGATAAACAGGTGGACTTGGTACATATTTGTAATTAGGATCAATTGGTGTTGCCGAGTTTTTATCGACCTGAATTCTTGACCACTTTTTTTCAGGATCAACATTGCTTTGTGCAAATGCTGATATGGAAAGAATGCCGATCATAAAAGTCGTAACAAGTACAAAAAGGAACGATCTTTTCATTGTAACTCCATTATGGTTGAATAATAATAAGGGATTAGGGAAAGTAATTTCTTATTGGAAAAATATTTGGTGCAAATTCTTAGTGAAAGATATAGACCAGTACTAAAAAAAAATTTTAGTTTAATAGATTGATTAATTATCACGTGCAGAAGTATCAGCAATTATTAGTTTTGTAAAAAGATTAGTAATTTTTTTGGGTTAACTTAATTGAAAATAATTTAATTTACTATTCAGATTGAAAAATAATTTTAATTTTTTTTTGATCTCATTCCAACTATAAGAATTCAAATAACCCGACAAATTTGGTTGTAATCTGATTTTTTTTTCACAGCATAAATCTTGATAGTCCATTTATTTTCAATTTCGCCAATCCATTTTATAGTTATAAAACTATGAAGTATTAGTTTGAAGTTAATTCTGCCTATACAACAATGGTTAAATTAAATTAAAAATATAAAGGCGAGTTATTAAACTCGCCTTTATTTGAAACTCATAGCACAGGACTCCGTCCTGTGATTTACACCATTTATAAAATATAAAGCTCAGATCTGGAGATCTGAGCTACGAAAAAATTATTTCACCAACATCATCTTACGAATGGCTTTAAAACTGCCAGCTTCTATTGAGTAAAAATAAACACCGCTTGTTAATTGTGATGCATCAAAGTTAACTTCATAACTTCCTGCCTGCATACTGCTGTTAACAAGTGTAGCAACTTTTTCACCAAGTAAGTTGAAGATTGATACATTTACAAATCCATCCTGTGCAACTGAGTACTTAATTAATGTACTTGGGTTAAATGGATTTGGATAGTTTTGATCTAAACTGTATTGTGCTGGTCCTGTTACATCAACATTTATTTCATTTGAGTATTCGTATGAACCATCAAAATCAACTTGTTTTAATCTGTATGTAAAATTACCTGAAGCAATTTTATCATCTGTAAATGAATAAATTTTTGGTTCAGTTGTCGTTCCAAAACCTGCAACAAATCCGATATTAGACCATTCACTATTTGATGATTTTCTTTGAACTTCAAATCCGCTGTTGTTTAATTCAGTAGCTGTATTCCATTTTAGGTTTACATTATTTCCGCTAACATTAGCTGTAAAAGATGTAAGCTCCACTGGAACAACATTTAAATCTACAAATGAGTAATCATCAAAATACATCTGATCTTGTGCAGTTGCACCAAAGAAATCATTGGCGGCTAACTGTAACTGGCCGCCTGCACCTGTTGCGCCTGCTGACCAAGGCCAGGTGTATATTGAATTTCCATTAAATTTGAATTCAGCAAGATCGTTATCGAGATCAACAATAATCTCGACAAGATTCCAAGTGTTGTAGGAATATGTAAATGAGGCCGCACCAGTTCCTCCTGCATTCAAGCTGCCTGCACCACCAGCGTTGAAATAACATTCCATTGCCCATTCATATGCAGCACCAGTAAATCCGGATAAAGTATTAAAGTAACCGGTTTTTGCTGTAGCCAAATAAACCTGGAAGCTGATTGAATATTTTCCATATGTTAAATCGCCAAATCGATGAACAAGATCGTTATTCTGAGTAATAACAACTGAGTTTGGAGCACTAATTGATCTTACATTTGTAATCAATGCATCCTCAACGGTACTGCAAGGTACCAATGTCCATGTCGTCCAATCAACTGGATTCTGGCAAGCTAATCTTAACCCGGAAGTATAGGTGTCAAAATTATCTGACCAGGAAAGAATAATGCCCGGATCCGGTTCAGTCCTGAAACTCCAGATTGGTCCTGAAACACTGCAAGTATCACCATTTTCTACAACATACCAATAATAATTTGTGTTATACGTTAACGGTAATGAAGCGATGTTCCAACTTGTTGCCAAACTTCCTGATTGAACTAAAGTAAGACTTGCAGGATTTGTACCGAAATACAGTTCATTGTTGATGGCACCAGTTCCATTTTGCCAGGTTATCTGAGGAACATTAACAGAGACTGTATTTGCTCCATCTGCAGGGAAAGGATTTGAAGGATAATCAACAGGGCAGCCCGGGCCAAATGAAAAATTTCCAATTCTTGTTTTCCAATTAAATGTACCATTTGATGGTATATATTCATTAGTGTACCAGAAAGAATTGTTAACTGGATCTACAGCCATTTGAGTATAATCTCCCCATCTGCTTAATCCTGTTGTCTGAGAACCATTACCAGCGAAAATTGTTCCTTCAGTAATGGTCATAACACCAAGCGGATCCCCAGCCAACCTTCCGGTGTATCTAATTTGAGGACGTATAGTTGGACTTGATGCTGAATAACCTAAAGCAATATTGCCATTTGCATCCATTGCGATACTGCCCATCCAACGATAAACATTATCAATTGGTGCATAAGTACCCTCCTGGTATAATTCCCAACCTGAACCTATGTTTCGAAGTTCCCACCATCTCATTCCTGCTCGGCTTGATCCAGCATTGACAGTAAGGCAAGCAACCATAGATTGGTGACTGCCAAAATTTCTGTATTGCAAACGGTTCATCAATCTGTCTGAAAGCATATCGAGTGTTTGTGTGGTTCCTAATTGCGGTGCACTTCCCGGCTGGCTGTAGGATGCAACAGGAATTAAACTAGGACCTGTAAAAGTAGAATTAGCAGGTGTAACCCAATCAGTATGAAATTGAAAAACTTCAAGATTATTATTTCCGCCTGTACCATAAGCTTCTACAAAATAATTTGGCATTCCTGCAGGAGGTAATGCACCATCACAATCTGAAGGCAAGAGGGAACCAGTACTTGTACCGTTATTAAAAAGTATCATAGTTGCTGGAGCTCCTGTCAACATTGCGGCTCTATCAAATACGGCTGCTAAAGTACCAAGATATTGTCCGCTTCCGGAAGCGAAACGATTAGCCGACATATAATATCCGTCTGACCAGACACCAAATTTAGGATAATCCGGCATTGAAGAGAATTCATATGCATAAAGATAATATGATCCCGTTGGATCGCCAGTAGTAGAAACAGCTATCATTTGATAGAATGGTGCGTTTGGATAATTCGGTAAAGCAAATTGTGTAAGGAGCCATCTGTCAGCAGTTTCATCATACAGAACTATCGGATCCCCGTCATTTGAAGCTGACCACGGACCAGGTAAGCCATTCCAAATTGTGTTAATGTTTAATGGGCCAAGCAATGGGGCACCATTTTTATTCCAAACTTGGTAGCGAACATTAACCATTTGGACATAGTGGTTGGGTCCAACATCTCCGCTAGGATCAGGTGGAGCAGAAACCTTGTGCGCCAACTCCATCAAAGTTTACTGAAATGTCACTTGGATTAAATTGACCGTTGTAATTCTGCAATACACCATCTTCGGTAGTTCCGAAAATTTGATTTTTAGTGGTTTTTCGAACAGGGATTATGCCATCGAACCACGCAGTTTTTATTGGAGATGTATCGGAGGGCAATTCTCTTAGTGGTACTGATACTGACATTGCATAAGGTAATTTAATTTCAGAGGGAGATGAAATTTCTGGTTGACCCAATGCAATCGGAAAGTTAAATACAAAAAGAAAAAGGAATATAGAACCAACAGTCTGAAGAGTAGAGATTTTATTTGTCATACAGTTGACTTTCTGCTTGATGTGATAAATATAATTAGTTAAATAAAATTTTTTGTGTAATTATATAAAATTTAATTACTAGTTGATCTATAACCTAATCGCTTGAAAATTTTTTAAAAATAAAAGGACTTCTGAAAAATGCAGTTTATTATTCCCCCGCAAGTGGAAATCCAGTAAATAAAAAATAGATTCCAGCTTCCTCGATAATGACAATAAATCAGGAATCTATTTGTCCGAATTCTATAATAAAGTTAATTTGAAAAATGAAGTAGAATTTGGGTTTATCTGTTTTCGTAACTTAATTTGCAAAATAATTAATTAAAGATATTGGTAATTTGGTACTAAAATTATAAAAATGAAAAAAGGCTTGATACTTACTATTCTTATAATTTCAATCGTTAATTTGATTGATTCTTTTGCCCAGGGAGTCTGGGTAAAATTAGAAAGTCCCACCAATGTTAAATTAAGCAAGCTTCATTGCATTGATAGCCTTACTTGCTGGGCAGCGGGTGATTATGGAATTATAGTTCACACTTCTGATGGTGGGTTAAATTGGGAAGTTCAAAATTCGAAAGTTTCAAATCCAATTCAGGATATTTTTTTTCTAAACCACAATCTTGGTTGGGCAGTTTCTACAAGGTTTGATACAATAGCTGGATCTTATATAATAAAAACCACGAATGGCGGTAAAGTATGGGAAAAAGAATTTTTCAATGTTGAAAATAAATTTTTCCATACGATATATTTTCTTGATTCACTAAATGGCTGGTTGGCAGGCGGCCCTTCTCAATCGTTCTACGGTACTACTGATGGAGGACTTACCTGGAACGTCCCCCGGTTCGATAGTAGTTTTTACTCAAGTTTACCCGTCATGGAAATAGTTTTCTTTTCAAAGCAAGATGGATTTGCTTGCGGAGGAAGAATAGATTTAATGGGTGTTATCTGGAGAACAAGCGATTCCGGTTTAACTTGGTCAACTCAAGCAGAGTGTTGTGAACCTTTGCGTGATCTAGGTTTTATTGACTCACTAAATATAATCGGTGTTGGAGGAGATTTTGAATATGGAACTAGTATAACCCGCACGACAGATGGCGGTGAGAATTGGATTTTTGAATTGCAGGACTTTTTGGGTACTGCTACAGGTTTATCAATCAGAAATAAAAGTGAGGTCTGGGCATGTTTAGGATCAGAGCAAAAGTTTATCGTATCCCAAGATTCCGGTAAAACGTGGGATGCTATAAATACTTATGAAAATTCAGCTATCTATGATCTGGTCTTTACAGATTCATTGCATGGATTTGCTGTTGGTGATAGTGGTGTAATTTTAAAGTACCAATACAATGGCCCTTCAGATGTAAAAGAGAATAACATCAATACTCCTCCAACATTTAATTTATTTCAGAATTATCCAAACCCATTTAACCCTGAAACTAAAATTAGATACGAAATTCCAAAGGTTTTCACTAATACGTCATCTCGAGCGAAGACGGGAGACAAAAGTACTTTGGTGACTCTTAAAGTTTATGACGTATTGGGCAATGAAATTATTACATTAGTTGATGAGTTCAAACAGCCTGGAATTTATGAAGTAGATTTTAATGCTTCATCTACCAAATATAATTTGACCTCAGGTGTGTATTTCTACCAGCTAAAAATGGGCATGTTTGCAGATACAAAAAAAATGATAATTCTTAGATGAAAAAGTTTCTACTTCAGCAATCGGGTAATTTAACTTAGATGGAAATTATCTATTTATCATACATAATCTCATTTGTTTTTCTACTTACAGCAATTAATATTTATAAAGCATTTGTTTATCAGATAGGGAAAAAAAGTAATATTACCTTTAAGCAAAAATTATCAATTGTTATTGCTGCCAAGAATGAAGAAAAAAACATCAACTCTCTTTTAAATTCACTTGAAAAATTAAATTATCCAAAAGAAAATTTTGAAGTTATAATTATTGATGATAATTCAACTGATAAAACTGCTGAGTTAATTCAATCAAGAATATCTGATAAAAATAATTTTGCTTTAATCAAAGCTGATAAGAAAAAATTTGAAGGTAAAAAGGGTGCATTAACTATTGGGATTGAAAATGCAAAGAATAATTTTATTATTATTACCGATGCCGATTGCAAACCTGAAACAAATTGGTTAAATGCCATAGCTGGTGGATTAGATTATGGTTATGATTTTGTTTTTGGTGTTGCACCAATACATACTGGAAAAACATTTGGTTGAAAAATTATCTGCTTTTGAAAACTTAAAAAACTCTTATTTAACAATTGCTGCTGTTGGATTGAATATTCCTTACTCAGCCGCCGCAAGAAGTTTTGGATTCAGAAAAACATCTTTCGAAAGGATTGGTGGTTATTCAAACACAACAGAAACTCTTTCGGGTGATGATGATCTATTAATACGCGAAGCTGTTAAAAATAAAATGCTAATCGGAACGGTAATTGAGCCAGATGCACTTGTGTATTCTGCTGCACCGAAAAATTTTAATGAATATTTCAAGCAAAAGAAAAGACATTTACAGACTTCATTTCATTATCTGTTAAAGCAAAAATTGTTTTTAGGATTTTGGCATTTAATTAATTTGATTTCACTCCTTTCAATTGTGCTTGGCTTTATCTCACCAATCTTAGCATTACCATTTGCTGTTAAAGTTGTCTATGATTTATTTGTTGTAACAAAACATCAGCAGGCATTTAGGGCATGATTTTAGATTTTACGAAATACTTTATCTGCAAATATTATTTGAAGTTTTTGTTGTTGTTAATTTTTTCAATTCACTTTCCGGTAAAACTAAGTGGAAGTGAAAGCGAAAAATCCTGCCTGGCTTGATGAATCACATCCAAATTTTTTAAGATGGAAGCGTGCAAGAGAACTTTCAATTGAACGCGGTAAATTTGTTAGCTCAGTTATCAATCAACAAATAAAAACTACAAATCTTAATGTTCTTGATTTAGGATCAGGTGAGGGTGGAACTTCTAAAGTTTTTTCTGAAGATAATTTTGTTGTTAGTCTGGATTTGAGTTTGATAAGATTGCAAAGACAACGAATAGATGTCATTTCGAGTGAGTCTTCGAGCGAGAAATCTTCAACGAATGATAAAAACAGATTTCTCCCTGCGGTCGAAATGACAAAACAAGAATTAGTAAATGGGTCAGCGCTAAAATTACCATTTTCTAATAGCACATTCGATTTGATAATTATTCAGGATGTAATTGAACATCTTACAAACACTTCATGATTTTTATTCTGAAGTAAAAAGAGTTTTAAAAACAAATGGAGTGATTTATTTAAGTACACCAAATAAGTTATCTATCTTTAATTTCTTCAGTGATCCACATTTTGGATTACCGATTGTTTCAATTCTCAAACGTGAATCAATTAAAAAATATTTTCTAAAACATTTTCGTAAAGATGATTATAACCGTACGGACATTGCTCAGCTATTTTCATTAAATGAAATATTAAATCTTTTCGAAAAAGATTATGAGATTTCTCTTTACACAAAATTTTCTGTTCAGGAATTATTTAATGGGAATAAAGGAATTGTCTGGAGTGATTTTCATCTTAAGCTTATTACTTTTTGTAAAATTATTAAGCTTGATAAAGTTTTAATCAAAATTGCTAATGATGAGGCTGAAATTCTGAACAAATACTTTACACCAACTTTTTATTTTGTGCTAAAAAAATATTGATTTAATCAGTGCTATTCAGTCAAATCTGTTTAATCCGTGTGCCATTGTGATTAAACTATTTAAAGAATATTTTTCCAAACAAAATTATGAATTATAAAACACTCGCACATAAAGCAGTTGAAGCAAAAGCAAACGCGCTTCCTCCCTACTCCAACTTTCATGTTGGTGCCGCACTTCTAACACAAGACAATAAAGTTTATCTCGGCTGCAACGTTGAAAACAGCACATTTGGTTTAACAATGTGCGCTGAACGTACAGCAATCTTCAAAGCCATTTCTGAAGGTGAAAGAAAATTTAAAGCAATTGCGATTGCAAGTGATTCACCGGATTACATAACTCCCTGTGGTGCTTGCAGACAAATTATTTTTGATCATTGCGGCGAGATTGATATAATCTGTACAAACGGAAAAGAAGAATATAAAGTTTTTAAAACATCAGAATTATTACCACATGCTTTTGGGGATAAGGATTTAAAAAAATAATTATGGAACCAACTCCACACGCAGTACCAAGAGAAACCGGCTGGATAGAAGTAATAACCGGCTGTATGTTCAGCGGAAAAACTGAAGAGCTTATACGCAGATTACGCAGAGCAAAAATTGCAAAGCAAACAGTTGTAATCTTTAAACCAAATATTGATACAAGATATTCTACAAATTCAATTGTATCTCATAGCGAGCAATCTCTTCCATCAATCCTAATAAAAGATGTAAAAGAAATTTTAGATTTAGTTGAAGATGCACAGGTAATCGGGATTGATGAAGCACAGTTTTTTTCCAATGATTTAATTGATGTATGCAACCAGCTTGCAGATGACGGTAAACGAATCATTGTTGCTGGCTTGGATATGGATTATCGCGGTGTTCCGTTTGAACCTATGCCGCAAATACTTTCTGTTGCTGAATATATTACAAAATCTTTGGCAATTTGTGTTGAGTGTGGAAATCCTGCTGATAGAACACAAAGAAAAACTACATCGTCAGAAAGAGTTATTGTTGGAGCGGCTGATGTTTATGAAGCACGATGCCGTAAATGTCATTACATCCCAACCGAAGAGAAACATTAATGAATTTGGAATCATTCATTCGTGGAATTTTTGGATTAGCATTATTAATTGGAATTGCATTTCTAATATCCAACAACAAAAAGAAAATTAATTGGCGTTTGGTTGTGTCAGGATTTGTGCTTCAAATAATTTTTGCAATACTTATTCTTCGCGGTGATTCACTTCGTTCTTTTTTCACTCCATTAGGCTGGCCCAAAGATTTCTTTAATTCTGTTAGTTTTGTTTTTGTTTTGATATTAAACTTTACAACTGAGGGTGCAAAATTTGTTTTTGGAAATCTTGCACTCGCTCCCGGTAATGAAGGCAATCTCGGATTCTTTTTTGCATTCCAGGTTTTACCAACGATAATATTCTTTGCAAGCCTTATGTCAGTTTTTTATTACTTAGGAATAATGCAAAAAATTGTTCAGGGCATGGCATGGGTTATGGCAAAAGTTATGGGCACAAGTGGTGCGGAATCTTTTCGTGCACAGCAAATATTTTTGTAGGACAAACTGAAGCTCCGCTTATGATAAAACCTTTTATAAAAGGAATGACACAAAGCGAACTTCTCACGATTATGATTGGCGGAATGGCTACAATTGCGGGCGGCGTAATGGCAGCTTACATTCAGATGCTGGGAAGTGCTTATGCTGCTTCACACGGAATCCCATTGATTGAGGCACAACAAATTTTTGCAACGCAATTACTTGGGGCAAGTGTTATGGCTGCACCAGGTGCAATGATGATTGGAAAAATTTTAATTCCCGAAACTGCTGAATCTGAAACAAAAGGAACAGTAAAAGTTTCGATTGAAAAAAATTCGCATAATGTAATTGAAGCCGCAGCAAATGGTGCCAGTGATGGATTGCAATTAGCATTAAATGTTGGTGCAATGTTACTTGCTTTCATCGCACTGATTGCATTAATAAATTATTTGTTAAATGGATTAGGAGATTTAACGGGATTCAATGCTTATCTGATTGCAAATTTTGGTCAGCCATTAAGTTTTCAACTAATGATTGGATTGGTTTTACAATTTGTTGCATTTGGAATTGGTGTGCCGTGGCAGGATAGTTTAACATTCGGAAGTTTACTTGGAACCAAAGTAGTGCTAAATGAATTTGTTGCTTATTCAGATATGGGAAACCTTGTTCAAGCTGGTAAACTTGTAAATGAAAAATCAATTCTTATGGCAACTTATGCTTTATGCGGGTTTGCTAACTTCTCATCAATTGCAATTCAAATCGGCGGACTTGGACCGCTTGCACCAAACAGAAAATCTGATATTGCTGCACTTGGAATTAAAGCAGTTATTGGCGGTGTACTCACAACTTTACTAACCGCAACCTTAGCAGGATTATTCTTTTCATTCTGATGGTTGATCTAAATTTTAAATACAAAGCACTTTTAGATTATTTGAAGAATGAAGCTCCTTTCGTTCCAGATATTTCAATTATACTCGGAAGCGGACTTGGAGATTTTGCAGAACAACTAAAAATTCATAAATCAATTTCCACTTCCGATATTCCTGGCTATCCTCAATCAACAGTTGTTGGACATAAAGGTAAAATCCATTTTGCAGAATATGAAAATAAAAAGATAATTCTGTTTCAAGGGTAGAATCCATTTTTATGAAGGTTATAACATTAATGAATGTATTCTGCCAGTTTTAATATCACACAAACTTGGAGCAAAAAAACTTTTACTTACAAATGCTGCCGGAGGAATAAATAAAAATTTTACTCCCGGTGATTTAATGCTCACAACTTCTTTAAATGGAATGTTAATTAAAAAAGAGTTAACTGATTTAATCGGTTTAACAAATCAAACAGGAAAAAATAATTTTGTAAATCTTCCTGATCTGGAGTTTAATAATATCATTAAAAAATCCGCTGAGATCAGAAAAGATAAATATTAAAGAAGGTGTTTACTTCTACACAAAAGGACCAACTTATGAAACTCCTGCCGAGATTAGATTCTTCGCAAAGTATGGAGCTGATGCGGTTGGAATGTCCACAGTTCACGAAGCAGTTTATTCATCTTATCTTGGAATGAAAACCTCGGCAATCTCTTGCATAACAAACTTTGCAGCAGGAATATCAACACAAAAACTTTCTCACACAGAAGTAACAGAAACTGCAAACAGAGTTAAAGATACATTTGCAAGGTTGGTTAAAGCTGTTATTAATAAGATTTAAAGATTCAAAAATTCAAAGATTGAAAAACCGAAAGAATCATTTTGCCAAATCAACAATAAAACAATTGAACAACGAATCTATTCACGGACAATAATTTCACAAATTAAAAGCTGTTTTTTTAGCAAATCAGTATAATTCTGCAACACGATTCCTCTCAAATCCTTAATTTTTATTGACTTTCTTAGCCTTTACCCGTAAGTTTGACAGCTATTTTTTTAAAGACCCTTTTAGTCACAAAATTTTTATAAAGCATGAAAGAATACAGATTTAAGATCATTCTCATCCTGGCATTTATTGCATTAAGCATTTATTTGCTATATCCTACTTTTCAGGATTATCAAAACAACAAATCATTAACTGCAGCACTTGAATCGACAAGAAACAAGATACAAAAGCTGAATCCGGATCTATCAAAAGATCAGATTGAAAAGATGGTAACTCTTGTTGAGGACAGCATTAAAATAGCTGATCCATCAATACTTGAAGCAAGAAAAAAGAGAGTAAAACTCGGCTTGGATCTTCAGGGCGGTATGCGAGTAGTTTTGGAAGTTAATACCGGAAAATTATTAGAAAAAATTGCTAATAATCCTGATGATGTTTTCAAAAAAGTATTAGCCGAAGCTCAGGCTGAAGCATTGAAAACTGATGAATCCGTTGTCGATATCGTTGGCAGAAAATTTCAGGAAAGAAATATAAGATTAAGCAGATATTACGGTACCATCAGACAAGATGATGCTGAGATTATGGATGAATTAAAAAAATCATCCGAAGATGCTGTTAATCGAGCAATGGAAATTATACGAAACAGAGTTGATCAATACGGAGTTTCTGAGCCTTCAATATCCAGACAAGGAAGCAGAAGAATTATTGTTGAACTTCCTGGTGTTGCAAAAGAAGAAGAAGCAAAACAGCTTTTGCAGGGTACAGCATTGTTGGAATTCAGATTGGTAAAAGATGCTGAATTAACTTATCCTATTATGCAAAGAATTGATGATGTTCTTGCTCAAAGAACAAAATCAGGAGTTAAAGATTCACTTGGTAATGAAGTTGCCGTTTTAGATACTACAAAAAAAATAACGGATACTACTTCTGCTGCCGATACAACAAAACAGTTATCTGAAGAAGAATTTAGAGCACAGCATCCATTCTTTACAGCAGCGGTATTAAATCCTCAAAGCCCAAATGCTGATGCTTATGTTAGTAAAGATGATAAAAATAAAATTGAATATTGGTTAGGTTTACCTGAAGTACAAAAAGTTATTCCTGATAATGTTGAATTTGTATTTTCTGCAAAGCCTTTTACATCCACCGATGGTAAACAAATCTTTATGATGTATCTGGTTAACAAAACCCCGGAACTTACCGGTGGAGTTGTTACCGACGCACAAGCTAATATCGATCCGAATACTTCATCTCCTATTGTAAATATGGAAATGAATTCCGAAGGTGCAACTGATTGGGCAAGAATAACCGGAGCAAACGTTGGAAAAAGAATTGCAATTATGCTTGATGGAGTTGTTTTTACTGCACCAAATGTAAAAGGAAAAATTCCCGGCGGTCGCTCACAGATTGAGGGATCAGAAAATATGGAAGAAGCAAAACTGCTTGAGATCGTTCTTAAAGCCGGTGCTCTTCCCGCTCCTGTTGATGTAATTGAAGAAAGAATTGTTGGTCCTTCTTTGGGTCAGGATTCTATTTCAAGTGGATTTAGTTCTGCTTTGATTGGCTACCTGGCTGTAGGTTTATTTATGATTTTCTATTATAGACAAGCCGGAACAGTTTCTGCACTTACTCTTGTGCTCGTTATACTTTTTATACTTGGTATTCTTGCAGGATTTAGTGCAACATTAACATTGCCCGGTATTGCAGGTATCGTACTTAACAATTGGTATGGCGGTAGATGCCAATGTACTTATCTTTGAAAGAATTAGAGAAGAAATGGGAACCGGTAAAACAATGAAGGCTTCAATCGACAGCGGTTTTTCAAGAGCATACTCGGCTATTATCGATTCAAACATCACAACCTTTTTTACAGGTATTATTCTTTATCAGTTTGGAACCGGTCCTGTTCAAGGATTTGCGCTAACTCTAATGATCGGTATTGCAGCCTCGTTATTCGGTGCGCTTATTATTACAAGACTTGTGTTAGATGTCCTCGTTTCAAGAGGCGTTAAAATCAGCGTAGGTTAAAATTTTTATTAAGGAGTTAATTTATAAATGCGAGTATTTCATAATTTAAATGTAGATTTTTTAGGCAAGAGAAAATTTTTCTATATGTTTTCACTTGCGTTATTTTTAATCGGATTACTAAGTGTAGTTTTTAAAGGATTAAGCTTTGGTATCGATTTTAAAGGCGGATCTGAAATTGTTCTTCAGTTTGAAAAGCAAATTGATATTGCCGAAGTAAGAAAAGATATTGAAAATATCGGACTTGGTAATGTTGAAGTTAGAACTTTCGGTGGAGAAACCGGGGCGTTAATTAGAACAGAACTTCAGCAGCTGCCTGACGATGTTTACCCAAATGTAGTTAAAAGTATTGAAGATGAAATAAAAAACATTGTACCAAATGTTGCTTTTAATGTTGTTGAAAAAACAGCGACTTCAATTACTTACTCCTTTCCAAATCCTGACACAACAAATTTAGTTGCAGAAAAACTTTTTGCTGCTGGATTTCAATCTGGCAAAGTTTCTGAAGAACCGGATAACACACAAATTGATGTTAGTGTAGGTATTTCCGAATGGATTAAAGAAAATCTTAGAGAAAAAATTAAAGACAATCCATTTAAAGTTGTTAAAGAAGATCGTGTTGGACCGAAAGTTGGTGATGAGTTAAAAAGAGATGCTGTGATTGCGGTGTTTCTATCTCTTGTCGTTATTCTTATCTACTTAGGATTTCGATTTAAATTTGTTTTCGCTATCGGTGCGGTTGCTGCACTTTTTCATGATGTTTTAATTACCCTTGGACTTTATTCTGCTTTATACGGTGTTATTCCTGGATTAAATCTGGATATCGATCTTTCTATTGTTGCAGCATTCCTTACACTTGTTGGATATTCAATCAATGATACAGTAATTGTATTTGATCGTGTAAGAGAGAATATGAAAATACATAAAACAATGCCGCTTATTGAAGTAATAAATAAAAGTATTAATCAGACGATGAGCAGAACAATTATTACAGCATTTACAACTTTAATAACTGTATTTATTCTTATGCTTTTAGGCGGTGATGTTTTAAGAGCATTTGCCTTCACTCTATTCTTCGGTATAATAATCGGTACTTACTCATCAATCTTTGTAGCAAGTGCATTTGTACTTGAATATGCAGATAGAGCAAAAAAGAAAGTTCAGTTTTCATAAGCACCTATTTTTATAGAAAAAGAAAAGCCGATGAAAAATTTCATCGGCTTTCTTTTTTTAAAGATAAAATCTAAAATATGTTTATGAGACTTTTACGATGACCATCGTCATATCGTCATTAGGCTGGGCATTGCCTCTGAAATGTTTTACTTCACTCCAAACTTTATTCATAATATCTGTGGAATGATTTGCTGATTTGCCTTTTAGTATTTCAGTTAATTTATCTTCACCAAACATTTCTTCTTTTTCATTCATAGCTTCGGTGATTCCATCTGAAAAGAATGCAAATATTTGATTTGATTTTGTTTTAATTTCAACTTCCTGCAAAGTCCTATCAAACACTTCTCCTTTTTCTAACCCTAATCCTATTCCTTCTGTTTTTATTGATTCAACAGTACCGTTGTTTGCTGTAAGCAGCGGCATATGTCCCGCACGGCAAAACTTAACAGTCTTTGTTTCGATATCAAATAGTGCTAACGTCATAGTAATAAACCAGCTTCGTTCAATCGATTCATATAAACGTTTATTAATTTCAATTAAAATTTCTTTTGGGCTGAAACTCATTTTTGTTGATATCTGTATCATCGTTTGAAGCTTTGTCATATATAACGATGCTGATAATCCTTTACCTGAAACATCTCCAACGGCAACAAATAATTTTGTATCTGAAAGTTGAATAAGATCATAATAATCGCCGCCGACCTGCATAGCAGGAATCATCTCTCCGCATATATCCAATCCGCTAAGATTAGGAATACATTTAGGCAGCAAACCTTGTTGTATTTTTCTTGCAAGATCAAGGTCTCTTTCAATTTTTATTTTTTCAGATTCCGATTGATATAGTCTTGCATTTTCTAATGAGATAGCTATTTGATTTGCGGCAGCGTTTAAAAGTTCAAGATCCTTGCCGCCAAATTTTGATCCTGAATATTTTAGTCCAAACAAAAGCGCACCAACAACTTTGGATTTAACAATCATTGGTATTATTGAATAGACACCTTCTTCAATTAATCTTTCTGCTTTATCGGGAAAGGCTTTAATAAAATCCTGTTGCTCGATTACTGGAGTATTAGAAACTAATGATTTTTCGTTGAAAACTGTAATAAGATTTGATTTCTCAATCACACATTCTGGATTTGAAAATCCTATTCCGCGGGATAATGTTAAAATATCTTTTTTATAATCTCTTAAAAGAATCCCGAATTTATTAATCTTAAGTGCATCAATAAAAGTTGCACTCGTAAGATCAAGAATTTTATCTGTTCCAACTACTGTGGATACATCATTACTGAATTGGATTAAAACTTTCTGATAAGCAAACTGTTCAGGATAAAATTTTCTTGTAAGAAAATTTTGAAACTTATCCTTGGTAGATTGAAATATAAAAGCAAAAATTAAAAAGAAAATTCCTGCAACAACTCCTTGATTTTCTGCACCGACAAAACTGCCTATCCCCTGCCCCAACAAATAAATTACAAGGAAATAAATTCCAGCAACAGTAGCCATTGCAGCACCGTAGATAATTGTATTTCTGACTACAATACTAACATCGAGTAAATGGTATTTGAAAATTGCATATGCAAATATTATTGGGACAAACACCACCAGTATAATAGGCATATAGTATTCAGGAGAATTAAAAACTGTATCAGAAATTGCCGGTGCTATTGTTCCAACGTATAACTGAATCAGACTTCCGAATGTAAATGCAATAATAAAAAGTAAAACTGGTTTTTTCTTAATTGGGTCTTTTTCTCGTCTGTACTGTGCGAATAATGAAAACCAGGAAACAATATATATTATTAAAAAAGTTATTCTTAAAAAGTATTGCCATGATCTAAATAATCTTAATGAACTAAAATTTGTCCAATATAAAGAGCTTGCAATTATGACACCGGTTAGGCTCAAAATGATCGCAAAAGCAATTAAAGTAATCTTTATACTTTTTTTGGATGCAAACTTAAATTGAACAGGAAAAGACCAAACAAAGTATAAGAACAAAAAACTGCACAAATACCTGACTGATGATAACAATACTTCCTGCTATTAATGCAGTTTTCGGTTGTTCAGCAATAAACTTTATAAAGAATAAATCATCCAACGGAAATAGAACAACTGCTGCAGCTAGTACTGTAAATATGCCAATTGCATAAAATATTCTTTGTGCTAACCCATCCGGTTTTGCACTGTATACTATAAAACCAATCAAAAGAAATATTAATGCACTTATTGCTGCTGCTAATTTGTCAAATTGTATTAACTTTTTTACATATACTTTTGTTTTAAGTATTTCTCCATTTGGCTTTTTAACTACGTAATCAGCATACTCCTCCGAATCAAATTTATTTAGTATTTCCTGAGCTTGAAGAGTTCCACTAAGCTTAACACCATCAATTTCTAATAGCTGGTAACCGTTTCTAATTCCAGCATTCCAGGAAACTCCATTAACTTTTACCTTATTAAAATACATCTCAACAGAATCCTTTGAAACCTTTTTGGGTTCCCACAAGCATTCATCATTTGATTGTACTCTAACTTCAAGTGAAAAGTAAATAGACAGCACGGCAATAAATGCAAGGATTAATGTTAATCCTGATGCAATGTTTAATCTGTATTTAAGAAAGTATCTTTTAAATTCGTTCATCGTGATTCAAATTTTTAATAAAATTTTTCAAATCTATTTTACTTTTATTACAACCAAAGTTATATCATCTGATTGATTAGCACCATCGGTAAATTTTTGAACTTCACTCTGTATTTTTTTCATAATATTTTCAGAAGTGTCTCCAACTAATTCCAAAGATAATTTTTCCAAAGCTTCATCTGAAAACTCTTCACCTTTTCTATTCATTGCTTCAGATATTCCATCTGTAAACATTACAATTACATCATCTTTCATCAATTGTATTTTTTCTGATCTGTATTGCATTATAGTTTTCATTACTCCCAGAATCATTCCGCCAATTTCAAGTTTAATAATTTTTCCATCTCTAATTAGTAAAGGTGGATTGTGACCTGCATTCACATACTCAAAAGTTTTATCAAGGTTGTTCAAAGTTCCCCAGAAAAAAGTAATAAATCTGCCATCTGTTGTATTCTTTGAAATCAGATCATTGATTAATCCGGTTGCAATATCTAAAGGAATATTTTGTCTGCATATTACCTGCAAAAATGCCTGCATATTTGCCATCATCAGAGAAGCCGGAACACCTTTGCCGGATACATCAGCAATAGCAACCACGCAATCATTCTCATCAAGTTCAATAATATCGTAATAATCGCCGCCAACTTGTTTTGAAGAAACATTTACGGCAGCTATATCAAAATTACTTAGGGAAGGAAATTTTTGCGGCAAAAGATTTCTCTGAATCTCACGTGCAATATCTAATTCTTCTTCCATCTTGTGCTTTTCTAAAGCTTCTCTAAAAAGTCTTCTGTTTTCCATCGATATTATCGCAAGACTTCCAACAGAAAAAATAAATTCTATATCGGCATCAGTGTAATCAATATTATTTATTCTTTTGCCTAGAATGATAAGCCCCTTTGTCTTACCCTGAATCTGCATCGGTACAATTACTTCGATTCCCATTTCAAATAATGATGGAAATAATAAAGCAACTTGTTCCCTATTTAAGGAAGTCTCTATTTGATGATAATCTATTTTTCTAAGATTAGACAGCAATTCATCAACCGGCAGTTTTGGTTCTATGACTTCAATATCATTGCCTTCAAATCGAAGCAGAGCATATTTCTGTACAAGAAATTGTCCTATCAATGCAAAGATAAGTAAGCGTGTAACTTTAGTTGATTCAGAAAATAAACCAAACTCTTTACTTAGTTCGAATAGTGAACTTAATCTTTGTATTCTTGAGTCAAGTTCTCGATTAACTATTTTTAATTCATCAACAATCATGGAGTTTTGAATTGCCGAAGCGGAAATATTTAAAATAGTTTTAAGGAAATCGAGATCATCTTTGGTGTAATCCTGCTTATTAAGTTTTTCACCCAGACATACTATACCAACGCATTCGTTTGATGAACTAATTTTTTCGGAGGCTAAAAGATTATTATCTGTAAAGAATTTTTTTAAATCATCATTTTCATTACAATTTTCATCTGCATCAATATCCGGAAAAAGCAAAATACTTTCTTCAGTAATCCCTTTATAGGATTTAGCTTTAAGTTTACCATTTATGTTTAATGCAATAATTCCTCGTGTTGCCAGGAATTTGCCAAGGCAGGTTAGTAGAACATTGTTAAGAATAAAATTTAAATCAAGGCTGGAATTAATTACGCGGCTGAATTCAACCAGTGCGGTAAGGTTACGTTTAACTTTTAAAGAATCATTATCCTGCATTGCTTTGCGCTACTTTTAAATTTTTGGATAGCAGCACTTCATTATATTTTCCGGGAATTGAAACATACTTTACATCATCCATAAGAGTTTTCATCAAATACATACCCAATCCACCAACTCTTCTTTGCCTGTAATATTTTTGCAAGTCGGGTTCAGGAATCATTTCAGGTTCAAATGATTTTCCAAAATCAGTAATACTGACAACAAAACGGGAGATTGTAGATTTTGTTTTGATGATCAGTTCGCCATCAGGTATAGATTTATAAGCGTGCTTAATAATATTTGTACAAGCTTCATCTACTGCAAGAATAATATTTTCTACAGCATCAGATTTCATCCCTGCTTCGTGAGCAGATGAACTAATAAAATCCCTGATGATAGAAAGATTTTCAGTCTTGCTTTTAACTATAAGTTTTCTGGTCTTCACTTTATTTTGTCTCGGTAAATTTCTTTACTGCTTCGTCTTCCGTTTTGAAAATTTCATAAAGCAAAGGAAATCCTAACAGATCAAAAATGTTATAAACTTTATCGCTCATACCGGAAAGTTTAATATCTCCCTTGCTGTCTCTTATCTTTTCTATGTATGCCATAAATACGCCTAAACCTGCACTGCTTATGTATGCCAGGTCTTTAAAGTCAACCACAATCTGGTAACAGTTCTTATCGATAAGATCTACAAAATTGTTCTCAAGGATTGGTGCAGTATGAGCATCAAGATATCCCTTAAGGTTTATTATACTTACAGCACCTTGGTTTTTAATTGAGGTGTTGAATTCTGCCATTCTTTAACTCCATTCCGTCAAGGCTCGGTGGCTCGCCGAGGGTGACTATGTTATTTTTTTTATGCCACTTTAATATAACTAAAGTTATATCATCATACTGAGAGTGACTGCGTGAAAATAATGTAACATCTTTTATAACTTCGTTAGCAATTTTATTTACCGTTTCATTTGAATATTCAACTAAAATTTCATTAAATCTTTGTTCGCCGAAATCTTCAAACTCTTTATTTTTTGCCTCAGTAATTCCATCAGTATAAAAAACTAATGTGTCATTCTGTTTAAGATCAATCTTAATTTCTTCCAGATGATTTTGGAACACAGTATTATTTGTTAGTCCCAACCCAATTCCTGAAGGTTTAAATGTTTCAACTGACTTACCTCGAACTAAAAGTGCAGGACAGTGCCCTGCTCTTGCAAAGCGAACAACTTCACTATCGAAATCAATAATGCCATATAAAGCACTAACAAAACTTTTTTTATTTAATGTGTTTTGTAAAATTTCATTGGCTTTTATTAAAATATCTTTAGGACTTTCAATCATACGGGATAAAGAGCTAAAAATTCCTTTTACTTCAGCCATAATAAATGCCGCAGAAATTCCTTTTCCGGAAACATCAGCAATTATAAATCCAAATTTGTTTTTAGATATTTCAAAAAAATCATAATAGTCACCGCCAACTTCAAAAGCCGGAATGAAAACTGAAGTAACAGAAAGATTTTCAAATTGAGGATCTTTAGCAGGTAATATTTTTTTCTGAATTTCTCTCGCAACATCTAACTCTTTTTCAAGTCTCTCTTTTTCAATTGACTGCTCAAGCAATAATGAATTTTCAATTGCAACTGAGGCGTAATCAGAAAAGGTATTTATTGCGGTTTTATCTTCATCATAAAAGATCAGCTCATTTTTTCTTGCAGCTATCAAATATCCTTTAATCTCATTATAACTTCTTAGCGGAGAGATTGCGATACTGCCGAACTTTTCTGAAAGCTGAGATTTGTTACCAAACTTTTGCAGACTGCAAATTTTAGTTTCAGTAATATTCTCACAAAATCCACTTTCAAGTAAAAACTGATTTATCAAATCTGCATCTACCAATGCAATATTTTTATTTGCTAAAATCTTTCTATTACCGTTTTCTTTTATAACAATCCATGCCGCATCTGCGCTGCTAACTTTAGTTGTAATATCAGTAATTGTTTCTGCAAGTTCTTCAATATCTAGTACCTGTGTGATGAGTTTGCTAAAATACTGTAATGATGAAACTTCATTAGCTTTTCTATCATAAGCCTCTGCTGTTGGAATATGAAATAATGTGGTAAAAAACAGAACAGCAAAATAAATTCCGCCATACAGAAGTATAAGATTAAAGAATTGATAAACGGATGGAGAAAAACTCATCAGTATTGTACCATTAAAATCTGTTTTGCCGTTGTTAACCAGATTTATTATAAAAAGTGCTGAGATTATAATTGAAAGAATAAGTAAAGAAATTTTTTCTTTCTTAGATATGAATGCTATCCATGAAATTTTTAAGGAATTAAATGAAATAAGAATTATTGAGATGATCAAAAATGTGTTGTATATAAACTCATATCCTGAACCTCTGAAAAGCAAATTTGAGATTGCGGCTAATGCGATGAAAACAGACATCGTAATAAAATAGGTGCTGTTTTTACGATACTGTTTATAAAAATATAATTCCTTCAACGATGCAAACCAGTAACTTGAAATTCCCAAGAACATCAATCCATAAAAAGAATTTATAAGATTCTCAAACATTCCCTGGTTAACTAATCGATCGCTGATATTTTGGATCTGAACGTTAAGAATATTTTCCGCAAACAATATTACCAAAAAAATAAACGCACAGATAATTCCGATATTTAATACAAGTGCAGAAGGATGTGGCTTTTTTTGTCCAAGTGTTTTTATAAGATATGACGTAAGGACAAGAGTAAGCAGGATTGAAAGCAAATCATTAATTAAAAAGAAGATATAAGAATCAACGGAAAAAAATAGTAAACGATAAATAAAAATACCGAAAACCAATGATGCAATAATCCATAGGATTAGGTTAACGTTTATTTTAATGCTGCTTAAGTTCAAATTAATCCGATTTATCTTAATTGTATTGCTTCTACAATGTAAAATAAATCAAATTTTTCATCATTAAAAGAAAAGAATTATGAGTGGAAAATGGTTTGAAAAGCGGTAAAATAAATGGATTGGCGGCATGTTACCAATCGCGCCATACGAAGGTTTCTGAGTGAATATCCTATCTAAAATTATATCTCCATTATATCAACTTCGTCAGAGCTATCTTTTTTAATAGTATCATTATTTTTTATCTGTGGATCTTTAAAGTCCTCACGAAATCTTTGCAGTTCCTTTCTCAATTTATCCATTTCCTTTTTCAGTTCTTGATTCTGCATAAGTATCAAACTATCGGTTTTTATTCTCGCTTTTAGTTCTATACGATTTTTATCGTTTTGTATATTTTGTTGATGCATTAAAGAATCAAGGCTAACATCAGTCCTGCCTTTTTTCTTTGGGGTAACATTGTTGTAATCGTAATTGTAACTCTTATTACCAACTGTCATTGGCGGCGCAGGGGGACGAACTGACCTAACGTTCTGAGTCGCCTCAAGAATTACATTAGCTATACTGTCAAAATTTGGTAGATTTAATTCAGGAATATTTACTGCAAAATTCTGAACACTAACTTTAATAAGATTAGTATCAACAGAAACCTGGAATTGCTTTTTCCAATGTGCATCCTTTTTTGCATTGTTAAATGATGAATCAACTTTAAAATGATACTCTCGCAAAACAGCCTTTTGTTCACTTAATTCAGCTAAATTCTCAGTCATTTTTTCCATATTTTTTTCAAACTCAGACATATCAAAAACAAAATTTTCTTTAAATATTGAATCAGGTGTACAGAAAATATACTGACTTTCTTTAGTTGATTTGGCTTCATTAACCCACTTTGCAACTGAGTGATCATCAAACTGCATAACCTGATTAGGAATCATTTTATTAAAATTTGTAGATGCATGTTTTTCTGCAAAGGCAAGAATATCAGCAAGAATTAGTTTTCTTGTATTCCAGATTTTTGGATTTATTGCCACAGCATTTTGATCGTTAACTAAAACTAAAGAAGAAATCTGATTTGAATAAGAACCAATGATTGAATCAACTTTTTTAATTTCATCTTCATCAAATTCAAGGGCGGCTACAAATTTGCGTAAATTATCAGGTTCTTTTATTTCATTAGCTTTTTTGATTTCGAAATATTCTTTACCCTTTGGATCGTAACCGAGTTTTAAAATTTGATTATTTGTATTGTCTAACGGAAGTTCCTGATAAACAGCAAAGTTAAAAATATCTTCATTGGTAAGATTAGCAGCATAAAGTAAGGGCTGCAGATTCTCCTTGTAGAATCCAACAAGATTAGATTCCTGCTCTTTGATAATATTATCCAGAAGGTTTGGATTAAACTTTAGAACAGCCATTAAAGCTAACGTAACTATGGTTAGAGATGAAATTGGAATCCATTTCTTCAGATTGATTTTTGATTTAGATTCTTCATTCAAATTTGCAAACAATCTTGTTTCAAAAAATGGTGATTCCGAAATACGATCAACGGAAGCAGAAGTTAGTTCTTTAAGTTTCTTTAAATCAGCTAATTCTTTTTGTAATTCTAAAGAAGATTTTATTTTTTCTTCAATGTATTTTTTTTCTGCAGGAGATAATTCTCCATCAACATAGGCAGAAAGTAATTCAATATCAGTATTGCTTTTTTTCATAACATCAACTCTTTTTCAAGAGGTTTAAGTATTTTTTTTAGAGCCTCTCTTGCTCTGAATATTCTTGATTTAACAGTTCCAATTTCACATTCCATTGTATCAGCAATTTCCTGATAACTAAATCCTTCAAGATCTTTTAACACCAAAGGAATTCTCAGTTTATCAGGTAAAGTTTCAATGGCGTTACGAACAATATGCTTAATATCAGTATCCTCATTTATAGAATCAAAAACCGGCTCTTCATCCTTTAACGGTAAAAATATGCTTCTAATATTTTTTTTTCTTAGATGATCTTTACATTTATTAATAGTAATTCTGTAAAGCCAGGTTGTAAACTGAGATTCAAATCTAAAACTCTTCAAATGTCTGTAAACGGTGATAAAAACTTCCTGAGCAATGTCATCAACTCCGTCGGTATTTGAGAGAGTTATATAGATGATATTCCTGACTTTTTCTTTATGCCGCTTAAGCAGTTCACTAAAAACTGATTCGTCACCGTCAATAAATTGTTTAATAAGTGAAAAATCGTCATCCAGACTTAGAATTTTTGGCTGCTGCATATTCTCTTTTTGTTCGTAATCCATAGTTTAGACGTCATTCTTTAATTTTGGTTCCAAAAATAATTAATATTTCCTTTGTCCAAATACCATAATTGATAACCGGTAAAAAGTGATTATATCTTGCAAAATCATGTTGCATGAGTAATTAAGCTTACTTAAATTGCCCGAGAAAAATTTTGGAGATATTTAATGAAAACAAAACTATTAGAGAAGTATAACGCCGTAATTGTTGAACTGAAGGGCAATGTGATGGGCGGCGAGGATACTAAAGAATTTAATGAACTGTTGCATAAACTTATTGATGAAGGAAAGAAAAATGTAATTGTTGATCTTTCTGAAGTTAAATTTATGAATAGTTCCGGTCTTGGAATGCTTATTAGTGGTTTAACCACAATGAAAAGAGAAAATGGAAGTTTGAAACTTGCTCACGTAACTGAAAAAATTGAAAGTTTGTTAATAATAACTAAACTTATAACAATTTTTGAATCATACGATACCGTTGATGATGCAGTTAAAAGCTTCGATTAATCAATAAATCATATTAGTTTTTTATAAACTCCGTATTATTACAATGCGGAGTTTTTATTTTGCATAATCTATAATAACTAAAATCAGGATTTTCAAATGGGTGCAACCGTACTTGTTGGTTCTCAGTGGGGTGATGAAGGTAAAGGTAAGATTGTTGATCTTATCAGCAAAGGATTTGAAATCGTTGTAAGATATCAGGGAGGTGCTAATGCCGGTCATACTGTAGAAATTGGTGATAAAAAATATATTCTCCATCTCATACCCTCAGGAATTTTAAGAGAAAAAGTTATTTGTGTAATTGGTAACGGTGTTGTTATAGATCCCACTGCACTGCTTGATGAAATTGAACTCCTCAAAAAAAATAACATTGATGTTGACGGCAGATTATTTATAAGCCACAATGCGCATCTAATAATGCCTTACCACAAACTTCTCGATTCAATCAACGAAAGCGGCAACAATAAAATTGGAACAACAGGAAGAGGAATTGGACCTTGTTATATAGATAAGTACGCCAGAAAAGGAATCAGAATTGTTGATCTTTTAAATCGAACAGAGTTGGAAAAAAAGATTCGTGCTAATCTTAAAGAGAAAAATGAGATACTTCAGAAAATTCATAGCCACGCAGGTCTTGATGTAGATGCAATCGTAAAAGAATATCTTGAGTTTGATCTTACAATTGATAAATATATTAAAGATGCACCTGCGTTTTTAAATCGTGCAATGGATGAAGGAAAATCAGTTTTACTTGAAGGTGCACAAGGAACTTTCCTGGATATTGATCACGGAACTTATCCTTACGTTACTTCCAGCAGTCCCACTTCCGGAGGAGCCTGTACAGGAAGCGGAATTCCTCCTACAAGAATTGATAGCGTAATTGGAATTGTTAAAGCCTACACAACAAGAGTCGGCAATGGTCCTTTTCCAACAGAATTACTTGATGACGATGGTGAAAAACTAAGAAAGATTGGTGTTGAGTTTGGTGCAACGACCGGAAGACCAAGACGCTGCGGCTGGTATGATGCTTTCCTAGTCGCATACTCAAAAATGATAAATGGAATTACCTCTGTTGCTTTAACCAAGTTAGATGTTTTAAGCGGATTTGAAAAAATAAAAGTCTGTGTTGGATATGAGGTTAATGGCAAAAAATTAAAAACATTTCCAACAAATGTTGATCAGTTGATGCAAGTTACTCCAGTTTATGAAACTCTTGATGGATGGAATACTGACATTACTAATTGCGAGAATTATGATGATCTTCCTGCAAAGACACGAGATTATTTAGATTTTATTTCAAGACAATCCGGAATTAAAATAGATATCGTTTCTGTTGGTCCAAAGCGTAAACAAACTTTTTACGTTGAATAAAAGACAAATTAGAGATTTATTTTACGCTGGATTTTGCTTTCTGATAATGCAATTTTTGCCTATCAAAAACATCAGATAGAAATCAGATTATGAAAATGTCCGGTGGTCCTGCTTCAGTAAATTTTAAAATTATTCTGCTCATAATTGCTTTAGCGATTGCCGGTGGAACCTTATACTACACACAAAATCTTGTTGAAAAATTACAGAAGCGCGAACGTAACATTGTTGAGCTATACGCAAAAGGAATAGAGTACGTCGCAAATTCCAGTTCTGCTGATGTGGATTTAACTTTTCTTTTTGATAACATAATAAAACCCATCGATTTTCCGATAATCTTAACAGATAGTTCTAACAATGTTAATCCTGCAAGTACTACAGATATTAAAAATGTTAAAATTGATTCCACTTTAACCGAAACAGAAAGAATATCTTTTCTACAAAATCTCGTAAAAGAAATCGACCAAATTCACCAGCCAATAAATGTTACATATGCAGATACAATAGTCTTACAAAGAATTCATTACGGTGATTCCGAATTAATCAAGCAATTAAAATTTTATCCTTATCTGCAAATCATCATCGCCGCACTTTTTATAATTATCGGGTATATCGGATTTAGTCAGATCAAAAAAAGTGAGCAAAGTAATATTTGGGTTGGAATGGCAAAAGAAACAGCACATCAATTCGGTACACCAATTTCAAGTCTAATGGGATGGATCGAAATGATGAAAATGAATTATCAAAAACCTGATGCTGTTCTGGATATAACCGAAGAAATTTCGAGCGATGTTGATAAACTGAATAGGATAACTTATAGATTTTCTAAAATCGGTGCAAAACCTGAAATCAAAAATCAGGTTGTTTATGAAGAAGTTAAAAAAGTTACAGAATATTTTAATCGCAGATTACCGCAAACCGGGAAAACCGTTGAATTAAGTATTTCAGGTAATGAAACCTGCTGTGCGCAAATCAATGGTGAATTATTTGAATGGGTTTTAGAAAACCTTATCAAAAATGCTTTAGATGCTATCGAAACACAGAAAGGCAAAATCAATATTGATATACTTGAGAATAAAAAACATATTGAGCTTGAAGTTTCTGATAACGGCAAGGGAATTGATCTGCGAAGACGTAAAGATGTTTTTAGACCCGGATACAGCACTAAAAAGCGAGGCTGGGGTTTAGGATTAAGTCTTTCTAAAAGAATTATTGAAGGCTACCACGGTGGAAAAATATTTGTAAAAAATTCTTCGCCCGCAGAAGGTACTACTTTTAAAATACTCTTAAAAAAATGTTAGCTCATTGCTAACATTTTTTCTATCGGCAGTAATGCTCTTTTTCTAATTTCTTCATCCATAACAATTTCTGGATACTTATTCTTCATACACAAATATAATTTTTCTAAAGTGTTAAGTTTCATATATGGGCATTCATTACAGGAACAAGCATCATCTTCCGGCGGAGCAGGGATGTATTCTTTATGTGGTGCTGCTTTTTTCATCTGATGAATAATTCCAGTTTCAGTGGCAACGATAAATTGACTTGCGGAATCTTCCTGCACAAAACTTAGTAATCTGCTGGTTGATCCTATAAAATCTGAGTACATTAAAATAGGTTCCTCACATTCTGGATGTGAAATTAATTTTGCTTTAGGATATTTTATTTTAAGATCAATTATTTTTCTTTCGCTAAAAGTTTCGTGAACAATGCAGCTTCCATCCCAGAGCAGCATCTCCCTTCCAGTTTTTTTGATGAGATATTTTCCAAGATTTCTATCGGGAGAAAAAAGTATTGGCTGATCTTTTGGAATTTGATTAATTATTTTTTCAGCACTGCTTGAAGTACAAATAATATCACTCAATGCTTTTACATCTGCAGAACAATTAATGTATGTTATTGCAAGATGATCCGGATGTTTTTCACGAAACATTTTAAAATCATCTGCCGGACAACCCTCAGCCAACGAACAGCCTGCTTCTAAATCAGGAAGTAAAACTAGTTTATCTGGATTCAAAATTTTAGCTGTTTCAGCCATAAAATGTACACCGGCAAAAACGATTACATCTGCGGAAGTGGACTTAGCTTTTTTTGCTAACTCCAAACTATCTCCAACAAAATCAGCAATATCCTGTATTTCAGATTCCTGATAATAATGAGCTAGAATCACAGCATTTAAATCATTTTTAAGTTTCAGGATCTCAGATTTAAAATCTACTTGATTGTTTATTATATCCATTTCCATTGTATATCTCCTGCATTTCTAAAGTTTACTGGAAGTAAAAATTACTAAAACGAATTTTTTACCGTCGAAATTGTACCCAAAATTGTCTTTCAATCGAAAAAAAGATGGCACTTATGTTGTTAAGTATTATCCGAAATAGTTTAAGCATAGCATCCCTCCAAAATGACACACAAACTGTCAGGTTTCGCCCTCAAAACCTGACAGTTTTCCTCTTTTAAAGCGAATTTGTTCAAATCAATTTTTTCATATTCTAAATTGCTTCTAAAACTGAAGATTTTTCAGCAGCAACATCCACGATTATATTTCCAATATCTTCTATTAGAACGAACCTTTTTTTACCTAAAGAATTTTTCTTATCACTCCCCATTGAATTAAAAACCAAATCCACATTCATTGTCCCTAATTTTTTATTTGGTTTGATGAAACTAAATTCAGATAAGAATTCTATTAAGTTTTTCTGTTGATTATATATCCTAAAATTTCGGAAAGAAATAAAGCACAAAATATTCCACCAATAACAGCTTCGCCGTGCTTTAATTTATAATTGGATTCAACCTCAAAAGCATGAGCAAAAGTATGTCCGAGATTTAGAATTTTCCGAAGTCCTGTTACTTCTTTCTCATCATTCTCAACAACATTAGCTTTTATTTTTAAACACAATTGTATTGTTTTCTCGATATCGAATAGTTTATTAGAAAATAATTTTGAGAGATTATTTTTTAATAGATTATAATTTTTGATATCTGCTAAGAATGCATACTTAAATATTTCACCGGCTCCGGAATGTAATTCCCTCTTTGGCAGGGTTGAAAGAAACTCAGGATAGATCGCAACAAAATCCGGTTGATAAAAAGTACCAATCATATTTTTTTTATGATTAAAATTCACTCCGGTTTTACCACCTACAGAACTATCCACCATAGAGAGTAAAGTTGTTGGGATTTGAATAAATCTTATTCCTCGCATATAGGTGCTTGCAGCATAACCTGCAATATCTCCTGTTATTCCGCCCCCTAAAGCAACTACTATAGAATTTCTATCAAAAGCGTTATCTGTTAAAAATTTATAAATCTTTTCTGTTTGTGCTAAACTCTTATTTTTTTCATTAGCAGAAAAAGTATAGGTAGATACTTTACAATCAAGCAAAGCAAAAGTTTTTCGGATAAGTAACGAATGAAACCTTAAAACATTCTTATCGACTATTAATAAACACTTTGAAGCGGATAACTTACTTATCTTTTCAACAGTTTTTGATAGAGAATCATTACCAATAATTATTGGATAACTTTTATCGGATAACTTAACGTTTATTACTTTCGCCATAAAATTCTTTTTTTATTATGTATGATAATTTATCAACAGTTTTACCAACCTGACAATTGTCTGTGTTTATTTTAAGATCCGCTTGATTGTAGTAGTTAATTCGCTTTTCTAAAAGAGAATTAATCTTTTCTATAAATTCTGCTTTCGTTGGTTCTTCATCGCCATCAAAAAGCAGAGCGGGTCTATCGCGTTTAAATCTTAGTCTTTTATATGTTTCTTCCGGAGATGATTCAAGATAAATGAGATAACCGGATGATTTAATAATCTCAAGATTTTTTTGATTTGCTATCGTTCCGCCGCCTAATGCTATTATGTAATTTTTTAATTCACAAGTATTTATAAGAGTTTTGGTTTCCAATTCTCTAAAATAATCTTCTCCATTTTCTTCAAATATTTGTTTGATTGATTTACCTGCTGCCTGTTCAATTAATTTATCCAGGTCAAAAAAATTCCAGCCTAGAGTATTGGCAAGTATCGGTCCAATTGTGCTTTTACCCGATGCCATAAATCCGGTTAAGTATATTATTTTTTTCGTCATATCAGAGATTAAATAAATCGTTATGAGTTAATTTAAAGAATTGAGTGAGAAAAAAAGAAATTGATGGCATTAAAAAGAAAACCCCCAACTACAACAAAAAAGTGTAATTGGGGGTTTTAAGTTCTTGATTAAAATTACTGACCAAAGAAAAGATGTCTGTTATCTTTTATATCTGCATCTTCTTTAATTTCAGTTATCCATTGGTTTAAGAAACGACTTCTCTTTTCCTGAAGCATTGTATTTCTAAGAGTAGTACTTTGAGTCGAATATAAATTATTATCGAAGGCTGCTCTCTTGGTAACCTTTATAAGATAATAACCTCTTAAACCTTTTACAGGTTCTGATACTTTATTCAAATCTGCTTTTAAGGCTGTATTTATGAAGGCATAATCCTTGCCCACATTTGGAATTGAACCTTGTGGAGTAAAATTTCCTGTCTGTTTTACAACAAAATTAGTATCAATAGTTGCAGCCTTACTTAAATCACCACCGATTTTTTTGTAAAGATCCTCAGCAATTGTTTTTATCTTTTCAAATTTCTTTTCTCTTATTACTGCAGGCTTTAATTGTTCTTTAAGTTCTTCAAAAGGTCTGAATTTTTCAGTAGCCACTTCTGTAATCTTAACTACCACATATCCGGCGGGAACTTTGAATGGCTCACTAACTGTGTTCAAACTGTTTTCAAATGAAAATTTAACCAATCTTTTGTTTTGTCCAATTGAAGGAACAGAACCAGACAGTTCTGAAAACAGAGGTGTTTCCTGAACTTCATAATTCAATAATTTAGCTTCTGATTCAAAATCATTTTTCTTTGCAAGAAAAGCAAAATCATTTGCAGCATTAAAATTTCTATCTCTGCTTGTTGCTGATTGACTAACCTGATTAACAATTTTTTCTACAATATACTTTTTATTTGATCTATCAGTTACTTTAATGATATGATAACCGTAATTAGTTTTTACAGGTTTCTGTACTTCTCCAACTTTTCCATTAAAACATGCATCTTCAAACTCTTTTACCATCATACCTTTGCCAAAGTATCCTAAGTCTCCGCCTTTAACAGCACTACCGGGATCTTTAGAATATTCTTTTGCCAATGCAGCAAAATTTTCTCCAGCAATTAATCTATCATATAATTTATTTGCTTCTGCTAAATTATTTTCGTCGCTTCCGTATTGATTGATCAAGATATGTGAAGCGCTTACAAAAACTTCGGGGGATGTAATTGCACCACTATATCTGAATAATGTATAACCTTGTGGAGTTATAAAAGGACCAATAACATCGCCAGCATTAGCTTTGTTAAGAGCCGAAGTAACTTCCGGCGTTAATGTAGATACAGAAACTGTATCTTTTGAATAGGGATTTTCGGAATAAATATTAACAAGTTGTACAAACCCTAATGTGTCACTCGATAAAGTATTTTTAACATTCACCAGATTTTTATAAACCATTTGTGAATCTTCTGCAGACGCTGCATTCCTAAATAATACAAATTTTAGTTTTCTCTGAGGAGGAACTTTATAAGTATTAATATTTTTTTCGTAATAAGCTTTTATGTCATCATCGGTTACTTTTACATCAGCATCCTTAACAAGATTTATATCTACCAATGTGTAGTCAGCTTCAATATTTGTATTCTGATCAATAAATTTTCTCTTGACTTCATCTTCACCAACGGTAACAGAAGCTAAAATCATGCTCTGAAGTTTTTGTGTTAGTCTTGATTGTCTAACAAGTTCTTCAGCCTGAATAAGTGCTTGCTTATTCTGTGGATCAAAAATTGCCTGCTCGTAAAGCTGCTTATTAAAGTTGCCAAGTGAATCTATGAAATTTTGTTTTAGAAAATCAGGAGGGTTATCACCTAAGATAACATCTTTAATTTCCTGATCTGTAACTGTAATCCCATATTTCTTTATCAATTGGGAAAGTATTTTTTGAGTTATGACTGCATCCCAAACTTGTTCTCTGATCTGATCAATCTGAGCTTCTTCAAGATCTTTACCAGTTTGTTTTTTTTGATTTTCGATTTGCTGATCTAAAGCAGTTTGAAATTCCTGGTATGTAATATCTTCACCATTAACAGATCCAACATTATTTGTTCTTCCGCCGCCGAGTACTTCCAAAACATTTGAATCAGAAATTATCATAAACAGGACGAATAATCCGCCAACTGTTAGAATAAAAGCAGGAGCTAAACTCCTCATTTTGGCCATCATAGCCATAATATCTATATCTCCGTATTATTTAACTTTGAAAATTTAAGCCGCTTAAAATAGAGACATCACTTCTAAAAAACAATTAAAAAACCTCATAATATTCATCAAATAAAGACTTTGCCTGCAATTTATTTACGGGGTTTGAAAGTAATAATTTTATAAAGTTGACTTTGAGATGCATCAAGGGTATTTTTTGATGATTTTATTTTAAAAGAGAGGTAATATTTTGTTAAACAATACAGAATTTCTTTCAAACGTTCCAATTTTTTCTGATTTGGATGCTGAAACACTTGACAAAATTGCTAAATCAGGTGTACTTCAATCATACAAAAAAAACACCGTCATCTTATCTGAAGAAGATGCAGGATCGGCATTATTTGTAATTGCTGAAGGTAAGGTTAAAATATCCAGATCAAGCAATGATGAAAAAGAAGTTATACTTGCAATTTTAAATGAGTCTGATTTTTTTGGAGAGATGTCGCTGCTGGATGGTATGGCAAGATCTGCAACTGTAACTGCTGTTGAAGATTCAAAACTATTTATTATTCAAAGAGCAGAATTTTTAGATCTGCTTAAAAAATTTCCTGATGTTTCTGTTGCCCTGTTAACCGAGTTAACAAAAAGACTGAGAAGTGCTACAATGAAAATTAAAGCACTTATCGCTAAAAGATGCAGAAGGAAAAGTAGCAACCGTTTTGCTGCAGCTTGCTGATGATGTTGGCAAGATTCGTCAGGGTGTGGTTGAGATTGATCATTTACCATTTCAGCAAGAGCTGGCAAATATGGCAGGCACTTCCAGAGAAACCATTTCGCGTACTTTGCATTCATTTGCAAAAAAAGGTTTAGTTGAATTAGATGGCTCTAAACTTAGAATTACTGATTATGAAAAATTCAAAGAAATGTTTAATTGATGTATGGGCGGAAAAATTGATTTACATATGCACACATACTTTTCTGATGGACAGCACTCACCTGAAGAACTGATTCTAAAAGTTAAAGAAGCCGGAATTGATATTATTGCAGTTACTGATCACGATACTGTTGATGGACTTCCAGAAGCAATCGAAGCAGGTAAGAAGTACGGTGTTGAGGTTATACCCGGATTAGAAATTAGTTCCGATATCAGAGATCGTGAAGTACATTTGCTTGCATACTTTTTTAATCCAGCCAACAAAGAATTAGAAGAGTATCTTAAGTTTTTTAGAGCGGAAAGAATTAAGCGTGCTGTCATCATTATCCAAAAACTTAAAGAACTTGGATTAGTAATTGAATTAGAAGAGGTAATGGAATTAGCTCGTAATTCAGCCGTTGGAAGACCGCACATAGCAAAAGTGTTAGTAAAAAATGGATTAGTTTCAAATTATTTTGAAGCGTTCAGTAAATATATTGGCAATGGATGCCCTGCTTATGAAAGAAAGGTGCATGTTTCTCCGAGAAGTGCATTCAAAATTATTAGCGATGCAGGTGGATTATCTTTTATCGCACATCCGGGACATTTGCCGGATGCAATAATGGTTGAATTAATTGAAGCCGGATTAGATGGAATTGAAGTTGTTCATCCTTCCCATTTACCTCATCAGGTAAAGCATTACAGAGGAATTGTGAATGAATATTTTCTGTTAGAAAGCGGCGGCTCTGATTTTCATGGCGGTGATCGAAATGACTACTCCAATTTAGGAAAGTACTCAGTATCTTATTCTAAAATTGAAGCAATGAGAAAACAAATTTTAAGGAATACAGCATAACGATGAAAGCAATTGAAGGAAAACTTATCGGTAGTGGAAAAAAGTTTGCTATAATTTTCAGCAGGTTTAATGAATTTGTTGGCGATGGTTTACTTAAAGCTGCTAATGATTGTTTGTTAAAACATGGTGTAAACGAAAATAGTATTGATATAATTAAGGTACCCGGCGCATTTGAAATTCCTGTTACAGCTGACAGATTAGCCTCTAAGAAAAAATATGATGCCATAATTTGTTTGGGAGTTATTATCAGAGGTGCAACTCCCCATTTTGATTATGTTGCCTCTGTAGCTAGTAATGGAATTTCTCAAGTTTCTCAAAAGTATTCGTTACCTGTTATTTTTGGAGTGTTGACAACAGATACCATAGAGCAGGCAATTGAACGAGCTGGAACTAAAGCTGGTAACAAAGGATGGGATTCCGCATTAACTGCTCTTGAAATGGCTGACTTATTTAAATTGATCTAGGCAGATTTTTTCTACTTTTTATATTAATTATTTATTTTATTTTTATCACAACAATTGAGAAGATATCGATATTACATTTACTGTTTTTAATTATTTAGGATTTCCAATGAAAAATATAATATCGCTCATTGTTGCATCTGTTTTAACTTTCATTTCATTTCCACAGCAGCAATCTAATTGGCAAAATTATGCTGATATGAAATCAGCTAAAGATATTGTTACAACTTCGACTGGAGTTTGGACCGCCTCGCAGGGCGGAGCTTATTTTTTTAATTTAACTGATAATGCGTTTACAACTTACAGCAAATCTAACGGACTTAACGGAACTGAACTTACAGCAATTGGAATTGATACTTATAATAAAGTATGGTTTGGAAGTGCAAGTGGGCAAATAGATGTTTACGACTCTGAAAGTAATTCATTCCGATCAATACTTGATATTGCAAATTCCGATAAAACTAACAAACGAATAAATGATATAACAATCTCTGGAGATACTGTATATGTTGCTACTGACTTCGGTATTTCATTAATAGATTCAAAAAGCTATATCTTTTATGATACCTACTTTAAATTCGGAACATTTACTTCTAACATTAAAGTAAATAACATTTTATTTTCAGGATTAATTTATGCCGCCACTGAATCAGGTGTAGCAATTCAAAAAGCAGATGCAACAAATTTATCTGCTCCCGAGTCCTGGAATGTTTATGATCAAGCAAGCGGGCTTCCTACTGGCGGAACAAATGTACTTTCGTTTTTCAATGGAGTATTAATAGCTGGCACAAATTCCGGATTATATTCTTTTGATGGAAATAACTGGCAGCCTTATTCAAGTTTAGCAGGTAATAAAATTTTAGACCTTCTTGTGATTGGTAATTCACTTAACATCCTAACTACTACAAAAGTTTTTACTTACGATGGAATTACTTTATCTGAAATATGGACCACAGATTCACAACCGGTTAAACTTGGTTATCAAGAAAATGCAGGATTAATCGTAGCAACTAAATTGGGAATTTATTTAAATAGTAATTTTTTCTATCCAAATGGTCCTGCCGCAAATCAATTCCCGAATATGACAGTTGATAAAGAAGGCAACTTATGGTCATCAAGCGGTAAAGATGTTACCGGTGTAGGAATGTACAAATATGATGGATCTGAATGGGAAATTTACGATGTAGCACATTATCCGGATTTATTTACCAATTCCTATTACTCAATTTTTTCTGCTTCTGATAATTCTATTTATGGAGGAAGCTGGGGTCAGGGTTTTGCTAAAATTAAAGGTAATGAAATTTCAAGATATCTATATCGGTAATTCTGAAATGGTTTTTACTCGCAATACGGCAAACAACACTAAATTTTCTTGTTATTAGCGGGTTTGCAGAAGATTCAAAAAGCAATATGTGGATTATTAATTTAAATGCTGCTGATAGTAAATCATTATACATGTTAACACCCGATAGTGTTTGGTACTCATTCAGAAATCCACTTGAGCAGCATTTAACTTTTAGTGAAGTTGATAATTTGGTTATTGATCAGTACGGCACTAAATGGTACACGATGGGTAATGAAGGGAGCTTAGGATTATTTTATTTTAATGAAAAAGGCACGTACACTGATCCATCCGATGATGTTTATGGTTACCTTACAACCAGCAAAGGTTTAACAAGTAATGCAATATATAGTTTAGCAATCGATCGAAGAGGTGATTTGTGGGTTGGAACAAGTTTAGGTGTTAATATAATTTCAAATCTTAATACTGTTTTAAGTTCTGCAAATCCTCAACTAAGAATAACTAATTCTTTTTCAGTAAGACAACAAACTATAAATGCACTTGCAGTCGATCCGCTTAATCAAAAATGGTTGGGTACGAATCAAGGATTGTTTTTATTAAGTACAGATGGTACACAATTACTTGCTACACTTGATTCTAAAAATAGTCCCCTGCTCTCGGATCAAATTGAAAGTCTGGCGATAGATGAAAAAACCGGAAGAGTTTATGTAGGCAGTGCGTCTGGATTAACTTCCTTCGATACTCCATCAATTCTGCCTGTTGAAAGTTTTAATGGATTGACAATCTACCCGAATCCACTCGTAATAACTGATGGTAGCAAGTTAGTAACAATAGATGGGCTTATAAGAAATACTGATATTAAAATTATAACTGTCTCCGGTAAATTGGTACGTGAGTTTTCATCCCCAGGCGGACGCACAGCGTTTTGGGATGGACGTGATGACAATGGTGATCTTGTAAGCAGCGGGGTTTATATAATTATTGCTTTTGATCAGGATGGTAATAGTGTTGAAACCGGTAAAATAGCTGTGTTGAGAGAATAGTTTAAATATGATTGATCTTTCGAATATTTCACTTCAGTTCAGCGGTAAGTATCTTTTTAAAGATGTTAATTATAAGATTTCTTCCGGCGATAAAATTTCTTTAGTAGGCGCTAATGGAACCGGTAAGTCATCCATTTTAAAAATTATTGCTGGATTACTTCAACCAGAATCTGGCGAAGTTTTAAAACAGAAAAGAATTGCTATTGGATACCTGCCGCAGGATAGCGTTACCCACCGTGGAAAAACACTTTTAGAAGAAGCATCATCAGCGCTAACTGATATAATTGAACTTCAGAAAAAAGAAACTTCTTTAGCAGAAGCATTAGCAAATCCAAATCTTACAGAAGAAGAACAAATGGACCTTGCACATCAACTTGGCGAGGTTCATCATAAACTAGATGGATTGGATTCATATTCAGCGGAATCAAAAGTTGAAAAGATTTTAATTGGACTTGGTTTTGCTGAAGAAGATTTTAGCAGATTAACTGATGAGTTTTCAGGCGGCTGGCAGATGCGTATTGCGCTTGCAAAAATTCTTATCTCACAAAATGATATTCTACTTTTAGATGAGCCAACTAATCACCTTGATATTGATTCTCTTGAATGGCTAATAGATTTTCTTAAAGCATACAAAGGCGGATTGTTAATTGTATCGCACGATAAAAATTTTATCACTCAGGTTACAAATCGAACACTTGAAATTTTTCTAGGTAAGTTTTTTACTTTTAAAGGTGATTATGATGCATATATCAATTATAAAATTGAACGAGACGAATTAACAGTTCACCAGTATGAACAACAACAGAAAAAACTTAAAGAAACACAAAAGTTTATTGAACGATTCAGGTATAAAGCAACAAAGTCCAGACAGGTTCAAAGCCGAATAAAGCAACTTGATAAAGTTGATCTTATTGAATTACCTGAAGATAAAAGTGAAATTAATATCAGATTTTCCGAACCGCCTCAAAGCGGAAGAACTCCTATAAAACTAATTTCAATCCATAAATCCTATGGAGATAAAAAAGTTTTTCAGGGGATTGATTTTGAAATCGAAAAAGGTGAAAAGATTGCTTTTGTTGGACCAAACGGAGCAGGTAAATCTACACTTGCAAAAATTATAGCAGGAGTAATCGATCATAATTCCGGTGAAAGAATATTGGGGCATAACACAATAATATCTTACTATGCACAGGATGTGGCTGATAATCTAAATCCCACTTTAGATATTATTGAGACAGTGGATGGAATTGATGTAAATAAAACGGTTGGACAATTGCGTTCGTTACTTGGATCATTTCTTTTTTCCGGTGATGACGTATTTAAAAAAGTAGGTGTGCTTTCAGGCGGAGAAAAAAGCAGAGTGGCGCTTTGTAAGATTTTACTTACAAAAGCTAATTTTATAATTCTTGATGAACCAACAAACCATCTTGATTATACCTCAAAATTAATTTTGCAGAAAGCATTAATTGATTTTAATGGTTCACTTATTCTTGTTTCGCACGATGTTGATTTTTTAAGACCAATCGCATCAAAGGTAATTGATATCCGAAAAGGAAAACTAAAAACTTATTTAGGCGATATTGATTACTTCCTTTCAAAACGAGATTTGTCATCACTTGAAAGAGACTCTGTTGTTGTGGAGAAAAAAGAAAAAGTAGAAACAATAAATCGTAAAGATCAAAAAAGACTTGAAGCAGAATTACGCCAGCAGAAACACAACGCAACAAAGAATTTGGTAAAAGAAATTTCTAGCTGGGAAATAAAAATTAGCTCTTATGAAAATCTTATTAAAGATCTTGAACGCAAATTAGCAGACCCTGGTATTTACAGTGATGGAGACGCTGCAAAGGATATAACAAACAGATTTAACAAAGCTAAATCTGAACTTGAACAGGCTAACAAAAAATGGGAAAAGCTAACCGAAAAACTTTTAGAAATCGAATCGCAGTTTAACTAGGAGATTCAAAAATTAATATTGTATTGTCAAGCTGTTCGCCACGGCGAATTGTTTCAGCTTCTTTAAATAGATTAATCTTAAACTGCAGATTCCGAAACAATCCGCCGAGGTGGACGGAATGACCATTTAGAAATTCAATTAAACTTTAATACCTAAAAATTCTTCTGCCAAAGCTAATCCTCCATAAATTGCAGCATCATCGCCAAGCTTTGAAGCAACAATTTTTACACCTTTTTCAGCAGCATCAAAAACATGATTATGAAATTCTTCTTTAATGATAGGCATTATAAAATCACCAAGAGCCTCAATAACTCCTCCACCAAGAACAATCATATCAAAGTTCATTAAGTTACAGACACTTCCAAGAACATCACCAATAGTTTCACAAGCTTCTGTTATTCTGCTAATTACCACTTTATCCTTTTTATCAATCGCATTTTTTAATGCACCGCTTTTAATTCTCTGATTAGATTTTATCAGATCCGAAAGTACACTCTTCTTTTTTAATTTTTTAACATCACTAATAATGTGGTTAACAATTGCAGTTCTGCTAGCAAGTGCTTCAAAACAGCCTTTCTTTCCGCATCCGCATTTAGGTCCGTTTTTTTGCACAAGCATATGTCCAATCTCTCCTGCAACAAAATTAAATCCACGATATATTTTCCCGTTGATAATTACTCCACCACCAATTCCGGTTCCTATAAAAACTGCAAGCATATTAACTGATTTTTTACCTACGCCATAGTTCTTAATTCCAAGTGCACCAAGGTTAACATCATTTTCTAAAAGAACAGGATACGGAATTAATTTTTCAAGCTCAGCTTTCATTTTATAATTCTTTATTCCAAGGTTTGGTGCAAATCCTATAATTCCTGTGTGCGGATTTACAGAACCGGGAACACCTAAACATACTGCTGCAATATTTGCTTTTTTAAGTTTTGAGCTGGCAACAACTTTTGTAATTATCTCAGCAATATCTTTAACGTACACTTTTGTTCCGCTGTTTATGTCGGTTGGTTTTTTCTGACGGGCAATAATTCCCTTTTTTGAGTTTAGTACAGAGGCAAGTATTTTAGTTCCACCCATATCAACGCTTACAATATATTTTTCCTGCACTGTTTTCTCCTTGGATATTGTGTTCGAAGTTTACATAGGAAAACTAAAAGTTATTTATTTCTTAAACAAACAGATTTAAAATATTACAAAATAAAATTGCTATCTTGTTACAGTTTTTAAAAACGATTATGAATAAAGTTTCACCACTAAAAAGATTTGGTCAGAATTATCTTCAGGATCAGAATATCATTAAAAAGATCATCGCTGAAATTGATCCTAGAGAAAATGAATTGATAATTGAAATTGGACCGGGGCAAGGTGCGATCACTAAAATGCTTCTCGAAAGCAAAGCTAATTTAACGGCGATTGAAATAGATAAACGAGTTATTGATGATCTGCAAACTCGCTATATTGATTTACAATTATTACAGTCTGATTTTCTAAAACTGGACTTAAATCAGTTTATAGATTCTTCAGAAAAAAAGTTGCGGGTTGTTGGAAATATTCCATACAATATCACCTCTCCGATTTTGTTCAAGCTTTTTGAAAATAATACAATCGTTCTGGATGCAGTTTTTATGGTTCAATACGAAGTTGCAAAAAGAATGACTGCAAAAATGGGTTCAAAAGATTATGGAATACTTTCGGTTCTGTTGGAATATTTTGGAAATACAAAATTAGCCTTTAAAGTTTCACCGAATGTTTTTTATCCCAAACCTAATGTTGATTCGGCTGTTGTTCATATTAACTTTAATGATAAAAGAAATAACTCTGAATTTAATTTGATGTTCAAATCAATAGTAAAATCTGCATTCGGAAATCGCCGAAAAACACTGAAAAATTCATTGAGCAATGGTATATTTGCCGAAGTAAATTTTAGCGATTGCGGTATTGATCTATCTTTACGCGCTGAACAGCTAAATGTAAATGACTTTATCAAACTCGCTGAGTTTGCAAGCAATAAATGAGTATATCGGTTCAACTTATTATAGATCAATATTATTTTAAACAAGCAATATATCTTTTGTCACATTGAGCGAAGTCGAAATGTGACCATTATTAATAAAAGGTCATCCTTCGTCTTCGCTCAGGATGACAATTGGAATTACCTTAATTTTTAATCAAAAGTTCACATTGTTTGCGGAGCAGCAGATCATTCTTCAACAAAATATTTAATGAAAAGAATAAAAACTCTAATAAAAAAATTAAAAGCTTTTGATGTTGTAGTTATAAGCTTCTCAATCTTTTTAATATTGCTTCACGTAATCTTTCACAGTAAGATTGAAAATTCACTAACCTGGATATTTATAAATCTTGTTGTTATAAGTATTGCATTTGGCATATCATATTTAGAAGCGTTAAACGATAAAAAGGTCTGGCGCATAATTCATTATTGGTACATCGCTCCGATTATCCTGCTTACGTTCAGACAATTATTTTTTATGGTAAAACAAATCCGCGTTTATGATTATGACGATTGGTTTATTGCGATTGACCGCTGGATGTTTGGAACTGATCCGACGCACTTTCTTTATCAATTTTCCAGTCCCTTATTAACCGAGATTCTTCAAATTGTGTACGGAATGTTTTATCTGCTTCCAATAATTCTTTGCTTGTCATTATTAAAGAAGGATCGATTTGTTGCACTGGATTTTGCGCTGTTCTCAATTATCTACGGATTTTTTCTTTCTTACCTTGGATATTTTTCTCTTCCGGGAATTGGTCCACGATTCACACTTCACGATTTTAATACAATAAATGAAATGCTTCCCGGTTTATCACTCACAAATTTCTTAAGAGAAATGACAAACTCCGGAGAAGGAATTCCATCTGGAACATTAAATCCAGCAGATGTTGTGCAACGCGATGTTTTTCCGAGCGGGCATACAATGATAACATTAATTGTGATGTATCTTTCTGTAAGATTGAGAAGCCGTAGTAGATATTTTTTCATTCCGATTGGAACGTTACTGATATTCTCGACTGTATATCTTTGGTATCATTATGTTATTGATTTGATTGGCGGATTGCTATTCATGATTTTTTCAATGTGGAGCGGCAAATTATTTTTTAATTGGTGGAGAAAAAAAATCGGTAAAGAATTATTTGAATACGAAAAACATTAATTGATATGAGTGAGAAAAAGAAACAAGTAAAATTAATGTTTGATAACATTGCCGGCAGATATGATTTTCTAAATCACTTCTTAAGCTTTGGTTTGGATTTTTACTGGAGAAAAAAGGCGCTAAAACTTACAGGATTGAATTCAGAATCAATTTTGCTTGATGTTGCCTGCGGAACCGGTGATGTTGCAATTCAGGCAAAGAAAATGGGTGTGCAAAAAATCTACGGTGCAGATTTTTCGTACAATATGTTAAGCTTGTTTGATAAAAAATCAGAATGGGTTGATGGAAAACTTGTACAAATGGTTGCTGAAAAAATTCCATTTAAAGATGAATTCTGTTACAAATATAACTGTGGCATTTGGGGTTAGAAATTTTTACGACATTCAGGAAGGTTTTAATTCTTTCTATCGAATCTTAAAACCAAATGGTAAAGCAACTGTCATCGAATTTAGAATGCCATCCAATAAAATTATAAAAAGTGTTTACAAGTTTTATTTTAAAAACATTTTACCTGTTCTAGGCGGAATAATTTCCGGAGATAAAGCAGCTTATACTTACCTGCCAGATTCTGTTCAAGAATTTGATGAAAAAGTAAATCTTGAAAATCTTTTAACTAATTCTGGATTTAAGGAAATCAAAAAGTACAATTTTACTTTTGAGACTGTGCAAGTTTTGATAGCTCAAAAATAGTTATTGAGATTTGTACGAATATAGTTCTTCGATAACATACGTTTCTGGCAAATAGATATTCCTGCCTGCAAAGAAATTAATAATTTCAGAATCCCCTTCCCAGCTAATAAATCCAATCCCTTCTGCAATCTCGCCAGTTGCACTAAATGTTAATGGTGGTTGATTCAAATCAGTAGTTAATTTAGCTGTATAACGTATTGTAAAAACTTCTTTTGTAACTGCGGAATTATTGAATACAAAATCAATAGTATTTTTTGAAATAACTTTTGCATCTAATGTAAAAATATCAAATTGAAATGACAGGTAATTAACAGTAATCTTATACACTGACCAGATTTGATTCAACTCAAGAGGCTGATAAAGCAGGCGATATTCTTGATCGAAGGAAATAGCTCCGAGCAAAGAATCTGGAATGATTGCATTAAATCCATTTGTATCAATATCTACATAAAAGAATACTCCGGTGCTGCTTTCCCTAAAAAAAGATTTACTCACGGATTGAACGCCATTAATTGTAAAACTATCAACTTTAATTTGATATGGTGTCTGAAGCAAAGTAGTATCACCACTATAATAATTTTTTCTTGTTCCAGATTGAATTAATCCTGAACTATCGCCAGCCGAAATATTATAGTAATAATAGTTTCCATTCGAGTTAGGAAAATAATCTGATGAGTTTACATTTGTATCAGGTTCTGTTGTTGATTCTTTGCAACCTACAACAGCCATTAGTGTAAACAGTATAATTAATAATCTACTTTTCATAAATATTTTTTCAATTCCTTAAACGCATTTAATCTATGACTGATTCTATTTTTTTCTTCATGACTCAATTCTGCCATTGTTTTATCGTATCCATTTGGGATAAATAATGGATCATAACCAAATCCGTTTTTACCGCGTGGAGATTTAATAATATTTCCTCTCACTTCTCCAATAGCTGATTTAAATTCTTTTCCATCATAATAAGACGGCTGCACAAACAAATCTCCCAGGATGAGGTTCGGGATATTCAGAAAGTTTTTTAATTAACTTCAAATTATTTTTTTCATCATCAGCATTTTCACCAGCATATCTTGCAGAATAAATTCCAGGTTCACCATTCAACTGAAATGATTCCAATCCTGAATCATCACCAAAACTTGGAATAGCATATTTTTCAAACGCAGCTTTTGCTTTTAACTCAGCATTTTCTAAAAATGTTAAACCTGTTTCCTCAACATTTGGATAATCTTTAAAGTTCAGAAAGGATAAAATTTCTACATCGATATCTTTCAGAATTTCTTTAACATCGTGCAGTTTACCTTTATTTGTAGTTGCAAGAAGGATCTGTTTTTTCAATTCGGTACTCTCTTCAAAAGTTTTTTTAGCTCTTCTTTAGATTTTTGATTTAGTTCCTGCTGATCATATAGTAGTGATTTTTTATTCAACACTTTCCACTCGCCTTCTATCATAACAGAATGAACGGAATCTGCTGATGATGAATAAACTATATCCGAATAAATTGATTCATCACTATCTGAGATTGAATGTGCGTTTGTGGATAAATCCAACAAAGCCAAATCCGCTTTTTTACCAACTTCAATGCTTCCAATTTCATTTTGCAAATGCAGAGCCTTTGCACCCTCAATCGTTGCAAGTTTAAACAGTGTTTTTGCATCCATTATTGTTGGACCATGAATTGGTTTTTGAATCAATGCTGCCAATCTCATTTCATTGAAAACACTTAAGTTATTATTACAAGGAGCACCATCAGCACCAAGTGAAACTGATATTCCTTTACTCAAATATTTTGGAATGTTTGCAATTCCAGATCCAAGTTTTAGATTTGATGAAGGGCAATGAGAAACTCGAACATCATTCTTTTTCAATAGATTTGTTTCTTTATCATTAACGTGAATGCAATGTGCAAGCACAGAATGATCATCAATTACACCGATTGAATCAAAGTACTCAATGTTTTCTTTATTGTGTCTTCGTTTAACCTCAGCAATTTCATTTTTATTTTCTGATGAATGAGTGTGATACAAACTTCCTTCAAAATCATTTTTCATTTCAAAAGATTCTTTAAGAAGCTTTTCTGAACATGATAAAACAAATCGTGGTGCAAATCCATATTTAATTTTTCCGTTTGATGTGTTGTGATATGTTTTGGCTAATTGATAAATCTCATCAAGTTCTGATTTTGTATTTGATTTGAATTCAGGAAATAAATCGTTTTCATCAATTAAACATTTACCAGCGATTGCACGCATTCCGGAATTTTGCAACTCTTCAAAAATAACTTCCTGATGCCGAAGTGTTCCCATATCAAGTAAAGTTGTTGTGCCGCTTAATAGTAATTCATTAATTCCAAGTCTTACGGCAGTAAGCAGTGAATTTTTGTTATGTGCATTTTCATACGGAAATATTTTTAATTGTAACCAATCTAAAAGTTCAAGATCATCAGCTAATCCGCGAAATAAAGTTTGGCAAAGATGAATATGTGTTTGTACAAATCCGGGAATTAAAGTCAGATTATCAAATCTGTAAATATCACTTTTATATTTTTTAAAATACTTTTCATCATTTTTTGCAATGCGGATAATCTTTCCTTTTTCAATTTCAACAAAATGATTTTTAAGAATTCTATCTTTACCATCAACAGTAATAATATTTTTTGGTATGATAATCATTATTCTGTTTTCCCTTTTTCATCAAATATATTATCCATCATTTCAAATGCATATCTTAAATGCGGGATTACTATAGAACCGCCTACAATCAATGCAATATTAAAAGTTTCCATTAACTCTTCCCGTGTTGCACCTTCCTGAATTGAGCGATCTATATGATAAAAAATGCAATCATTGCATCGCAAAACCATTGAGGCTGATAGACCCATTAACTCTTTTGTCTTGGCATTCAAAGCTCCATCAATGTATGCTTTGTTATCAAGTGCAAAGAATTTATTAAAATCTCTAAACCCTGAGTTTAAGATTTTATCGTTCATTTCGGTGCGGTATAAACGAGTTTCAGTTGTGGTTTTTTTCATTTTAGTTTCTCTGAAAATTTTGTTTACAAAAATTGTAAAATCTTTATGTATTTACAGTCCCCCAATAAGTCATTTCGAGGGAGTCTTCGACCGAGAAATCTGTAAAAACGTAACATCCAGATTTCTCCCTTCGGTCGAAATGACAATGCTCATTCTTATTATTAATATTAAGAATTCTTAAAACTCATCTAAAAATTTATTTTTATCAGCATCGTAAGAAACTTCTAACTTATTAACTGGAGTATCAGATTCTTCATTTTCCCAATCATATTTTTTGGGTGGATCAACTTTTCTAAAAACAAATGAAGCAATTATTCCAGCAATTGCACCAAATAAATGTGATTCCCACGAAACACCTTTTTCAACAGGAAGAACTCCCCAAATCAATCCACCGTAAAGAAAAATAACAACCAATGCCAATGCAATTGAGCGATTATCTTTTCTAAAAATACCACTGAAAAATAAGAACGAAACAAATCCATAAATAATTCCGCTTGCACCGATGTGATAAACTTCTCGCGCAAAAATCCAGACAAGAACCCCTGTTCCCAAATAAATTATTGTAAAAACTTTGTAGGCAACTTTAGGATAAAAATAAAAAATTCCCAACCCCATAACTATTAATGGAGCGGTGTTTGATATTAGATGTGAAAATCCACCGTGTATTAACGGAGAAGTAAATATTCCAACAAGTCCGCTAAAGTTTCTTGGTAATATTCCGAGTTTGTAAGTCGAAATGTCCAATAAATGAGTGACTAAATAGATTACCCACAACAATACTGGAAATGTTAACGGAATAAATAGTTTACGAAAAAATTCTTTTGGGTTTTGCAATTATTAAAATTTCAGAAGTTCAAATGATGTGTAAAAATAAAATTATAATCGCTATTAAGAAAGCTATTCTGCTGCATAAATATAATCAATATAAGAGTCTACAGTCCAATGTCACACTGAGCGAATTGCTATCGAAGTGTGACCATAAAGTATAAGTCAGTCTTCGACTACGCTCAGCCTGACAAGAAAAATATTATTTAATATTTGCTAATATTCCCTTAATTCTATCTTTCTGATTATCAGGTGCCATTCCCAAAGCCTTCTCATAAAGCTGTTTTGATTTTACTTTGTCACCTTTAGCCAACAATCCTTCAGCCAAGACTATCCCAAACATTCCAGGAATCAGGATGATCAATAGTATTTTTTTCAAATACTTTTAGTGCTTCTTCGGTTTTTCCAATCCCCATTAATTGATATCCCAGTGCATTAACTTGTGTCTCATCAATTCCTGGTAAAGCAAAAGCTTCTTTCTTAATATTTTCTGCTTCTTGTGATTTTCCCATACTCTCCAGAATTAAAGACTTCGTCATCATGTTTGTAAGATTTTTATTGATGCCAATTGATCTTTCAACCCAGGCTGATGCTTTTTCCATATTGTAATTATTTGTTAATGCATAGAGTGCAATCTGATTCCAGCCCTGCCAGAAAAATCCCGGAATGCCAGTAAGTTCTTTTTCCATATTTGCAATCACAGTTTCGTTTACATCAACTTCAATCTTAATTGGAATAGAAAGTTTTTCCCATTTTAAAGAAAGTGTAGTTGATTTTGCACTGAGCTGATCGAAAGAATATGATAACCATTCCTGGAAATCACTTTGCACAGGATTAACCGTGAATCTTACGGCATCATTTTTTTCATTGTAGAAGAAACTACCCCAGGCTGCATTATCTTTGCTGAATATTACAGTCCAGGAATTTTTTGTTGGAATCATATGCAATCCATAAGTCCCGGCAGCAACTTTTTTATTTTCAACTGTTACATCTGTTGAAAAAGAAATTGTTGTATTTTCGTTTGCACCTGCTCGCCACACTTGATCATAAGGAACGATTCCGCCCCAAACTACTCTTTTATTTACAGCAGGACGATGATAATTCACATCAATATCTGTAAGTCCGATTCTTTGTGAAACTGATGCTTTTTGACTTGCTTGTGGAGTAGTTAGATTTTGCTGTGCGGAAATTGTAATTACAAAAAACAAAAATAATAAACTGAACATGGCGGAAAGTTTTAACATGACATACCTCTCTTTTTTGAAAAATGAATATCAGAAAATAGAGCGATATTTAATCAATAATATTTTTAATTGATAAACGGCTAATCCAACTGATTAAAAGTCGATTTCGAAATTATTGAGCAAGTATTTTTTTAAGAATTTCCTCACTGACTGTTAATAAACCAACAGGTGGTAGTCTTTTTGTTAATTCTTTCCAGTTTTTATCTTCAGCAAAAATTTCTTTAAACATTGGTAATGATTTATCTACATCACCAGTGTTAGCTAATGAAACCGCAGTCCAGTATTTCATTTCAAGATTTTCCGGAAACATTTGCATTGCTGCATTGTATTCATCCATTGCAAGTTTCATATCGCTTTTTTCAGCTGCAAGATCACCTTTATTCATATGCTCATAAGCGCGATAGACTTTTAACAATCTTTTAATTTCAACAATAGGATCTGGATTATCTTCAACTCTTAAATCGATTAATCTATCTTCCCAAAGATTTCCTGTTGCTTTACCTTTTACAACAAGCAAACAAGCAGATTGTTTGCCACGAATATCGCCGCCTTCTTTTTGAGCTGCTTCAAGTGCAGTAATTAATCTTTCAGCCAGGGGTCCTTTTGAATTTTCAAATGCTTTAGACATCGCACCCCAAACCGTATTGTTCAACATCATATTTGCTTGCACCGAATAACCATCACCAGCAATATTTCCCGCAGCATCAATACACTTTGAACCTGTATAGGAAGCAGAGTTGCCTTTTGAATCAACAATAGCAAGCTGTCTTACATCTCTTCCTTCATCAGATGCTATAAGCTCATCAACAACTTCTTGTGCTGTCTTTCCAGTTTTAAGAAGTTCAAGTCCTCGTTGCCCAAAGGATGGATTAACAAATGATTGCGTTGCAACAACACCAACTCCGGCTTCACCCCACGCAACGATTGATCCAACTGAAAACCAATGTGATTGAACTGCTACGCCCATTTCGCCGGTTTGTGGATCTCGAGCAACTATTGAAAAAGTATGAGCGAGTGGCTCATTTCCAAAAAAAGTTTGTGCTGAAATTTCAGTAGAAACAAACGCACAATACAAATAGATTAGTATAGTTATCTTTTTCATTTTAAAACCTTTCAACTTTAAATCAAGTTCATCCTTCAACTCCGCTCAGGATGACATTATATGTGATTCAAAAACTCAAGTCACACTGAGCGAAGTCGAAGTGTGACCAAAACGAACATAAATATTTTTTTAAAAACTATTACTTTATAACTTTAAATGAAACACAGCTCGAAAATTCTTTTGAATGATAAATCTTAATCATCGCTTTCACAAACTTATCTTTATCTGCTGAGTAAATATCACAAAAAGTATTTGGATTTACATCAAAGAATGGAAAGTATGATGATGAAACCTGAATCATAATTTTGTGTCCTGATTTAAATGTATGAAATGCATCATTCAAATTTATTTTAACCTCAGTTACCTTATTCGGTACAAATGGTTCAGGATTTTCATAACTGTTTCTGAATTTACCTCGCATAATTTCTGTTCTGACTAATCTTTCATATCCACCCATTTCTATCTCTGCTGGATTTGGATCAGGATCTTTTTCGTTCCATCTGGATAAACATCAATCACCTTTACAACAAAATCAGCATCTGTTCCCGTTGTTGATACAAATAAATCTGCCATGATTGGTCCTGCAATTGTAACATCCTCAGTTAACACTTCAGATTCAAATGTTAGCACATCGGGTCGAGTTGAAACATATCTTTGATCTTCAATTAAATGAACCTCATTATAAAATGATTTGGAGTCCTCAAACTTTGCAGTGTACGGCACAGGATTGAATGGATCACAAATATATTCCGTAAAAGATTTTTCATCAGTTGGTGTTTGACTATTTAATCTCTCATTTGATTGAAAATAATATTTTACTTCATTAACATTTTTTGGCGGCCAGGTTGGATAATTACTCCATTGATTTTTCCCTGTATCAAAAACATAAGCATCATTTAGATTTAAATTCCCTTCACCCTTTAAATGATATTTGAAGAATGGTAGTAGAATTTCTTTTCGATAATAATCAGCGGTGTTGCCGCCAAAATAAAAATCACCAAGCGAATCTCCTTTAGCCCAAATCCACGAACCGTGAGTCCAGGGACCCATAACTAATCTTGTATTATTTGGTTTATCATTCTGCTCAATTGTTTTATAAATGTGCAATGGACCATACATATCTTCAGCATCATACCAGCCGCCAACAAGAAGAATTGCGGGTTTCATATTTTTTAAATGCTGTAAGATTACTTCTTGATTTCCAATAATAATCATAAGTTCCGTGAGCCATCATTGTATCCCAAAAAGGAATTTCATTTTTTAAAATTTTTTCATTTAAATTTTTTATTGGAGTATGATCTAAGAAAAAATTATAAGCATCCGGAGAATCATATTCTGCTGGTGGTGGATATTTTGTTAACGGTTCCGGTCTTGGTTTTCCAAACTGCTTTAAAAAAATTAAAAGACATCAAAACAGAAAAAGCACCGTTATGATGCATATCATCACCAACAAACCAATCCGATATAGGTGCCTGAGGAGAAGCGCAAACAAGATTTGGATGCGCATCGATGCAACCCATAAGTGCATAAAAACCCGGATAAGAATTTCCCCAGATTCCAACTTTCTTATTGTTGTTATCGATATTATTTATTAACCATTCAATTGTGTCGTAAGTATCGCTGCTTTCATCAATATCGTTTTTAGTTTTTTTATTTGGATTATGAGGTCGCATATTATCAAACTCACCTTCAGACATATATCTGCCACGAACATCCTGCAGAACAAAGATGAAACCTTCCTGCACAAATTCTTTTGATGCTCCAAGAAATCCTGCAAACTTATCTTCACCATAAGGAGCAGATGAATAAGGAGTTCTTACCATTAAAATTGGATATTCTTTTGATTTATCTTTTGGAGAATAAACTGCAGTAAAAAGTTTTACACCATCCCGCATTTCGATCATATATTCTTTTTTGTCATAGTTTTCTCTAACATAAGATTGTTGAGATTGAGTGCATTGGGCTAATGATAAGGAAAAAACTATTATTAAGATGGTTGTAACTATTCGAGATCCCATAACCTACCTTCAAATATTTTTTTAATAACTTTTCTTTGCTGTCATTTCGAAGGAGTCTTCTGCCAAAGGCATCCCTTTGGGAGACTGAGAAATCTGATAATAACTAATTTCAGATTTCTCCCTTTGGTCGAAATGACAATTGGAACAAATATAGATTTAACTAAAATTCTTTCTACAGATAAAATACTTTATTTTTGTTTTAGTTAAAAAAGAATTTACAGGAATGGCGTGCCGGATCTTTTTGGAATTATAATTTTATTTGTTGTAGGTGCGATTGCCGCATTTATAAATGTTAATGCCGGCGGTGGATCTTCACTTACCTTGCCTGTTTTAATTTTCCTTGGATTAGACCCATCAGTGGCAAACGGAACTAACCGCGTTGCCATCCTATTTCAAAATATTTCTGCAGTTTATTCATTCAAGAAAGAAAAATTTTACGAACTTAAAAACAGTTTAATACTTTCTGCACTTACCTTACCCGGAGCAATTATCGGCGCAATAACTGCTGTCCGGATAAGTGATGATTTGTTTGAGAAAATTCTCGGCGTGATAATGATTTTTATCATCATCACTATGCTTTTGCCAAAAAAGAAATCCGATAAAACAGTACCTGATTTTACAATCGATTGGAAAATTGTAATTGCGATGATTGTGGTTGGATTTTATGGTGCCTTCTTACAAGTTGGAGTTGGATTCTTACTAATGGCAGCTTTTCAGTATTTGATGAATTTAGATTTGATAAGAGTAAATATGCACAAAGTTTTTGTTGTGTTTGTTTTTACAATTCCTGCTTTGATTATTTTTATTTTAACAGACAATATTAACTGGTATTATGGATTAACTCTTTCAGCAGGAAATGCATTTGGCGGATGGTGGGGTGCAAAACTTTCTGTTAAGAAAGGTGAAAAACTTATTAAGGTAGTTTTAATTGTTGCAATATTAATTATGGCACTTAAACTTTTAAATATTTATTAAATACCGAATTAATTAATATATCGAGATTCAGTGTCATTCCCGTGCAAACGACCAATAACAAATGGATTCCCACTTTCGTGGGAATGACAATTCTAGAACCAAAATTTTAAAAAACTTCTATTAAAAACTAACGAATAGTAAAGAGGAATATGACAAGAGATATCAATTACAAAATTAAAATGAATAACGGAGTAGAAATTCCTCAATTTGGATTAGGTGTTTATCTTACTAAATCCGGAACAGAATGTATTAACGCAGTTACGTGGGCTTTAGAAGCTGGTTACAGACATATTGATACAGCAAGATTTATCACAATGAAAAGGAAGTTGGTGAAGCTGTTAGAGACTTGGGAATAAAGAGAGAAGAAATTTTTATCACAACAAAATTATGGAATGACGATCACGGTTATGAATCTGCATTAAAAGCCTTTGATACAAGTCTTAAAACTTTAAATACAAAGTTATATTGATTTGTATTTAATTCACTGGCCTGTTAAAGAAAAAAGAAAAGATAGCTGGAAAGCATTTGAAAAGATTTATGAATCAGGTTACTGCAAATCTATTGGTGTAAGTAATTATATGATAATTCATCTTGAAGAATTGTTTTCTTATGCAAATGTAATTCCTGTTATCAACCAGGTTGAGTTTAGTCCTTACAATTACCAAAAAGATTTGCTTGATGTTTGCAATAAAAATAAAATAATTCTTGAAGCTTATTCTCCTCTTACAAGAATGAAAAAATTAACGGATACGAAACTAGTACCCATAGCAGAAAAGCATAACAAAACTACTGCTCAGGTTTTAATTAGATGGGCAATTGAACACGATTTAGTTGTAATACCAAAATCTGCACGCAAGAAAAGAATAATTGAGAATGCAGATATTTTTGATTTTTCTCTGGATAAATCTGATATGAAAATCTTGGATGATCTTGATGAAGGATTTCGTGTTGCGTGGGATCCGACTAAGATTGATTAATTTCTGGTAGTCATTGCGAGGAGTCGAAGAGACGAGGCAATCTGAAATTATTTTAAAGATTGCTTCATCCCGACAAGTCGGGATTCGCAATGAAAATCAATGTGATTTCTTCAATTCTTTAACCAAAAACTTACCTGTTAAACTTTTTTTGCTTTTAACTATTTGTTCAGGAGTTCCTTCGGCAATAATTTTTCCGCCAAACTCACCACCGCCGGGACCAAGATCAATAATCCAATCTGCGGTTTTAATTACATCAAGATTGTGTTCAACAACTACAACTGTATTTCCTTTATCAACAAGTTTGTTTAAAACTCCCAAAAGAATTCTTACATCTTCAAAATGCAAACCTGTTGTTGGTTCATCAAGAATGTAAATAGTTTTGCCTGTGCTTATTTTACTTAAGTTCTGTTGCAAGTTTAACACGCTGTGCTTCACCACCTGAAAGTGTTGTTGCCTGCTGACCAAGTTTTATGTAACCAAGTCCAACATCGTGAATAGCTTTTATTTTTCTGTTTATTCTCGGCAAGTCTTCAAAAAATTCTAACGCTTCATCAACACGCATTTCAAGAACATCAGAAATTGATTTTGTTTTATAAAGTACTTGTAAAGTTTCTCGGTTATATCTTTTTCCCTGGCAAACATCGCAAAGCACATAAACATCAGGAAGAAAATTCATTTCAATTTTTTTCAAACCATCACCGCCGCACTCTTCGCATCTTCCGCCTTCAACATTAAAGCTAAATCTTCCTGTTGCATATCCACGCATTTTAGATTCAGGTAGCTGCGCAAACAAATCACGAATGTGTGTAAACAATCCTGTGTAAGTTGCAGGATTTGATCTTGGTGTTCTTCCAATTGGCGATTGATCAATTTCAATTACTTTATCAATATGTTCTAAGCCTTCAATCGATTTAAAAGGAAGCGGAACAACCTTTGAATTATAAATCTTCTTCATCAAAATCTTTACAAGAGTTTCATTAACAATTGTAGATTTTCCGGAACCGCTAACTCCGGTAATAACAGTAAAAGTTCCAAGTGGAATTTCTAAATCTACACTCTTAAGATTATTACCGCTTGCTCCTTTTAATATTAATGATTTACCAATTCCTTCTCTAAGTTTTTCAGGAATTTCAATTCGCTTTTTATCATTTAAGTAAGAAAGAGTTAATGATTCAAATCCATTTTTAGAATTAAGTAATTCAGATGTTTCACCGGCAATACAAACTTCTCCGCCGTGAACTCCTGCAGCAGGACCAAGATCAATAATGTAATCTGAACTTTCAATCGTTTCTCTATCGTGCTCAACAACAATAACTGTGTTTCCAAGATCGCGAAGATTTTTTAATGAGTTAATAAGTTTGATATTATCGCTTTGATGTAAACCGATTGATGGTTCATCCAAAACATAGAGAACGCCGGCAAGCTGAGAACCAATTTGTGTTGCTAATCTTATTCGCTGTGTTTCTCCACCGGATAAAGTTCTTGCTGATCTATCAAGTGTTAAATAATCCAATCCAACATTTAAAAGAAAACTTAATCGTTCATTTATTTCTTTTAAAATTGGTTTTGCAATAATTGCATCTTTTCCGGTTAGCTTTAGTTTAGCAAAAAATTCTGCGCCGCGAGAAATAGAAAGTTTTGTTACTTCACTAATATTTTTTCCCTGAAACTTTACAGATAAAGATTCTTTCTTCAATCTTCCGCCGCCGCAGGTTTGGCAGGTTGCAGAATTCATATAAGCTTCAACCCATTCGCGTATATGATTTGAAGTTGTTGTTGAATAGAAATTTTTAAGATAACTCATAACTCCCGCAAACCTGTGAAGATATGTTACAGGTTTACCTTTGCCGTAATTATAAGTGAAAGAAATTTTTTCAGAACTTCCATTAAGCAATAAATCTTTTTGTTCATCGTTCAAATCTTTAAGCGGAGTATCAAAATCAAAACCAAATTTTTGCCCAACAGCTTCTAATTGATTGAAGAACCAGATTGATCTTGGTTTACCAAGTGCTGCAATTCCCTCTTCGTTAATTGATTTATCCCAATCAGGAATAATTAAATCAATATCAAGCTGTTTTATTTCTCCAAGTCCTTCGCAATCGCTGCACGATCCATAAGGTGAGTTGAATGAAAAAGAATTTGGTGCAAGTTCACGATATGAAATTCCGCAATCCAAACATGCAAGATGGCGGCTGTAAATTTTATCGTTTCCATCTTCTTCAATAATTACAATTCCATTTCCATAGTTAATCGCAACTTCAACAGATTCAGTTAATCTGCCGCGTGATCTTTCACTTGCATTAACTTTATCAATTGCAATTTCTATGTTGTGAATTTTATAACGATCAACATGAAATCCTTTTTCAATTTCAAAATATTCTCCATCAACTCTAACCTTTAAAAATCCATCTGAAATTATTTCTTCAAAAAGTTCGCGGTAATGTCCTTTTCTTCCACGAATAACCGGAGCGAGTATAGAAACTTTTTTACCGGATTGATTTTGAATAATTGTATCAATGATTTGTGCAGAAGTTTGTTTGGTTACCGGTTTGCCGCAGTTGTAGCAATGCGGAATTCCAATTCGTGCATACAACAATCTTAAGTAATCATAAATTTCTGTTACAGTTCCAACTGTAGAGCGCGGATTTCCTGATGTAGATTTTTGTTCGATTGAAATTGCCGGACTTAATCCTTCAATCAAATCAACTTCCGGTTTTTCGAGCATATCCAAAAACTGGCGTGCGTAAGCGGAAAGTGATTCGATATATCTTCTCTGTCCTTCTGCGTAAATTGTATCGAACGCAAGAGAAGATTTTCCTGATCCCGACAAACCTGTAATTACTGTAAACGAATCTCGCGGGATTTCAACATCAATATTTTTTAGATTGTGCTCGCGTGCACCTTTAACAATTATAGTTTCTTTTTCCAAGACAGTATATTTTTCAAAATGATAGAATTAAAAATTTCAAACAGTTATTTTAGGAATAGTGATACTGATAAACAAATATTTTTAGTATGGATTATTCAATCGCACATCAATGCTGCCTGAACAAATAAAAACGATAAAAGATTTCCGGGAGTTTTCTTTCAAAGAAAAAGCTTCAGAATTTATAGCAATAGTTTATCCTGTTGATAATGAGGAATCTGCACTAAATCACTTAAATGAAATCCGTAAAAAATATTTTGATGCTACTCATCACTGCTATGCATACAAATTTAAAAATGGTGAAGAAAAATATTCTGATGATGGTGAACCCAAAGGAACGGCTGGAATTAGGATATTAAATGCAATTGAGCATTTTGATTTAAGCGATGTACTAGCGATTGTGGTGCGTTATTTTGGTGGAACCAAGCTTGGAGTTGGACCTTTGGGAAAAGCTTATTATAACGCCTCTATTGATGTTTTGAACACATCTGAAATCATATCTAAGACACTTTATCAAAACATATTGATTGAAGTTGATTTTAATTTTATTAGTCACGTGCATCGTGTCATTAATCATTATTCTGCAATCATTGCTGATTCTGAATATTCCAACATTGCGAAGTTTAATTGTTTTATAAAACCAAATGATTTTGAAAAGATAAATATTGAATTATCAAATCTTACCAATGGACAAATCTTGATTAAAGCCCTGCCCGATTACAAATATTTTTAATAAAAATTTATAATCTGCACTTGATATAATTATTTTTATTATCGATATTTGTCACAGACAATAATTCATCTTTAACTAAATGGATACCTTTATGGAATTAACTAACAATGCAGAACAATTAGCAAACTTAACTTTTAGTTTGTTAGCAAACTGTCAAGAAAAAGAAATTCGTCTTGCAGAAGTTCATAGTTTAACCCAGGCAGAGTTTAGATGTCTGAGATTATTTGGCTCTGATGAGAGCATCAACAACAAAGCGATCGCTGAAAGAATGAATCTGAGTCCAAGCAGATTGACTCGCATCATTGATGGGCTTGTTCAAAAAGAATATATCATTAGAGAAATTGACCCGAATGATAGAAGAAATATGAAGGTCTGTTTATCTCGTAAAGGTCAGCTTCTCGTGCAGCAATTAAATAAAGCATATATCGAGATACATAAAGATATTCTTCAAGATATAGATGCAGATCAGCATCAGCCGTTAATTACTGCGATGACGCATCTATTGTCAGCTTTAGAAAAGTGGATTGCTAAGACTTAATTTGTTTAGTCATGCTGAACTCGTTTCAGCATCTCCTGAAATTGGGAAATAGATCTCAAAAATCTTGACTAACAACTACCGTCTTTACGGACATTATTTTCTTTTAAGATGATTAAGATATTTTTTTATGATATCTAAATCTTCAACCAATTGTTGAAGATTTTGCATTGAAGTTTGTGATAACTGTAAATAGTTATCTTCAAAAAACTTTTTATTCATTTCATTTGTGGTTAAGGTAATTTCTTTTAACTGAGAAATTACTTTCTCCATATTTTCAGACAAATCTTTTTTTATTTGATCAACATTTTCTACTTCGGGAATATTAGCACTATTCCTTAAAACTCTAAACAAACCATTCACATACTTTCCAGTAAAACACAAGTTCTCAAAATCTTTAAACTTTTCATCAGTGTCTATCACTTCAAGAATAATTGAAAGATCTTTCTTTTTATTTAATGATTTGCCGGAAAACTTTTCAACATCATCAAGAAAATCTGGATGCACTTTATTCATAATTATCTTTTTATACCTAGACCAATTCCATCACCAATGGGAATGATCATTGAATCAAGATTTTGCTGAAGTATGAATAATCTGTTAAAATCTTTGATGTGCTTTGTTGATTTGCTATAGTTAGTAGGGACACGATTTGAAGCGGCATATCCATGCCACAAAAGATTATCAACAACTATTACTCCACCTTTACGTAAAAGTATCATCGAATAATCGAACAATCTTTTATAATCCTCTTTATCGGCATCAAGAAAAATAAAATCATATTTTTTATTTAACTGCGGCATCACACTCAGTGCATCACCTTGCAATAATTTTATCTTTTTACTCACACCTGATTTTTCAATATTCTCCAAAGCAATTTTAATATTGTCTTCACTCTTTTCTATTGAATGAATAACTGAACCTTTATGCAAACATTTTGCAATTCTAATTGTGGTGTACGCAATGGCTGTTCCAATTTCCAGCACTCTATCCGGTTTGTTGATGAGTATTAATTTTTCTATAAAATCTGCAGAGTGCCAATCCAGAATCGGAACTTTATGCTCGACTGCATATTGCTCCATTTCAAGAATTAATTCATCACCCTTTTTTCTAAAGGATTCCAGATACTTTTTTTGCGCGGGAAATAATATTTGTGTCATTTTTAAATCTTTGATTTTTTTAATAGAAATAATCATTTTAACAGAACTAATTTTTTACCATACTCTTTATCGCCTATTTGAATGAGAGCGTAATAAACTCCGCTTGCACAAAGATAACCGCGATCAGCAAAACCATCCCATTCAAAATAATTTTCACCAGCAAAAGTATTAGTTGATACTTCTTTAACTTTTTGTCCTGAACCATCAATCAACAATAATTTAAATAATTCTTTTCCTGATGAATAATAATTTATTCTTGTAGTTCTATGTGCTGCTGGATTAAATGGATTAGGATAAAAATCACTTACTTCATAATTAGATGTTGGATTTTCAATTTCCAGGTTTAATGAAATAATATCAGATCCATAAGTAAATTTATATTTACCTGTTTGAGGAAGAACATAGCTGTTATTCTGGCTATCACTATACACGATAGAAAACTCAACCAGCTCGCCATTGTTTCTTGCTGAAAAAGCATAAGTAAAATCATAGTCACCGGATTTTGTCATCGGGTATGCAATTAGAAGATCATCACCACTTTGAAATACAATATTAACAGAACTTGCAATAATATTTTCTTCTAAAAATGTTTTGTGTAAAATATAATCTTCTCCCACTTTTTCCAGATTGGGAAATTCAATTGCATCCTTTGCAGATATAATTCCATAACCAATTTGGTTATTTGGATTTGATGAGTTTGAAGCCGATTCGAGAATTATACTTCTTATCTGAGTATTTTTTAGATGAGGATGAGCCGACAAAAGTAATGCGGCAACTCCACTTGCAATTGGTGTTGCGGCTGAAGTTCCATTAGCAAATCTATACCCATCACTCGTTCCGGCAACAGCACCAAAAGTGCTAACACCTTGAGCAGAAACTTCTGGTTTTATCCTTCCGTCATATGTTGGACCATGACTGCTGAAACTTGCGACGTTTCCAAACTCATCTACAGCCCCTACTGCTATTGTACCAAATCCATCCGCAGGTGCAATGATGTATCCCCACGAATTATTTCCTTCATTACCTGCAGCAGTAAAAGTAGAAACGCCTCTCTGATAAGAAAGTTCAGCGGCTTTTGTTACAATTGTAGTTCTGCCATCCATGTCTGAGTATGTGTAAGAATATCCCGTATCAAATATATTGTAGCCGAGCGAACTTGTAGTAATATCAACGCCGTAAGATTCCATCCATATTAATGCTGCGGCGTAATTATCTTCTTCAATGTGGGTTTCACTTCTTATATCTTCTGTCTTTGCAAGTATAAATGAGGAATTGAATGCTGGTCCAATTAAGATGCTGTCTGCAAATCCCGCAATAATCGAAAATACATAAGTTCCATGGCTATCCTGAGAAGGGCTATCTTCTGGTTGATTGGCTGTTACTGAATCATCAAAAATAAAATCGTACTCTGCAATAACATTTCTATCTTTTAATGAGTTATGAAACTGCCAATCAAAACCGGAATCAAGTATTCCTATTAAAACATTCTGTCCATTAATATTTTTTGAATGAACTAATGGCACATCGGATAGACTCATCTGTTTAAGAGAGACACCATAATTGTAATTGTTATCCATCTCCTTAAATAATTGCTGATCATCAGTTAACAATGGATCATTCTGGAAATAAAGTTTCTTAACCGGTTCAATAGATTTTATAAATGGAAGTGATTGAAGACTTTTGATTTGATCGGATGTTAAAACGGCTGATACAGAATTAAACCAGCTAAGTTTGCGAATAATTTGAATGCCACGATTTTCTAATTCAGCAATATAATTTTTGTTGATTGGAAGATCATCGTAAGTTATAAAATCCTCTCCCATATTTTTTATTCGTCGCTCTACTGCTTTTGGAGAGAGATCCTCTACAGCTTGTATATATGCAGCACTGGTTTTGTTTAACGAATTAGTATTCTCAGTTCCTTTATCTTTAAAATAAATAAAGAATTTTTCCTGAGTAAAAACTTGCGTTGATAAGATTATTAAAAGTATAAGGGTGTATTTCATTGTAAATTTTTTTCGTAAAACTACGAATTGGGAGAACAATATCAAGCTTAAAAATTTGTCAGCTATTTATTTTACTCTATTGATTGCATCAATCGGCTGAACCGAATTGTATTAAAATAATCTGAAATACCGGATGATTGGGTAGGCATCTGCGACCAATAAATCATGAATGCTTTACCAATTATCCATTCCTCTGGAATGAATCCAAAATAACGGCTGTCTATACTGTTTTTTCTGTTATCACCAAGAACAAAATAATAGTCTTTTTCAAAAATATAATCTCTTATCGGCTGCTTATTAAGGGTTATTACTGTCCCTTCAACACTGATTACTTTTGAACCATAATCTGTATTAATTGCATTTTGCCAGAGAAGAATATTTTGCGGATTGAGTTCTACTTTCATTCCCTTTTGAGGCACTACAATCGGACCATAATTTTCTAATGACCATTTATTGTTGTAAGGAAATAGATCTTTGTTAACATTTTCAATCGGGGTTTCGTTTAAGTTTATTTTTATAAATGATGGTGTACGATATTTTTTTCTGTTGATGTATAATTCCTGATCTATGATCTCAATCGTATCACCAGGCAGACCAATAATTCTCTTTATCAAAACAGAATAATCTTCAGAAGCTGGATCATAAATATTAGCCGGAATTTCAAACGCGATAACATCATTAAACTCAGGTTTACCTGTTTTGATTAATTCTGTTCTGGATAATCTTTTACCAACAAAGGGAATTTGATAAGGAGTGGAAATTGAATAAGCAGTTTTATTTACGAGAAGAAAATCCCCTTCCAGTAAAGTGTCTTTCATAGAAGCGGTTGGAATTTTAAAAGCATCCACTACAAATATTTTTAGAATTAAAGCTAAAATTAAAACCGAAATTAAGATCTTAATTAACCGTTTCATTTTTTTAGTTCCCTCCAAAAATCTTTTAATCGTCTATCTGCAATACTGCTAAAAAGGCTTCCTGCGGAATTTCAACATTGCCAACCTGTTTCATTCGCTTCTTGCCTTCTTTTTGTTTTTCAAGAAGTTTTCTCTTTCTTGAAATATCACCGCCATAACATTTTGCAAGCACATTTTTTCGTAAAGCTTTAACCACTGATTTTGAAATTACTTTTGTACCAATTGCAGCCTGAATATTTATTTCAAACATCTGGCGTGGAATTAAATCTTTTAACTTTGAACTAACTTTTTTTCCCCACTCAAATGATTTGCTTCTGTGAACGATCATTGATAAAGCATCAACAGGTTCACCATTTAAAAGTATATCCAGCTTTACTAAATCTGATTCTCGATAACCAATGTACTCATAATCAAACGAAGCATAACCTCTTGTAGAAGATTTTAACTTATCATAAAAATCAAAAATTATTTCTGCTAAAGGAAATTCAAATTGTAAATCAGCACGGGTGGGATCTAAATATGTTGTGTTGATGTATGTGCCGCGTTTATCCATTGCGATTTTCATTATGTTGCCAACGTATTCACTCGGAGTAACAATTTGCGCTTTCATATAAGGTTCTTCAACGCGATCAATATTTCCTACCTGCGGCATCTCTGCTGGATTATCAACAATTATTTTTTCACCTTTCTTATTATAAACAATATACTCAACGTTGGGAAGTGTTGTGATGATAGACTGACCGTGTTCTCTTAGAAGTCTTTCTTGCACAATTTCCATGTGCAGTAAACCAAGAAATCCGCAGCGAAAACCAAATCCAAGTGCAGCAGAAGTTTCCGGTTGATAAATTAATGCTGAATCATTCAAACAAAATTTTTCTAATGCATCTCTTAAATTTTCAAACTCATCAGAATCAGTTGGATACAAACCGCTGTAAACCATTGGTTTAACATCTTTGTAACCGGGCAATGGATTGCTTGCACCGTTTCTAACGTGCGTTATTGTATCACCAACTTTAGTATCACGAACGTCTTTTATTCCTGCAATTAAATAGCCTACATCGCCGGCAGATAATTCATTCGATTTAATTTTTTTCAATCCAAGTGTACCAATTTCTTCTGCTATAGATTCCTTATGAACTTTAAAGAACCGAATTTTATCGTTGGTCTTTAAAGTACCCTGAAAAATTCTAACATAAGCTATTGCGCCACGGTATGCATCAAACACAGAATCAAAAATCAATGCCTGCAATGGTGCATTTGGATCGCCTTTTGGCGGAGGTACTTTTTCTATTACAGTTTCTAAAAGATCTACAATTCCAATTTTAGATTTTGCACTAACTAAAATTATATCTTCTTTGTTGCAGCCAATAAGATCGATTATCTGGTTTGATACTTTATCAATCTCAGCACTTGGCAAATCAATTTTATTAATTACAGGAATGATTTCTAACCCGGCATCTGTAGCAAGATAAAGATTGCTGATAGTCTGAGCCTCAACACCTTGGGCAGCATCAACAACAAGAACTGCACCTTCGCACGCTGCGAGCGAACGTGAAACTTCATAAGTAAAATCCACGTGTCCCGGTGTATCAATTAAGTTAAGTACATATTCCTGTTTATCTTTTGCACGATAGTGCATTTGAATTGCATGAGATTTTATCGTTATACCGCGTTCACGCTCAAGTTCAAGATCGTCTAAAATTTGATCTTTAGCTTCACGCGCAGATACAACTCCCGTAGTTTCTAAAAGACAATCGGCTATCGTTGATTTACCATGATCAATGTGTGCAATTATGCAAAAATTTCGGATGTTATTCATATTCTCTTAATAATTTGTGTACAAATATAGTCAGGTAGTAAGTATTAAAAAAGATGAGATGTTTGTAAGCAAAACCGAATCAAGTAACCTATTTACTTGTATTAATCAAATCATAAACAACACCTTCACGCAGGGCGTACTCAGACAAAACCATTTTTTTAATATTAAAAAGTTCAAAAGCTTTTTTTAGGATGATTAACCCCGCTGGAATAATATCCGCACGTTTACTTTCTATACCCGGCACTTTCATTCTTTCATCTGGATTTTTTAAGTTCATCACGAAGGAATAAATTTCATCAAACTCAGATTTATCAAAAGTGTAGCCATTTAATCTCGGTTTGACATTATTTCCTTTTTGAAATTGCTTTATAAGACAAATTGTATCAACAGTACCGGATGATCCAACTGCAAAATCAATTTTAATATTAGTTTGAATCTTGCTGTTCATTTTAATCTGTTGTTCAACATATTCACTGCATTGTTTTACAGCAGAATCAGTAATTATAAAATCAGGAAAGAATTTTTTTGATAATCTAACTGCACCAATTTTTACACTCTCAGCAAAAACAGGACTGCCATTTACTCCATAAATAAATTCTGTACTCCCTCCGCCAATATCAATTCCTAAAACGGATTTATCACTTATCGGCAATGCATTCTTCATTCCAAGAAAAATTAATTTTGCTTCCTCAGTTCCCTCAATTGTTTCGACTTTAATTCCAGTTTGTTCAAACACGGCATTGAATAAACTCATGCTTATTTTTTGCTTCTCTTACAGCACTTGTAGAAACTGCTCTTAGGTTTGCTTTATGATATTTTGCAAGCTTTGAAAAATTCCTTAAAACAGAAATCGCTTTTGCTATTTCTTTTTCAGATATAAAACTTAGATCTTCCCCAAGCTCAGAGCCTAACCTTAAAAATTCTCTTTCTCTGTCTAAAAGCTTTAATTTTCCACCCTCTTTAACTTCAACAATAATAAGATGAAAAGAGTTGGTGCCTATATCAATTGCGGCAAATCTATCTTTGTTTGAAAGAGTCATTTATCTTTTAAAAGATTTTTACAAGCACTAAAAACATCTTCAACTTCGATATCATCAATCAAATCTGATTTACGTAAAAATATTTTATTCTTGCCGCAAGGTGCCCAGTTAAATGGATTTGTTGGTCCAAATAAAGAAACTTGAGGTGTGCCAGTTGTGCCGGCAACATGCATGATTCCGGTATCATTCGTAATAAATAGATCTGAGTTTGCAATTAATGCAGCAACTTGGTGAATTTGTTTATTCAAATATTTATGAAGTTTTACTTTTGAATTAGAGATTACAAAATTTAATTCTTCACTATCAGAATCTGAGCCGGTTAAATAGAATACACAACTATAATTAGTATTTAATTTTTGAATCAGTTCAACGTATTTATTCAAAGACCATCTATTTGCAGGTTTACCTGCGCCAACATGTAAACCGATTAAAATTGATTTTGTATCAGGCTGGATTTCAGATATAAATTTTTTTGCTTCAATATTATCTGATTCATCAAAAGAGATTTCAGAACTTAAATCTTTCGTATCAATTCCAAAAGGTCTTACAATTTCAAGAATGTGTTCGGATACATTTGAATCAGGATACCTGCGCCAATCAATATCAACCCGGCGATCAAATAAGTAAGCGCTATCATTTGGCTTTCCATCCAAAGAGTTAGGACCAATTCTAATTTTGCTTTTAGATATTCTTGCAATTAAATTACTCGTAAAAGAAATCGATACCGTAACGGGTACAATTGTTAAATCAAATCCTTGTCTAATCTTTTTAATAAAACTAATCAATTCAAATGGATTAAACATTTTCGATTTATCAAAAACTAACAACTCATCAATTAGTTTATTTTTTACAACACCGTAGTAATTATCTCTGCTGGACAAAAGTGTGAGATGTGAATGAGGATATTTTTCTTTAACTGCTCTAAAAAGTGAAACTCCGGCTAGCATATCACCAAGCTGGTTATGCTGCCGAATGATTAGAATTTTTTTGGGATCACCGAGGTTTTTATCAGGATTTTCAGTAACGGCAAATATTTTTTTTAGGATAAAATTTAAAGCATTAGATGAGATTGATTTGACGGACATTTTACATCAATTCTTTTTTTCATCTTCGGGTTTGATCTCAATGTACTTAGCGTCTTCAACATCTTCGAACTTTGATTTTTTCTTTTGAGATTCGTTTTTAAATGTTGTGTCTCTTCTGTTTTTTAGAAAAATGCCAATCATTGATTTTAACAATCGAAACAGAATATAAAATAGTATAAAATATAAAATGAACCGCATTGCTAACCTAAACTTCTCGCTTCCGGTTTAAAGTACTCTATTACACCGCGATCTTCTCTGAATATTTGGCGGAACAACTCATCAAAATCTTCATCGTTATTTACAAAGTCTATATCAGTTGAGTTAACGATCAAAAGTGGCGTTGAATTGTATCTAAAGAAGAAGTGATTGTAGGCATCGCTTAATTCTTCTATATAGCTTCTGGTAAGATTTCTTTCGATTGCTCTGCCGCGTTTTTTAATATTGAACATTAATCTATCAAGACTGGACTGAAGATAAATAACCAGATCCGGTTTTCTTAAATTTCTTGAAAGCAGAGGAAAAACATTTTCGTACAATTTTAGTTCTTCAGCAGAAAGGTTGAGATATGCAAAAATTTTATCTTTATCAAAGATGTAATCGCACACAATAAAATTTGTAAAAAGATCTTCCTGATTAAGCTCTTCCTGCTGTTTAAATCTATTTATCAGAAAAAACATTTGTGTTTGAAATGCAAATCTTTTTCTATCATTATAAAAGTTTTCCAGGAAAGGATTAGCTTCAAACTGTTCAAGAATAAGTTTTGATTCTAACCTTGACTTTAGTTTTTTTGCCAGCGCAGTTTTACCGGATCCAATTACACCTTCAACGGCAATAAACTTTATTTCATCATTTGATGCCAAGATATTTTTCTTCCGTAAATAATGGTTCAGATAATTGATTAATAATATTTTTTATTTTTAGTCCTGAAACAAAGTCAGCCATTTTTTTATTATAGACCGGATGAATAAGTTCAGGTTCAATTTCAATCAACGGAATAAGAACAAAATCCCTATAAATTATACCTTTATGTGGTAAAGTAATAATTTCATTTGAAAAAATTAAATCATTAAAGAGCAAAATATCCAGATCAATTTCTCTTGGTCCCCACTTTTCACGAAAAATTCTTCCAAGTTTTTGTTCAATTATTTTCAACTCAATAAACAGTTCTTGCGGATTTAGTGATGTTGAAATTTTTATAGCGGCATTTAAAAAATTATCCTGTTTAACATCACCAAATGGAAGCGTTTCATAAAGCGAAGATACTTTTTCGATAGTACAATCAGCCAAATCATTTATTAAAGTAACAGACGATCTAATATTTTCAATTTTATTACCTTCGTTTGAACCAATACCAATGAAGGCGATATTTAATTTATCGTTGTTCAATCTAAAATATCTTTTCTTTCTTTTATCACTTCAACTTCAACACAATCAACCACACCGCCTAAAGGTGGATTATTTTTTCTAACTCTTACCGCTATTTTTTCAATCGCAGCAAATTTGGTTAAAAGTTCATCGGCAATTTTAGAGGCAACAGCTTCAATAAGATAGTATTTCTGTTCAAGTGCAAGTTGGTATAGAACCTTATAAACTTTATGATAATCGATAGTTTGATGTAATGAATCTTTTTTTGCTGCTTCTGCAAAGTCTGTATAAATATCTACATCAGCTTCAAATTTACCGCCGACACTTTGCTCTTCACTCATAACTCCGTGATAACCGTAAAATGTAGCTTTCTTAATTCTAATTATGCTTTGCATCCATATAACCTTTATTATTCAATACAAATTTAAGTATTAAATATTAAATCAGTGCGATTTTTGAACTTCAATTTTTTCCTTAATCACTGATCCAAGATTTGCAATTAACAATCCAAATAATACCATTATGCTTCCAATTACATGCTGTTCGGATAGAGTTTCATTATAAAATATCCAACCCAAAATTAATGCAACAATTGGAGTTATAAAGGCAACCAGAGAAAGCAGTACTACATTTATTCTTTTCATCAACCAATAAAAAGATGTAAAGGTAACAACGCTTCCGAAGAAAGCAAGATAAGTGACTGAAATAATTGCAGTATCGTCAAATCTAAGTTTAGATAAATCTTCAACTAAAATTCCTATCATTAATCCAAAGACACCAGCAATTAACATAGGAATAAAATTCATTGATAGTGGATTTAGATGCTTGCCTGATTTTTTAAGAGTTACTGCAATCCAGGCTTGAATAATTCCACTTAATGCAACAGCAATCATACCTAAAAGAAAATTTGAAAGATCCGCACTAAAGGAATCAGAAAATATCACTACTATTCCTAAAAAACCTGAGATCATTCCAACTATTTTTAGTTTGCCTATTGGTTCATCCGGCAATCTAAAGAAAGAAAATATTGCTACAAAAAAAGGATAAACCCCAAATAGCACTGAAGCTAAGCCTGATGGCACAAATTGCTCTGCCCAATAAACCAGACCAAATGGAATCACGAATGATAGAAATCCCATTAAAAGATATAATCGAATTGATTCTCTATCCATTTGTAATGAAACACCCCGAAATTTCATCAAGGCTAAAATAAAAATTGAGGCTAATAAAAATCGTGAGCCGCCGGATATGAAATGGTGTAAGTGATTCTAAGCTTGCTCTTATTGCCAGCCAGGTTGAGCCCCAGATAAAACAGAGCAAAAGGTAAACTAAAAATATTCTAAGCGGCGTTGATTTCATTTCATCCTTTTATCGCAATTACTCCAAGAGATCTACCAGAAAGATTTCCATCTCTTCGATATGAATGAAGCAAAGTATAAAATTCGTAAGTGCACAACTCAGATTTTTGAATTTGATTTTTAGGTATTCCAAAGTCCAGAAGCATTTGGTAATTAATTTCACTTATATCTAGCAAAAATTTATCGCCTTTAGGTTTTAGATAAGCTTTATCAAACTTTTCTTCAAATTCTTTTCCAACTTCATAGTTAGCTTGCGAGATTGATGGACCAATGTATGCAATCATATTTTCTGGTTTTGATAAATAATCTTTTTGCAGCATTAAGAGTGTTTTTAAAAGTATTTTCTGTTCAGTTCCCTGCCAGCCGGAATGAACTGCAGCAATAACTTTGTTCTTAATATCAAATAAAAAAATTGGAGTGCAATCTGCGACTGCTATTGCAAGTCCCAGATTTTTTTCATTCGTAATTAGAGCATCGCTGGCACCATTGTCTCCACCGCATCCAATAACCTGAACAATATCCGAATGGATTTGTCTTTGATAGCCAACATTTTCAACGCTTAATCCAATTGCCTCAAAAAATTCTTTTCTGTTTTTATCTACAGTACTCTTCTCATCGCCAACAGAATAAGAAAGATTAAAGTAATATGGGGGCTTCGCATCCGATGAAATTTTTGTACTAAATCCGAAAATAATTTCTGGATAACTATTAAATATGTAAGGTTTAAGTATGTACACAAATTTTAAAATCAATAATTTGGAAAAACATAACTAAAATATACAAATGAATGATCAATACATTAAACTGTTTTTCGTAACTCAGACTTAAGTCTGAGCCTAGCCATTTATTAAAGATTTACACAGAATAAATTCTGTGATACGATGGTTTTCAAATTGAGTAAAACTCGGCATAGTGCTATATTGCTTCTGCAAATAAAATAATTAGGAATAACATTGAGAATTTTAGTTTCAAATGATGATGGAATTGATTCCGTTGGAATTTTTTCTTTAGTAGAAGCATTAAAGGAAATTGCAGAAGTTACTGTTGTAGCGCCGCATAAAGAACAGAGTGCAGTTGGTCACGCAATTACAATGCAAACTCCGCTAAGAGTTTTTGAGTATCAAAAGAATGGTAAATTTTTTGGATATGCAATTGACGGCACACCTGCAGATTGCGTAAAAATTGGAATGCGAAATCTAATGCCTGCTCCACCCGATTTGGTTGTATCAGGAATAAATCACGGTTCGAACACAGCAATAAATATTATTTATTCGGGTACGGTTTCAGCCGCAAGAGAGGCTGCAATAATGGATGTTCCATCAATCGCAATTTCAGTTGCAAGTCATCAGGTTTTGGATTTTTCTTTCTCATCCAAAGTTGCAAAGATGCTTTCGCAGGAAGTTTATAAACGCGGCTTACCAATTGGAACAATGCTGAACGTAAATGTTCCTAACTTACCTGAAGATCAGATAGCTGGAATCGTTGTAACGAAGCAGGGAAAATCTAAATGGGATGATATATACGAAATGCGTATCGATCCTTATGGAAGAAACTATTATTGGCTTACCGGCAATTTAATGGATGTTGATCAATCAATTGATCTTGATCAGGCGGCGATAAAAAATAATTACGTTTCTGTTTCACCAATTCATTTTGATCTTTCTGATTATCAAACTTTTGATAAAATGAAAGAATGGAAAATCGAGAATCTTCTTAATGGCAAAAGAGATTGAGATTTTTCAAATAGATGCTTTTACCACTGAAGCATTTAATGGCAATCCGGCAGGAGTAACTTTCTCCGATAATCTTTCTGAAAATGAAAAGCAGTTGATAGCCAAAGAGATGAATCTTTCTGAAACTGCTTTTATTAGTGACTCCACAATTGCTGATTACAAACTGCAATGGTTCACTCCAACTAAAGAAGTTAATTTATGCGGGCACGCTACGATTGCTTCGCTTCATTTTCTTTTTGAAAAAAATTTGGTTTCCAGTCATCAACATATTTCGTTCGAAACACTTTCCGGAATAATTAATTGTGCGTGTGAAAATGGGAAATACTATATGCAAATTCCCATTCCACAATTGGACGAATTTGATGGATGCAAAGAAGAAATTTTGGAAGCACTTGGAATTGATAGAACTGATGTATCCGATTTACCTTTTATTCTGCTCGATAACGGTTATCTTTTCATAAGCGTTAATTCATTAAACGCACTTTTGAAAATCAAACCAGAATACAAAAAGTTAAAAGAGTTAAGTGATATTAAAAAGGAGTTTTTTGATATCGCTGTTTTTACAAATGAAACTATTGAGAATGATTCATCTGCTCATTTAAGATTTTTTGCACCATATCATGGGATTGATGAAGACCCGGTTACAGGTTCTGCGTGCGGTCCGCTTCTTCTGGTTTTAATTAAGCTGGGATTAATAAAGAACTATGTGAACGATTCATTTATTAAACTTGAGCAAGGTGATGTGCTTAATCGTAAAGGAAGAGTTAAAGTAAAATTTAATGCCACAAAAAAAGAATTGATAATTGCTGGCAATGCAGTAACAGTATTTAAAGGAAAGTTTAGTTTATAATGTTTGGATTTGAAAAAATAGATTTAAGTTTTTCTTTTAACGCAATTTTCTTTTTTATCGGTTTGATAATTTTAGCGTCATACTCTTTTTATGTTTATAGATTCACACTCCCACCCGTTTCAAAAGTAAAGAGAATTTTGTTAACAGCGCTTAGAGCACTCGCATTGGTGCTTCTTCTTTTTATTTTCTTTGAACCTGTTTTAACTCTCACAAAGAAAAATATTTTAACTCCATTAAATCTTTTCTTTTTTGATAACAGTAAATCCATCCAAATAGATGATGGAACTAATCGCGAAAGCTGGATTAAAGATTTATTTGAAAAAACAAAATCAAGTTCTTTAAATGGCAGAAAAGAATTTTATTCATTTGGTTCATCAGTTAATCTAATTGATGAAGATAGCCTTATCAAAGATTAAATTACTCTGAAACGGTTACTGATTTCGCAAATATTTTTTCAAATATTAATCAAACTGAAAACAATATTGCATCAATCACAATTATTTCTGATGGTGTGATAACTGAGGGCACAACTCCAATTTACAGTGCAGAAAAATTAGGAATACCAGTTTTTACTGTTGGAATCGGTGACAGTACTAAAAAGAATGATGTTGAAATTAAGAATGTTATAAACAATGAATTTATTTATGCTGAAACACCAACTACAATTTTAGTGACTATAATAAATAAAGGATTTTCAGGAAAAGCTTCACAAATATCTCTGTTTGAAGACACACAATTAGTAGAACAAAAAAGTTTAGTACTAGATGCAAGCGGAGTAAATTCAGTATCATTTGAATATACGCCTAAACAGAGTGGTGAAAAAAAACTTACTTTAAGGATTAGTAATCAGGAAGGTGAATCGACTTTCTTAAACAATCAAAAAGTTTTTTACATAAATGTTCTAAGTAATAAAATTAATGTTTTACTTCTTGCCGGCAGTCCTTCACCAGATTTAACATTTATAAAAAATTCTCTTTCGACTGATCAAAACCTAAAAGTTAATACACTAACTCAAATCTCTGCCGGAACTTTTCTCGAACAGAATCCACTCGCAAAACTTGATAGTGCAGATATTATTTATCTGATTGAGTTTCCCACAAGTATAACAAGTGAAGATTTAATAACCAGATTGAGTAACAAATTAGAAAATAGAAATACTCCTTTCTTTCTACTGCTTTCCGCTGAAGTTGATCTTAATAAATTAAATCGTATCAGCAATCTATTACCTTTTACTATCCAGATGATTGATAAAAATTATTTGCAAGTGCAACCAGATATTCAGCTTAGCGAATTATCAAATCCGGTGTTACAGAATAATTTAATCACCGATTGGAATAATCTTCCGCCAATTTCTCAGCCAATTGTGGCGTTAACACTTAAACCTGAAAGTAAACTTCTTGCAAAAGTAAGAATCAATAATCAACCACGAAATAATCCTTTGATCGTTAGCAGAAGTTTTGGTTCAAAAAGATCGTTAGCTGTTATTGGTAAAGATATTTGGAAATGGAAATTGCAAACTGCGACAAAAGATTTAACACTATTTGATAATTTTATTTTTAGTTCTGCACGATGGTTAAATGCGCCGGATGATCAGAAAAAAGTGAGACTAAAAACATCAAAAAAGATCTATTCAGCAAATGAAATGGTTGAATTTTCAGGACAGGTATATGATGAATCTTTCAACCCGGTTAATGATGCAGAAGTTAAACTAACAATTAATGGACGAGAGTTTAAGGAAGAACTTAATCTAACATCAGTGGGCGGAGGATTGTATGAGGGAAGTTTAACTTCTATAAAAAATGGAGATTATGTTTTCAATGGAACTGCCTCGATAAATGGTAAATTGCTAGGTGATGATAAAGGTTCTTTTAATGTTGGTGATGTAGATATTGAAATGATTGATTCAAGAATGAATTATGAATTTTTAAATTTATTAGCCACCCAAACTAAGGGAAAATATTTCAGTCCTGATGAATACGATAAACTCTTAAATTATCTTAAAGAATTAAATACTAATTCGACAAAAGAAAAACTTCTTACCTCAGAAATCAGACTTTGGTCTGATGAATGGTTTTTGATAATAATAATTCTTCTTTTTGCCATTGAATGGTTCATCCGAAAGCGAGCGGGAATGTTATGAGATTGTTTGGGGGAACCAAAATATTGGGCAAATAATATTTTTGATTTTATCCTCCCAAGATTTTGCTGTTCCTGCAAAACCAAACTAACCTCTCATCAAGATACAATGTGCAGTGATTGTTTATCGAAGATTCAAAGATCAACCTCAGCTAGATTACAACGAGAATTTGATAGAAAATTCGCGGGTAAAAATATTATTTCAGAATTTTATTCACCTTTTGTTTTTGAAAAAGATAAAGAACTGCAGCACGCTATTCACGCATTAAAGTACGATAAGAAATTTCCTGTGGGGATTTTTCTTGGTAAAGTTCTAGCAGCGGAATTCAAATTAAATCAAATCAATTGGAAATTTGACTTAATCATTCCAATTCCACTTCATCAACTTAAAAAGGCAGAACGTGGATATAACCAAGCCTATTATATTGCTAAAGGAGTTGGAAGTACTTTAAAAATAAAAGTATCTGATCGTGTAGTTAAAAGAGTAAAGTACACGGAATCCCAAACAACTATGAATCTGAATGAACGGGAGGAAAATATTTCCGGTGCTTTTAAGTTAAAGAAGAGTAATGATGTTCGTGGTAAAAATATTTTGTTGATTGATGATGTGATAACAACCGGTGCAACAATTTCTGAATGTGGAAAAATTCTGTTAGAAGCCGGTGCAAATAAAATTTACGCTGCTTCCATTGCAATCGCTGATTGATTTACATTTGTTCCGGAGCAGAAACACCGAGAATACTCAATCCATTTTTTATTACAATCATAGTTGCATAAGCTAGTGCTAATCTTGCTTCTGCAAGATTTTTTTCTGTTCCCAATATCCTGCAAGACCTATTAAACCTGTGATAGGCACTTGCCAAATCGTAAAGATAAGTACACATTTTGTGGGTCTCTAAATTTTCAGCACTATTTAATACTTCTTCCTTAAAGTTATGCAGGACTTTTAATAAAGCTTGTTCATCTTCGTGCGTTAACAAAGTTAAATTATTTATTGAAACTTCTAACTGTTCCTCTTTCACTCTTCTAAGAATCGAACTTATTCGAGCGTGAGCATATTGAAGATAAAAAACCGGGTTTTCATCAGATTGCTTTTTAGCAACCGCAAGATCAAAGATCATGTGAGAGTTAACATTTCGCATATTAAAAAAATATCTTACTACATCTTTTCCAACTTCATCATTCAGTTCATCAAGAGTAATATAGTTAGCTTTTCTTGTGGACATTTTAACTACTTCCCCGCCATCCATAATTGTAACGAACTGATGAATCAATACTTTTACTTTTGAAGAATCATAACCGATTGCTTTCAATCCTGCCATTACATCCGGATAAGTTGCGTTGTGATCAGATCCAAAAAGATCTATCAACAAATCATATCCGCGATCTAATTTAACAGCGTGATATGCAATATCCGGCAGGCGATAAGTTGGCTCACCCGTGTTCTTAACAATTACTTTGTCTTCTGTTTGTCCGAGTTCAGAAAGTTTTAACCAAACTGCACCATCCTTATCATAGGAAAGCATCTTCTCTTTAAATACCTTTAACAGTGCTTCAATCTTACCATCTTCATAAAGAGTATTTTCATTAAAAAATATTTTATGGTTAATGCCAAGATTCTGTAGGGATTTTTTTATATCAACAAATATTTCCTGCTCTGCAGTATCTTTAAATATTGATTCGGGATCCTCATTACGAAGTTTATCACCGTACTTTTCAAACAACTGATTTGCAATTTCTTTTATGTATTCTCCCTGGTAATAATCTTCCGGAAAAATAATTTTATCGCCCAATGCTTCTAGGTACCGGAGCTTAACAGAGTCACCAAGAACTCGCATCTGCCTTCCGGCATTATTAAAATAGTACTCTCGATCAACATCATAACCAATCCATTCCAATAAATTCGCAACCGTATCGCCAACAACTGCATTTCTTCCGTGCCCAACTGTTAGCGGTCCTGTTGGATTTGCAGAAACGAATTCAACATTAGCTCTTTTACCTTTGTATTTATCTGATTTACCATAGTTATCTTTTTTATCAAGAATATCTTTAATGATTTTTGAAGTGTATTCCGAAGTAAAGAAAAAATTTATAAACCCGGGACCAGCAATTTCTGTTTTCGTAATAACTGAACTATCAAGATTTAATGAATCAATAATTTCTTGAGCAATAACTCTGGGATTTTTCTTTAGGATTTTAGTTAGAAGCATCGCAGCATTGCTGGATAAATCACCATGCTCAATGGATTTAGGAACATCAAAGGAGATTGGAATTTCTTTTAGTTGAGGAATTTTATTTTCAGCTTCTTTAAATGCGGAGTAGAGGTATTCTTTCAAATGATATTAACTTAAGTTTAATGAAAATTTATTTTGTAGTCTTTTTTCTTGTAGTTGTTTTTACTGCCGTTTTAGAAATTGTTTTATCGGCAGTTTTAGTCTTTGGTTTAACCGCTTTTTTTCTTAATTCAGGATCAACTACCTCAATAGATGTTGCATCACCCCAAAGTTTTTCTATGTTATAAAATTCACGTGCATCTTTTTTAAATACGTGTACAACAACATCAACATAATCCAGAAGGACCCAGCTAAGCGCCATATAACCCTCTTTATGCCAGCATTTAATTCCTTCATCTCTCAAACTTTTATCAATTTCATCAGCGATAGCTTTAACCTGCGTATCAGAATCAGCAGAACATATCACAAAAAAATCTGAGAATGTTGTAAGGCTGCGTAAATCGATAATACGAACATCGTATCCTTTTTTATTAAAAATAAGATCAGCAATTTTTTCAGCAAATAATTTTGAATCCAATATTAACTCCCGCTTTTTTGAAAATAATTTTTATAGTCTTTTCCGATAACAATAGTAAGATCTAAGAAGTAGCTTTTATTTTTTTCTGTAATGATAAATCTTTTATCAAGATTTAATGAATCAGCAACTCGATCAGCAGTTTCAATTTTTCCAAGCCGATCAATAATAAATGTATTTTCTATATCAAACGATCTGTAATTTCCTGTTTTAACAACATCAATACCTTTTGCTCTTAGAATATCCGTTAATCCATCACCAACACCTGTAACACCGCAGCCGTTTAGAACTTCTACCTGAATTAACTGCTGTACATTTTGCGGCTTTGCAGTTTCATCATTATCTAAATTTATTATTCCTGTTTTATCCAACAGAGAATAAATAAGAAACACTGCGAAAACTGATAATATTATTGATGCAATAATAAAGAAAAGGTTTGTATTTTTTTCTGAGTCAGGATTTTTTGAAATGTAATCTTCCGGATTTTCTTTTTCCTTTAACATAATTCCTTATTGTTAATACATAAAGGAGTTGAAACCGGAACTGAATGGTCTATCATAAAATGAGTTACCATAAAAGCCGTTGTACCTGTTGTAGGGATCATAAAAATAATTGGGAACATTTCTGTATTGAATGGATATTGAAAAATCATCCCACGGACGATAGTTAAATGCTGCCCGATCTATATAAACACCCTGAATTGAATTTTGAAAATCTTTGCCCAAAGAACTATACGGACTTGTAACAAAACTTGCATCCAATTGTATGTTCATATCATCTGAAAATTTGTACATCATACTGTTAGTATAGGTTGCCAGACTGGTTCCGTAATTTCCAAATGTGGAATAAGACAATCCTATTGAATGATGCATACTAAAGTTGTCTGGATTAATAAATCCAAATAATGAATTTGAAGAATTGTTCATTATTCCATCTTTAGGTTTCTCAGTTTCAAATACTGGGTCTTTAAACTGAGCATTGATAGAAACTGACAACAGCACAAATATTGTTAAAAGATACTTTTTCATAATTTTCTCAAAATCTTCACTTCGATTTTATGCAAATCCTTACTTAATGTCAATGAATGTTGACGTACTTTAGACGCACCAAAATTTATTTTAACCTTAAGTTTTATGATTATTTCACAAAATATTTTCTTTATTTTGAAGTATGAAAATCCTTGTAATCGATAATTACGATTCATTTACTTTTAATTTAGTACAGCAGCTTGGTAAATTCGGTTGTAAGATTATTGTTAAGCGAAATGACGATTTATCATTAGACGAAATAACAAGAATTAATCCCGATAAAATTCTTATCTCACCCGGACCAAAAAGACCAGAAGATTCCCGGATTTCTTTGGAAGTAATAAAAGAACTGGGCAATTCTGTTCCGATTCTTGGAGTTTGTCTCGGTCATCAGGCAATCGCAATCTGCTTTGGCGGAAATGTGATAAAAGCTCCAAAACCAATGCACGGTATAACTTCTAAAATTATACATGATGGTAAATCAATTTTCAAAAACATTCCACAAAATTTTGAAGTAATGAGATATCATTCATTAATTGTTGATAAAAAATCATTGCCTCAAGAATTAGAAATTACAGCACAAACCGGAGATGGGATAATTATGGGAATCCATCATAAAAATTATCCTATCCAGGGAATACAATTTCATCCTGAATCAATCTTGACAAAACAGGGCGATGAAATTATATCAAACTGGTTAAACGAGTAAAAAAATATTTTTTTATTACTTTAAACTCTAACCGTCATTTCAATCTCGACAGAAGCATTAAGAGGAAGAGAGGTAACTCCCACAGCACTTCGAACATGCTTACCGGATTCACCAAATATTTTTCCAATTAATTCTGAAGCACCATTAGCGACTTTAGGTTGAGAAGTAAATTCAGGTGTACTTGCAACAAAAACAGTTAACTTCACAACTTCAATAATTTTATCAAGATTTCCGATGACACCTTTAATAGCTGCAAGACAGTTAAGTGCGCAAATCTGTGCGGCTTTTTGTCCTTCTTCTTCAGTAAGATCGGATCCAACTTTTCCGGCAAAATTGATAACGCCTTTTACTAATGGAACCTGGCCTGAAGTCATAACAAGATTACCAACTTGCTTTGCAGGGATATAAGCAGCAAGTGGTTTTGCAACTTCAGGAAGTTCAAGTCCAAGTTCTTTTATTTTTTCTTCTATCATAAATACTCCTTATGTGTAAATATTTTTTCTTTAAATTTGATAAGAATAAATTATCTAAAAAGGAAACCGAATGACTGGAAGTAAATTTACGGAATTTGTACACATTGTTAAACGATTAAGAAAAGAATGTCCGTGGGATAGAGAACAAACTAATGATTCAATAAAATCAAATACAATTGAAGAAGCTTATGAAGTTGTTGAAGCAATTGATAATAAGGACTTTGGGGAATTGAAAAAAGAATTAGGTGATCTTTTACTTCACGTTGTTTTCCATACTCAAATAGCCGAAGAAGATAATTATTTTAATATCGATGATGTGATTGATTCCATTCAGGAAAAACTTATTCGAAGGCATCCGCATGTTTTTGGCGAAGTTAAAGTTGCTGATTCAAATGAAGTGAAAAAGAACTGGGAAGAAATTAAATTAACTGAAGGTCGTGAATCCGTTCTTGATGGAGTTCCACACAACTTACCGGCATTGCAACGGGCACACAGATTACAGGAGAAAGCCGCTAAAGTTGGATTTGATTGGGAAAAGAAAGAAGATGTTTGGAAGAAAGTGATTGAAGAAATTGAAGAAATGCATGAGATTGAAAATATAAAATCACAAACTTCAGATCCAAAAGAACGTTAAAGAAATTAAATCTGAAGTTAGAAAAAGAAGTGGGTGATGTTTTTTTTGCAATGGTAAATTATGCAAGATTTCTCGGAATAAATCCCGAGGATGCTTTAAGATTAACCAATGAAAAATTTATCAAGCGATTTAATTATGTACAGCAAAAGGTTAAAGAAACAGGCAAAGCGATAAATGAATCAAACCTTGAGGAGATGGATAAGTACTGGAATGAAAGCAAGAAACTGAATGGATTTGATTAACTTTTTCCGTTGCCATTAAATTTATCGTAAGCATCAATAATATCTTTTACCAGCTTGTGTCTTACTACGTCATCTCTATCAAAGTAAACAAAGCCCACGCCGGTAATTCCGCTTAATATTTCTTTAGCCTGAATCAATCCGCTTTTTGATTTTGACGGCAAATCAATTTGAGTAATATCGCCTGTAATAATTGCTTTAGAATTTGCGCCAAGACGAGTTAGAAACATTTTCATCTGTACATCTGTTGCGTTTTGAGCTTCATCCAAAATAACAAAAGCATTATTCAGTGTTCTTCCGCGCATATAAGCTAAGGGCACAATTTCTACAATACTTTTTTCAATGTAGCCTTTTAATTTTTCGGAAGGCATCATATCATCAAGTGCATCGTATAACGGACGGAGATATGGATCAATTTTTTCTTGAAAATCACCAGGTAAAAATCCAAGACTTTCACCGGCTTCAACTGCGGGACGAGCAAGTACGATTCGTTTAACAATTCCTCTTTTAAGTGCAGAAACCGCTAAAGCAACAGCAAGATATGTTTTTCCAGTTCCTGCAGGTCCGATAGCAAAACAAATATCATTTTTATTGGCAATCTGAAAATATTGTTTTTGCCCGGGAGTTTTAGCTTTAACAACATCATTTTTAGTGTATAGAACTATAGAATCAAAATCTTCTTCATTAATTATCTCTTTTCCCTCGACAGTAAGATTAAGAATTGTTTCAACATCATTTCTGTTTAGTCTGCCGCTGGTATTAAGCACATAAGACATTTCTTTAATAACTTTCTCAACAAGCTCAACTTCTTCAAGAACGCCTTTAATATTTACGATATCACCACGCACACTAATAGTTGAATTAAACCGGTCTTCAAGAATATGAAGATTTGCATCGTTTACTCCAAGAAGTGCGAGCATATCAATTCCGTTAAGCGTTATCTTTTTTTCTGCCGTTGTCATATCAGATTTAAATATAAAAAGCCCTCATCAATAAAGATAAGGGCTTATAATAATTTTAAGAGAACAAGAAATCAATTATTGAACAGGAGCTGGTTTATAATTAACTCTTAGTTTCTCATATTTTGATTTTTCTTCTTCAGTTAGATTAGGAATTTTGAATTTTTGATCTGGATAAATCAAATCTGGATTCTTAATCTGGTCTCTGTTTGCCTGATAAATTACTGGCCAAGCAAATGGATTACCATAGTGTTCAGATTTCTTTGCAATACCCCAAAGATGATCACCTTTTACAACAGTATAGTTGATTTCTGTTGGAGCTTCAACCCAATTGTCAAGGTCTTTTTGCATCTGGTTGTGAACTTTGTTGTAAAATTCTGGTAATGCAGAAATTTTATTTGTTTTAAGAGCGTTAAGATCTGTTTGTCTGTCAGCTTTAGGACCTTCTTTTCTTTTGATCTTACCATCTAATTCATTAACAGCTTTTCTATAGTTGTTAACGTCATTACGTGTAGCACCAACAAGTTGATATAATTCGTCAATGCACTCTTCTGGATCCTGAAGATCCATAGCTTTAAGATTGTCGATATCGGTTTTAAGTGCAGCAATTTCGGTTTCTAAGGCAGCTTGCTTGTTTTTATAAGCAGCCATTTCTGATTCCCACTGTTCCTCAGTCATTTCTTCCTGTGCAAAGCTTACAACAGTTAAAAGTAGAAACAGGGAAACTATGCCAAATAATTTTATTTTAAGATTCATTATTTATTTCCTCTGAATATTTTATTAAAATCGTTAATTAATTCTACTACTTAGGTAGTTTTTCTAAGTTAGCTTTTGCTTCTTCTTTCTGCTTTTCGCACTCAGCAAGCTTTCTGTTTGTTTCTTCCATCTGAGCTTCAAGTTTAGCTCTTTCATCTCTTAAAGAATTAGCTTCTACCTCAAGAGATGCAGTAAGAGCTTTAAGATCGCTCAATTCTTTTATTTGAGCATCACTCAATCCGCCGCATCCGCTAAAGAAGGCAGTAGTAAGTGCAATACCGCCGAACAATACGGCAGTTCTCAATGATTTTGTTATGTTCATTCGATACCTCCGAATATTATGGTTAGTGATTAAATAATTTGAAATTTTCAATTTTTGGTTAAAAAATTTGATTAACACGCCTTGAAATATATGAAAAAAACTCACAAAACAAAGTAGAAAATAAAATTTAATCTACTTTTAACTCAAAATACCCTCTTTTTTCAATAGAATATAAATAATTCTACCTTCAAATCTAAGAATATGTTACGCAACTGTCAGCTGTTTTAAACAATTCCCCTTTGATTTCAACTTCTTCCCAATAATGTATTGAAATTATCAAACAAATCAAATCAACCAAAAGGATGAAAAAGGAACTACTCCTTTAGAACGAATAAATACTAGTTTTTAAGAATAAATATCTATATCAGTCTTCTCTCAACAAAACTTGTATAAGAATTCCCTGCAATAATTAGATGATCAAAAACAGGTATATCCATTATTTTACCTGCCTCTACAATTTTTCGTGTTATGGATATATCCTCATTACTTGGTTCAGGATTTTCGCTTGGATGATTATGAATTAATATAATGCTTGCTGAGTTATTCTCAATGGCAGTTCTGAATATTTCTCTTGGATGGACTACACTTGAGTTTAGATTTCCTAAAGAGATTTTTTCGTATCTAATAATTTTATTTGCAGAACTAAGGCAAACCACAATAAACTGTTCTTTCAATTCATCCCGTAATAAAGGGATAAAGATCTCTGCAACATCAGCAGGCGAAGTAATTTTTTTCTGTGAAAACCATTTTGCCTGGGATAGTATTCTTCTGCTAATCTCAAACGCCGCTAATAAAGTTGCGGCTTTATCTTTACCGATTCCTGAAGTTTTGATAAGCTCCGCTGCTGATTTTGATGCAAGCTGTGCAAGATTATTTTCTTTAGTAATCACATCCTGCGCCATTGAAATTACAGATTTTCCTTTTGTTCCGGTTCTTAAGAGAATTGCAATCAATTCAGCATCAGTTAGATTTTGAGGACCACGCAGTAATAATTTTTCACGTGGTCTGTCATCAATTGGAAGATCTTTTACTTTAGACATTTCTGCTCTCTCAACTATTTGCCTGCGCGGAATTTATCAACTAACTGAAATACTCCATCATTATACCGAACAATATTTATAAACTTGTTTGTTCTGTCATAATCAAATGAGATATTGTTATGAAAACCCGTTACATTTATTCCAGATTCTATTTTATACTTTATATTTTTTCTTGTCGGATCGATGTTTCTGATTACAGTTAAGATATACTTAGCCGTATCATAACCATAAAGTATATTTCTATTAATTTCCATTCCGGCAGTTTTCTTAAATGATTCTGAGAATAGTTTAAACTCAGCATCATTAAAGTCTATAAAATAATCTGAATCAAAAGTTAGTTTATTACTAAGCTCAGATGAAGATTCAAATCCCTTCCCAAGAAACCAATCCTGATTGCCATAAATTTCAAGATTTAATCCGCTCTGAACCATCTGAGATAATATTGCATTTGCATCACTTCCATCTGAGATCGGTGCATAAATTCCTTCTAAGGAATTTGAGATTGCAGAGATTCGTGCCATCTGTTCAGCAAGTGAAAAACTCTTGCTTTTGTATGTTTCTTTAGCCATAATTTTTCCACCAAGGCGTTCAAACTCCTGACTAAAACTTGCGGCAAGCAATGGCGAATACCCTTCGATGGAGTTTATCACGGCAATGCTTCTTTTATTTTCAACATAGTACAAATACTGCGCAAATATTTTTCCACGGGCAGTTAATGAAGGGTTTGCCTGATAAAAATTATCACTTAAAGAAATTAAATCATCGTCAGTTGCGGTTGGCGAAATGAGAATGATATTTGAACGATCTATCTCTTTAAGCGCATCTCTAACATCATCACTAAATACCGGTCCGATAATGCATCGAACATCATTGTTTTCAATAAAATTATTCGTTGCTTTCTCTATCAGAGTTTTATCGCGCTGAATATCACTCACTATTATTCCAACTTTTTCACTATGCCCGGAATTATATTCATGAAAAGCGAACTTAATTCCTTCCAAAATTTCTTTGGCAGATTCTATTTCTCTTCCATTGTTATCAGTCAATGACAACAAAATACCAACGATTGGAAAACCGGCGCTTGTTTGTGAATCACCAATTGACTTTTTTAGATTTAGTGCATCAACATACTCTTCGGAAGTCTTGTAGTTTGATGTTATCTCATCAAACTTTTTTAGTGCATCAGAATTATCTCCTTCAGCTATATAAAGTTTGCCGGTTAATAAAATTAGAAATGGTTTTAGTGATGAATATTTATCAATATACTTTTCAACTTCTGAACTTTTTAGATTGCTCAAGGCTATTTTTTCAGCAACGTTCTTAGTCTCGTTCTTAAAAACTATTGAAGTTGAAGACTCAACAAATGTAATACAGGTTTCAAAAGCTTTTACAAATTCTGATTTATCAACATACATTTTTATTAAAAGATTTTTAACCTCATTAGCATATTTACTTTGTGAATAATCTTTTAAAAAATCATTTATAGAATTCTCAGCCTCAGCATACTTTTTTTGCTCAACCAAAATTTTTGATACAAAAAAAGCTGAGGCGGTATTTTTTGTATTGTTTTCTGTCCTGACTGCAATTTTTTTAAAAAGATTTAGTGCATCATTATACTTTTTAGAATTATAAAAACTTAGCGCCTTCTCAAAATCCTTATTAGTATCAACAGTAAGATTCTGCGGATATAGCAACGACCCAGCGACGATTATAATGATAAATAAATTTTTCATATTACAATATTAATTATTAAGATCACCTTTAGCAGATATTGCGGGCTGATAAGCAGGATCAATCTGTAATGCCAATCCAAGGAAAAGATTTGCTTCATCAATTTTTCTTTGCTTAACAAATGATTTTGCTAACAACGTATATATTTCTGCAGAGACTTCAGAACTTAATTCAATAAATTCTGAAAAAAACTTTTCTGCTTTTTTATAATCATGCAATTGATAATAAATTTTTCCGGCAAACTCCTGAACGGATGCATCTTTTGGATTAAGTTTTAATGCTTTCTGTATTGGATTTACGGCATGAGTGAACATATCTAAGCTGTAATAAACTTTGGCAAGAATTAAATTCAGTTCCCAAAATTCAGAGTAAAGAAACTGAGCCTCTGTTGCATAACTTAAAGCAGAATTATAATTGTGCAATTCGTATTCAATTTTTGCAAGATAAAGATTGGCTTCCTGCTTAAGATCATTTTTTTCATCGGAAAATATAAATTTTGAAAAATATTCTTTCGCAAGTTCAAATTCGTTAAGCATCATGTAGGAATATGCAATTAAAAATAGTGACGCAGGTGTTGAATCCGCTATGCTATTTAATTCTTCTATCGCATCAAACCATCTGGAATTTCTTAACAGATACTGACCAAAATATAAAGTAACATCGCTGCTGCGGGGTTTTAATTGTTCAAGATCTTTCAAAACATTTATTCCTGCATCAACAAATCCTAAATCTTCAAATAATTCAGCAAGCTGAAAATAAAATTCTTCTCTTTCAGTTTCTTCAATAAGATTCTTATAGATCTGAACGGCGTGCAGATTTTTTCCCTCAGATATAAAAGCTGAAGCAAGTTTGAGTTTAAATTTTATTCTCTCTTCGTCCACTTATTCCCATTCAATAGTTGCAGGAGGTTTAGAACTAATATCATAAACTACTCTGTTAACGCCGCGCACTTTATTAATAATTTTATTTGAAACATCTGATAAAAAATCGTGCTCAAAATTATACCAATCTGCCGTCATTCCATCCACAGAAGTTACTGCACGCAGAGCAAGAACAAATTCGTAAGTTCTTGCATCACCCATAACCCCAACAGATTGAACAGGCAGCAGAACAGCAAACGCCTGCCAGATTTCATTATAAATTCCAGCACTTTTTATTGAGCTAATATAAATATCATCAGCTTCTTTTAAAATATCAAGTTTTTCCTGATCAACTGTACCAAGAATTCTTACTGCCAAACCCGGACCTGGAAACGGATGCCTTTCAATAAATTCTTCGGGAATATTTAATTCCCTGCCAACATTTCTTACTTCATCTTTAAATAATGCACGAAAGGGTTCAATCAATTTAAGATTCATCTTTTCTGGCAAGCCGCCAACATTGTGATGCGTTTTGATTGTAACAGAAGCCCCCTTTACAGAAACTGATTCTATTACATCGGGATAAAGAGTTCCCTGAACTAAAAATTGAGCATCTTCAATTTTTTTTGCTTCCTCTTCAAAGACATCAATAAAAGTGTTTCCAATAATTCTTCTTTTTTGTTCTGGATCGGAAATACCTTTTAATCTGCTGATAAATTTTTCTGAAGCATCCACGTGGATATGATTTAAGTTTAATTTCTCGTTGAAGATTTTTCCTATTTCATAACTTTCATTCTTGCGCATCAATCCGGTATCTATGTGGATACAAATCAAATTATCACCAATAGCTTTTTTAACAAGCACTGCAGCAACCGTTGAATCAACACCGCCGCTTAAGGCACAAATTACTTTTGCACTACCCACTCTTTCTTTTATTTCTGCAATGCTGTTTTCAATAAAATTATGCGATGTCCAATTACCGGTACATCCACAAATATCAAATAAAAAGTTGTGAATGATTTTTTTCCCTTCATTTGTATGAACAACTTCGGGATGGAATTGTACTCCATAAATTTTTTCAGATTCATTTGCTACAGCACCGATTGGTGAATGATCAGATTTTGCAATTATATTAAATCCTTTCGGAAGTTCAGTAAGATAATCACCATGACTCATCCAAACTTTTGATTCTTTATCAACATTATTAAACAATGGAGAAGTTTCAACTATATTTAAAATTGCCCTGCCGTATTCTCTATCCTTTGCAGGTTCAACTTTGCCTCCAAGTTTTTTGCTAATCAACTGAAGACCGTAGCAAATGCCAAGTACAGGAACATTAATTTTTAATATTCGTTCATCAAGATCAGGTGCGTCTGTATCATAAACACTCATAGGTCCGCCGGAAAGGATTATGCCGGTTGGTTCAAACTTTTTTATTTCTTCAAAAGTGATTTTGTGAGAATGAATTTCAGAATAAACATTTGCTTCTCTTACTCTTCTTGTAATAAGTTGAGTAAACTGAGAACCAAAGTCTATTATTAATATTTTTTCATTTTGTTTCATTAAGTCTCTGTTGTTTAAAAATAAAAAAACAAAACCCGGTTACCCGAATTTTGTTTTTAAAGTTTTCAAAGAAAATTATTACTGACCGATTAAAGCCTGATAAGCAGATGCATCAAGCAAATCTGCAAGATCTGCAGTGTTACTTATTTCAACTTTAATCATCCAGCCTTTTCCATATGGATCCGAGTTTACTAATTCGGGACTGTCTTTTATTTCACTATTAAGTTCGATTACTTTACCGGAAAACGGAGCAAAAATATCACTAACAGTTTTAACTGCTTCAATTGTTCCTATTGATTCACCTTTTTTAATTTCACTTAAAGCAGGATCGATATCAACATAAACAACATCACCTAATTCTCCCTGTGCATACTCGGTAACTCCAATTGTGCCTACGTTTCCTTCAACAAGAACCCATTCATGTTCTTTTGTATATTTTAAATTATTTGGAATGCTCATTTTATCCTCTTAAAATTTATCTGAAAAAAGAATTATTTATCTGAATTAAACTTATCAAGAAAACCGGTATCAAAATGTCCGCTTATAAAACGAGGATCCTGAAGAACTTTTAAATGAAAAGGAATTGTAGTTTTTATTCCTTCAACAACAAATTCTTCAAGCGCACGTTTACCTCTTGCTAAAGCTCGTTCTCTTGTTCTTCCCCAAACAATAAGTTTAGCAATTAAAGAATCATAGTGCGGAGGTACTGAATATGATTGATAAATATGTGAATCTACTCTAACTCCAAATCCGCCTGGAAAATTTAGCGAGGTAATTTTTCCTGGCGATGGTCTAAAATTGTGTTCAGGGTCTTCAGCATTAATTCTAAACTCAATGCTATGTCCAAAAGGTACTTGCGGTGGTGTATCAGCTTTTTGACCGGATGCAACTAAAATCTGCTGTCTTATAAGATCGACACTATAGACAGTTTCTGTAACGGGATGTTCAACCTGTATTCTGGTGTTCATCTCCATAAAGTAAAAATTCTTATGTTTATCTAATAAGAACTCTATGGTACCTGCACCAAGATAGTTTACGGATTTTGCACCAAGTACAGCTGTATCACCCATTTTTGTTCTTAATACTTCATCAAGTGCTGGCGAAGGTGATTCTTCAATTAGTTTTTGATGTCTTCGTTGTACTGAACAATCACGTTCTCCGTAATGAAAAACATTTCCAAATTTATCACCCATAATCTGGAATTCAACGTGGCGTGGATTTTCTAAAAACTTTTCAATATAAACATCAGAATTATTGAATGCTGCTCCTGCTTCTGCCTGAGCAGTTTGAAATGCATTATCAAAATCTTTTTCCTCCCAAACAATTCGCATTCCTTTTCCACCGCCGCCTGCAGATGCTTTTACAATTACAGGAAAACCAACTTCGTGAGCTATTTTTATTGCTTCAGCAACATCCTTTACAACGCCATCGCTGCCGGGAACAACAGGTACACCATTTTTTTTCATTGTGTCTTTTGCAAAAGATTTATCACCCATTGCTCTTATCATTTCAGGGGATGGTCCGATAAAAGTGATACCAGACTCTATACATATCTCAGAAAAATCAGCATTCTCTGCAAGAAATCCATAACCCGGATGAATAGCATCGGCACCAGTAATTTGAGCCGCAGAAATAATTGATGGAATTTTTAAATAGCTGTCTCTGCCTAAGGCGGGTCCAATACAAACTGCTTCATCAGCAAATGTAACGTGTAAAGAGTCACGATCCGCTTCAGAATAAACCGCAACTGTTTTAATACCTAACTCTCTGCAGGTTCTGATAATCCTTAAAGCAATTTCGCCGCGGTTAGCGATTAAAATTTTATTAAACACAATATCTCAATATTTATTAGATTAACTTAACTGTACTAAGAATAACGGCTGATTATATTCTACGGGTTTTCCGTTTTCAACTAATATCTTTACGATCTTTCCGCTTACATCAGACTCAATTTCATTCATCAGTTTCATTGCTTCAACAATACACAGAACTGATCCGGCGGAAACCGTATCTCCTACCTGAACATAAGAATCTGCATCTGGTGCAGGGGCTCTGTAAAAAGTACCAACTATTGGGGATTTGATTTCGTGCATTCCGGCATGTTCATCAACAACTTTTTTGTCCTCAGTTTTAGATACTGATTCTGAAGTTTGATGAGTTACAGGAATAGCTGCTGCAGCTTGAGTATAAGACACAGCCTGAGTTACACGAATCTTCTTGGCAAGTTTAACTCTTGTACCGTTCTCTTCAATCTCAAGATCGGTTACATCACTTGATTCAAGAATTTTTATCAGTTTTTTTATAAGATTTAGATCCATTGTTATTCCTTTAATTAGGATTTTACTCGTTCAACATATTCCCCGGTGCGTGTATCTACTTTAAGCATATCATCAACGTTAACAAATAGAGGAACATTAACTGTTGCACCGGATTCTAATTTAGCAGGCTTAAATGCATTGGTTGCTGTGTTGCCCCTAAACCCCGGTTCTGTTTCTGAAACTTTTAGATATGCAAAAATTGGAGGTTCAACTGTAATTATATCATCGCCATTAAAAAGAATTTCAATTTCCTCACTGCCTTTTAGATAATCAACAGAATCTCCAAATAATATTACCGGAACATTTATTTGTTCATAAGTTTCATTATCCATAAGAACAAGAAATTCATTTTCACGAAATAAGTATTGAAATTTTTTACGTTCAACTCTGATAATCTCAATCGATTCACCCGATCTAAAAGTGTTATCCAATACTTTACCAGTTTTAAGATTTTTTAGAGTACTGCGAACGAAAGCTCCGCCTTTGCCGGGTTTAACATGCTGAAATTCTGTTATCACATAAGGATCATTTTTATATCTGATTATAAGACCATTTCTGAAATCTGAGGTATCTGCCATATTGCTTTAAATAATTGTTAATAAATGACTTGAAAAAAATAGAGATAGAAGTCTGTAATGTCAAGAAAAGGTTTTTAACGATTATTGACAAAAAACCGTGAATTTCTTCACGGTTTTTATAAAAAATCTATCAAAAACATCTAATTTAGCTGAGTAAGATATCTATCAACCTGAGAATAAACAGCTGAAGTTTTATAATCTTCTTTAATTGTCTGAAGAAGACTTTTTGCCTGATCTTTATCCCCTGCATCAAAATAATTTACCGCTGCCTGAAACATATAATCAGAATTCATCACATCAGTTTTAGAAACCTTAGAAGCCTTCATATAAAGATCAGCAGCTTTTTCATATTCATTTTTGGAAGCATAGTACCCAGCCTGACCCGCTAAAGATGCAGCAACATAAATATCAATATCGCCGCTATAATCTTCGTAATATTTTAATGCTTCATCAGATTTACCAAGATTAGCATAACTGTTTGCAAGATAAATTTTTGCTGTTTCTCCGTTTTCGGTACTGCCATATTCAGCTACGATATCTTTTAGTCCTAACATCTTAACATCCTTTTTACCTTCAATGGCACCAAGATAGTCACCCATATCGTACATATCCATAACTTTAGATAAATGACCTGCAGCTTCTTCATTTTGTCCGCTTCGGTAATTCATAAAAAGAATTACAGCTATAACGACTAATGCAACCGCACCTAAATAAGTAAAAACCTTATTTTTGTTTTCCTCAAAAAAAGACTGTGATTTGTAGTAAAATTCTACAAGCTTATCTTCTTTTATTTCTTTTCTTGAAAGTTTCTTCTGTTTTGTTAACATTCTTTATTCCTGTTCTGATTCATAAAAAAAAACTGGGGCAAATTTAACACTAAAGTGCCCAATCTTCCAAAGATTTGAAAAATCAATTAAATGTAAAAAAATGGTTGTTTATAAGAATTTTAAAAAGGGATGTTTTATTTTGAAAGAACTAAAAGCTGACTTGTAACAGGCTTGTCTTTTATCTCTGAAATTATTTTTAATCCTGCATTCTCGGCTAATCGAATTAAACCACCATTAGCGACAAAATCTTTAAAGTTTGTGTAATGTTCTTTCCCTGCTAAGTATTCCACTATAACATTTAGCAAATTCCAAAAGCCTTTGTTAACAGGAACAAGATAATCGCCAATAATTATTTTGTCTGCAATTTGCGCCATCTCTTTTAGCAGCGCAATTCTTTCACCTGGATTAACTTCGTGAATAACATAAGTCATAACTGCATAATCATAATGATGATTTTGAGATATCAGGTTTGCAAGATTTGTATGAAGAAATGAAATTTTATTATTTGGATTTTTTTGAAGCGTTTGATTTGCCGTTTCAATATTCTTACTTGAAAGATCAATCCCGGTTACTCTCTTAACTTTATCTGCAACTGAAAAAGAAAATCTTCCTGTGCCGCATCCAACATCTATAATTGTTGAGTTTGGTTCGATTACTTTTTTGATTTCACGAAATATCCGATCCTGATTTGGAGCGATCATCTTATCATAAAACCAGCCATCGTACCAATGATTTTTATCGTGTATCATTATTTAATTTCATTAATGAACAAGTTCATGTTCATGTATTTCTTTTTTAAGATTGTTGATATAATCCGCGGCACTTAAAGCGGCTATTGTGCCATCAGCAACCGCAGTAGTAACCTGGCGGTATTTTTTTTGAATTGAATCACCAGCAGCAAAAACTCCTGTAATATTTGTCTTCATATCTTTATCAACAACAATTTCTTTCCATTGATTCAGCTCAATTAATCCTTCTAGTGATTCTGTATTGGGAACATATCCAATAAAAATAAAAACACCATCAATCTTCATCTCAGTAATTTCACTTGTTGATTGATGTTGAATCTTTACTGCTTCAAGTTTTTCATCACCAACAAACTCAATTATCTTGGATTCCATTATAAAGTTAATTTTTTCATTTTTCTTTGCTTCATCAACATAATGCTTGAATGCCTGAAAATGATCGAACTGATGAACAACAGTTACTTTTGATGCATACTTTGTCAATGATACTGCTTCTTCAAGAGCAGAGTTTCCACCACCAACAACAATAATTTCTTTATCCTGAAAAAAATCACCATCGCAGGTAGCACAATAAGAAATTCCTTTGCCTTTAAACTTATCTTCATTAATGGCACCAATCATTCTGGATTTTCCACCGGTTGAAATGATAATAGCATTTGAAGTGTAAACATCTTTATTATTTACAGTAACTCTTTTTACATCGCCATCAATTTCCAAAGAAGAAATTTTTAAATTTGATTTGATAACGCAGCCAAACTTTTGTGCTTGTGTTTTCATTATGCGAGCAAGCTCATATCCGCTTATATTTTCTACACCGGGATAATTTGCAATCTCGTGAGTAAGCACCATTTGTCCGCCAACAGCACCTTCATTTAAAATTAAGGTTTTTACTTTTGCACGCGAAAGATAAATGCCGGCCGTCAATCCTGCAGCACCTGCACCAATAACTATTACATCAAAATGATTATCCATAATTTTTTCCAAGTTTACATCATTAAAGATGACATCTTTTTATAAAGATGTCATCTTTTAAACACATAACTATTTTATTTACCAAGATGTTCATCAAGAATTGCAGTTACCTGATCTCTTGATTGAATACTGCTTGTTGCTTTAACAACTTTACCATTTTTATAATAAATAGTAAATGGTAATCCCTGAAAACTTTTTGCTTCAGGAAGACTTCTAATTACTTTTGCATCCGGTGAATCAAATTCCATATCAGCAAACTTAACATTCTTATATTCGCTTTCCAGCTCTTCCATTACTTCATAAACAGGAATACACATTGGTCCCATTCTACCACAGCAAATCATTACGTTTTCATTATTCTTTAATAATTCAGCATGTTCTTTTTCTGAAAGTACGTGAGTTAGATTTGTTTTTAACATTTTTTAAATCCTTTTATTTTTATGTGAAGGTATGATTCAGGAGTAAATAAAAAGATTCAATCAAAGTTTTGTTAGGATGAAGGAAATGTTAAAAGTTAAATGTTTACTCTTATATGATTAGAATAAATCCAAGCTCTATCTTCGTGATATACTTCAATACGGTAAGCACCTTTTTTGTTAACAACAAATTCCGCATCGATTCCTTTATTAGTTTCTATGATGTGCCCGTTACGCAGTAGTTTTATTTCAGCGGTAATTCCCGGTAAAAAAACTTTAAACGTTACATTTTTATGATCAGGAACAGTATCGCCCATTTGATATTTTATTCCATTGGATTCAGCATAGAATCTAAAACCTTTTGATTCAGCAACATAATCATTGGCAACAAAACATCTTCCGTCTTTTAGTGAATTATAAATTTGCCATTTAGCTTTTTCTAATTCTTTTGCACTCTTTCCTTTTTTTATTGCTTCATCAATAAGTATGTGTGTGCGAATAGATTTAAATAAAACTTTGTATGGAAAAATTTCTACTTCTAAAAATCCAACAAGATTATATTTGTGTGCGTGCGCATCTATTCCGCCGATACCAATTACTTTTCTTTTTTGATTTAGTTCATCCCAAACTTTTAAAGTTTCTTTTGGTGGAGCAATGATTGTTCTTAAGGGATGAAGAAATGATCTGTATTTATTTTCCTCGGTAAGATTTTCAACCCACTCAGACATATGATTCCAGATTTCAATTCCCGTAAAATCTTCGGTATCCCATTCTACCCAGGGATATGCAGGATGTTCTTTATGCTTTACTTTTTTCATGTGGATGAGCTAAAAATCCTATGCCGCCAAGTTCTTTAACTTTTGCAACATATTTTTTTGCAGGAGTTCGAGTAGAAAATGCTTCATCGATTCCAAATGCTAAATAGTGATTTCGATTTTCCTTATCATTTATCTCACAGCCTACAAGCAGTAAAGTATTGCCATACCATTTTTCATAACCTTCCTGCAATGCACGCAAAGTGTTATGATCTGTAAGCATTATAAAATCCAATCCAACTTCATCAGCAAACTTTGCAATATCAGTAACTTCTCCAGTTCCATCTGAAAAAGTGGAGTGCATATGTATCGAACCAACGTATTCAAACATTTTTTTTATCTCTTGTTTGAGCCAAAAATATATATAATAAGTTTATAAGGAAAGGAAGATTTGCGGGTGATTTAAAATCTTGTGGTTATATCAAACAGAATTCTGCCGTAAGTGTGTGTTGATTCAAAAACACCTTCGTAACTGAGAGAAAACGATAAAAGGTTTAAATGCATTTATTGAATAATCAAAAAGGATAGAATTCTCTTCGAGCTGGCTTGCACCGTTAGAAAAATTGTAAATTGTTTTTCTAAACCCCAGTGATAAATCAGAACTTAGTGAATAGATTGATTTAGTAAGGTTTGCTGAATAAACATAACCATCAACATAGCTGCTGTTTATTCTGTTAAAATTAATATTTGCAGATGACTCAATTAACGGAACCTTAGAATAACCTAAATTGGCGCCGTAATTTGTACTGGCTTTAACATCACCTTTTCTATAACGATAACCGTACTGCAGACTAAAAAATAAATTTGTTATAGGTCTAAAACTGGCTCTGGCTCTAAAACCCTGGCGCAATTCATTTTCAAGAATTGTTTGTGATAATGATTTGTAAGTTTCATAGTACACAACATTTCTTCTTGCATCGTATGAAACATTTAATGAAAACTCTCTTGCCGGTGAGTATCTGGCAGAAAAGAATAAACCTGTAAGACTAAAATCATTCTGGGAAACACTATCAGCTATTTTGAAAAGATCAACTTCTGCCGAACCGAATAAAAAAGTATTTTTAATTAAACTATTTGTGTGTTGAAAGTATAAAAATCTTCTATCGGTTTTAAAGTCATTGGTTTGATTAAAAGCAGATATTGTGTTTTCCATTATCCCTGTACCGAATTTGTCAGTCTTACTTATGTATCCGCCATACTCAAACAATTTTGAATTAAAACTAAAATCATTAAAATCAGGACGGGAGCCTGCAACTAATCCAAATGACCAGGACGAAAACGATTTTTCAACCATCGCTCCATCAACCGTGCTAATGTTGGATATCTTGCTATTAAGAAATCTTCCAGCCACTATTTTAGCAGTTTCATCAAATTCGTATTTGATGTTTAAATCATAAACTTTTAATGCTTTGTTAATATTATCAGAAACAAGATTCCATTCATCGGCTTTGTATGCAAATATAGCATAAGTAGAAAATGAAAATCCTGATTCACCAATTCTTTGTGAAGTAAATCTTAAAGAGTGTCTCCATCTTTGATAGTCAATACTAGTTCCATCATTGGAAAAATTGGAATACGACTGAAGTGAATATCTGCCATCTGTTTTTGAGGGTGAAACTTCTTTCTTCACAAATTCGTTAGATGGATTAATTGGTGGTTCTACCACGATTGCAGTATTTACAACTGTTTGCAAATTATTTTGAATATCATCCGCTGAACTTGAATCTTGAACAATCACAAACGCAAAAATTGAGGTACCGGCTTCAATATTTTTGGTTGTTAAATTTTCACCCGATAGTGAACTCTTTGAAAGATATTTTACTTTTAAAGCAGGGCTATATTTATTTTTTATTTTATTAAAAAGTGTATCGCCAACAGATATTCCTTCTGTGTTTTCAAAATCAACATAAACAAGTTCGATTGTAGCATAACTTACTTTGCCTTCTTTAACAGTTTGCTGAGCGTTGACTGAAAAAGAAACAATAATTAATAATAACAGTATGTTAATTTTCTTAATCATTGAAAAGCTTTACCCTCTTCAAGTAATTTTATACCCGAACTCCAGTTATTTGTGCTATGGCAGGAAATACAATCGGTTGAAATTCCAGCTGCCTGATGGTTGGGGTTTACAGTATTCAAGTAATCCTGCATATGGCATGCAACGCATTCACTTGATATTCTATCTTGTTTTGGAGAATGACATTGAGCACATTCAACATTTGTATGAGCACCGGTTAATGGAAATTCAGTTATTGTATGATTAAAAACTACCGGACGATCTCTGACCATCAGGGTGGCAATCATAACAATTTATACTATTATAAACGTAATTATTAACTCCCTGATGCTTGCTGATCCATTTCTGATCTGATTATGCTCGTGACAATCTATACAGGAGAATAAACTGTAATTGTTTGGAGTGGTATGACATTCAGAACATTGATTCCATTTATCTTTATGCTTTCCTGAATAAATCGGGAAGTACTGATTATCGTGATCGAATGTTGCTGGTGTCCATGCTGATGTTGAATGACATTCCACGCACGTTGTTGGGAAGTTTGCTGCTATATGATTTGGATTTGTTGTATTGTTATAATCTGTTTGATGACAAGCATATACAATCCGTTGGTGTATTATTATAACCCGATTGATGACACGATTGACATGAGGTATTTATATGAGCACCTGTCAATGGAAAACCTGTATTCTGGTGATCAAATGATGCAGGCTGCCATGCAGTTGTTGAGTGGCAATCCACACAGGTAGTTGGAATATTTTCAGTAACGTGATTTGGATTAGTTGTACTGTTATAATCTGTTTGATGACAGGATAAACAATCCGTTGGTGTTCCAGCAAATCCTGTTTGATGACAGGATTGACAGGTTGTTGTTGTGTGCGCGCCTGTTAATGGAAAACTTGTATTCTGATGATCAAATGTTGCTTCATTCCAGTTTACGGAATTATGGCATTGTTCACAGTTTGTTGGATATGATTGTGCTGTATGATTTGCCGCTTGATTATAATCTGCTTGATGGCAGGACACACAATCACTCTGCAAACCTGTTGTTGTTCCATTATGACAGCCTGAACACTGCAACGGCTGATGTGAACCTGTTAATGTAAAACCTGTTGTGCTGTGATCAAAAGTTGATGGAGCCCATCCATTTGAATTATGACACGTTGAACATTCTGTTGATAATCCTGCAGCACTGTGATTTGGATTTACTGAAGCATTATATTCACTTTGATGACATTCAACACATTGATTTTGCGTTGTTGTGTAATTTCCATTATGACAGCTTGCACAGTCATTAGCAATCTCAGCATGTCTTCCAAGCAATTGATAAACCTGATCGTGCTGCGGAAAAAGTGCTGGCTGCCAATCTGCAGTTGGTGTGTGGCAAATTGCACAATCGGTTGATATACTTAATGTCTGATGGTTCGGATTTGAAGCAGTATTGTATTCTGTTGTGTGGCAATCTGAACAAACTGATGTTGTTCCGGCATATCCGTTCTGATGACAATCTGCACAGCTTGCTGAAATATGTAATCCTGTTAACGGGAAACTTGATGTTGCATGATTAAATGCTCCATCTTTTTTACCCTGTGGATGGCAGGACAAACAATCTGGACTGCTGTAAATATATCCTTGAACTCCCTGATGATCGTTATCCATATCTGGTTTATTGTGCTCGTGACAATCTATACAGGAAAACTGACTGTAATTACTTGGTGTTGTATGACACTCAGAACACTGATTCCATTTATCTTTATGTTCTCCTGAATATATTGGGAAGTACTGATTATCGTGATCAAATGTTGCTGGCGCCCAGGCTGATGTTGAATGACAATCAACGCAGGTTGTTGGAAAACTTACTGTTGTATGATTTGGATTTGAAGTGTTGTTATAATCTGTTTGATGACACGAAACACAATCCGTTGATGTTCCTGTATAACCATTTTGATGACACGACTGACAAGTTGTTGTAGTATGCGCACCTGTCAATGGGAACTGAGTTATATTATGATCAAATGTCGCTGGTGCCCAGGCTGTTGTTGAATGACAGTCTACACAAGTTGTTGGAATAACTGCTGTTTGATGATCAGGATTTGTAGTATTATTATAATCCGTCGTATGACATGCAAAGCAATCCGTTGGTGTTCCGGTATAGCCGCTTGTATGGCAGCTTGCACAAGCAGTTTGAACGTGAGCTCCTGTTAATGGGAACTGTGATGTATTGTGATCAAAATTAGCATCGTCCCAATTCGTTGTATTATGGCATACAGTACAATCCTGTGGGTAATTTTCTAAAACGTGATTCGGATCTGTTGCGCTTTGATAATCTTGTTGATGGCACGAATAGCAATCTGTTGGTGTTCCAGTATAGCCGCTTGTATGGCAGCTTGCACAAGCAGTTTGAACGTGAGCTCCTGTTAATGGAAACTGTGATGTATTGTGATCAAAATTAGCATCGTCCCAATTCGTTGTATTATGGCATACAGTACAATCCTGTGGATAATTTTCTAAAATGTGATTCGGATCTGTTGTGCTTTGATAATCTTGTTGATGGCACGAATAGCAATCTGTTGGTGTTCCAGTATAGCCGCTTGTATGGCAGCTTGCACAAGCAGTTTGAACGTGAGCTCCTGTTAATGGAAACTGTGATGTATTGTGATCAAAATTAGCATTATCCCATCCTGCTGTTGTATGACATAGACTACAATCAGTTGGAAACTGGGATGCTACGTGGTTAGGATCATTTGTGCTTTGATAATCTTGTTGATGGCACGAATAACAATCGGTCGGAGTACCTGTATAACCACTTTCATGACAATTTGAACAATCCGTATCAATATGTTTTCCCGTTAATGGAAAAGCGGTCAAGTTATGATTAAACTCTGCTGGAGTCCAGCCTTGAATAGAATGACAAACATCGCAAGTTGTTGGCAATCCTGCAGATATATGATTTGGGTTTTGTGTTGCTTCATATGTCTGTTGATGACAGGAATAACACTCCGATGAAAGTCCCGAAAAATTTCCACCCTGCTGATGACAGGAAAAACAACTTGGTAATGCATGTCCGCCAACGAGTGGAAAGAAACTGTGATCTATATTAGTTGCATTCCAGGATAGCGCACTAATATTATGACAGTCCTGACATTCGGTAGAAAAATTTGCTGCAACATGATTTGGATTTTGTGTTGATTCGTAATTCTGTTTATGGCATGCGTAACAATCAATATTCAGAGGTTCAAAATTTAATTGAGGATAACCCGAATGGCATTGGGCACAATCCGCAGTCTGATGTGCACCAAGCAGAGGGAATCTGCCATTTTGATGAAGACCAATAATATCCTTTACAATCCAGGTTGTTGGCGTGTGGCAGCTTGCACAATCTAAACCAACTGTACCTTGATGAATATCTTTATGACAAGAAAAACAGTCCTTATCCATTTTGGAAAAGACTAATGATTCATGACACGATTTACAATCAACATTTATGTGCTGACCAATTAATGCAAAATTAGTTTTTGAGTGATCAAAAGAAATTTTGGTAAGATCAACCTTCCAGCTATCTGCAGTATGACAATTAGAGCAATCAACATCAAAATTATCACCGTGCGGTGATTGCGCAAAAATGCTTATCGTAAAAAGAAAAAATATTATTTGGTATGACAAGTAGCGCATTTAAATTCTTTTAACTTGTAAACAAAAAATTTATTTCCGTTTTCAGTAGTTGATGGATGACATTTGATACACGGAACTTTTTTATGAGCGTTGTCTAATGAAAATTTAGTTTTGTTATGATCAAATTTTTCCGGCTTCCAATCATTAAATGTATGGCATTTTTCGCAGGTCGTAATTTTATCAACCTTAAACTGTCCAAAATGAATATCTTTATGGCATTGTTCACAGCTTTGATTAAGAGATGAAAACTTAAATACCTTTTGATCCGTATCTGCTTTAGTATAATGACATTTGCCGCAGGTAACATTTTTGTGCTTTCCAATTAGTGCAAATTCTGTGCTATCATGATCAAAAGTAATAGTACTCCAATTTTCAGTTTGATGACAAAAGTTACAATTATTTTCCGGTAAATATTTCTGAGCCAGTTCGGTACCATGAATATTTTTATGACAATCTATGCACTTTAACCCGACATTTTTGAACTTCCACTCTTTCTCTTGCTGATGACAATTTTTGCAGGGAACAGCTAAATGCGCACCTGTTAATTGGAACATACCCTTGTTGTGTTCTTCAAGAGTAAAGCTGGAAATATTAAAACCCTTTTCTGAATGACAGCTATTACAATCTTTAACTGCACCATTAACTTTAAATTCTCCCTTGTGATAATCCGCATGACAATCGAGGCATTTTGCAAACAGTGGTTTCTTTTTGTGATCACCTTTATGGCAGTCATTACATTTTACTGTCTGATGTTTTCCTATCAATGGAAATTTTGTTTTATTGTGATCAAAGTTTTGCTGATTAATAATATTAAATCCATTTACTGTGTGGCAGGATTTGCAATCCGCACCAAATGCGCCTTTATGAACATCGTTATGGCAGCCAGAACAATTTACAAACTTCAATCCTTTGTACTTTGTAAAATCTTTTCCATTCTTCTTTTCTGATGGATGACATTTTGAACATTCAACCTTTAAGTGTTCACCTGCTAATTTGAAATTGGAGTTGTTATGATCGAAGTTTACAGCGGGTTTAAATTTTTCGGTGTTGTGACAACTGCTGCAATCATCACCTAAAGTTTTTTGATGATTATCTTCATGACAGGAAACGCATTTCTGATCCAAACCTAAATGAGTTTTGCTTTTCTTTTTTAGTTTGCTGTCATTAATAAATTTTGATTGATGACAGTCTTTACATTCTTTTTTATAGTGAGCGCCGGTTAGTTTAAATCCAGTTTTGTTATGATCGAAATCATCTTCATTAAAATTTACAATTCTAAAATTTCTTCCATGATGTTCATTATGGCAGGATGCACATTCACGTTTCTTAACTTCAGAGTATGCATGATATCCTCTGTTAGCATTAACTAAAGACTTAATTTCCTTGTGGCAGTCCAAACATTTTGAACTTAAAACTTTCTCACCAATTTCATGACATTTTGTGCAGTTGCTGATGCCTTCTAAATCGGCATGAGCTTTTGTTAGATCGCCCGGAGATATTTGTGCAATAATCCTGACAGAAAAAAACAATATGATAAAAATGTATTTCAATAAATTACTTAGTGTTTTAAGAGTGCATCACCAAATTTCTTAGTTATTTTAATTCCAATACCTTCAAGAAAACTTGTAGGTAATATTCCGCCCGCAAAAACGTATGTAAGATCAATTTTTAATTTTAGTTCATCGGGCTTATCACTAAAAGTAAAACACACTTCATTATTAAAAATTTCTTTAACGGTGGAATTAAATAAAGGTCTTATTTTTTTCTTTTTGATATAATCATTTACACGTTCAAGATTTTTGGGTTTTAATCTTGAAAAAGTTTCACCACGATATGAAAGTGTAACACGATTTTTCTCATCAGCAAGCAGCATTGCAGATTCAACAGCCGAATCGCCGCCGCCAACAACAAGCACATCTGTATTATGTATTAATTCGGGCTCAAGTAAACGATAAAAAACATTTTCTCTATCTTCGCCCGGCACACCAAGTTTTCTGGGTGAACCTCGTCTGCCAATCGCAAGTATAATTCCATTACTTGTGTAGTGATCCTGATCTGTTTTAACAATGAACATATTATCTTGCTTTACTACCTCAACAACTTTTTCCTGTTCGTTAATGGAAATCTTGTTTTTTGTAAGAACATTATTCCATAAATCAAGTAATTCAGATTTACTTGTTTCAACTAACTTAACCTTACCCCAAAGCGGCAAATCCATAGGAGATGTCATCACTATTTTGGCACGAGGAAAACTAAAGACTGTTCCACCAAGTGAATCTTGCTCTAATGTTAAAAATTTAAGATTGTTTTTTGCAGCAGTTAAGGATGCTGATATACCGGCAGGACCAGCACCTACAATAATTAAATCATACTTTGCTTTAGATTTTGGATAAGATTTTTTTAGATAATATTCTACAGCTTGTTTGCCCTGCTCCACGGCATTCTTTATTAAACCCATCCCTCCAAGTTCGCCAGCTACAAAAATACCTGGAATATTGGTTTCAAATTCCTGTGAAACGTGCGGCAGTTCAACTCCTCTTTTTTCAGTGCCAATGCAAAGAGATATTGCTTGAACCGGGCAGGCATGAAAGCAGGCTCCGTGTCCAACACATCTTGAGGCATTTATTGTTTGAGCCTGACCATTATTAATTCCTAAAATATCATGCTCTGGACAAGCTGTAATGCAAGCACCACTTCCAATACAAATATCAAGATCAACAACCGGGTGCAATGAAACAGGTTCGTAAAGACCATACTCTTTAGCTTTAGCTGTTTTACTGATTGTTTGTACAGACCTCAGTTTATTCTTCATCAGGTAGAAGTAAAATATTCCACCTAGCAGCAAAAATACCAGTACATACGCCAAAATATTTTCGAGTAATTGTTCCAAATGGTTAATTTTAGTTAGTTATTGATTGACGATTGTAAATAGTTTCAAAAATTGTTCCTTAACACAGGCAACAATATATGCTATAACTTATTCAATGAATTTTTAGCAAGTTCAGATGTCTCATCATTTGGATTATCTTTTATCAGCTTAGTCCAGATCTCGCGAGCTTTTTCTTTGTTACCTTTTGTAGCCTCGATTGCACCCAAATTGTAATTTGCCATCGGATCATCAGGAAATATTTTCAGCATTGTTTGAGTAACTTCTTCTGCTTTTACAAGATCGCCCTTGGTATAATGAACGAAGGTGACAGCAAAGTAAATGTCCTTTCGTTTTTTATCCTTATCAAGAATTTTTTGATAATACAATAATGCTTCATCAGGTTTATGAGCTGCGGCAAGAAAATCTGCGTACTCTCTCATCTTTAAAGTGTCTGTAGGATTTGCTTCAACATCCTTTTTCATAACATCAATTTTATGTTTAACCTCTTCAGAAACATTTGAGCCGCTTGGATTCTGCATCATTCCATTGTTAAGTTTTTTATGAACATCATCATTAGGCATTTGTTTGTTTGTGATATCAACATTTACTTTTTCATCACTACTACTGTTGGATTGAGAAACAACAAATAGTGTTATAACTACAGCAAGAGCAATTATTCCATATAAATAAATTGGTTTGAACTTCATTTTTGTGCCTCCTAAAAAATCCATTTGTAACCAAAAGTTATGGTTACAATTACGTGAATTATCATTATTACAAACATCGCTATAGCAAATGGAAGATGTGCAACATGCCAGTAACGAAAAAGATTTTGCATCGTTCTTAGCATTCCGAGTCTTCTTGATAAAATAATTTCTGCCTGCGCTTTATTTTTTATTTCTTTTCTTCTGATCTTTGAAAAACCTGCAACTGCTAAATTTTTTCTTAATTTGGATTGAAAAGAGCGAATGCGAAAAAAATCTTTGAAGTAAATAATAATTGTATCAAAGGCACTTAAGTACTTATATCTTTCCGGTGAAGCAAGTTCATCAAGTTCTTTTATCAGCCTTACATCAAAAAGCATTTCAAGTTTCATCTTTTCGATAAGCTCTTCACGCATCGAGGCTAAATCATTTATATCAATTTCTTTACCCTGAATTGTTCTTGGTATCTGAATGTAAATAAATCTACCCACAACTCCGCTTAGCACCACCAGCACCATACTCCAGAAACTTACTGAAACAATGCCGCCAAACTTAAACGCTGTATGGTACAGAACTAAAATCGGACCAACAGTGCATAAAAAAATATGAAATTCCAGCCAGTGTTTTAAATATCCAAAAGTAAATAATTTTCTGGATCGCTTGCGCACCATATAAATTGCAACACCAAGTATCATCATCAGCGTACCGATTATTCCAAAACCGTGTCCCCAGCCGCCGCTCGGTTTTAATGCTGCATGTGAAGGATCGAAAAATCTTTCTTCAATTGGAGTGGTGTAATATTGATAACCATTGATACCTAATAAAATTAAAACAGCTATCCCCACAACAAAAAAACTTCCAATATAAATTAAATGTAATGTCTTATTCATCTGAATAAATAGAATATTATTATTAAGTGATTTAAGTCTAAGAAAAGTGACATTGTGAAAAAATAAAGGGGTCTCGTTGGAGACCCGCTAAATTTATTCTTCTGCAAGCTGGACAAGAGTATTGTATTTTGTGGATTTATCAACGGACATTCCACTTATTTTATCGACAAGAATATTAATTCTCTCATCATTCAGATCATCAAAAGCTTCATAAGCTTCCATTGTGCTGAAAGTGTAAAGTTCCTGAAAACTAACGGATTTACCTTTTACCTCGTAAACATCGTATGATTCCAAGCCTTCTGCTTTAAGAAGATTTTTTAGTTCCTTAACAACTTTTAAATACTCATCTCGTTTCTCGGGAACTATTTCATACTGAATTGTGAAAAGAACTTTAGACATTTTTACTCCAATTATTAAATAAATAATTTCTCATCTATTGAACCTTCAAAAATAATTTTTGCAGGTCCGGTTAAAGAAAGATTTTTAACTTTTTGATTTTCAACTTCAAAATTAACAGTAAGATAATCTCCACCAAATGTTTTTAACGTGATTGGCGGTTTAAGATTATCCGAAACATAACAAATTAAAGCCGAAGCAACAGAACCTGTTCCGCAGGCAAGGGTTTCATCTTCAACTCCGCGCTCGTAAGTTCTGATATGAATAACATTATCAATAACATCAATAAAATTTACGTTCGTTCCACCGGGCTTAAAATCTTCAGAGTATCTTATTTCTCTGCCAAGATTAAAAACCGGAAAATCCATAATATTCTTAAAAGATGAATTAGGATTTGCTGCATCTTTTAGAACATCAGAAATTTTAATAACAACGTGCGGTGACCCTGTATCAGCAAAGTTTGAAGTTATCATCTGCCCAAAGGCTTTAACTTTAAAATTATACTTAATCTTTTTAGGAGAATTAAGATTAAACTTAATTAACTCATCATCCAAAACTTCACCGGAAAATTCAGCATCGTTTGAAACAAACTTTGCTATTCCGTTTTTTAATCGCAAAGTTTTTTCTGCAAACCATATTGAACACCTTGCCCCATTAGCACACAAACTTCCGGTTGAGCCATCAGCGTTGAAGTAAACCATTTTGTAGTTGTAATCAGCCAAATCCTCAATCGTAATAACACCATCAGCCCCAATTCCATTTCTTCGGTTGCAAAGATTTCTAATTTTTTCTGGTGTTAATAGTAGTCTTGGATTTTGATTCATATCAAAAAAGATAAAATCATTACCGGCACCGCTCATCTTTTTAAAAAAAATCTTTTGCATTCAACTGCTAATTTAGTTTAATGCTTTATGCTTTTCAATAAAAATTATTGTTAAATATTAGATATTTATTTGGAGCAGGGCAAAAGGAAAGATATAGTAATCCTGCAGATATTTCTACCTGCAGGAAATGAAGCATAGAACTTTACCTAATTTGTTTAACCATCATAGCAACCTGCTGTGCAACAACCGAGTTATATTCGAATGCTAGTTTTCTATGATTTACCAAATCTACTATTGTGCCGATTACACATAATCCTGCAGTTAAGAAATATAGAATACCCATACCAATTTGGTTTAGCATAAATCTGTGCAAACCTGCGAAACCAACAAATCCAACAAGAGCCAAAATTAATATTGTTGTCGGATCCTTTCTGCGAGCACTATAAGCCATAGCAAATTGTTGTGCTTGCGTATCAGTCATATCATTAATAACACTTTGAACGTAAGACATTTCTTCGCCTTCAAGACTTGGTAATAATTGAAATATATTTGGCATAACTACTCCTTTTTTAGATTGTGGTTTTTTCTTTTTTAAGATTGAATTTGATAATGGAATAAATTCTGTGAAAAATAATTAAGAGTGCAGGTAATCCTAAAATGTGAGTATCAAATGACTCAGTAAAATATCCGTGGAAGAATAGCGAAATGGAGTTGCCTAATCCGCAGCCTGGACAATGTTCAAATCCAGCATTAGCTAATGGACAGATTGTAAAATGAGTTTCAAACGGATTAACGAAAAAAGCCAAATAAATTATTGCAGCAATCCAGATAAATCCTTCAAGACCAATCAAGCGAACGTAACTAAAAATCTTTGAGGAAAAATTATTGATTGCTAGTAAATTTATTTGTCTATTATTATTTATCATCATTATGAATTGAATTACTGGTTAAAACATACTTAAATAATTAAAACCAAATCAATTTCAGGATGATGAATGGTAGGTTTTTATCGGCGAGTGATATGAATGTTAGTGGATTTAAAGGTTAGAAATGTTTTTTAGCAAATGCTCGTCCTGAATGACTCTTTAGATATTTTTCAAAGGCTAATGCTTTTTCCTTCTCCGTATATGCAAAACATTTTTAATTTTCCAGGGTTTAAATTTAGAAGTAGAGATTACTTCACCATTATTATGTTTAACTAATCTCTTGTTTAAATCGGTTGTAAAACCCATGTAAAATGTTTCTTCAAATTTTATACTTTGAAGTATGTAAACGTAATAGTACAAATCTAATGTTAAATTTGGTTTTTACGGTTCACCGGGGCGTAGTTTTGAGCCTCATTTATTTTTAATGTCAGTTTCGGCTTCGCTTTCAGCTTCGCCGCAGCAGTCTTCGTTTTTCGCAAGCTCAAAACGAAGCCTAGTGGAGGTGGCGGGAGTCGAACCCGCGTCCGAAACTATGATCCAAAGAACATCTACATACATAGTCTGTTTCATTTTTGACTTTAAGCTGCCAAACAGACAAAGATCACTTAAAGCCTACTTGCTGTTATTTCGCCTTTCCTGCGCAAGAGACAGAATCAGCTATTGTATCTAAACGTCGTTCAATCCCAGCCCGATACAAGAGGATAAGTTGAACGGCTGTTAACTATTAATTAAGCAGCAAGGGCGTAATTAGATTCGCCATTTATTGTTTTTTCCCAATTCATTTACGTGTATTCGGGGAACACGGTATGCAGTCCTAAGTCTCGTTAATCCCGTCGAAACCAAAATTCACCCCCGTAAAATCAGTTCTCAGTCAGCAGTCTTCAGTCAGAAAGAAAAAATAGAAGTTTGCAAGATTAAGAAATTACGGAATCCATTTTGTGTCTGGAATGTTTGAGTACTTATTCTCAAAACGTGAAAGAACAAAAAACAGATCAGATAATCTGTTTAAAAATATAACAATGTTTTCACCGATATACTCGGTATTTTTTAATGCCACTACTTCTCTTTCTGCACGACGTGAGATTGTACGGCAGATATGTAATAATGCTGAACCTTTACTACCACCGGGCAAAATGAAGTTTTTAAGTTCATCTAATTGTGCTTCATATTTATCAATAGCCTGTTCAGTTTCTGAGATATAAGAATCTGGCAGTCGTGTAATTTTTAATTTTTTATTTTTTTCTGTTTCCGGTGTTGCAAGATCTGATCCTAAAACAAACAATTTATTTTGAAGATCGTTAAGAACATTTTTTATCTCACTGCTTTTAACTTCAATAATCGCTAAACCTAAAAACGAATTTAGCTCATCAATACTGCCATAAGCATTCAATCTTAAATTATTTTTTGAAACTCGCTCTCCGCCAAATAATCCGGTCTCACCTTTATCGCCTGTTTTGGTATATATTTTCATCTAAAATTATTTCTTAAACGGAAGCTCGTGTATTATAACTTCCATAGATTTAGTTCCATTTTTAGCGGTTACTTTATTCCCTTGCAATGCCAATGATTTTTTCAAATATCCTAAAGCAATATTCTTTTTTCTAATTGGAGAATAGGCAATCGATGTAACAGCGCCAACTTCATTAGTTTCTTCATCCAACAAAGTAAACTTCTCATTAGTTTCAATTGATTCAGGAAAACAAACTCCAACTAATTGTTTTTGAACTTTATCATAAGTATCCAATCTTGCAATAACTTCCTGTCCGATGTAACATCCTTTTTTGAAATCAACAAGATTAATAATTTTTGCTTCGTGCGGATTATATAAATCATTTAATTCATTTGGGTCAGAAGGGATTCCGTTTTCAATTTTATAAACACTGTATGCATCTTCGCCAACCAGATTAAAATCAAACGGACCTTTATTCTCAATCATAGTGCTTACTAATTTCTTACCGTTTTCCTGCTCAGCAAGTATCCAAAATTTTTGTAATCCTTTTTCATCTATAAGTCTTACTAAAAAGAATAAGACTCCATCTGCACTTACCACTTTAAACGAGTTAGCAGGAATAGCATTTAAGGCATCACCAACAAATAAAGACAAAAACGATTCGGATTGGGGTCCAACAATTTCAAATAAATTAAAACGATGACTTGCTTCACTAAGTTTTACATCATCCCCGATAATGTATTTATTTATCCAGCTCATCGTTTTTTGCTTGCTATGAATACCTGTTATTAAGAGAATGTAGCTTTCAAAATTCATTACGGTTGAAACACCAATTATTCTTCCCTTTTCTGATGTAAAAATTGTTTTCTTTACTTCTTCTTTGTTAAGATTTTTCATTGAGTTGGTGGATATTCTATGAAGAAAATCTAGAGAATCAGTTCCTTTTAACTCAATAATTGATGAAGTATTCATGTACTTTAATGCAACTCCATTATTAAGACTATATACCTCCTCATCAAGAGAAACATAACTCTTAATATGAGTTACTTCATTAATCAACTCAGTTTTAGCACCGAGTGAAACGAAAAATGATAACATATCTGAATTTGTATTAGTCAACTCGAACATTATTACTCCATTGTATCTATTGTTTTTTCGGATAAGAAATTGGGAAAATTCCGTGCGCAAAGATAAGGAAAAAATTAATAACGGCGAGTCTGTTTTTGGTTCCTTGTATTGATATAAAGCGTATCCTTTACACTCCATTTGAATGCAACAGAATCCTTAGAATAAACCTTATCATTTAGGTTGTAGAAGATATGTTCGTAGTAATCCGGAAATTTATCATTGTTAACATTTGCCAATGTCCTTTTAAAACTTGTTCCGTCGTATGTCATCAACAAATGAGGATAATTGCGGATATTATCAATTAAAAAGTAATTGTAATTTATATGACCAACACCTTGTGCGTAATGGAAATAATTTTCAAGGTAATATGTCCCGTTATAATTCCATTTTTTTAGCGTAATGCTGTTAAAGCCGCCGTGTGATGGAATTGGTGCTTCCCATTGCTTAATAAGATTTTCACCGCTGCATTCAAATAAAACAAGATATAAAAACGGAGTGCCGAGTTTTGTGCTATCCAGATCAATAAAACTCTGATCGTAGCCAATTACGTTTGTTGGTTCAATCAGTCTTTCGCCGGCTCTTGAAGTTGCAATTACAGTAAAAACAAATTTGCTTCCGTCTTTATCTGTAAAATAAATTAATGCTGGTTTGGGAATATTGTAAGTTGTAGTTCTGTCAAATTCAAGTAAGTAGGTGCCGGCAGGATAATTATCAAATATATGTTCAATCACTGCAATTGTGTCGCAGGGAAATCGGTTCTTAGACTCTTTTTTTTTTAACTCGAGATTGTATCGTTGAATTTCCGCATCTTTATTCTGATCAAAAGCAGCCTGCTCATTGTAGTTTATCCTATTATCATCAGGTTTTGTTTTATGCTCACAGCTCAGCAGCAATAACAAAATCAGAAGAATTATTGGATAAATAAGTGACGATAGTTTAATTTTCTTTAACATAGATGCATAAATTGCTCAAGATTTATGCCTCAGAAAAAATCAAAAAAAAGCCTCAGAATTTCATTAAAACAAACTCTGAGGCAGAAAAAAATTAGATAAGTCTTATAATAAAACAGCTATTTAGAATACTCATCTAAAAAATATGCTGAACTTTTTATTCCAAGTTGAAAGTGATTTAGATTAAAATGTTCGTTTGGTGAATGAAGATTTTCAGTATTCAATCCCAATCCCATTAACACGGGTGAAGCTTTTAATCTGTTTGCAAATTCAACCACAATCGGGATTGATCCGCCTTCTCTCATAAAAACTGTTTTCTTTCCAAATGCTAACTGCATTGCTTTTGCACCTGCAATTGTTGCTTTATCATCTAAAAGTGTTATTACCGGATAGCCGCCGTGTAAGCTTGTTACTTTTACACTTACTTCTTTTGGAGCAATTTTTTTGATCTGCTTCTCAAAAAGTTTTTCAATCTTTTTGGGATCCTGATGAGGAACAAGACGCATGCTTATTTTTGCTGATGCTTTTGAAGGTATAACGGTTTTCGCTCCCTGCCCTGTAAAGCCGCCCCAAATACCGTTACAATCCAAAGTTGGTCTGGCCCAGATTCTTTCTAAAGTTGTATAGCCTTTTTCTCCGGTAAGATGTTTTAATCCGATTGCTTTTCCCCATTCTTTTTCAGAAAATTTTAGCGCTTTAAAATTTTCTCTTTCCTTTTTAGATAATTTTAAAACATCATCATAAAAACCATCAATTTTTATTTTACCATCTTTATCAACCAATTGAGCAATCATTTTTGTAAGCACATTTATTGGATTAGGAACACCGCCTCCAAATGTACCTGAATGAAGATCGCGTGATGGACCGGTTACTTCAATTTCCATATAACACAATCCGCGTAATCCGTATGTTATTGTTGGAACACCAGGTGCAAAAAGAGCAGTATCAGAGATTAAAACTGAATCACATTTTAATAGCTCTACATTGTTTTTTAGAAATACAGATAAGTTTGTACTTCCAATTTCTTCTTCGCCTTCAATTAAAAATTTTACGTTCAACGGAAGACTACCGTGCGTTTTAAAATATGCTTCAACACTTTTAATGTGCATATACATCTGACCTTTATCATCAGTAGCACCACGAGCAAAAATATTATCGCCAACAATGGTTGGTTCAAATGGTTGTGATGACCAAAGTTCGATCGGATCAACCGGCTGAACATCATAATGACCATAAATTAATACTGTTGGTTTTCCGGGAGCTCCAAGCCATTCACCATAAATTAGAGGGTGCCCTTCAGTTTGAAATATTTCAATTTTATTTAGTCCTGCATCTCTTAATTTATCGGCAACAAACTTTGCAGCGGTTTGCATATCCGATTTATTTTCAGCCAATGTACTTATACTTGGAATTCTTAAAAAATCTTTTAGTTCATCAATGTACCTGCCCCTGTTATCCTCAATGTAACCAATTACTTCTTTCAATTATTTTCTCCTTAGGGTTGTGTTATTTTGTATTTAAAAATTATTGGAACGTATTCTTTAAAGTTTTTAATTGTCTGTTTATCAAGTTTATCTAAAATTTCTTCTTTGGGAACAAATACTTCCTTCCAAGGATCATCAACAATATAAATATTATCATCATCATCCATTGTTATACTTTCGTAAGACGGCAAATAATTTAAGTTGTGATAACCGGGGATCAATGTTGTTCCATCAAATTTTGAAAAACTCTTTATATTAAATTCATTATCAAACAGAATATGAAATATTCTTCTGTTATTTCTATCAATTCCCCAAAGCGAATAGTCCTCATCCGAAAACAATCCGCAAATTGTATAAACACCCAAACTTTTTGTGCTGATCGTTTTAATAATATTCAAATGAGATTTGTTAGCGATAAAGATCAATGCGCTATCTGCAAACTGATAATTATTTACAAATCCTTCCAATCCTAAATAAAAATAATTATCATCTAATGCAAATCCTTCATAACCGGTATTCCAGTTTGTGTATTTATAAAATACTTCTGCTGGTTTAAAGCTCATCTTTTCTATTGAAACAACTTGTTTTGAAAATACATCCTCATCTTTAAAGATTAACTTATAAATGCCAACGTAATCATTAAAATTCTCACCATTCCCTTCTATGGATAAATACACATCACCGGTATTTTTATCATAAGTTATTTCTTCGAAATCCTGCTTTGGGAAATTAGACAAATAATTACTCACACTATCCGAGAATGTAACACTGTCTATGCTGAAAATAGAATCACTCTTTAAAGTTAGTAGATTTATAAATCCAATATCATCAGCAAGAAGAAAATATTTTTTGTCACATTCACTTTTTATAAAAGCAATTCCGGAGGTTTGATTAGTTCTTGATTGCTCAGTTTTTAGCCAGAGCGGAAAGTTTTCATCCGGGAGTAAATTTATATTTTCATTTTGTGCATTAAGAAAAAAATCAAATGAAATTATAAAAAATAATATTAGTACTCGGGTCATTTTAAAAGATCAAAAAAGAAATAAAATTTGTGTGTCAAATATAAGTATAATCTAAATATCACACGGTAAAAATAGGCTTCTTGTTAAACTTTTATTCGTTAGCTATCTTTGATCAATGATTTTATTCCGATACATATTAAAAGCTCATTTCATACCTTTCGTATTTTCATTAATCACTCTGATGTGCATTTTTCTGCTTCAGTTTTTGATGAAATTTGCAGACAGATTAGTTGGCAAAGGTTTGGATACCTGGGTAATAACAAAACTAATCGCTTACAATCTTTCATGGATGGTTGTTCTGGTTGTGCCGATGGCTTCATTAGTCGCTACTTTAATGGCATTTGGAAATCTTAGCCAAAATAATGAAGTAACGATTATGAAATCATCCGGAATAAGCCTTTATAAAATGATGTTTCCACCATTTGTTGCAAGCATTGTTGTAGCAATTCTTCTCTTCCAGTTTAATAATGATGTGCTTCCTGATGCAAATCATCAGGCAAAAATATTAATGAGTGATATTTCACGAACAAAACCAACGCTCTCATTAGAGCCGGGATTCTTTTCTCAGGAAGTTAATAATTATGCAATTTTAGTTCGATCGATTGATCAAAAAACTAATTGGTTATATCAGATAACGATTTATGATTATTCCAATGGTGCAAAGATTAATGTAGTTACTGCCGACAGCGGAAAAATATTTTTCTCAAAAGATCAAACAAAGTTACTTATGGATTTGTATCACGGAGAAATTCACGAATCAGATGTTCAGAATACCACTCTTTACAGAAAACTTGAATTTGAAAAACATATCATCACAATGTCCGGTGATCAGTTTTCATTTCAGCAATCGGGACCAACTTCCCGCGGTGAAAGAGAACTTAGCGTTAATGATATGAAGATCATAACAGATAGTATTAAAGTTATACTGAAAGAAAATACTCTTACATTCGTCAAAGAAGTTAACAGAAATTTGTTTGTAGATACTGCAAATGTTAAAGGTGCAGCTAAAAATAATTTGGGCACAAACCCCGAACTGGTTTACCTGCGAGCGATTGAAAAAGTAAAAACCACAAAAAATATTGTGCTATCCAACTTTAACAGAGTCGAATGGTCTAAACGTGAACTTGAAAAATATGAAGTTGAAATTTATAAGAAGTATGCACTGCCGGGTGCTTGTATAATTTTTATACTTATTGGTGCTCCATTAGGTGTAATGGTGCGCAAAGGTGGATTTGGTGTTGCAGCCGGTATCAGTTTGTTCTTCTTTTTAATTTATTGGGCATTTTTAATAGGCGGAGAAAAATTATCTGAACGTGGATTCTTCTCCCCTTTTATTGGAATGTGGGCTGCTAATATTGTTTTGGGAATTGTTGGAATAATTCTAACAATCAAAACAAATAAGGAAGCTAAAACAATTACATTCACTTTCTTTAAGAAACTTATACCAAAAAAATTCAGACAAAAAGATATTGCTGCTGCAGATGAAAATAATTGATAAATATTTAATCAAGCAATTTCTTCAAACCATTGTATTTGGTTTACTTGGATTCACATTTATTTTTATTGTAATTGATGCAATGGAAAACCTTGATGATTTTATCGATCAAAGTGTGCCTGCATTTAAAATCATTCACTACTACATTGTTTTTTCACCTGAGATAATAAGGTTAATGACTCCCGTTGCAGTTTTGTTTGCGGCACTATTTACAGCAGGCAAAGCTGCCAACTTAAGCGAGTTGACTGCAATTAAAGCAAGCGGAGTTAGTCTTTATAGATTTATGCTGCCATTTGTGATTACAACAATTCTTATAAGTTTATTCTCAGTTTACTTTAGCGGCTATGTTGTTCCAATGGCTAACAAAACCAAGTTAAATATTGAACAGGAATATCTTAAGAAGAACATTAGTTTTTCAGGCAGCAATATTTACTTTCAGGATTCTAAACAAAGAATAGTTAGCATTTCTTTTTTTGATTATAATTCAAATAGAGCAAACAGAGTTAGTATTCAGGATTTTAATGCGACCAATCTCAAACAAATGAAATCCAGAATCGATGCTGTTAGCTTATCATACGATACACTAAAAAATATTTGGGTAGCAAACAACGGAATTAAAAGAGACTTTGATGGAATTCACCAGAGTGCAGATTACTTTACATCATTAGAAATACCAAACTTAAATTTCTCACCTTCCGATCTTCTAAAAAAACAAACCCGCCCATCTGAAATGAATCTTACAGAACTAAATGAGCTTGTAAAATCACAGCAAAATGCGGGTAATGATCCTACTTCAACATTGATAGAGTATCACTCAAGAATTGCTTTTGCGATGACAAGTGTAATTGTTGTTTTGTTTGGTTTGCCGATCTCTGCAAATAAAAGAAAAGGCGGTATTGCTTCACAAGTTGGATTAAACATTCTTGTGACATTTTTATATTTAGTTTTTATGAAAGTAAGTCAGGCTTTTGGAAAAAACGGGGCATTAAATCCGGTTATAACAGCGTGGCTTGCTAATTTTCTATTTATGATTGCGGCTGCTGTTAATCTTTGGCGTGCAAAAGAATAATTGATTTTTAATCTGCAGATAAAAAAAGCCGGCTAAAATTAACCGGCTTTATTAAAGATATAATCAGAAAATTTAGTTTACTTTTTCACTGCTCTTAGGCGGAACAAAACCAAACATCTGATTGGGCGCAGAATCAATTTTGATCTCACCAAACTTTGCTTCAAACTTGTCGATGTTATCCATCAAAGCTTTCATCAGCATTTTTGCGTGCTGCGGTGTTGTAATAATTCTGCTGTAAACTTTTGCTTTAGGAACACCAGGAACAATTCGAGTAAAATCAATAATAAATTCTGCCGGTGAATGCGAAATGATAGCAAGATTGGAATAAATTCCTTCAGCTTCTTTTTCACCAAGCTCAATATTTAACTGTTGTCCCTGCGGTTGTTTATTTTGTTCCATAATTTTTCTTATCTCATCTCATCAGCTTTATTGAATGCTTTTGTGGCATCTTCATTCATGCCGAGAACTGAATATACTTTTCCTAATAGTTCCCAGGTTTGTGCATTAGCATCAGGCATTTCCACAGCTTTTTCTAAATAAGGTAAAGCCATCTGATATTTTGCTTTATATTCATCATTAACTTTTCCTTCTTCATCAGCTTTTTTGTTTAGATAAGTTCCCCATTTAAGATAAGTAACACCAAGATTATAAATTGCGTTATCGTAAGCAGGATCTATTTCTATAGCTTTTTTAAATTGAGTTTCAGCACCTTCAAAATCATCAGCCCCTAATAAAAGAACACCATAATTATATCTTATGTTCTTATCATCAGGTTTAGCTTCTACAAGTTTTTTATATTTTTCTCTAGCCTCATTTCCTCTATCAGCACCAATGTAAGCAGTTGATAAAGTTACTAACATTTCAGCATTGTCAGGATAAAGTTTTAACCCTTCCTCTAAAACATCAATACTCTTGTTAAATTCAACTTTAGCTTCATCATTCTTTTCCTGGGCTTTAAGATTTGTTCCATTTACATAATAAATTTCACCTAAAAATTTATATCCATCAAGTGATTGTTCACGTGCAATTAATTGTTTAAGCGGCTCAATTGCTGCTTCGTTATCACCTTTGCTTAAATATACAAATGCAAGGTTTTTGTAAGTATCTCCGGAATCCGGTTCTATGTTAAGTGCTGATTTAAAATCTGCGATAGATTTATCATAAAAAACTTTCTGACTGTCAGGATCAGTAGACTTTACGCCTCTTTGATATAAACTAACACCTCGATTGAATGCTTGTGCCCAAAAATATTTTCTTGAATCGTTAATATTTTTTTCGAAACTTTTGCTGATTGCCAGTGATTTATCATAACTATCAACCATCTCATTAAATTTTCCCTGTTCTCCCTGAACATATCCTAATAAATAATAACCCTCATCACTTTTAGGATTTTTAGTGATTTCTTTTTGTAAAACTTCGATCGCTTTGTCATAATTTTTTTGCTGTATGTATAATTTTGCGCTTGTAATTTCTGTGGAACCGCATTGATATCCCACAAAAAGCATACTTAGCATAAGAAATGCAATTACGAACAATTTTGATTGTTTCATTTTTTCTCCGGTTATAAGTAAAAAAATTAATTCCCTTGTTTATAGAATTGTAATTTTATGACTCAAAGATACAAACATTTTTTAAAATATATACCCATTTCTTGCGTCTTTATACACTAATTTAAATTGATTTTACCTGCTTAAAAGGATATTTTTTGGTAACAAAAAAGAGGTTTATTGTGACCACTGAACAAATTATCAAAACAATACCAAAAGTACTTCTTCATGATCATCTGGATGGTGGACTTAGACCACAAACGATAATTGATCTTGCGAAAGAACTTAGTTACGATAAACTTCCTACAAAAAATCCAATTGAACTTGCCGAATGGTTTCATCGCGGTGCTAATAAAGGTAATCTCGTCGAATATCTTCAGGGCTTTGAACATACAATAGCAGTAATGCAAACTAAAGAAGGATTGGAAAGAATTGCCTACGAAATGATGGAAGACATGTATAATGATGGTGTTGTATATGTTGAAACAAGATTTGCTCCAGTTTATCATCGAATGAAGGGTTTGTATTATGAAGATTCTGTAAATGCTGTGCTTGCCGGATTGGAAAGAGGCAAAAAAGATTTTGGAGTTGGTTTCGGTTTGATACTTTGCGGAATGCGAAATATGAAGGATACAATTGATATTGCGGAACTTGCAGTAAATTTTAGAAACGATGGAGTTGTTGGATTTGATCTTGCCGGAGAAGAAGGCGGCTATCCTCCTAAAAAACATATCGAAGCGTTTCAGCATATACAAAGAGCAAACTTTAATATTACAATTCATGCCGGAGAAGCCTTTGGTAAAGATTCAATCTGGCAGGCAATACAATGGTGCGGCGCTCATAGAATTGGTCATGCCACAAGATTGCTTGAAGATATTGTGCTTGATGCAAATGGTGATGTTGTAAAATTTGGCGATCTTGCTCAGTACGTTTTGGATAAAAGAATTCCATTAGAAATTTGTTTGCTCAGTAATCTTCATACAGGTGCTGTAGATAAATTAGAAAATCATCCATTTGGAATTTTGTATAAAGAAAAATTCCGTGTTACAATTAATACTGATGACAGGCTGATGAGCGATACAACGATGACAAAGGAGTTTTTAACAGCTATTCAATATTTCAATTTGAACTTTGAAGATTTTGAAAAGATAACGATCAACTCGATGAAATCAGCTTTTATACCTTACAAAGAAAGACTGTATTACATCTACAATGTAATTAAACCGGGTTATCAAAAAATGAGAGAAAAAATATTATCATTTAATAATGTAAAAGGATAAAATGAAAAAACTGTTCGCTAATTATAATTTTGAATTCGATAAAAACGAGAAAAAATTATTAACTAATTTTTGTAAGCAGGCATTAAAGCAAGTATCGGGTGATAACAGATTTTTTGCTGAAGAAAAAGTTTTCAATTCGATAATTGGAAAACTAAATCAAGGTGATGATGTTGTTAAATTTACCAAGGATGAAAAAACAAGATTAACGCACCAGTTAAAACAAAACTCTGATTTCATGAAAAAAGAAATGAAGAAAAGCTGGTTCTTAAAAAAATGGATTTACAAATCATTATTTAAGCAATATGATAATTTAATAGAAAAGTACTTTAAGGATTAAAAAATGATTGCAGAATTTAAAGACATAATTGCTCCTACCGGAACAGAAATTTCTTGCAAAGGCTGGATACAAGAAGCTGCGATGAGAATGCTGATGAATAATCTTCATCCTGATGTTGCAGAAAATCCAGCAGAATTAATTGTCTATGGCGGAAAAGGTAAAGCTGCGCGCAACTGGGAAGCCTACGAAGCAATAATAAATTCATTAAAGAATTTAGAAAATGATGAAACACTTTTAGTTCAGTCCGGTAAACCTGTTGGAATTTTTAAAACACATACAAATGCACCACGAGTAATAATTTCAAACTCAATGCTTGTACCTGATTGGGCAACCTGGGATGAATTCCGCAGACTTGAGCAGCTTGGTTTAACTATGTATGGACAGATGACAGCCGGCAGTTGGATTTATATCGGCACTCAAGGAATATTGCAAGGGACTTATGAAACATTTGCAGAAGCTGCTAAAAAATATTTTGGTGGATCACTAAAAGGAAGATTTGTTTTAACTGCAGGTTTAGGCGGGATGGGCGGAGCACAACCTCTTGCCGCAACTTTTAACGGAGCTGCATTCCTTGGTGTTGATGTTGATCGCTCCAGAATACAAAAAAGAATTGATACCGGCTATACCGATGTGATAACAGATAATCTTGATGAAGCATTAAAAATTGTTCTTAATGCAAAAGAAAAAGGAGAAGCGATTTCTGTTGGATTAGTTGGCAATGCCGGCGAAATTCATCACGAAATATTAAAACGTGGAATCATTCCTGATATCGTTACTGATCAGACATCAGCTCACGATATGTTAAATGGTTACGTTCCAATGGATATGAGTTTTGAAGAAGCACTTGAGTTAAGAAAATCAAATCCTGATAAATATATTTCACTTGCACGTAAAACTGTTGTAAAGCATGTTGAAGCAATGCTGGAATTTCAAAAACGCGGATCAATAGTATTTGATTATGGAAATAACATTCGCGGTGAAGCAAAAGAAAATGGATTAACAAATGCTTTTGATATTCCCGGATTTGTTCCGGAATTTATTCGTCCGCTTTTCTGTGATGGCAAAGGTCCATTTCGATGGGCTGCACTAAGCGGCGATCCAAATGATATTTATGTAACTGATCAAGCAATACGAGAAGCATTTCCCGAGAACAAACAGCTTATCAATTGGATTGATATGGCACAAAAGAAAGTTCACTTTCAAGGATTGCCTGCGCGTATTTGCTGGCTTGGTTATGGCGAGCGCGCAAAGATGGGAAAAATTTTTAATCAACTTGTTGCAGATGGAAAAGTTAAAGCTCCAATTGTAATTGGAAGAGATCATCTTGATTGCGGTTCTGTTGCATCACCAAATAGAGAAACAGAAGGTATGATTGACGGAAGTGATGCAATTGCTGATTGGCCAATACTAAATGCTTTGTTAAATGCAATCGGTGGTGCAAGCTGGGTTTCTGTTCATCACGGCGGCGGAGTTGGAATTGGAAAATCAATCCACGCAGGAATGGTTGTAGTTGCTGACGGAACAAAAGAAGCCGAAGAACGATTAGAAAGAGTTCTAACTTATGATCCCGGTATGGGTATTATGCGTCATGCTGATGCAGGTTATGAGCAAGCAATTGATAATGCAAAAAAATGGAATGTTAAAATTCCTATGATTAAATAAATTTACGTCACTCTGAGCGAAGTCGAAGAGTGACATCTACTTTTAATTCGGTAATATGATTTAGAAAAAGTAAGATGATAAATTTTAGAATGTCTTGTCTAACGGAAGCTCTCTTAAAAGTCAGAAGCAATAAATTGTCATTCCCACGAAAGTGGGAATCTACTTTTTATTATACTTTTGGGATTCCCGTTTTCACGGGAATGACAAACATTTCTCGACTTCTTAGACAACCTATGAAAAATCTGATTCCAAATTTAAAAAACAGATTTCTCTCTTCGTTCGAAATGACATTAGTAATCTTTCTATGTTTATCTTTTAGTGAGATTTCATTTCCTCAAGACAAAAGCAAAATAGATTTTGAAAATTGTACATTCAACGGTTTTCCGCTTTACGGTAAAGTAAAAATTGTAGAATCATTTCCGGATATTAAAGTTCAAATTGTTGATTCATTTCCTGATCTTAAAGTACAACTTGTAAATTCATTTCCAGATGATTGCGGTAAATGGCAGATAGTTGAGTCGTTTCCAGACGTTAAAATTAAAATAGTTGATTCATTTCCTGATATAAAAATAAAATTTGTGGAATCGTTTCCGGGTAAGCCATAATTAAAGAAATCATGAGTCATTCCGAACGTAGTTTCGGAGATCTCAATTCAAATAAATAAATAGAGATGCTGAGACATAGTTCAGGCATGACAATTGAATATAAATAATTACAAAGAGGTTAATATGAAACTCAAAGTATTAGTAGCGGATAAATTTCCGGATAAGTATATCCAGCAAATGAAAGATCTTGATCTTGAAGTAATCTACAATCCAAAACTTGGAGAAAAAGATCTTCCCGAAGCAGCGAAAGATGTTGATATCGTTGTAGTTCGTTCTACCGTTGTAAATGAAGAAACTATTAACAACAGTAAGAAACTTAATTTAATAATTCGTGCTGGTTCGGGTGTAAATAATATCAACATTGCAACAGCAAATAAAAAAGGAATTTATGTAACCAATTGTCCCGGTATGAATGCAGTTGCAGTTGCAGAACTTGCATTCGGATTAATGATTTCACTTGATCGTTTTATTCCTGATAACGTTTCTGATTTTAACAAAGGCGTTTGGAATAAAGACAAATATTCTAAAGGTAAAGGATTAAAAGGTAAAACACTTGGTTTAATTGGAGTTGGAAACATCGGCAAAGAAGTTGCAAAGCGTGCACATGCTTTTGAAATGAATGTTTACGGAAAAGATATCACACGAATTGAAGGTGTACAGATAAAAGATTTTAGTGAAATGGATCAGCTTTTACCTTTATGTGATATTGTTACAATTCACCTTCCTGCTACTCCGCAGACAAAAGGATTGTTTAATAAACAGATGTTTAGTTATATGAAAGATGGGGCTTATCTAATCAACACTTCCCGCCAGGATGTTGTTGTTGAAGATGATCTTCTTGAAGCAATTAAAGAAAAAAATATTCGTTATGCCTGCGATGTTTTTAAGGGAGAACCTGAAGGAAAGTCCGGAGAAGTTTCATCAAAACTGCAAAATAATCCTAATATTTATGTAACTCATCATATCGGAGCTTCAACAGAGCAGGCACAGGATGCAGTTGCTGAAGAAACAATAAACATAATTAAGAAATTTGTTCACAGTGGAGTAATAGAACATTGGGTTAACAGAGCTAAAATAACCGATGCGAACTACCAGCTTGTTGTAAAGCATTATGATAAACCCGGTGTGCTTGCAAGTGTGCTTGATGTTATCAGAAGCGGACACATAAATATTGAAGAAATTGAAAACATTATTTTTGAAGGCGGAATTGCTGCTTGCTGCACAATGAAATTACAATCTGCTGCAACTGCAGATATGCTAAAACAGATAAGTGAAAATGCTAATGTAATTAGTGTTAGTCACGTAGAGATTTAAATATTTTACACGGCAGTCACGAACCATTTCGTGACTGCTATTAATTTGGCGAAAATAAAACTTATTGCCACCAAATGGTTGGTGGCAGCCTCGTTAACCGAAAAATGTTGTGATTTGACGAAAATAAATCGCACTGCCACCAAATTGTTGGTGGCAGCCAGTATTCACACAAACTTATGAAAAAATTAATAACACTTTTATTAATATCTATTGTGAAACTCAATTACTACATAATCTTTTGTTAGCCAAAATGTAGCAGAATTTTCATTTTCACAACCTCTTACAGAAAGATATCAATCATCTTGGTCAGATGTTTGTTCCACAATTCTCATCTGCACCGTTTCCCACATCTCTGAAAGAAAAATGGACACGATTTATGATGGTAAAACGTATTCTGTTCAAGAACATTACAGCGATAGCAGTGTGGCAATTTTTATTCCCAAAGGATTTAAGCACAACAGAAAAAATAAATTTTGTGGTTTACTTCCACGGATGGAATAATAATATTGATAGTGCCTGCGCTCAGTTTGATCTTATCGAACAATTTTCTGAAAGCAATAAGAATGCAATTTTTGTTTTTCCAGAAGGACCAAAAAATTCACCTGATTCTTTTGGCGGGAAAGTTAGAAGAAAAAGATGGTTTGAAAAATTTGATTGATGATGTGTTAAAGTATTTAAGTGAAAATGCAAAGTTCAAATCCACAAAAGTTGGAAATATTATTTTAGCCGGACACAGCGGTGCTTATCGTGTTATTTCATTTTGCTTAATGCGCGGCGGCTTAGTACAAAATATTTCTGATGTAATTTTATTTGATGCTCTTTACGGACAAACAGAAAAATATGTTCATTGGATTGAAAATTTTAAGGGAAGATTTATTAATATTTATACGGACAATGGCGGAACAAAGAATGAAACAGAAAATATGATGAAAGAATTGGATGCCTGGAGTATTCCGTACTTGAAGAAAGAAGAGACAGAATTAAATTTAAATGATTTAAAAAATAACCGATTGATTTTTATCCACACTGATTTAACTCATAATGAAGTAATATCAACAAGAAACCAATTGCGGGATTATTTGAAGACGAGTAAGCTGTCTTCAATTGGGTTTTGATTTTTAAATAATGATGTGCAATAATTTATACTTGAAATCTTTACAATAAATTTTAACTAGACAAATTTAATATCTATCATATCCTTAAGAATCCCGTGAAAGTACGGTAACTGCATCAGTGACTTTATCCCCTCAAGATCCTGATCCTCAAGATCGAAAACTATATGCTGGATATTTACTGAAATAAAATCTATAGAAGTTTGAGTAATACCTGTAAGCAGTTTTGAGTAATCCTCTGTATGTCCATTCAACAATTCATCTCTGTGTTTTTCTGTAAAATCTTTCAGCAGATTTTCTGATGAACCGGCAAGAATAAAATTAACGTATGGGGCATCCAATAATTCAATTATTTCTTCTGAAAAACTTAATCCGTTTAAGAATAATTCCTTCTCATAATTTTCATCACCAACAATTAGTGTGTTATCATTTATATGAGCTGTTTCATCCTTCACCAAAGTCGGCGTAACATCAACATCATAAAATTCCTTAAATAGAATTTTACTCAAAATAATTTCATTAGTTGTTACATCACCTTTCAGAAATATTTGCTCTAATGTTTCCTGTCCTTCTTTAAAATGAATGTATGAATTTGATAGAAGTGCATTAAAAGATAAACCAATTTTGGACGAGACAAAGAGGTCTTTAGATGTCAGCAAGTCTAATGTTGGAATTAAACCAATTGAGTTTTCTTCCTGCAATAATTTTTTAGCAATTATAGATGCAGGATGAAATTCAACAACAACATTATCATCAAGATTTAATTCTGATAGAAATATCTTGGAAAAAACGTTTTTAGGAAGTAATATTTTTGTCTTCATAGAATAAAAAAGCCGCTGAGTTTAGCGGCTTCCAAAAAAATATTTAATGTTAAGATTTTTTGCTTTTAATTCTTGCAGCTTTGCCCGAAAGATTTCTAAGATAGAAAAGTTTAGCTCTTCTAACATCACCCTGTTTAAGTACTTCTACTTTTGCAATTTTGGGTGAGTTAAAAGGGAAAATTCTTTCGACACCAACACCACTCGACATTTTTCTTACGATAAAAGTTTTGTTCAATCCTGAACCGCGAATGCTTATTACATCGCCTTCAAAAGATTGTAATCTTTCTTTATCACCTTCAATAACCCTAACCTGCACGCGAATGTGATCGCCGGGATTAAAATCAGGCATATCAGTTTTAATCTGATCGGGTGCTATGTTATTTAAATCAATCATTTGTATACTCCGCTAATTATTAAAATTTCTCCACTTTTCAGTTAAGATTTTAGATTGTTCTTGTTTCCACTTTTTAATTTCTTTTTCATTTCCAGAAAGCAAAACTTCCGGCACTTTCATTCCCTTGTACTCAGCAGGTCTCGTATAATATGGTGCTTCAACAACATCACCATCCTGAAACGAATCATCAAGAGCTGCTTCACTGTCATTTAGAACTCCAGGTATTAATCTTACAATTGCATCAGCAATAATAAGTGCTGGAAGTTCACCACCCGTTAAAACATAATTTCCAATTGAAATTTCATCAGTTGCAAAATATTCTCTAACTCTGTCATCAATCTCTTTGTAATGCCCTGCAATTATCAAAACATTTTTTGCAAGAGATAATCTATTTGCATATCTCTGATCAAATAATTTTCCTTTTGGAGTGGTAAAAATTATATGATCAAAATTTCTTTCACTTTTTAACTTCTCAATACACTCAAAGAACGGTTCTGGCTTAAGTACCATACCGGCACCGCCGCCAAAAGGTTTATCATCAATTTGTTTGTGCTTATTAAATGCATAATCACGAAGATTATGAATTTCTATTTTAACTTTTTTCTTATCCTGAGCTCTTTTAAGAATGCTTGTATTAAGCGGACTTACAAGAAGCTCCGGCACTGCAGAAATAATGTCAATCTTCATCATCATCAATTCCAAAATCAGAATTTAAAATCAAAATTTTATTCTCAGGATCGATTTTTTCAAAAACTGAATCAACGTATGGGATTAGAAAATTACTTCCGTCTTCTTTGCTAACTTCAATAACTGGATTTGCCGGCGTTTCAAAGTAATCACTTACAATCCCTAAAAAATCCTGCCCCTTGTAAACTTTACTCCCAATTAAATCCTGATTAACAAAAACATCATCTACAACTTTTTCATAATCATTTTTACTGATAAACATATTCCTGCCGATAAAAACTGAAATATCTCTATCATCATCAAAATTTTTAAACTTAAAAAAAACAGATTGTTTGATGTTTAAAATCTCTTCAAGTTCAATTGTTTTTTTTTGATCCCAGAAGTCAATGTACACAAACTGAATTGAATCCAGATTAATATTTAATCCGGGAACAAATTGAACTTTAACGAATCCATCCTTACCAGCAGAAAGAATTTTTGCTATGAGATAATATTCATCCAATTAAAATACTTGAATGCTTAATCTTCAATTTCAAGAACTGCTCTCTTGCCTTCTTTAGCTGACACAGCGGTTAAAAGTGTACGCATAGCCTGAGCAGTTTTGCCTTGCTTGCCTATCACTTTGCCAATGTCATCAGCATTAACTTTTAAAGATAAAATTATCTTTTTTTCTTCCGATAATTTTTCTTCAACCACAACACCATCTGGATTATCCACCAGTTGTTTTGCAATGAACTCAACGAACTCTTTCATAATAGAAGCCTCCTATAATGAACCGGGTCAATAAGTTATTTTGTACAGTCATAATAATTTTTAAAACTATTTAATGACTATCTCAGAAGTTGAACCCGTAACCTCTGCCGTACCTCCATTCCATAATCGAAACGAAAAAGTGATTGAGCAGGAACTATTCTGCTTTTGCTTCCTGTGTATCAGCTTTCTTCTTTTTCTTCACAGTTTTTTTCTGTGAAGCTGCTTCTTTATTTGCCTGCCAACTTTTTAAAAGAGCTTCAGCTTTTTCTTCAGGAAGTTTGCGTTTTGCAATGTCTCTCTTAAGGTTAATGCCTTTTTGTTTTAGCAAGCTATTTACTGTATCTGTTGGCTGAGCACCATTATCTAACCAGTAATTTATTCTATCTTCTTTCAAATCTATCGTATGCGGATTTGTAAGTGGATTATAAATACCTACTGCTTCAAGAAATTTTCCATCTCTTGGTGAGCGTGCATCTGCAGCAACAACTTTGTAAATGGGTTGTTTCTTTTTTCCCATTCTTCTCAATCTTAACTTAACAGCCAAATTATTATCCTCCGGATATTATCTCTATTATCAATTAAATTTAAAATTACGCATCGAATTTGGTAATCCTTTTTTAGAAAAACTACTCATCATTCTTTGCATTTCACTAAACTGCTTAATTAAACGGTTCACATCCTGTATTGATGTACCGCTTCCTCTTGCTATTCTTTTACGGCGATTGCCGTTCAAAACTTTTGGTGTACTTCTTTCTTCCTTTGTCATTGAGTTGATAATTGCTTCAACTTTAACCAATGCATTATCGTCAATTGGTGCATTTTTTATCTTAGCACCAAGTCCTGGAATCATTCCAAGTAAGGAAGATAAAGAACCCATTTTCTTGATGACTTTAATTTGCTTAAGAAAATCATCAAAATCAAATTTATTTTTTCTTAGTTTTTCTTCTAATTCTTCAGATTCAAAGTCTTCAAAGGATGCTTGCGCCTTCTCTACAAGGGATATAACATCGCCTTTGCCCAAAATTCGGGAAGCCAGCCGATCAGGATAAAAAATTTCTAAATTTTCTAATTTTTCCCCGTTGCTGATAAACTTGATAGGTTTACCAACGACAGACCTAATTGAAAGTGCGGCGCCGCCTCTTGAATCGCCATCCAATTTAGTAAGAACTATACCATCAAAATTTACAGTTTCATTAAAAGCTTTTGCAGAATTAACTGCATCCTGCCCAGTCATGGAATCAACAACAAACAAACTCTCATTTGGATTAACAATATTTTTAATATCTGAAACTTCAAGCATCATTTGTTCATCAACGTGAAGTCTGCCAGCAGTATCAAAAATTATTGTATTGTAGTTTTTCTCTTTTGCATAGATTAAAGAATCAGTGACAACTTTTCTTGCATCTTTCTCTTCGATAGAGAAAACTTCAATCTCAATCTGTTTCCCGAGTGTTTTTAATTGTTCAATTGCTGCAGGTCTATATATATCTGCTGCAACTAACAAAACTTTTCTTTTTTGCTCAGTTAATTTCTTTGCGAGTTTTCCGCAAAAAGTAGTTTTACCTGAACCTTGCAAACCTACAACAAGAATAGTTGTAATACCCGAAGGATTAATCTGCAATTCCTGATGACCCCCGCCAAGCAGTTCAGTTAACTCATCATAAATAATTTTAGTGATTAACTGACCGGGTGATATTGAAGCAATTACTTCTTTACCAAGCGCCTTAACTTTTACATTCTCAATAAAATCTTTTGCAACTTTATAGTTAACGTCCGCATCAAGAAGAATTCTTCTAATCTCACGCAAAGTATCGGAAATGTTAGCTTCTGTAAGCTTACCCTGACCTGTAACTTTTTTAAGTGCGGTTTCTAACTTTAGAGATAATTCTTCAAACATAATTTCAACAGATCAACTTTATAACAACCAACTCTAATTTTCTTTCAAAGCATTTGCACCGGATACAATTTCAAGTATCTCTGTGGTAATCGCGGCTTGTCGCTTGCTATTATAAGTAAGACTAAGAGTTCTGATTAATTCTTTTGCATTCGTGGTTGCATTATCCATAGCTGTCATACGTGCAGCAAATTCAGATGCATTAGATTCCAATAAAACTCTCCACATTTGCCCTTTAAGATGTTTTGGGATCAAATACTCAAATATTGCTTTTTGATCCGGTTCATAAATATAATTTACAGATTCTTGTTTATCGTTTTCGTTTTCAGTACCGGATGCTATTGGCAAAAACTGTTCTACAACAATTTTTTGCTGTATGATAGATTTAAATTCATTAAAGATAATTATTACTTTATCGATACTGCCATCAAGATATTTGGGAATTATTTCATCGACTAATTTTTGTGCAATAGTATAATTTATGTGAGAAAAGATTCCAGGATAGGCAGCAGCTAAATTATAATTTCTTCTGCCAAAATAATCTGAACCTTTTTTGCCTAAACAATAAAGCTGATAATTTAATCCTTTTTGGTTTACTTCCTCTTCTAAATATCTAACAGCTTCTTTTATAATATTTGTATTAAAAGCGCCGCAAAGTCCACGATCTGCAGTAACAACAACAACAGCAACATTTTTAACTTCTCTATCAGCAAATAAAGGATTAGCTTGCTTTTCATCTTCATTTACAAGACTTGAAAGCAGCACAGATATTTTTTTAGCATAAGGGCGCGCATTCAAAACTGATTCCGTTGCACGGCGTAGTTTAGCCGCAGCAACCATTTTCATGGCTTTGGTAATCTGTTGAGTGCTTTTAACACCTTTTATTCTAAGTTTTATATCTCTTAATGTTGCCATTAGTAACTAAGTAAAAATTCTATACTATTTAAATGTTGATAAAAATTCTTGTCCTGCTTTTTTAAGCAGTTCTTCAGTCTCTTTACTAACGTCTTTATCTTTTTTAATCGAATCAAAAATCTGTTTGTATTTAACTTCGATAAATTCCAAAACTTCTTTTTCAAATCGCTTTACATCTTTAACAGGAATCTCATCCATAAAACCTTTTGTACCATAGTAAATACTTACTACTTGTTTCTCCACAGGCACCGGAGCATATTGTCCTTGTTTTAATAATTCAACTAATCTTGCACCTTTAGCTAAAGTTCTTTGTGTTGATTTATCAAGATCAGAACCAAATTTTGCAAATGATTCTAATTCCCTATACTGAGCAAGATCAAGTTTCAAACTTCCTGCAACTTTTTTCATCGCTTTAATCTGAGCATTACCACCAACACGAGAAACTGATATACCTACGTTAATAGCTGGTCTTATACCTGCATTAAACAAATTTGATTCAAGATAAATCTGACCATCAGTAATAGAAATTACGTTTGTAGGAATATAAGCTGAAACGTCTCCCTGTTGTGTTTCAATGATAGGAAGAGCAGTTAAACTTCCGCCGCCTTCAGCATCGCTAAGTTTAGAAGCTCTTTCAAGTAATCTTGAGTGAAGATAAAAAACATCACCAGGATAAGCTTCACGTCCGGGAGGTCTTCTTAACAACAAAGATAATTCTCTGTAAGCCTGCGCTTGTTTTGAAAGATCATCATAAATACAAAGAGCATGCTTGCCATTATCTCTAAAAAATTCACCTAAAGTTGCTCCGGAATATGGCGCAATAAATTGAAGTGGTGCAGGATCTGAAGCAGCTGCATTAATTACAGTTGTATATTCCATCGCACCGTTTTCCTGAAGTTTTGCAACAACCTGAGCAACGGTAGATTCCTTTTGACCTATAGCAACATAAACGCAATAAACAGGATTTATACCCAAAGACTTTGCTTCTTCAGTATGTGTAAATTTTTGATTGATAATTGCATCAATAGCAACAGCAGTTTTACCTGTTTGTCTGTCACCAATAATTAATTCTCTTTGTCCTCTTCCGATTGGAATCATAGAATCAACAGCAACTATACCAGTTTGAAGTGGTTCTTTTACAGGTTGTCTTTGAATAACACCAAGTGCTTTTCTTTCAATCGGTAAAAACTGAGTAGTATTGATCGGACCTTTTCCATCTATCGGAAATCCAAGCGGAGTTATAACACGACCAAGCATTGCATCACCAACAGGCAATGAAGCAACGCGTTTTGTACGCTTTAACCGTATCACCTTCTTTTACCAAAGTTGTATCACCGAATAATACGCAGCCAACACTGTCTTCTTCAAGGTTTAGTACCATTCCAAAAACATCATTTGGAAATTCAACTAACTCACTCGACATAACTTGAGAAAGTCCGTAAACGCGTGCAATACCATCACCAACCTGCAGTACGGTTCCAACATCATAAATATCAACTTCACTTTCAAAACCGGAAAGTTGTTTTCTTAATATCGCAGATATTTCATCAGGTCTAACTTCTGCCATTTGTAATTTCCTTTATTAAATTCCTTTGAATTAATTTAATGTAATGCCGTCTTGCAATAATTGTTTTCTTAATAAACCAAGCTGATGTATCATCGAAGCATTATAAACTGTATCGCCAACCTTTGCTACAAATCCACCAATAATATTTTGATCAACTTTAAATGTTAAACGAGCTGTCTTTTTAAGATGTGATTCAAACTTTTGTTGTAATTGAATTTTTTGTTCTTCATTAAAAACAAATGCTGTTGTTACATCAATCTTTACAGCACCAATGTGCTCATCTTTTAGGCTAACAAACTTTTCTAAAATTTCAGTAAATAGATCTTCTCTGCCCTTTACGATAACAAAATTCAAAAAGTCCAAACTGTCTTTGCTGATTAACTTTCCAAAAATTTCAGCAAGTATAGATTGTTTAGTTTCTGTTTTAATCACTGGACTTTTAAATGCTCTTAGTAATTCATTACTTTTAGTAAGGCTTTCATAAACCAAATCAAAATCTTTTGTTACAGTATCAAGAATATTTTTCTCGATGGAAGTATCAAGAAAAGATTGAGCATATCTATTTGCAACTTTTGATGAAGCCATAATTAATTTTTAGATATATCGCTTATGTATTTATCAACAAGTTTTTTATTTTTTTCTGGATCAAGATTTTCTTTCAAGATTTTCTCAGCAGCCTGAACAGATATTTCAGCAATCTGATTTTTTAGTTCATCAAAAGCTGCATTTTTCTTTCGATCAATTTCAGCCGAAGCTTCTTCAAGCAATTTTTTCGCTTGATCTTTGCTGTCTTTAATCATTTGATCTTTAAGATTCTGAGCAAATATTCTGCTCTGCTCAATTATCTTTTTAGATTCATCTTCAGCTTTAGCTAAGCTATTTTGATTTTCAGCTAAAATTTGTTTTGCTTCATCTTTTGCTTTTTCTGCTTGCTCAAGCGAATCTTTAATAGCATCTTCTCTTTGCTTTAAAGCGGATAGAATCGGCTTCCAGGCAAACTTGGTAAGAAGAATAAGCAGCAGAATAAAAGTAAGTGTTGTCCAAAAAGCTAATCCGCCGTTAACGGAAAGCAATCCGGCACTTCCGCCTTCTGTTTCAGATACAACTAAAGCAATAACAGCAAATGTAGTATTTGCAATCATAATCTTATTGTTAAGTTTATTTTTAAATAGCTGGAGTGCATCAACACTCCATTTAACTAATTACTTACCGGCTAAGATAAAGCATATAACCAACGCGAACAGGGAAATACCCTCAATCAGAGCAGCGGCGATGATCATAGAAGTTCTAATAGCGCCAGCAGCTTCAGGCTGTCTTCCGCTAGCATCCATTGCAGAAGCAGCTAATTTGCCAATACCTAAAGCACCACCGATAATTGTTAATCCAGCACCAATACCAGCGGCCAATCCTGCTAAACCTGATACGTCCATTAATAGTCTCCTTTAGTTAGATTTAATGATTTAAATTATTTTAATGTTCCTGATGAACTGCCATGCCTATAAATAAGCCCGACAGAATTGTAAAAATATATGCCTGCAATAATGCAACTAATATCTCAAGTGAATAAATAAATAAAGCCATCGGGATTGCCAAACCAGCCCAGGCAACACTTTGCATAACAAAGATCAAACTTATTAATGCATACACAACAATATGCCCAGCTGTCATATTAGCAAAAAGACGAATCGCTAAAGCAAAAGGTTTTGTCAGTAATCCTAAAAATTCTACTATAATCATTATCGGTAATAATAATACCGGCACACCGTGAGGAATTAATCCTTTGAAGTATCCAAAAAGACCATTATTTCTTATTCCTCCAATCTGCGTAAACAGAAATGAAAATATCGCCATCGTTGCTGTAACTGCAATATTACTTGTAAAAGTTGCAGAGAAAGGAACTAACCCAATAAAGTTGCCAAAAAGAATAAAGAAAAAAGCTGTCAGCAAATATGGTAAGAACTTCTCAAATCCTTTTCCGATTGTTGGTTTTGCAATTTCATCACGGACAAACACAATAAACACTTCCCAAAAGTTTGTAAATCCTTTAGGAACCATAGATGATTTATAGGCTTTTGCAACTCTTGTCATCACCCAAAAAAGTAAAATCGAACCAAGCCACATAAATATTACGTGTCTTGTTATTGAGAGATCAAGACCAAATAATTCAAAATGTGGTAGATATAGTTTAAAAAACGGAGAAAAATCAAGATAATTACCATCCATTACATGATGGAGAATCCAATCACTGCCGGAACCAGCTTTGGTATTTTGGAGGCTATCAACAATTACGTGCGTTGATGTAGAATCAATCATTGCTTAGTCTTGATTATTAAATTCTTCTTCTGATTTAGTATAAAAATCTCTACTATGAGATAGTAGAAATAGAAAATAAAGGTTGTAAAGATAAAAGAATTGAGCCTAACAAACAAGAATTGTATGGCTATTACGATGAGGATAAACATCAGAAATAAACGAATGACCAATCCACCAAACACGATAATTAGAAAGATCTTATCGCTTTTTTCAAATCCAAAATGAATTGAAAGAACTCCGAGAAAGAAGTTGATAGTGGAGAATATAAAGCCATAAAAAAGACTAAAAAAGAGATCAGAATTAAGGTTTTTGGTCATTAAAAAAATAACCAGACTGATAAAAAATAAAACAGGGATTATGCTGAAAAAGTAAAAGATCCTATTTTTTTTCATTCTCGGTTTTATTTCGCTTCTCTAAATAAGCAAGGGTCTTTATCAAATTATAAAGCCCGATTCCAATACCAAGTAAGCCGGCAATAAGAGTAAATATATATTTCTGAGAGTATTTCTTATCAAGCCAACTGCCTACTAATACAAAAACAACAATTGTTGCGGCAAGTTGAAGACCTAATCCAAGATAAGGACCAACATCTCGCAATGATTTGGCAATCCCGGAATCATCTTCCGGTTTTGGAGCCATTTTACTCTCCTTTGCTGACAGGCTTAAATGAAGGTTGACTGCTCATTGAGCTTTTCCCTTCAAACATAGCTCCGGCTTCAACTACAAGTATTTTTGTAAGAAGATCGCCTTTTAAAACAGCTTTAGCTTCCAGAACAAGTTTTTCTTTTGCATTAACCGTTCCTTCAACCTTTCCACCGATAGAAACAGTTTCTCCGGTAAGTTGACCTTGGATACTTCCGTGTTCACCAACTGTAAGATTTCCCTGAGCTGTAATGTCACCTTTAATTGTACCATCAACACGAACATTACCGTTGCTGGAAACTTTGCCTTCAATAACAACACCGCTGCTTATAATTGTTACTTCTTCCATAGGGCTCCTGTTAAGATTAGTTTTCAAAATAAAACTCCTAAAATTTAATTAAAATTTTTGATGGATCAATTGGTTTTCCATCTTTCCAAATTTCAAAATGAAGATGCGGACCTGTGGATTCGGTACCAGAATTTCCGCTTAACGCAATTAACTCACCTTGCCTAACAAAGTCACCATCTTTTTTTAGTAATGATGCACAATGAAGATATTTAGTTAAATAATTTTCCTGATGATTAATTATTATCGTGTAACCAAAATTTGTAGTGTAATCAGCAAACACAACATAACCACCTGCGGATGCAAAGATAGGACTATTTTCCTTCATAGAATAATCATTTCCGTTGTGTCCGCGTTCAGGATCGAATGATCTGCTTACAAAACCTTCTGCAGGTTTAATAAAAAAAATATCTTCGTTTTGATTATAGAATATCTGATCAAAAAACTTAATAAACACACTTAAAATATTTCCCTCAACAGGTAATTTTGAAATTGTTGAGTCTTTCTGTTTAATCGGTTCATTAAGAAGAGTTGAATCACCTAACATTATGGCAAATTTTAGTCGCTTATTAACAGATTTTAATGATTCAATTTCTTTTGCAAGAAAAATAACTTTGCTATTTAAAATCTCTACTTTCTTTTTATCAGATTCCGTTAATCTTAATGAGTAAGGAAATAAAATCTCACTAACGGGAGTAAAACTTATAATATAGAAACCCGAGAAGAAAAACTATTACGCTGTATATACCTAAATACGTAATCATCTTTCCAAATGAAATCTTAATAGACCTTGGTGCACTTGATGTTTCTTCAGGTAACAACAATTATTGAGAATTTTTTTATTTTAAATAACTTTAGCATCTGTTTATTAATTTTAATAGTTTAATCTAATTCAGCTTTTTCATTAATTCTACAAATTTAATTTTACCTTCTCTTACAAGAACCGGCTCATCTTTGCTTAAATCAATCAGAGTGGAAGCTTCACAAAAAGATTTTTTATCAGAATAGAAAATTGCATCTACTTCGTTTGCAAATTCTTGAATAATTTGAGAAGGATGATTCAACGGCTCATTGCCTGTTCTGTTTACGCTTGTTGAAATTAGCGGCATTTTTATTTCGCTAATTAATTTATGACAAAACCTGTAGTTAGGAATTCTGAAATGCACCGGTTTCCAAATTGAGTAATTCCTGATATTTTTTATTCAGATTAAGAATCACTGATACAGGGTTTGGCCATATTGATAAAAGAAAGTCTAAATATTTTTCCGAATTTATATCAGCATAATGTTTTAACATTTCAATATCCGAAATCAAAAATATGTATCGACGCCAATTTCCCTTGCCTTTAACCTCACTGATTTTTGTAATTGCCGTCTCATTAAATGGATTTCCGCCAAATCCATAAATTGTATCAGTAGGATAAATAAAAATTGAACCATTTAAAAATAGTTCATTAGCGAGTTTAATACTTTCATCAAATTTTTCATCAATATTAATTAGAATAGATTTTTTCGTTTTAATCACGTAACATTTCCTCCAATTTTAAAATAACCTGATCGGGTAAAAGTTTCATCGCGCAATCAAATGTTTTAACAGGACATACATCGTGCCCATGAATTCCACAAGGTTTACACTTTAAATCATCAAAACTTATTGATGAACTTTTTTTGTTGTAGGGATAAAATCCAAATTCCGGAACAGTTGAACAGTAAATTGTCAAAACTTTAATATCAGCACACATTCCCATATGAGTTGGGGCACTGTCATTAGATAATAATATCTTTGAATATTTTAAAAGTTCAATGCTTTCTACAATTGTAAAATTACCCGCGGCGCTAAAAACATTTGCAGAAAATTTTGCAGCGATGTTATCAGTAATTGATTTATCATTTTCACCGCCGATTAGAACAACTTTATATTTTTTATCTACGAAGTGCTTAATAATTACTTCATAGTATTCTGATGGATATTTTTTCGTATTCCAAACGCTGCCCGGTGCTATTGCAATAAATCCATTTTGTAAATCATTTTGTTTGATAAATGATTTTATTTTTTCCAGCGATTCTTTATTTGAAATAATTTCCGGAATTATTCTCCAACTTTGATCGTCATATTTATATCCAACCAAATCAAAATTTCTTTGAACTTCATGTTTAGATGAATTATATGGTATAAGATTTTTGTACACATGCATCAACATTGAATTATCAAAACCATAAGTTTCTCTTACTTCAAGCAAAAGCACAATTAATGATGTTCTTAATGATCTATGTGAAGAATAAATTTTTGTATAATTATTTTGCTTTAGCTTCTTAATAAATTTATATGTGCTAAGTAAAGATTTGTGTTCACCTTTTTTGTCAATAAATATTGCATTATCAACATAAGGAGAAGCTATAAAAATCTCTTTGGTTGCAGGAATACACAAAACATCAATAGTACTATCAGGAAAAAAATCTTTAAGTTTTTTAATCGCGGGTAATGTAAGAATGGCATCACCGGGAAACGCTGTTTGAATAAATAAAATTCTTTCAGTATTCATATCAATGTTTCCATCTTTTATGCATCCATAACCACTGATCAGGATTTTTTCGAATACTTTCTTCAAGATGCATTAATAATCTTTCAGAGAGTACTTTTACTTTTCCCTCATAATCATCCGGTAAATCTTCTTTACTGATTTCTGTAAAGTCAACCTTGTATGAATAATCTGGCTGCCTTACTGCTACTCCATAAATTATCGGAGAATTCATTTTAAGTGATAAAATTGCAGGACCAGTATAAACAGAAGTCTTGCGTCCAAAGAAGTCTAATTTTATACTTTCTTCGGGACCCCTTTGATCAGCTACCAGCCCAATTAATCCTTTATTTAAAAGCACCTGATAAATATTTCGTATTGAAATACCCAACGGAACCACCTCATTGATCAAACGGGTTCGGGCTTTATTCATCCAATCATTAACATATGGATTACGTTGAGATTTAACGATAACAGATAAATTTTTATTAAGATTTAATCCTGTTGAAATTGCGAAATACTCCCAATTACCAAAATGCGCTGTTAAAAGTATTACACCATTTTTTTCTTTTTCTTTTCTATCAACTAAATCCAGGTTATTAATCTTAACTACATCTTTAATCTGCTCTCTATTAATTCTGGGCAGATATAAAATCTCAACAAGAGTGATTGCAAAACTCTTATAACTTCCATAAGCGATATTTTTAATTTCTTTTTCTGATAAATCAGGGAATGCGTGTTTAAGATTATCAAACACAACCTCTTTACGAATCGGTATAACATAGAAGAAAATAAAAGTGATTAAAGTAGAAAACTTCCTGGATAGCTGCAGCCCAAGAATCCGGCAAAGAAAACTAAAGAATAAAAAGAGTATGTATTCGAAAATATTTTTCACATCAGTTTAAAATTTTGATGTGTAAAAATAGTGAAATGAAGGGATTTATTAATCAATTGATATCACAAACAAAAAAGCCCCATAATATGGGGCTTAAAGAAATCTCAGAATATATTATCTAACAGCTATGCGTCTTTGCCAGTTATCATCTCTTAATTCGCCGCGCTTTGTTGAATGAATTAACGTATAGTCTGAAAAACCAGTTAAATCCGCAAAAACAAAATAACACTCCGCCTTCAATTTCTGTGTATTGCCAAATTTCATAGGGTCTTGTTTCTAATTGATTTGGATATCTTTCAATTTCTGTTGGTTCACCATAAAGCAAATATACTCTGCCTCTATCAGTTTTCCATCCTTGTTTACCCATAGTAGAATATCTCTGATTGCACAAATCAATTCGCTGGAGATATGTTCTGTAAAACTCATTATTACCCTGCGCTGTACCAAAAGTTTCTTCTTTCACTTTCCAAAATTCAAAAGTAAATTCTCTCTTACCTTCAACATTTGTAAGTCTTTCATATTTATCAACTTCAGTTTTTGTTGCCAGATATCTGGATTTTTCAAACAAGTCATCTAATTCATCTTCAGACATTGAACCAAAAGTGGAGCTTAGAACTGGTGTGGTAGAAGTTTCAAAAGTATCCACAACAACTATATCCGGATTGTAAACAAAAAACTTTTTAACCGTAGAAACTCCTGTATTACCGATACTATCAATTAATGCAATCACAAAAGTATAAGAATCAGTGGGATAACTTGATAAGATCTGTGAACCAACCTCTACGCGTGTATCAGAATTTCTTGAAAGATATTTTAGATTTTTCTTTGATCAGTTTTCCTCTGCTATTGTATAGCATCATGCTCATTTTTATGGATTCGCTTTTTATCAAAGATGATTTAAGGTTATAAATTTCAGTATAGAAAAACGCAACCGGCTGAGATTTTCCAAATACTAAATTGGGAATTGGCACAATCTCATAAGTGTTTTTATAAAAGATAGAACTTGTGTTTTCACTTCCCTGAATCATTTTAGAAGCAAGTTGTATATCGCTTATACTTAATCCCTGATGCAGATAAGGTTTTATTTTAACTTGTTCGTTTATTGTTTTGAACATTTCGGGTTTATTAAGATCGGAAGCTGTAAATTCACAATTGTATGTTCCAACGGGAATAACAAATCCCAAAGTACCAACAAGTAACTGATTAGTATGATCAGAGGTATCAACATCGTGTTTTACTCTCCACTGATTATAGATTAATGTATCACCAGTCTCAAAGTTTTTTATAAATATTTTTAGTAGTCCTTCCAAATTTGGATTTGAATTATCAGTTCCCACAGACAAAGACGCCTGATTAAAGGAGTAATAAAACTCAACGAAATTAGATGTAGAATCATATCCAAATTGAGCATAGTCAAATTCAAAATCAAATTGTGTCTGAGAAATTATAGGTGTACAGAATAAAGCCAAGAATAATAATATTTTTTTCATTTTTGCAATTCTCATTAAATAAAAAAGCGTCTATTGTTAACAATAGACGCTTCAATCAATAACAATACTTACACTATTGAAACGCTAATTTTACAGTGAATATATGATTAGCAGTTGGAAAATCTTTAACATCTCTATATGCATAGTCAAAGAAATTCCAATTTCCGAGACCAACTCATAATTAATTCCGGCACCTGCGGTAAATCCAAAATTGATTCATCTATTTCCCAGATATAAATTATAACCACCTCTTAAAAAGAAGTTATTCATAAAACCATATTCTAAACCAAAATTAAATGCATCATCTAAAGAGTTATTTGCAATAAAGGTACGTCAGCTAGATTCAACTGATTTTGCTCATCTAAATAATTGTTGATATGCAACACTCAAGTTGAAAATAACTCGGTATCTGAAATTCTTCAGCAACAATTTCAAAAGTTCCATTAGGGGATCCAGGAACTGAACTTAGGAACAGCGGTTTGAACTCTTAAATCCTGTACCGGAGTAACTCATATTTCCACCAATGTTATTTATTGTTGCTCCAATTGAAAGTGCCTTGCATTAAATTGATACTGAACACCAACATCTATTGCAAAACCGCTTGCATTAGTGTTTTCAATAGTTTCGCTAACTAAATTTAATGTTAGTACCTACTGAAACTCGATCGTTAATAGTTTTGAATAGGTTAATCCTATAGTCAAGAATGTTGGAGAATATGTTGCACCCGTTACCATCCGGAAATTCATTGTTGTAACAGGAATATCACCAAAATCAAATGATTTAAATGTTAAGCCAATTGAACCAAGTTCACCAAGACTGGTACCTGCCGCAAAGTAGGATATATTAATATCAGCTACATAATTCATATAGCTAAACATTGCTTCAGCTCTTTTAGAACGATCCAAACCGGCAGGATTATAGTAAATTGATTCTAATCCTCTTACAGTAGCTACAAATGCGCCACCGGTAGCAATGCTCTGAGCACCAACGGGTACAAGCAATTGATCAGCACCTGTTGTACCCTTTCTGGAACATCACCGGCATAAATAGATACTGTAAATAAAACAGTAATTATTAAAAGTATGATTTTTTTCATTTCGAAACTCCACATATGTTATAAAATTTTAACTTGGGCAGGTCATTTTATCCTGCCCAAACAAATCATTAGAATCTGGGTAACTGCTTCTGTGGCATAATTAAAGCGAACTTCAATACTTTATCACCATATTTTGGTGAAGAGACTATTGCAATATAGAGCCCTGAAGCAACTCTTAAACCGGATTCATTTTGTAAATTCCAATCTAAGAACGGAGAAGTTGAATTTGGATCTTTTACCAAAGTTCTTAACAAAGTACCGGATAATGTAAAGATTTTAATCGTTATCTCTTCATTTGGAAGATTTGTAAATGTCACAAATGGATCATCTGCAGCTAGGTTATTGTAAGCTGTATAAGGATTATATCCATACAGTGGATTTGGAAAGACATTAACTTTTTCAAATAAGGATTTTTCTTCCTCTTCTGTTAAAGCTCCATTCTTGCTGGTTGTGAATTCAAATACATCCTGCGATGAATAAGGATAAAGATTTACAGGGAAAATAAATTTATCTCCGGCAGCAAATGTAGAGTTAATATCTTTTCTCTGAACACTAACTGCATACAAAGTATTGAAGTATGGAGAAAGAGCTATCTGTTTTTGTTCCGGAGTTGCACTTGCATCTGTAGGAATAGTGTAACCCTTTAGATCTGCCCAAACAACAGATGATGCTGCAAAATTACCTTTGTATTCCTGTTGATTACCATTTGGATCATAAGGTGCGTTGAAGATAAAAATAAACTCTGCTGTAGAGTCAATGCTTGTGCCCGGATCCCAGATACCATCTGGTTTACCACCATATGTGGTTGTTCCGTCAACAGTTGGTCTTTCTAGAAAACCAACTGCCAACTGTCTGCTTTCACCGTAAGCATCATCTTTTACCCAAGCCGTAAACGGTACATCTACAAACCCTTCGCCTAATTTTCCAATTTGAGGAACTAAAGCTGCGGGTACATTAGCAGCCGTTACGCCTTCAGCATATACATAAGAATTTCTTCTTAATGGTGGAGCCGCCCCAACAAATCCATTAAGGTATCTGTATGCTTTGCCCTGCTCACCAAATCTCAATTCAACATTCCTCAAATCTAAAGCTGTAGCAACGTTTGAATATGAATTAGCCAGAGTTCCCGGCATTTTTACTAATCTTGTTCCATCATCAATATTCTGAGTTAGGAAAAAGAAGTTTGTTCTCGTTGTATCATTGGTGTACCATTCTGAAGAAGTAGAAAATTGTATTTTCCCTAAATCAGGATTCTGATTTTCAAGTTTTACAATAAAACCGTCAGTGGACTGAAAGTTTATTTGAGTATTATTATATAGATAATCTTTAACCGAATCTAACAAAACAACACCGGTTGTTTTGTTCTCAAGGTTCCAGAATGAAGAAAATTTTTGAGTTGATTTATCCGGTGTAAAAGTAACTCTGTATGTATCACCAGTTAAAGCTTCTTTATCAACAACATCAATCTGCATTCTGCCTTTGCTTGGACCAGGATTTCCGGTAACTTCCGAAACTTCAATGGGCGGCAAATAAATATTTTCACCCATTAAAACCGTATTTACCAAACTAAGTGCTTTTGGATTTTCTACCACTTGCACAAAAGTCTGGTCAGTTAGATAATAGTCACCGTAATCTCCATAATCACCGCCGCCTTTGTTAACAAGGGCATCAAAGTTTACACCATACGACGTAACTAGAAGATAATATGGTTTTCCTTTAACTAAGTTTAATCCTGTAAAAGGATCCTGAGTTAATCTAAATCTTAATTTTCCTGTTGCGGGATCTTTATAAATATTTGAATCCAAAGTATTATTAGAATCCGCTGCTTCATATAGCAATTCAATTCCACCAGTAGTACCATCTTTGACGTACAAATCTTTAATAAAGTTTTTAACCTGATATCTTCCTATTAATTTGATGTTGGGTTGGTTATTTATTGTCTCTGAAGAATTATATGTCTGCAGAGCATAAACATTATAACCGCCTAATTTAACATCCCAGGTCTCCGAAACACTGTTATATGCAAATTGTTCCGGTGTTGGCCATAACAGGTCTATAAAATCTTCATTACTCTCTGTAGTAACAACTGGTGCAGGTGGAGGAGAAGGAGCAAGGAAATTCAAATTAAAAATAGTCTGAGCTCCGTCATCAATTGCTCTTGCTACAGTTATTGCGTCGATAGGATTAGCTCCCTGTCCAACAACATAAGCAACTACTATCTCTTTTTCCTCACCTTTTCTAAGATCAAAAGGTCCTGTATTTGTCATCTGTCGGCAATCAGAGGCTGTAGTATTAATCCAACCGGTGCCAACTCCATTAGCTGCAACCGGATCTCCGGAATACCAGAATCTAGGATCGACAGTGCCGCAATTAACTGGAGCTTTTACTGTACCGAAAGAGAACGAACAAGGGTCAACATCTGCACCTGTTCTGGTTTTACCAAGCATATAGTTTCGCGCACCTTCTTTTGTATCCGGATCATTTAATGTAGGGTCACCATTTATGTACTGAATAAATGAAGCGATACCTAAATTCTTTGCTCCCGGAAATGTTTTTATACCGATTGTCTGACCACGATAGCTATATGCTGTATCAAGAGGAGTATCGATTCCATCATCATAAACATTATTACCGTTATTATCAGTATAGGTTTCACCTGCAATATAATCAAGGGGACCTGAGAAAAAGTCAATCATAAAACAAGGAGGCTGAGATCCATACAGATCATCCGGACCGTCATTGTATGTGTAACCAGAGTTTCTACCTACATCACTTCCAACAAGATCATCATCAGACTGTCCTAAATCAACATCCGACCAGACACCAAATAAAACGCTATCAAGTTGCTCAGGTTCACCCGGTGTACCTAAGCCAACATATTTAAATCTGTATCGAACAAAAATTAAATTACCAATTGCACCACCGGATGCATAGGCAAAAGCGGTCTGACGAACTTCGATACCCAATGGCGGTACATTGTTGAATCTAACTCTTTGGGCAGCAGGCACACCATCCCAGTAGACTGTCCAAAGTGTCTCATCACCCAACAAATCTGGTTTATCTTCATCGGGATCCCATACCCCATTAGCAACACCTTTATCAACTGGATTATATACGCCATCACCATCCCCGTCATAAAAATCAGCACCTAAGGCAACAGCATCTTTCCAATCCTGCCAGGCAGTTCCAAAGGGAGGATCACTGGATTTTAGAACATATAATTGTGCATTAGGGTCTCCGCTTGAACCAGCAGTTCCTTGTGTATAATTTTCAATCAAAGATGCTGAAGCCATTGCATTTGAAAACAATGTTCCGTTTGAATAACCGCTAAGCATAAAACCACCTGAAAACAGAAATACCTGTCCACCAAATTTTCCACCCGCACCACTGACACTTGGATTTGGATCAGGAATATTTACCGCGGCAATAGTTCCCTTTCTGTTAAAAGGTATATTAAGATTATTAACATTTAATCTATACGCATCGCCCTTTTTACCACCCTCTTCAGTTACTGCGCCGGGTTTGTACAAAGTTTGCGAACTATTAGATTTAGTACCTGACTTATCATCACCTAAAAATCCCAATGAGAATGAAGCCACTACCAGAAGGAGAATCAGGAAACGGAATTGGTACAAACTCTTTTTATTTTTCATATTTGTATATCCTCACAACTTTAATAAATTCCTTAATAATTAAAAGCTAATGTTTGAGAAGTTTATTTTTAAACCAAGTTTAATTAATCTTGGAATTCCAAAATTAGCCGGATTCCTTTCAAGGCTTTGATAGTCCTGAACGTATCCTTCGCCATTTAACTGAGATGTGGCAATACCGTTTGGTGTTGTAAGATACTCAGTAGTATATGGACTACCCGTAGATCTGTAAACAGTAGTAACATTATCAGCATCTAATAAATTTTCTATCCACAAGTAAGGTGATAGGTATAAGTCACCGATAGCAAAACTTTTTTCAAGTTTAAGATCAAGTCTTACACTACTTGGACCAAAGGCTGAATTGATATATCCTGTAGTCTTTGAAAGAATTCCATTGTCACCCAATAGATTCCACTGATCCATAGGAGTATAAGGACGACCGCTGCTAAATGAAACCAGAAGGTTTGCATTCACCATCTCTAACCAGCCTAACTCACCCTTAGGAACATAAAAATCTACATTTATAATTCCTGTATGTCTTTGATCGAAGCTAAGAGGTGCAATAACTTTTGGAGCTGCATTGTCTGTATTTCTGAACACAGCCGTTGCGCTGGATGAAGTTGAAGAACCTGTACCTTCAGCTATTGAGAATGTATATTGGGCCGAAATACTAAAATAACTTAATCGGGTTATATCAAGAGAAAATGCAAGACCTTTGGTTGTTCCAAAATCTGCATTTTCCGGATAAATAGCATCAATTAATTCACCCTCAGGTACTCTTTGGAATTTATGATTCTGAACATTAACAAGACCTTTGATATTCTTATAGAATGCGGTTATGTTTAATGCCGAATTGTCACTTAAAAGCTGTCTGAAACCAACTTCATATTGAATTGTTTCTTCTGCTTTTAGATTTCCATTAAATCCGCTTTGCGGAGCAAAATTTGTCCAATCATTGTAGTCATAAGGTCCGAAATAAACATCATTAAGCTCAGGTAATTGGATGAATCTACCATACTGTGCATGAAAAACAGTTCCTGAAGTTACCGGAAAACCGATACCAATTCTAGGAGAAAGCTCGATCTCTGTTTCTCTTACTTTGAAATCTTCAGTATCAAATCCCTCGGAATTTGTTCCACCGTAATAAGGCAAAGAAGGATCTTTTAATACATACGATTTAAGATCAAAGTAATCCATTCTTAAGCCGATATTTAGAACTATATCCTGAAGTTCAAATCTATCCTGCAAATATGCATAAGCTATATCTGGTTTGTACGGTCTAAGGAATTGATTAGGATCATCAGTTGTAGTTTTATTTTTTCCAGTAACATCATAACCATAAACAAACGGTTGTAATGCCTCAAATTTTTCTGCTTCTGTCAGATCGTCCGGTTGTGATGCATATTGATTAGCATTAATACCATATCCCCTAACAGTATGCTGAGAATATCCTGCACCAAATTCAAGTAGATGTTTATCAATTTGTGAGGTAATATCAAAATCTAAAAAAAGACCATCGTCTTCTCTTTGCTGATATAATCCTCCGCCGGTATAACCATAAGGTCTGAATACACCATTTTCATCAACACTCATTTGAATTCTATCGCCTGAAGAATTTACTACCGGAACTCCATTTTCGTCTAACATTGCAGGGGCTAAACCATCACCAGCTAAGTAAACGCCAAGATTTTGTTCCCAATATTCTGCATCACCGTATAATTCTAATTGGTTTCCAAGGAAAGGATTGTACCTCTCATAATCATAGATTTTGTAACCCGCGTTAAAGTTCCAATAAGTAGTAGCACTTACTGCTTGTGATAAGCGGGCATTTAATGATAAATTACTCTCATTAAACTCACCGTTAAATCTTGAGTTATTCTTTTGATATCTATAATCAATTACTTTTGCAGTTCTATCATTATATAGACCACTTAAATTTACTGTAAATTCGCCAAAGCGGTGATTAGTTTTTCCTGAAAATCTCCAAACCTCTGCAGGATTATTTTGATAACCGTCATAGGTTTTTCCGATTGAAGGGAAAGATAATTCTATAGCAGTCGGGTCAGCATCTTGAAACCATCCTCTTTCTGCAGATAAGAATATTGTTTGTCCTTCAACTCCCGGAATTATTGGACCGCTGATTGTACCGGCATAAAGGTTGTATCCATAGTCATCCGTAAAAGAAGAGGTAACTAAATCACCAAGAATTGAATAAGTTGGTTGACCTGATTTCGTTGTTACGTTGATAATTCCTGATTGAGCTTGACCGTATTTTGCTTCATAACCGCCAACCTGGAATGAAATCTGATCGATGGAAACATTACTTACCTGTGCAGAAGATGATCGGTTGTACAAATTATTCTGTGGTACACCATCAACGATATATAAAACTTCACTACCACGACCACCTCTAACATTTATTGTAGCATTTCCTTCTTGTCCGCCGCTTCCCTCAGAAATCACAACACCAGATTGAAGCGAAGCAATATTAGTAACACCTCTAACCGGTAATCTGGAAATCTGATCAGAATCTATAACTTTAACTGTATTTGTTGATTTTTCTTCAAAGAATTTTCTGTCAACAACCACAATTTCATCAAGTGTAAAGTCAGTAGTTAGTTCTACGTTTAATTCGTATGTAATGCCTGCTACGATACGAACATTTTCGATAAGTTTAGGCGCATATCCGACGTAGCTGACTTTAACAGAGTAAGTACCAGGAGTAATGTTAAGTATAAAATAATCTCCATTTACGTCAGATGCGGCACCTGACTGTGTGCCGACTAACAAGATATTAGCTCCAATTAACTCTTCTCTTGTCGCGGCATCTGTAATTTTTCCGCTTAATTTTCCCACTCCGGTTTGCGCATTTACTACGGGAACCAGAAGAGAAACAATTATAAATAAAAATAAAATCTTTGTAATCGAATTTTTCATCTCTTCTCCACTAATATGTTTTTAGAGATTTGATTTGCATCTCATTGAATTAATCATATAATAAAAAAAGCGGATGGACTGTAATGTTATTACAGAAAACCACCCGCTTTTAATTAAAGAACCATAATTACTTCAACAATACCATTTTCTTGGTAGAGGTAAAGTTCTTTGAATCTAATGTGTAGAAATAAATACCGCTTGATAGAGCAGAAGCATCAAATGAAGCTTCGTAAACACCAGCAGTTTTTTCACTGTTTAATAATGTTGCAACTTCCTGACCCAACATATTAAATACTCTTAGAGTAACCATACCAGATTCAGGAATGCTGAATTTGATTGTTGTTGATGGGTTGAATGGATTAGGATAATTTTGTCCTAATTCATAAACCACTGGAACTAAGTCTTTGATTTCATTAACATCTGTAACAATGTCAACTAAAGGATGTGTTCCCATTGTCCCAAAGACGTTCACAACTGTTGCACTAACCATATCTGGAGTTAGAGTAATAAAGTGATCTGCACCAACGCCGTTTTCATTATCATTACCGCCGTTATTAGATGCTAATCCCCAATTTGCGCCATATTTATATTGAATGCTTAATGGCGAATATTGAGGGAAAATGACATCACGTGACCAAACATTATCGCCAGCAGTAACATCACCATTGGTACCATTATCGTATAACTTAATAGTTTTTGTACTATCCGCATTTGGCCAACCACCATCAGGCCATTGTAATGGAGAATTTGCACCGCATATTCTTACATCATCTATAGATGGGAAAGGCTGTAAATTGATTGCAGAAATTGCGCCTGCCATATTAACAGTAAATTTAATTGTAACAGGGAAATTAGTAACATTAGATAAATCTAAATTATTAAATCCTCTTTCAATAAATGCTGCACCTAAAGTTATATCCTGTGCTGTAACAGTATATGTTTTATTTGGATCATTTTCCCATGTAGTTCCATTTGGTCCAAAGTAAGCAAACTTATAATTAATAGTTTCGCCTTCAAAAGTATTAACACTAAATGTTCCGTCATAAACATTAGGATCCGTTGTACTTTGGAACATATAATCTGTAGCACCCCATCCGTTGAAACTTCCTCTAACAGTAAGTGTATCTGTTGTTGGATTAAATCTGCCCGAAGCTATTTCTAACTCCATATTACAAGCAAATGTTATGTCTATAGTAACCGGAGTTGCATACTGATTATCTCTATCAAAATAATCATAGTATGTGCTGTTAGAAGCTGGTACTACGTATTCTCTGTTTGGATCATTTTCCCAAGTATCAGCACCTTTGATAAACTTAAAGAAAAGTGTATCACCAACGTTTAGTGTTTTTGTTATTGTATAAATTGTATCGCCATCTACATCGGTCATTACATCTGCGCCGTTATTC